>NZ_CP060714.1:0-616875 GCF_014395975.1 Diaphorobacter ruginosibacter | reverse complement strand
AAAAATCGGGAAAACCCTTGGTGCGCACGCGCAGGCTCCTACCCTGAAATCGGCGCTCTGACTATCGACCCATCAGTTGTGAGCAGGAAACACCCATAGCGCCGCCTCATACCGTCGACAGGCTGGGACGGCATATGCATGCGAGCAATAAAGTGTGAGGAACAGTGCCGCACCGGCCCCGGGAATACCCACAACCGGCGGGAAAGTTCATGCCAGGGCAGCGTCTTTCCGCAGTCCGGGCATGGAGGAGGTCAGTGCCTCAGTGGAGCACTGCCAGCAGTACCTGCGTGTCTGAGGCGGGAGAGGTCTTGAAGCCCGAGCGCACGAAACGCAGCAGGCGCCCGCGCATCAGGTCCCCCAGCAGCGCTGCGCGCAGTTGAGCGTCGGCGCTGGGCGTGCTCGAGCCCGCGCTGTCGGCGCCGTCGCGCAGGCACTGGCGCAGGGCAGCCTCGATCTTGTCGAAGAACAGGTTCATGCGCTGCTGCAGGCGCTCGTTCTCATGCACCAGCGCATCGCCGATCATCACCTTGACCATTCCGGGATTGCGCTCGGCGAACTGCAGCACCATCGCAGCAATGCGCAGCGCCTGCTGCGTGCCTCGGTTGGCGCCATCGCCCGGTTCAGCACCGGCCTCGGTGATGCGATTGATCAGGGTGAACACACTGCTTTCGATGAATTCGATCAAGCCTTCGAACATCTGCGCCTTGCTGGCGAAATGCCGATAGAGCGCCGCTTCGCTGACTTCCAGTCGTGCAGCCAGGGCCGCAGTAGTGATGCGCTCGGCTCCCGGCTGCTCCAGCATGGCGGCAAGCGCCTGCAGGATCTGCACGCGGCGCTCTCCGGGACGGGGACGCTTGCGCACAGGGGCCTGCACGGGGGAAACGACATCGGTTTCTTCTACTGAGGACATGGGGGTTTGTTTATTCGCAACAGTTGTAATAAGAATTTTCGCATACCCGCTTTCGGAGAAAGCGGGCATTCCTCACTGGCACGCAAGTTCAAGTTCTTGCGAAGCGCACTGAAACGCGCAATCCACTCTTGCCTTCATTATTGTCAAAAACCAAGACCGCTCCGTGCAAACGTGCAATTTCGTCAGCAATCGACAGGCCCAGTCCCGAGCCTTCGACCGCACAGGCGGCAGCCGACTCCCCGCGATAGAAACGCTCGACCAGGCGCAGCCGCTCCTGCGCCGTGATGCCGGGGCCGTCGTCCTCCACTTCGAGCACAGGCACGTCGAGACCGTCGATCTGCTCCAAACAGCAGCGGATGGTGACGCTGCCGTGGGCGCGCGAATACTTGATCGCGTTGTCCACCAGATTGGCGAGGAGCTCGCGCAGCAGCCAGTCATGGCCGCGCACCTGCACCGGATTGGCTTCCAGGCCGAGATCAATCCCCTTGGCCATGGCCGCATCCAGGTGGTCTTCCAGCGTCTGCTCGCACAGCGTCTTCAGATCCACACCGGGGGCCGATGAGCCACCCAGCAGGTCCGGCTGCTCGACGCGCGAGAGCGCAAGCAACTGGTGCGCGAGCTTCGACGTCCTGCGCGCAGCGTCGCGCAGCTTGGTGATCTGCTCGATACCTATGCTCACCCGCGCGTCAGGCAACGCCTCCGATGCCGGGGCAGGCATTGCCTGGGGGGCGAGCGCCCAGGCCTCCACCTGCGACTGCAGGCCCGCCAGCGGTGTCCTCAACTGATGCGCCGCATCGGCAATGAAGCGGCGCTGCGCCTGGGCCTGCGCATCTACTAAGGCGAAGAGATGGTTGAGCGACTGCACCAGCGGCCGCACCTCGTGTGGCGAGCGATCTTCGTCGATCGGCTGCAGGTCGCGCGGAGAGCGTCGTTCCACGGCCTCCGTCAGTTCCACGAGAGGCCGCAATGCAATCCGCACGCCCAGATGGATCGCCCAGGCCGCGCAGGCGATCAGCACCAGGTGCGGCAGCAGCACCCGCCATATCACCTGCCGGCCCCATTGCTGGCTCGGGTCGGAGCCGTCGGCCACCGCCACCACGAACTCGCCGGCCGCCGTGCGCCCACGCTGAAGCGCAACGCGGTAGAGCGTCTGGTTGTACTCGATGCTGTGGAACTCGGGCTCCGTGGTGCGCGGAACGGTGGTCTTGATCCATTCGTCGCCCAGCCGCACCCGGCCGTTCAGGTCCCAGACGCTGAAGCCCGTGAAGCCCGCCCCCTGGCGCAGGAACTCCTCCACCGGCGGCGCGAGTATCAGCACCAGCGAGGACGACTCGCCCGGCTGAGTGACTTCCAGAACGGAATCGGCCAGCGGCGTGAGCAGGCGCGCAAGGCGCTGGTCCGCACGGCTCGCTGCCTCATCGGCCCAGAGGTACTCGACCCAGCTGCCCACCAGCGCCAGCAGCACGAGTGGCAACAGCAACCACAGCAGCAGGCGATTGCGCAGCGTGAGCCGCATGCTGGACGGGACGGCGTCGGAGCCTGCCTGCGGCGTGGCAAGAAAAGCCATCAGGTGTCTGGCTGCCTCAGCTCGAGGCGATAGCCAAATCCGCGGATGGAGCGCAGCGTGACGCCATGCGGCTCGAGCTTGGTGCGCAGGCGCGAGATGTAGACCTCCACCGCGTTCGGCGTGATCTCGCGGTCCCAGCCGGTGAGCGCCTGCAGCAGCTTTTCCTTGTTCGCGGGCTTGGGAGCGTGCACCATCAGATATTCCAGCACCGTCCACTCGCGCGGGCCGACCTCGAGCACCGCCCGCGCCGTACCAGGCACATCCGCGCCCTCTGCCACCTGCGAGCGCACGCTGAGGGTGCGGCGCGCAGTGTCGAGTTCCAGCGAACCAAACGAGAGAATCGCCGTGGTTGCGGCCTGCGAACGGCGCAGCAACGCCCGCAGCCGCGCCAGCAGCTCGGGCAGCTCATAGGGCTTGAGCATGTAATCGTCCGCGCCCCAGTCGAGGCCCCGGACACGATCCTCCAGGGCATCGCGTGCGGTAAGAATCAGCACCGGGATGGACGGGTTCACCATCTCCGGCCGGCGCAGGTGCCGTGTGAGCTCCAGGCCGTCCATACCGGGCAGGCCGACGTCGATCACGGCCACGTCGAAGTGCTCCTTGCCCAGCACCTCCGCAGCGCGCTCGCCACTGCCAACCCAGTCCACCGCATAACCGGCATCGCCCAGCCCGAGCTTGATGCCGCTGGCCAGCATGACGTCATCCTCGACCAGCAGCAGCCGCATGCGAAAAGGGCCTGGGGATCAGTAGCTGCGAATCATGGTGCCGTAGGCCTGATCGGTCAGGATTTCCAGCAGCATGGAGTGCGGCACACGGCCGTCGACGATATGCACGGCATTCACGCCGCTCTTGGCGGCATCGATGGCACCCGCGAGCTTGGGCAGCATGCCGCCCGAGATGGTGCCATCCTCGATGAGGTCGTCGATCTCGCGCGAGGTCAGCTCGGTCAGCAGCTTGCCTTCCTTGTCGAGCACGCCTGGAATGTTGGTGAGCAGCACCAGCTTCTCCGCCTGCAGCACGGAGGCCAGCTTGCTGGCCACCACATCGGCATTGATGTTGTAGCTCTCGTTTTCCTCGCCGAAGCCGATCGGGCTGATGACGGGAATGAAGGCGTCGTCCTGCAGCGCCTTCACGACGCTCGGGTCGATGGCGACGATATCACCCACCTGGCCGACGTCGTGTTCGATGCTGGGATCCTTGTTGTCCAGCAGCTTGAGCTTCTTGGCGCGGATCAGCCCTCCGTCGCGCCCGGTCAGGCCCACGGCCTTGCCGCCCGCCTGGTTGATCAGGCCGACGATGTCCTGCTGCACCTCACCGGCCAGCACCCACTCCACCACTTCCATGGTTTCGGAGTCGGTCACACGCATGCCCTGAACGAATTCGCCCTTCTTGCCCAGGCGCTTGAGCGCGGTCTCGATCTGCGGCCCACCGCCGTGCACCACGACCGGATTCATGCCCACGAGCTTGAGCAGCACCACGTCCTCGGCGAAGTCAGCCTGCAACTCGGGATCGGTCATGGCATTGCCGCCGTACTTGATCACCATGGTCTTGCCATGGAACTTGCGGATGTAGGGGAGCGCCTGGGCCAGGATTTCGGCCTTGTCGCGCGGTGCAATCGAGGAAAGATCGTTCATGGGTGAAAGGCCGTCCGGCAGCAAATGGAGATCGGAAAGATCGACAACCTCAAATTGTGCCGCAAACGAATGACCGCTGACGCAAACCGCCCCGCCACTCGCACGGACAGGGGCTATTTGGCAACTCAGCGCATCACAGCTTCATCCAGTTGGGCACCTTGAACCGCACGATGCACAGGTACGCCACCACGTAGCTCACCACGAACAGACCGCAGAAGGCCATCAGCACCCACGTCTTGTTCCAGAACAGCACGGCGGGAACTACCGTGAGCATGGTGAACGCCCACAGATAGGGCGATGTGCGATTGTTGCGCATCAGCATGCGGCGCGATTCGTCGTCATGGAACACGCCGATCACGAGCCGCCGGTAGATCAGCTGGTGAAAATGCAGCGCGTCCGCCATGCCCGGCGACACCCCCCGCGCCAGCTTGCGGTAGATGGAAAACAGCGTCTCCCAGATCGGATAGATCAGCAGCAGCACGGGGAACCATGGGGAGACATCGGGATTGCGCTGCACCAGGGAAATGCTGACCATGGCGATCACCACGCCCCAGATGTAGGCTCCTCCGTCGCCCGCGAACAGCATGCCACGGGGGTAGTTCCAGACCAGGAATCCGCCCGTCACGGCAGCCAGGCAGATGATCAGCGAGCCCAGCGAGCGATCGTTCACCTGCAGGCACACGTGCGCCAGCGCGAGGCTGATGATCAGCGCCACCATGCCCGCCAGGCCGTTGTAGCCGTCGATGATGTTGAATGCATGCGGAAGGCCGGTGATGGCCAGCAGCACGATCGCCATGCCGATCCAGGGCGCCTGCACGAGCCACGCGTCAATCCAGGTCATGCCCAGGCGCGGGATGTTCAGGTCGAGCAGCCAGACGGCCAGCACGCCCGAGAGCAGCGTGAGCGCCAGGCGGTAGCGGATGGGCATGCGCTGCGTCATGTCCTCGACGATGCCGCCGAGCGCCGCCGGGAGCACGGCAAAAATCCAGAAGAAGGCCCAGTTGCCCAGGCGCAGCGAGCCGGGATCGCCCGCCTGCGTCTGCACCACGCCCAGGGCCCAGCTCACGCACAGGCCGAGCAGCAACGCCACGCCGCCCATGCGAGGCACCTCGCCGATATGGAAGCGCTGAGGCTTGGCGTCATCGTAGTGGGGCGTGCGGCGTCCCTTGAGCGCACGGATGATGAAGGCAGCGCACAGCCCGGAAACCAGAAAGCCGATCAGAGACAGCCAGATCATGGGTGCACAGCCCCACGCGTAGCCCCTGGGGCCTGCGCCAGCGGGGGAAGACGCCTGGCTTGGCGGTAGACCGAAGAACTCCACAGCCGCAGGAGGCTGCGAACATGCCAGAACAGGTGATTGAGCGAACGCCCACTTCTGCGCTGAGCTTCATGGATAAGGCTCACAGGAGCCTTCACGAGCGTCCATCCCGCCAGTCGGATCCGCAGACTCAAATCGACATCCTCACAGTACATGAAATAACGCTCATCAAAACCTTGCAATTGCTTCCAGACCGCCGTCGGAAGCACCAGACATGCGGCATTCACCCAATCCACCCGTTTTTCGCCGTGCCCCAGCGCCCGACGTTGCCAAAGAGCAACAGGCGTGGGAAGCGCCCGCTCGCTGTCCTGCACCTGTCCATCCACATCCAGCTGCTCCGGATACGAACACCCCACCCCCGGCTGCGAGGCGCAATCGACCAGCGCAGCAAACGGATCAGCTGTCAGGCGGATGTCCGGATTGAGCACGCACACACAGTCTTCGCGAGCGTCCGCGAGAGCCCGATTGTGGTTTTCGCCGAAGCCAAGCGGATGCGCGTTGCGGCGAATCTGCAGCAGGAAAGGCCAGGCGGAATGCGGTTCCGGGGACAGATCGATGGTTTCCCCCGGCAAGTTCAGCGTCACGATCACCCGATCGACGGATTGACCGCTGAATTTCTTCAGATCATTGATCAGATCTACAACGCACTCACCATGGCCGTGGCTGACAACGGACACTGCCAACCGTCTTGGAATTGTTATCTCGGAATCCATCGGGTGCGTATTGTCCTCGTTACAGACTCGGCTTGTGTCATTTTTTGATTCCCGCCAAGACTTGGGCCTTAGTCATAATCCGGGTATGACACAGAATATTGAGGATTTGCACGTCTATCTGCGCAATATCCGTCCCGGCGAACGCACGTCGCTTTCGGTAATCGCGAGTTTAGTCCATCGAGGCGCCACGCTGCTGGACCTGGGCTGCGGCAGCGGTGCGCTCGGCCAGTACCTGGCCGAGACCATGGAATGCACGAGCGATGGCCTGACCTGGAGCGAAGCAGAGGCGTCCCATGCCCGTCCCTACTATCGGCAAGTTGAAGTAGCAGATTTAGAAAATTGCGATTTACTTACATTATTTGCAAATAGACGCTACGACTACATCGTCTGCGCCGACGTTCTGGAGCATTTGCGCCAGCCGGAGCGCATTCTCGAGGCCTGTCGCACCCTGCTGGGACCGCAAGGCAAGCTGCTGGTGTCCGTGCCGAATGCGGGGTATGCCGGCCTTGTTGCAGAGTTGTTGCAGGGTGAGTTCCGCTATCGTGAAGAGGGATTGCTGGATCGCACCCACCTGCGCTTCTTCACCCGCCGCTCGCTGTCGCGCTTCCTGGGCGAGAACGCCTGGCAGATCGATGTCCTCGATACAGTGCGCCGGGAACTGCCCGAATCGGAATTCAAGACGCAATTCGACGACCTGCCCCCCGCCGTCTCGCGCTTCCTGCTGGCCGCCCCCGATGCCTTGGCCTACCAGTTCATCGGCGCCGCCCATCCAGTAACCGAGCCGGTCACCAACATCCTCGATGGAGAAGCTGCGGAAGACGGTGCCCCCCAGGCCCTCTTCACCACGCAACTGTATGTCGACCGCGGGCAGGGCTATACCGAGGATGGCAAGCTCAGCGCCACGGGCGCGATCGGCCTCGATCACCAGAAGGTCCGCTTCGACATTCCGGCAGGCGAGACTCCCGTCACACGGCTGCGGTTCGACCCGGCAGACCGCCCTGGCTTCATCTACCTGTACGCCATCACGCTGCGCGATGCCGCGGGCAACGCGCTGTGGAGCTGGGACAATCAGCGCGCCGGCAAATCGCTGCTCAGCCAGACGGAGCACCACCAGATCGTCTGGCAGGCGCCCACGCCGCTGATCTCGGCCGCCACGGTCGCGCTGCTCACGGGAGACGATCCGTGGCTGGAGTTGCCCGTGCCCTGGAGCCAGATCGCCGAAACCGGGAGCCAGGCGCTCACGCTCGAAGTGGACATCGGTTGGCCCATGTCGGCCGACTACATGACGCTGGCGCACCAGGTGCTGCCGCTGCAGGACCGGGTGGATGCACTCCATGGCGAGGTGCATGTGCTCAATGACCGGGTCAGCGCCCTGACCGGCCACGCCGAGCATCTCTCGAATGCGCTCGAGTCCAGCGAGAACAGCCGCAAAAGCTTCCAGAGCGAATCGGCACAGTTCCAGCGCAATGCGACCCGTCTGGAGCATGAACTGGTAAAGGTGCAGGGAGAATTCAAGGACCTTGCCGAACACCTGAAGAACATCGAGAACTCCACCGTGTTCAAGGCCACCCGTCCGCTGGTCAAGGCCAAGATCGTGCTGGACCAACTGCGCGGGCGCAAGCCCAAGCACGAGACGCTCAAGCCCAACCCGTTCCTGCACTCGATGCAACCCCGCTTTCCGATGGAGCCAACATCGCATCCGGTCGACGTCATCGTGCCGGTCTACCGCGGGCTGGCCGATACCCGGCTGTGCGTGGAGTCGGTGCTGGCTGCGCCCGTGCAGGTGCCCTATCGCCTCATCGTCATCAACGACTGCAGCCCCGAGCCTGAAGTGACCCAATGGCTGCGCGAACGCGCCGCGGGCGAGCCGCGCATCATGCTGCTCGAGAACGAGGAAAACCTCGGCTTCGTCGGTACCGTGAACCGCGGCATGGCGCTGTCGCAGGACAACGACGTGCTGCTGCTCAACAGTGACACCGAAGTCGCCAACGACTGGCTGGACCGCATTCGCAACGCGGCCTATGGGGATCGCAAGATCGCCTCGGTCACGCCATTTTCCACCAACGCCACCATCTGCAGCTATCCGCGCTTCTGCGAGGACAACCCGCTGCCGCCGGGCTACGACACCGCACGCATGGACGCCCTGTGCGCCGCGACCAACCCGGGAGCGGTCGTGGACGTGCCCACGGGCGTCGGCTTCTGCATGTACATCCGGCGCGACAGCCTCAAGGAAGTGGGCCTGTTCGACACCAAGAACTTCGGCAAGGGATACGGCGAGGAAAACGATTTCTGCCAGCGCGCCATCCGCTCGGGCTGGCGCAACGTGCACCTGCTCGACACCTTCGTGCTGCACACCGGCGGCGTGAGCTTCGGCGACAGCAAGAGCCCGCGCGAGCGTGCGGCCATGGACAAGCTTGCGCGCCTGCACCCCCACTACGCGAGCGACGTCCACAAGTTCGTGCAGGCCGATCCGGCGCGCCCGTATCGCCTCGCCCTCGATGTGGCACGCATCCGCGATGCCAACCTGCCGGTGATCGCGACCGTGCTGCACGACCGTGCGGGCGGCACCGTGCGCCACGTCCGCGAACTGGCCGAGTACCTCGAAGGCAAGGCCGTGTTCCTCATCCTCACGCCGTCGGCCAACAAGAGCGTCTCGCTGCGCATGGCATCGGCGGCGGAGGGGTTCGAACTGGCCTTCAAGATCGAGGACCAGTTCGAGGACCTGCTGAACGTGCTGCGCCAGCTGCATGTGTCGCACGTGCACTACCACCACCTGCTCGGCCACGACAGGCATGTGCGCGACATCCCTGCGCTGCTGAACGTGACCTACGACTTCACCGCGCACGACTTCTACAGCTACTGCACCTACATCACGCTGACCGGCGAGGAAAACCGCTACCAGGGCGAACACGCGCCCGGCCAGTGCAAGTGCTGCACACCCGACATGCCCGCGCCGATGGAGGGCAACGTGGCACGCTGGCGCGGCGCGAACGCGCGCTTCCTGTCCGCGGCGCGCCATGTGATCACGCCAAGCCATGACACGGCCCGGCGCATCCTCGGCTTCGCACCGGCCGCCCACGTGCATGCCGTTGCCCACACCGACATCGATCCGGCGGTGCCGCTGCCGGTACCGGCCCCCCAGGCGATTGCCGACGATCGCCCGCTGCGCATCGTGGTGCTGGGTGCGCTCAGCGCCATCAAGGGCGCCGATGTGCTCGAGGCAGCGGCCATGGAAGCCACGCGCCTTGGCGCGCCCATCGAGTTCCATCTGCTGGGCTATGGCTACCGCCATCTGCTGAGCCAGCCCAAGGCGGCCCTCAGCGTGCATGGCGCCTACAAGGACGAAGAGCTTCCCAAGCTGCTCGCCTGGCTCAAGCCGGACCTGGTCTGGTTCCCCGCGCAATGGCCGGAGACCTACAGCTACACGCTGAGTGCCGTGCTGCAGGCCGGCCTGCCGCTGGTCGTGCCGGACATTGGCGCGTTCGCCGAGCGTGTCGTCGGCCGCCCCTGGAGCTGGATCAGCGACTGGGATCACGATGCCAAGTCGTGGGTGAACTACTTCACGCAGCTGCGCAGCGAGCATTTCGTGCCGGCCGTCGCGCCTACCATCGAAGCCTCGCAGCCCGCCGGGCTCGTTGCGCCGACGCCCGAGCCATGGAACTACCGCGAAGACTACTTTGCCGGCATGTCGGCGCCATCGCAGCCGGAAGGCGACGGGCCCGAACTCGACCGTGACTACCTGGCGCAATTCGTGCAGGAGCGTGCGTATACCGGAGCGACCAAGGCCGGCCTGCTCGGCGTGCTGGTCTACCTGCGCTCCCTGCCGGTGCTGCGCGGCGTGGCGCGCAAGATTCCACCGCAGTTCCAGCGTCAGGTGAAGACCTGGCTGAACGGGTGAAATAGGCAACCGCTGAGCGGTTCGAGCAACGCTGGCACCAAGGCAATGGGCTCCCTCGGGAGCCCATTGCCTGGATCACTTGGCGTCTGACATCACCCGGAACAGCGTCCAGTTCACGCCATCGGTCTTCTCGATCTGCAGATGCGCGTTGCCCTTGAGCAGGTCGGCGTCCTGCAGGTTGGCGAGCACGAAATCCGCTTTCACCTTGGCGAAATCGAAACGCTGTGGCTGCACTGCGAGCGTCACCGCATCCATGCGCGGACTGCTGATCTGGAAATCGGCACCGGCCATGGCCGGCTCGAGCTTGATCTGCATGAACTGGTAGCGGTTGTAGATCGGCTCGAGCTTGCCCTCGGGATCGAGATCGCGCCAGAACCTGAGCGGAGGATCATAGAAAAAGCTGTTGACCACGCCCACGCCCGAGATCGGCAAGGCGCTCACCCACAGGTCCTCGTTCACCACGGCAACACGCGCCGGCACGCTGGCGCCCGGACGCTTCAATGCGGACTGCAGCTCCGGCACCAGTTGCACATGCCGGGGGCCTGCTGCAGCGGATTGAAGGGAAGGCTCACGGCGAGCGTCCATGCCGCGCTGATCGCCACCGCGCTCCAGACCTGCCCACGCACCAGCAGGTAGGCAAGCCACGCGGCTGCGGCCAATATCAGGGCCAGCACCGCGGGATTCAGCCACTCCTGCATGGGCACCGGCATCATCGACAGGCTGCGCGCGTTGAACCAGGCAAAGCCGATGGCGGTCGCCATGGCCACCCCTTGCAGGCCCGCCGTTCTCGCGCGGGAGCCATCGGCCCATTGCCGCAGCGCCGGCGCATCCTTGAGAAAGTACCCGAGCAGGAACACCTGCGCCAGTACCAGCACCACATCGAGCCGGAAGGCCGGAACCTTGCCCCACAGCGTTGCGCTTGCCAGCCAGGCCGGAATCCCCATGAACATGTGCACCAGCACGAACGCCGTGAACAGCCACAGCACCACCACCAGCGCATCCACGGAACGCCTGATGACAAGCTGCAGCAGCGTTGCCACGGCCAACGGAATCAGCAGGTAGAGGCTGCCCGCCGCATCGCTTGGAATGGACCACTGCGAACTCTCATACAGCGTCACCAGATTGGCCAGCCCCTTAGCCAGGTGCCATGGCTCGACATACCCGCCCAGCTCCATCGAGCGCTGTCCCGGATACACCGTGTGGCCCAGCGCGCGAATGGCCTCCTGCGCATCGCTCCACCAGGCCCCCAGCAGCGCGCCGCCCACCAGCGCCGCAAGCACCAGGCCGAGCGCCTGGGCCACGCCACGGTGCATGCGCGAGCGCATGTGCCACAGCTGTGCCAGCGTGAGGCATGCCATCAGATAGGCCAGCGGAATCTGCCAGCCCGGATAGAGCACCAGCACAAAGCCCGCTGCAGCCCACCCCAGCACCAGCCCCCAGAAAGCCGCACCAGCCTTGCTTTTGGTGAGGAACAGCCGCACGGCAGCCCATGCCGCGAGCAAGGGGAAAAAGCTGGCATACGCGGGCCAGCCCGACCACCCCACGGAATAGGCCGATCCCGGAACCAGCACTGCCAGCACGGCCGCCTTGCGCCAATCCAGCGCGAACCAGCAGCGCAGCACGGCCCACAGCGCGAGAAAGCAGGCAAAGAAGGGAAACCACCAGTGCCACGCCAACGCACGTTTCAGGTCGAACGCGACAAAGCCCCAGCTCGCGGGCTTGGCGAGGGCCGGAAGCCCCAGCGTGGGAGCGCCGCTCATGCCCACCACATTCATGTTCTGGCCATACACGCCATGCAGCGGATTGACCGAGGAAAGCCACCTCGGCTCAGCCCCTTGGCTCATGGCCAGCGGCGTGACGATCAGCCATTCGTCGCGCCGTACCTCCTGGGCCTTGCCGATGAAATTCGCTCCGTCGTGCTGCAAGATCCTGGCCCGCTCGAGCAGCAGGGGAAGCGAGGAGCCGCTCCAGCCGCCCGCCACCAGCAAGGCAAAGGACGCCAGGACCGCAGCCGCGAAGCCCCGGCTCCCCGCAATGCCGTCACGCCGTGCAAAGGAGAGCATCAGGTAGCCCACGGGTAGGACAACCGCCAGCGCCAGGGCGAGCTGCGCCTTCATGCCGGGCGTGCGCGCACCATCGGGGATCAACACCTCGCGCGCCTCGCCGCTCAACGCCAGATCAAACCGTCCCCCGTCGCCATTGGTGACCTGCACGCGCAGTGGGAACGCGCCAGGAGCGGCATCCCTCGGCAGGCGTATGGGCAGATGGAATCCGCTGGCGAGCCACAGCGGCTGTCCCGTGGATTCGACCACATCGGGCCGGTTGGTCAGGAAGCCCAAACGGCCGCGATAGACGGCACGATCGCCCAGCCAGATTTCCACCAGCGTGACATAGACACTCGGGTTGTATGCGGCGGCCCAGCCCTGCAGGGTCAGCACACCATCGCGCACCTCGGCCTTGTCGACATAGCCCTTGCCAGCGGCCGTGGCGGCCACCGTGGGATTCAGCGGCTCGCGCGCATGGCCGGGCGTGGACCACACCGCCATGGCCAGCCACAGGAGCAACGAGAACACCACCATTCCGAAGCGCCCCGAAAGCGAAGAGGCCATTCTGGTCGCTGCGAGCGGGTGGCTCCGGGTCGGCATCGCGTTCATGGCGATTCAGGCAATGCAGGTGATTTGCGCTGCCGGATCAACGATAGCCCGGCATCACGCGATAGCGCAGTTGCTGCATCAGCCGGCGGCGCAGCATCTGCATGCCGCTGAGCGGCGGCTGGCGGAACACGCCCACCGTATCGCCCCAAGCGGCGCTGTCCTCGGACGGATGCGGCTCCCAATCGGTGCTGACCTGCAGCAGCTCAAGCGATGCGTACTTGGCCAAGGCGCGATAACCATCGGGATAGAAGCGCCAGCAATCCTGCGGATAGCTGTGTTCGGGACCGCGCGACGGCGCCAGCAGGAAGATGTGGCCGCCCGGCTTGAGCACGCGCACCATCTCGAGCCAGGAACACCAGAAATACTCCACATGCTCGAAGGCCTGGCCGGAAACGATCACATCCACCGAAAAGCTGTCGAACGGCAGCCTGTAGGGCGACTGCAGCACCACGTCCACATTCGGTCCCGCGGCAAGGTCGACACCGGTGTATTGCCAGCTCGGATGCAGGAAGAACTGCTTGTAGCTGCCATTCACGTCGTAGCTGCCGATGTCGATGATCTTCAGCGGCCGGCTCGTGCTGGAGGACAGGTATTTGTGAACCAGCCCCTGCACGTGGGCCAACGAACTTGTATGCATGCTTTGCGGATCCTAGGCTTAAATCATGAGGCAGCGTGTCGGCTTGCCATCACGGCTTCTCGATGACGATGGCATCCTGGTGATGCCAGAACTGGCGCTCGGCGACCTTGAGCAGGCGCGCGTCGGGCAGGGTCTCGGCAATGCGCGCCCGAACGAACGCCTCCGACGTGAAGGTCGTGCCGTACTCCTGGCCATCGATGGCGTTCGACTCGCTCGAGGCGACGAAGAAATAGCCGTTCTCGTCCAGCGTCACGTTCTGCTTGAACACGGCTTCCGCGCCGTGCGTCGTGAACACCAGCACACCACCGGGCGCAACCATGTCGTAGATGCGGCGCAGCCAGCGCGACCAGGTCGATGCGGGCAGATGGGTGAACAGCGACAGCACGAACACCAGGTCGTGCTGCTTGTCCCACTGCACCTGCTCGGGCACGGAGGGCGACACGAAACCCTCCACGCCGAACGTCTTGCGTGAGAAATCGACCGAATCGACCACCACATCGTTCGCCACCACGCGATCGGCCCCCAGGGCCTTCACCAGATGGCGGGTGAAACGGCCATGGCCGCTTGCGAACTCCAGCACGCTCCGGGTTTTCAGCAGCGGGTGCCCCACCTCCTCCAGCAGCAGCACCAGCTCGGAGAGGGTGCGCCAGCCATCGGCCAGATAGTCGCGGATGGGGTTCAGGCTCGACGGATGGGCCGCAAAGAACTTGAAGATGTCATCCGCTTCGGAGATCTGGCACGGACAGCCCATCCACTGCCCATAGGACAGCAGCGGGAAGTGTTCCTCGATGAGGTTATGGGCAGCCAGGCGCGTCGCGGCCACGTCGCGCGCAGCCACCAGCAGCTGCCCCGCGGCCTCCATCTCGCCACGGCCCATCAGGGTCCTGGCCTGGGTGACGGGGTCGGGTGTCGTCGTGGAGGCGTTTTCGGAGGACATCATCAATATTCAGGAAACAAACGTTGAGCAGTGAGCGGGTTCTGCGCGGGCAGAAAGAACTTCAGGAGCGAACTTCAGGTCCACTCATGCGGCAGGCGGACAAGGCCCGGCATGAGCGTAGGCGAAACAAAACGGAAATGCTGGTAGTGCAGCCATGCATCGTATAGCACGAGACCGCTTTCATCGAACAGGTAGGCACTGACCACGTATTCGCCACTGTGCAGCGGCAGATTCGGAAAGCGCAGCACCGAGCGCCACGTACCGTCGGGTTGGCGCACGGGGTGGGCGCCCTCCTCGTGCGTGGCCAGCGAGGTGATGCCCGTGCCCTGCGATTGCTCGATCATGAAACCCAGGTTCGGGCGCTCCTCGCCGCGGCCGCGCACGAGGAAGGTCACCTCCAGATCCACGCTCTCGAGCAGCGGCGGCTTGCCTTCGCCCAGATCGGAAATCGTCACCGACAACAGGCTCGCGCCCATGGCATCGGGATTCGCCTGCATGCGGGTGCCGGAGGCCTGCGGCTCGGGCAGATCGTCATCCACGGCATTGAGAGCGATGTCGGATTCGTCGCCTGGCTCCGCCAGCGGCAACGATTGTTGCGGCGGCTGCGGTGCATCGGCGCGCAGGCGGCTGTGCATTTCGTACGAGCCCATGACGGCCTCGGTCGGCCCCATCTCCATCACCTGCCCGCCCTTGAGCCAGATGGCCTGATCGCAGAGATGGCGGATGTGGTACGAGCTGTGCGAGCAGAACAGGATGGTGCAGCCGTTGTCGCGGAACTCCATGATGCGCGCCACGCATTTCTTCTGAAAATGCTGATCGCCGACCGCCAATGCCTCATCGATGATGAGCACATCCGGCGGCACCGCCGTGACCAAAGCGAACGCAAGCCGCACCGTCATGCCCGACGAATAGGTCTTCACCGCACGGTCCATGGCGTCGCCGAGTTCGGAGAACGCGATGATGCCGGGTTCGAGCTGCTTCATCTCCTCATGGCTGATACCGATGAGGCTGCCCGCGAAATAAAGATTGTCACGACCGCTGAACTCGGGATGGAATCCCGCCCCCAGCTCCAGGATCGCGGTGACACGCCCCACGCGGTCTACCGTGCCGGAGCTTGGCCGCATCGTGCCGGCGAGCAGCTTGAGCAGCGAGCTCTTGCCCGCGCCGTTGTCGCCCACCACACCCACGCATTGGCCACGCTTGAGCTCGAAAGAGATGTCCTTCAATGCCCAATGGCTGCGATGGCGCACCTTGTTGCTGAACAGCGCCTTGAAGCGCTCGCGCGGCGAATCGTAGAGCTTGTATTCCTTGCTGACGTGGCTGACGCGCAGCACCACCTCGTTCGGATTTTCGCCGTTGCGCACCGGAGTACCCTGTGTCGTTGCCTGCACGTTCATAGCCAATCCACCAGTTGGTCATGGCTGCGGCGCACCGCCACGGAGAGCAGCGCGGCCGCACCACCGATCCACAACACCAGGGCCAGCCACACATGCCAGGACGGCCACGCACCTTGCAGCAGAATCGTCTGCCAGCCCGAAACCACGGGCGTCATCGGATTGATCCACAACACCCAACGCCAGGCGGCCGGGAACATCGTCATCGGGAATAACACGGGCGAGACAAAGATACCGATCTGCAGCGCAAAACCGACCATCTGCACCGTATCGCGCAAGGCCGCGGCCATGATCGCGAACAGATACGCGAGCACGAAAGTCATCATCACCTGCAGCAGCAGCAGCGGAATCACCGCAATCACGGGCAGGGCAAAGTGATGCACCGGCGCATAGGCCAGCGTGAGCAGCAGCAGCATCGGGCCGAACACCACTGTGCTGGCCAACACGGTACGCGCCGGAAAGATGATCGGAGGAAGCGCATTCTTCTGCAGCAACCCGCCGGCATCGAGCAGGCTGTTGGTGCCACGCCCGAACGCATCGCAGAACGCCATCCAGGCGAGCGAACCAACGATCAGATAGGTGCCGACACGTGTGGTGGGCGCATGCTCGCCCAGGCGCATCGCAAACACCACATCGAATACCAGATAGTAGGCAGCCACCGTCAGCAGCGGCTGAATATAGGCCCACAGCACCCCCGCCGCCGAGCCCTGGTATCGCGCCACGACTTCCCGCCGCGTGAGAACGGCAACAAGCCCACGCAAGCGCCACAGTTGCGCGAGTTCTGACAGAAAGGTGCCCATGTAGATGCGTGCGTCGTATTGCGCGATTCGAAGATCGTGGATCAGTCAAGCCGGCCGACGCTTTCAGCGAGCGACCGCCGGGAATGCCAACGCTGTTCTTGCCAACGCCAGAATCACTTGGCCCACAAGAGACGCCCCCACAGCGCCGGCCGAGCAAAAGGGCACATTGTAATGAGATGGGGCCTTGTCTGCACAAGGCCCCAGGGAGAACAGGCATCACCCGCTCCAGGCGATGCCATGAAACAGTATGCCGTCAGGCTTACTTGGCGGCAGCTGCGCCCAAAGCCTTGATCGCCTCTTCGTTGATCTTGGCGTCCTTGATGAGGCCGTTGGTCATGGCCAAGCGCTTGTCGGTGACTAGGCGCTTGGACGCAGCCTCGCGCAAGCGCTCGCCTACTTCTTCATATGGGAGCACACGCGAAGGCTTGCGATCCTCCAGCTTGATGATGTGCCAGCCAAACTGCGTTTTCACCAAGTCGCTGACTTGGCCGTTGGTCTTCAATGCATCCATCGCCTTGCTGAATTCGGGAACATAGCGGGAGGCGGGTCCAAAGCCGAGATCACCTCCACTGGGAGCGCTACCGGCATCTTGCGAGTTGTCCTGAGCCAGTTTGGCAAAATCACTGCCACTCTTGATCTGCGCCAGCAGTTTCTCCGCCTTGGCCTTGGCTTCGGGCGTATCACCCTCGATCAGGATGTGCCGAACACGTGTTTCCTCGGGAAGAGTGAATGCCTTGGGATTGGCCTTGTATTCAGAGCGCGCATAGTCATCAATGGCCTTGGCATCCGGCTTGTTGGCTTCTTCAAACTGTGTGATCCGCGCATCGGACAGTGTCTTTTCGTCAGCCAATTTCTGGCGGGCCTTGACGATAGGCTGTGCAGCCAGGCCATTCTTCTGAGCCTCAAGTGCAAGCAAGCGACGAGCTGCGAGATTTTTCGCGGTTTGCGCTATGCCTTGCTCGCTCTGCAACATTTGCTTGCGCTGAGATTCGGGAGCTCCCACGGGAATGCTCGCCAGAATATCCTGATCCGTAATCTTAACGGAACCAACTTCAAGCACCACCACTGGGGCAGCAGCCCAAACACCAGCGGAAAAGCACAAGCCTACTGCAGCAGCAGCCCAATGACGAGAAAGATTCATAACCCTTGAGATCCTGTTTGAAAAATGTTCCAACATTGAGTGAAGTGCTTGGAACAAGCGGCCACCACTCAATATCAAGGCCAATTCACGCATTGATCGGGAATGGCCTGCAACATCGAAGTCAGCTTTATATCGCACACCGCAATAAGAAGCATGAAACACATTGCGTTTTGAGTACAGAGAGTTGACTCGCACGCATCTCGGTAGTTCCCAAGACCAAGGGCGAGATCAGTTTGCATTTGTTGGCTTGACAATCTCTCGGCGCTGAATCGTTGCTCATGCCAGATGCTACAGACACGGGCTTCTTCAGTTTCCGGGTAGCGCTGGACCATCTCATCAGACTATCGATCTATGCAAACCACGTCTCTAATGAGGCTGCGGAAGCGCGAACGCACTCATCACCGAACGCTCGATACAACCCTGCTGCTGCATGCACTCGAGTTTTTTACCCCCAGCACTCCACGATGAGCATAAAAAAGGCGGGGATAAATCCCCGCCTTCTTGGCTTACTTATCCGAACGTCAGATTACGGACGGATGAAGCGATGGCCCCAGGTCACGCTGAAGTTACCAGACGTGCCTTGGTCAACGGCTTGGTTGTAAGCGCTAGCGAATGCGCCGCCGATGATTGGCAGGCCAACGCCGGTAGCGCCAGGAGTTGCCAGATCAGCCCAACCGTTTTGGTACTTCGAGGAATCCACACCGCTCAGGGCCAGCTTGGCGCTCAGAACAGCAGACTTCGAGCTAGTAGCTTCTTCGCCGAAGGTCAGGATCGACACTTCACCGCAGAATGCCTTCTTTTCAGCAGGCGTACCGGGGGAGATCACGTCTTCGTTGGAAGCAACTTCGGTTTCTTCTTCACGGCCCCAGATTGTTGCGGAAGGATCGTTCACGCACAGAGCGTCACCGTTCTTCACAACGTTCTTGTTGGTGTCGAAGTGCAGAACGTTGGCTGTGTTTTGCAGAGCCTTGTCGTTCTTGTAGTCCATGGCCACAGCGTAGCGGCGGGTAGGCATGGAGAACACCCAGTCGGTGTTAGCCATGATGCCGTCGTCAGTCCAGAACTCGTTGATGACGTGAGTCGTAGCGATGGACTTGGCCAGGTCTTCAGCTTGCTTGCTTGGTGTAGCAGCACCATTCAGGTACGGCGTAGACATGTCAGGCAGGTCGTACATTGCGGCGGCAACAGCAGCAGCAGGCGTGTTCAGCACGGGATCGGCAGTGAACAGAGCCACGTTAGCTGCAGCAACTGGGTTGTTGGTTTGTGGGAAGTACACCACATTACCAGTGCCCAGTGTGCCGTCAGCCTTCACAGCCTGGATGGCCGTTGCGGAACCGGACCACGACAGAGCCTTAGGCACGTTCATGATCGTCCAGTTGCCCATCAGACCAGTCGTTGGGTTCACGAGACCCAGAAGAGCATAGTCAGCCTCGGCAGCCAGATCGTTCGACAGCTTGTTCCAAGCAGCCAGTTCTGCAGGAACAGCGGAATCCCAGCAAGGAGCCTTGCCGTTCTTGTGCTTGATCACGTTGTAGACGAGCGAGTCCTTAACGATGTCAGCCATGTTGAAAATTTCAACGTAGCCTTCCAGCGTCTCACCATTCTTGTCCACCTTGCCGCTGACGCGATCCGTGATGAATTCACGGTTCACGCTCTTAGGACGTGTGCAGCTGTTGTCTTCCGTAGTCAGGAACGACTTGCCAGCAGAATTCTGGCTGACGTTGGCGGTCCACACGTCGCCAGGCGACAGGAACACTTGGAAGTCGAACACGTCGTCAGAGTTCTTGGCGCCGCGGAAACGAACCTTGACAGCCTTACCGTTCACGGTGTCGGTGTTCACCAGCGACAGCAGAGTGGCATTGCCGTTCTGTGTGGTGAAGTAAGGAACCAGCAGCATATGGCCGATGCCTGTGTCACCGAAAGCCAGCTGGGTAGCAGTAGCTGCCGTACCCAGGGTTTGGATGGCATGTGCGCTACCAGCAAAGCCCACCACAGCGGTAGCAATGCTCAGAGCGAGAACATTCTTCTTCATAGAAACTCCAGTTGAAAAGTTGTTTGGCGCAACTAAGGTAGAGGTTGATTACGCCTTTTAATCCTAGCATAGCGGGGAGGCACTTTGCCTAGAGAATTCACCCCCTCCGCTTCGAGATGTTGGTTGGGTGCAACATTTACAGGTACTCGATACTCGTTTCCTCCATCAGTCACGCCAATTCAACCTGCAATCGGGCATGGGGCTCGGCTTCAGATTTTCTCGAAGTACCACCACTGCCCGTCTTCCAAAACCCACGTTTCGTCAACATAGGTCACGATTTCCTTAGGGAACTGCTGACGCATCATGATGGTTGCCGTCGCCGTGAGCTTGATCTGAGCATCACACTTGTCCGCCGTCGGGCAAGTTACCTTGTTGACTTCGCCCTTGAGAATACGCACATCCTTGCCGCGCAAGGTAACGAATTTCTCATAAGGAACCGTTCCTCGATAGCCTGGCGTATTGTATTTGTAGGCTTCAGTGAAGTCACGCTTCACCCAGGCTGCCCAGCGCGCGTTCGCGCGCTTCTCCACGACTTCCTCAGGGGTGCCCCCACCCAACGTGGCGCAACCAGCCAAAAGAGCAAGCGCGGCGCCCGCCGTGATCAACTTGGCAGAGCGCGCCCGTCGGCCCTGCTGCAAGGGGAGCGCCTGTGTTGCACTGCGATCTATCATGTTTATTTACTCCTGGATACAGAATGAGGTGAAATGCATCAAATTACTGAGGAGGTAGAGCCGAAATTGGCGTAGAAGTTCGCGCAGGCGCATCCTCCCGCTTCAACCCATCCGTATCCCGCAAGCCGCGCATGCGATCACGCAACTCATCGGACACTTCGCGAATATCGATGTCAGTACGAACGACCCGTGGCGAAATCACGACAAGCAGTTCAGTCCGATTGTTCGTCGTGCTTTGTGTCCCGAACAAGGCACCCACCACGGGAATGGAGGACAGGATCGGAACACCGTTCTTGGTCTTTGTCTCTGTATCCTTGATCAAACCTCCGAGCACGATGGCATCGCCCGAACGCACTGCCACCTTGCTGCTGATCTGGCGCTGCATGAAGATGGGTTGTTTCGTCGTCGCATCGGTTCCGCCCACATCCGTCAGCATCTGGTCGATCTGCATGGTCACCAGGTTGCCGGAATTCACGGACGGGGTCACCACCAGGTTCACACCGGTATCCTTGTATTGAACTGTACTGGTCGTGGCCGTATTGGTGGTCAGGTAGTTGGTCGTGCTGGTGTTGACCGGCTGCTGCTGCCCCACGGCGATCGTGGCCGTATGATTATCCAGCACCATCAGATTGGGGCTGGACACCACCTTCAGGTTGGTCTTGGTGGACAACGCCGACAACAGCGCACGCACCTTCCCTGCGGAGTTGGTCAGCGAATAGGTGAATGCCCCCGCTACTTGCAGGGCCCCATTCAGGCCTCTCGGATCCGTCGTGGTGCCGGTGGCATTCGGGTCTCCGCCGATGTAACCCTCACCAGCATAGGCATTGTTGCGACCAAGAGGACGCGGGTCGCTGAAGGCCCACTGCAGGCCATAGCTCAGGCCATCGCCCAATGTCACCTCGACGATTGACGCCTCGATCATCACCTGTGTCGGAGGAATGTCCAGGCGCTTGAGGGTGGCCTCGATCTTCTCGTACTCCGCCTTCGTCGACCAGATCAGGACCGAATTGTTGAGTTCGTCTGCCACTACACGGATCGAGCCGAAGCTCGCCGTGACAGAAATGGACGGTCGGTTGACATTGTTGCCGGTGTTGCGCAGGTTGAGGTTGTTCAAGCCTCCGGAGCCGAACCCGGATCCCGCGGACTGCCCGAATGGCGATCCACCGCCAAAGCCTCCGCCGTATGCACCACCACCGTAGCTGTTGTTGAAACCGCCAGCGCCGCCACCGAATGCATTGTTGTTGCCGAAATTGTTGTTGTTGAATCCCGTGTTTCCAGCCACCCCACCCTGGCCTGGTGCCACGCCGGTCGCACCGGTCGCGTTGCTGCCATTGTTGGCCTGGAAAGGATTCTGCATGCCACTGAAGATGCCGCTGAGCACGGTCGCCAGGTGACGTGAATTCACGTTCTGCACCTGGTAGATGAACAGTTGGGGCTCAGCACCGTTGTCGCTGGGCTGGTCCAGCTTCTCGATCCAGCGGCGTGCCTCCTCCAGATAGGAGGCGCGTGGCGTTACCACCAGAATGCTGTTGATGCGAGCAATGGGCAGGACCCGGATGGCACCATACAGCGGGAAGTTTTCACTGAGCGCCACGGCCGGAGCGCTGGCCGCAGCCGCTCCGGCGGCACCGCCGCCTCCCGGTGTTCCTGCCGATTGCCCCGCGGGACGCGGAGGAGGCGCGGCAGCGCCGCCCGCACCTGCCGCCCCGCTGTTGAGCAGTTGCAGCGCCGACTCCACCTCCTTGATCGAGGCATATTTGAGCGGGAAGATGCCGACGGTCATGCCCTTGAGCAGGTTCACGTCGAAGGTGCGGACCATGTCCATCCACCCTTCGGCCTGCGTGCGCGTGCCCTGCATCACCAGGACATTGCGCAGCGTGTCGACGCGGATGATCGCATCGCCCGGCACCATGGGCTTGAGGATGGTCGCCATCTCCGTCGCGCCGATGAACTCCAGCGGCACGATGACCACGCCATAGCCCGGCGGCATGACGTTCTTGCCACCCGCCACGCGGATGTTGGACACGATGCCCTTGAGCGCTTCCAGCTTGCCCACATGGTAGACACCGCGCGAATCGCGCCCCATGGCCAGGCCATTGGCCTGCAAGGCACTTTCCAGCAGCGACAGGCCATCGTCCGGAGAGATCGGGCCGCGCGTGGCAAGCGTCACGGTGCCGTTGATCGGCTGGTGCAGGATGTAGTCGACCTTGAGCACTTCACGCATGAAGACGCTGACCACGTCGATGATCGGAGCTTCCTCGAACTTGTAGCCACTGGCCGGCCCCTCGAGCGTCTTATAGGCCGCCGGGGGATTGATCATCTGATCGTCGCCGCGAATGATGCGAGGCTCGAAGCTTGCAGCATTGGCGGTATCCGCGGTATCCCCTGCGCCGTCCGCCTTGACTGCCTGAGTCGCCTTGGGAGTCACAGGAGCCGGAGCGGGCACCACCGCAGGCGCAGGAGTCTGTGCGGCAGCGGGGGGAGCCGCCGGTGCGGACACCACGGGAGCTGGTGCTGATGAGCGCCTCATGTGCCTGCCCGCGGCAGGGTCGGCGGCCGTTTGGGCCTGGAGCGATCCGGTCAGGGCCACCAGCAGGCTGGAAGCGATCAGTTGGCGCGAGTTCATGGATTTCAATCTGTTCATTGGCTTAGCTGTTGTGCGGACTTGCGTTGGAGACCACGTCTTCACCGACGACGCATAGTCCGCCGCCTCTCTTCCATCATTCTTTGAAGTTGTTCACTGCGTTGCTCTGGCGTTCCGGTCGGACCCGCAGCGCTGACGCCACTGGGGTTGGGCGCTGCACCCGGGGCACCCGCAACAGCCTTGGGCGGAGGCGCGGGCTTTGCCACGACCAACGTCAGCTTGCGCTCTTCACCATCCTTGGAGAAGACGGCATCGCGATCATCAATGCCCTTGAGCGTCCAGCTCCCCACCTTGCCATCGATCGACACGCGCTGGACCTTGCCGCCGATGCGGGCCAGCATGCCTGTGGGTGATCCTTCTCCACCATAGAGGCCGAAAAGATGGATATCTGCAAATGGATCCGGCTCTGCCGGCTTGTCATCCTTGGGCGGCGGGGGCGGTGGGGGCGGACGTCGATTGGGCGAGAACAAGGGTCGCTCCAGCGTGGCCACGAACAGGCTCACATCCACCTTCGACGCCGACACCGGCAACGGGTCTGCGAACTGGAGATCGGGGAAGATGGGCTCGGGCGGCGTCCAGACCGTGTTTCTGAGCGAACCATCCGGCCTGAGCCAAAGCGCTGCCAACCCCGCGGTCAGCGCAAGGATCAGGATGGCAAGAATACGTGTTGCGGGCTGTGTCATGCAGGTTTGCGGTGCAACACCGAGAGTTTGAGTTCAGCAGCAAGGCGCTGCGGCTTGTCCGCCGTCTGGCGCCCCGTGACCTGGATATTGATGCCGTCCACCAGGATCACCGGCGTGAGGCTGGGCAGTACCGCCAGAGCCGCCTGCAGGTGAATCAGTTCCCCCTCCGCACGGACCGAGAGGGAGATGCGCTCGAAACCCTGGTCCGTCTTGGTGGGCAGCACCTGGCTGCTGACGACAGCCATGCCGGCCGTGGTCAACACCGAGCGCACGCTCTGCTGAGCGGCATTGCCCGCCTGCGTGGCATCCATCTCATCGGGAAAAACAAAGGCAGAGATCCGCTCATTGACGACCTTCAGGCCACTATCGAGCTTGTCTTCGCTGCGCTGGATGCCCAGGATGCGGGCGAATCTCGGCTCGAGCTTGTCCAGTTGCGACTGCGCCTGTGCTGTCTTGTCGAGCAACCAGGCGCCGAGCATCAAGAATGGAATGAGCAGGACCACGACGGTCAATGCCATCAGGATCATGTCCTGACGCGAAAGCTGTTTCATCGCGCGCCTCCTGCTGCGGCCTTGTTGCTGGGTGATGACGCCGGCGGTGTCGCCGCCGATGCGGGCGTTGCGACGGGAGCCGCCGAGGATGCCGATGCCGACGCCGAAGAAGCAGGCGCTGCAGGCACGGCAGTCGCGCCGGACGCCGCACTTGCCGGAACCTGGGCTGCGGAGGCACCGGCAGCCGGAGCAAGCGCCGTGGCCACTGCGGCATCCCCGGCGGAGACGCCAAAATCGTCGGTCAGCAGGAATTCAATCTGAAAACTGTCCTTGAGCATGCCCGGGCGCCGCGTGGTGGCGGACAACGGCCGCACCTCACGCACCTGTGGAAGCGATCCAAGCTTCTGCATCAACCCGGCGGCATCCGATGAATCGCCGGCAATCATGACCTTGCGGCCTTCGAGCTGCAGTCGCTGCAGCACGGCGTCATCCGGCAAGGCATTGGTCAGCATCTGGATCACCTGCAGTGCATCGAGACGGTGGCCGATGATGTCGGCAAGGGCTTTCACCTCGCCTTCGGCCTTCATCAGCGCTTCGCGCTTGGCGAGTTGCGGTGCAGCGCGCTTGTCCAGCATTCCATAGGCGATATTGGCCTGCATGACACGCGCGCGCAGTTGCAGGTAGGGAGTGATCGCCATGGCCGCCATCAACAGGATCGCCACGGCAGCCAAACCGCCCACGAGCGTCCAATAGCGCCGCGCACTGGCGGCACGCGCCGACTCGCCATATCCCGAGACCAGCATGGCCGCATCCTTGCGGCCCGGAGCCAGCGCCCAGACTTCCGGCTGCCGACCGCCCTCGGCCACGTCCAACTGCGCCCCGAAATGCTGCGAGATCCGCTCGCGGGAGGCCACCACCATGTCCACGGCAACCACGTCCGGGCTCGGCACAGCGGCCTTGTTGTTGATGGCGTAGCCCCACGCCAGGTCGGACGAGCGGAACGGACTGCTGTTGGCAGCCTCCAGCCCGATGGCGCGCGACATGTGCTCGCCGTCCAGCGGCGGCATGAAAAGGCGCTTGCGCAGGACCATCTGCTCGGGCAACACCACCGCCTCGAAGGCTGGCCCCTTGCGCCGGGTGGATGCATCCGGTCCGTCGGACACCTTGCGAAAGCCGCGTGACCGTGCATCGGGCTCCCAGACAGATTCAGTCCCGACATCGCCCGCCGCCCCCCGCACACGGATGGCGGCGCCCGGTGCCAGCCACGACCATGACGGCGAACTGGCCAGCTTCACCCAAGGACTCTTGAGATCGCGCCACAGATTCCGCAGGTCGAGACCAAACAGCCTCAAATCGTCACTGGCAATAGGCATGCTTCAATTTCTATGTTGTAGGGGTCGATGCCAGCTCAACTCGGAAAGCGGCGTAAAAAACCCGCCATGGTAATCCG
Organism: Diaphorobacter ruginosibacter; assembly: GCF_014395975.1. NCBI lineage: Bacteria > Pseudomonadati > Pseudomonadota > Betaproteobacteria > Burkholderiales > Comamonadaceae > Diaphorobacter > Diaphorobacter ruginosibacter. The sequence continues at coordinate 591,301 of NZ_CP060714.1, read as the reverse complement.
TCTTTTGCTGCGGGGCCAACCATGTACCGGCGGATGACAATGATCGCGCCCCCATCGGGCAACGGTACACGCGCGTTGAGTTCGACAACCTTGGAGGGAGAGCCGCTGTCGATGAAGGCGCCGTTCATGCCACTGGTGTCGGCGCCGATATTATCGCCAGCCCGCGATTGTAGGAAGGTGCCCACAGCGCCTTGATTACCGCCCGCAACAATATTGAGCACAATGGGGGGAGCCGCCTTCACATTCACCATGCCCGATCCACCCGCCTCGGTCGTGAGAGCGGGAGCCACACGGGAATAGAGCGCATAGTCCATGCCCGAGATGAGCATCAGGTCCTCCACGGCCTCGAAGCCCGGCGGCCGTCCCGAAGGACCGGGCTCACGTCGCATGGCCTCCACGGCGTTGGCCAGATTGGTCGCGGCGCCCTCATCCAGTCCGCCCGCATACTGGAATGCCGCCGCCAGCAGCGGCACCGGAGCGCGGTTCAGGTCGATGAGACCATTCATCGGAACCAGCCGGACCTGGACTTCCCGACCGGCGTAGGAAACAGGGGCTTCGACCAGCTTGTCGATGGGCTGGCCCGATGCCAGCATTTGCTGCAGCGCGATCTGCATCGCGCCTTCCCCACCGCCTGTGCCGCCACCGACTGCCGAGCCAGGCCCGCGGTGCGCAACTCGGCCCGCACGGTCAGCATGATGCCTCCGACCAACACGGTCAGCGCCGAAACCAGCCACAGCACGGCGATCAACGCAAACCCGTTCCGAGTGGAGCGCATGGGCATTCTCGTCATTGCGACCCTCCCCCAATCACGTCCTCACCGCTCAGCAGGCCCCCAGGGCGGCTGACCGGCAAGGGCCAGAGCGGCACGGCCCATTCGAGTGGCGAGCGCGAGCCGCGCTGGATGGCGATCACCACGCTGGCCGGCACGCGATCAGCATGGCCCCACGTGTCTTCCCATTCACTGTTGGCATCGATGTTCTGAGGACGATCGTTCTCGTAGCGCAATGCGATTCCGGTCACATCGGTCATGAGTACCTGGGAAGAAGCCGAACCCCAGTCCGGAAATTCCGGCTGGTCATTCCAGGGGGCATAGCGAATGACGAGCGCTCCGCCACCCTGCCCTGCAGATTCGACACCCAGGTGGAAATACGAACGACCACCGGCGCCATAGCGTGCCGGCAATACGCCCACCCAGGAGACCTGGTTGGGTGTGCCGCTGAACAGCACCGGCGGACCACCGGAGTCGCTTTGCGGCGCAGCGCCCATCGGCAGCGTGCTCTGCAGCGGCGTGCCACTCAGCGGTCGCGCCGAAATGCGGCCCAGAGCGCCGCGCACGAAGCGCTCCGCCACACGATCCTCGTCCTGCATTTCAAGGCGTGCATCCACGCGTTCGCTGCTCTGACCCGCGCTGCGCATGGCGGAGACCATCGCCAGCATGATGATGGAGAGAAGCACCATCACCACCAGCATTTCAAGCAGCGTGAAGCCACGGTAGGCTGCAACGGCGCTACGTGCACGCAGACGACGCACGGAATGGCGGGGAATCGACACGGCGGCGCTCATCACGGAGACCTCGGCCCGCGCTCGGGGCGCAAGGTCATCAAGACCAATTCCTTGGGCTCGCCACGCTCCTGCCAGCTCACCACCACCCGTACTTCATGCAGCTTGGGCGCCTGCGGACTGGTATTGCCTTCATCGAACGGACGTGTCTGGATGTTCCATGCCACGTCGCCGATCGCACCCGACTCGGCCAGTCCCGCGGGCGGTACACCGCTCACGCGCTCCAGTGCCGACTCCGCCACCGACGTGGCTTGTTGCCGCAGGTCCAGGTCACCGACGCTGCGCACGCTGGAGCCGGTGGCGCGATACAGCACGCCCAGCGAAATCGCCATGATGGCGAACGCCACCAGCAGTTCCAGCAGCGAGAAGCCACGGGCAGCGCGACGCGGATGGCGGCTGCCCAGGAAAGGAGGCCGCGTTGTCATCGCTGCACCGGCTCCTGTTCCACACGGCCCGAAAACCAGTCGGCGCGCACGCGCACTCCGCCGCCCGAAGCCATGCGCAGCACATCCACGCTGCCACCGCTCGCCCCTCCGGAGGGCAGGAAGCGGATCGCAAAGCGCGAACCCTTGGCCTCGTTGTTGGCCACGATGGCGCGCAGCTCCACGCTGTCGGGAATCCCGCGCCCCTTGCCACCTTCGATCCCGTATTGCTTCTGCTCGAGATCGACGGCAAAGGCGGTTTCCACCCCCGTGAGCACGGCCTGCTGCCGCGCGGCGCGCATCTCGGTGACCACACCACGCACCACGTCGCGGTACTCCATGGAAGATTTCATCCTGTCGTAGGCGGAAGGGGCGATCGACATGACCAAGGCCAGGATGGCAAATACCACCATGATTTCGATCAATGTGAATCCGCGCTCCTTTGCCACGACAGAACTATTCCCACTGTGCCGGTGATACAGCCGCAAGCAGCGCGTCAGTGCGCGTTGCGCACGTCGGCGTTCTCGCCCTCACCGCCTGGAGCGCCATCGGCACCCAGCGACAGGATCTCGAGGCTGCCACCCTGGTTGGTGTAGCGGAACGGATGGCCCCATGCGTCGGTCGGCACGTCGTCGCCCTTCAGGTACGGACCGGCCCAACCGTTGGCATTGCCCGGGCGCTTCATGAGCGCGGCCAGGCCTTCGTCGTTGGTGGGATAGCGGCCCACATCCAGCTTGTAGATCTCCAGCGCCTTGTCGATGTCGGCAATCTGCACGGCCGTCGTCTTGGACTTGGCTCCGCCGAGCTGGTTGAGCACCTTGGGACCGACCAGGCCGGCCAGCATGGTCAGAATCGCCAGCACGACCAGCAGTTCGATCAGGGTGAAGCCCGCCTGGGCCTTTTTCTTGCGAGTGTTGTTCATGGTTTGAGTCATATAAAACAAAGCTGTTAACCAGCCAGATCGTTGACGGAAAGGATTCCCATCAGAATCGACACGATGATCGCGGCAATCAGGATACCGAGCACCAGGATCAGCACCGGCTCCACCAGGGTGAGGGTGCGTTTGATACCCACCTCCACCTCACGGTTCAAAATATTTGCGAGTTCAAGTGTCATCGGTCCGATGCGACCCGTCTCTTCGCCAACGCGCAGCAGGTTGATCGCCAGTGGTTCGAACACACCCGCGCCAATCGCCGCATCGGCCACCTTGCCGCCCTCCTTGACCTTGGGCGCCATGGTTTCGAGCGGCTTGCGCAGCAGGATGTTGGTCACCGTCTGCGTGGAAATATGCAGCGCGGTCAGCAGGGGAACGCCATTGCCCAGAAGCGTGCCGAGCGAACGCGAGAACAGCGTCATCTCGTACTTGCGGGACAGCGTGCCGACCAGGGGCATGCGCAGCACGACCGACTGCCACCATTGGCGACCGCCCGGGGTCTTGAGCCACTTGAAGATCAGCCAGATCACCAGCGCCGCGCCGATCACGATGAACCAGCCGTAGTGCTGAAACACCTTGCCGATGTTCATCACGACGCGCGTCGGTACAGGCAGCGCATCGCCCATGTCGTTGAACAGCTTCTCGAACTGCGGCACGACGAACCCCAGCATCGCCACCAGCGACAGCACGGCCACGCCCAGCAGGATCGCCGGATAGATGGCCGCGGAAATCACGCTTTCGCGCAGCGAACGCACGCGCTCCATGTGCTCCACCAGGCGCGCCATCACGTTGGACATCTGTCCGCTGATCTCGCCCGAGCGGATCATGTTCACATAGAAATCGCTGAACAGCTGCGGATGGTTCGCCAGGGCCTTGCTGAGCGGAGTACCGCTCTTGACCTTCTCGAGGATGTCGGTGAGCAGGACCGTCACGCTGGGCTTGTAGCTCATGTCGATCAGCACGCGCAGCGCGTTGTCGAGCGCCAGCCCGGCCTTCAGCATGATGGCGAGCTCGGACGTCAGCGACAGCACGTCGGCCGCGTTGACCTTGGCCTTGTTGGTGCTCTTCTTTCTGGCCCCACCCGCCGCACCGCTGACGGCTGACTTCGCCCCCGAGGCGCTCGCTTCGCGCACGTCGAGAGGCGTCAGCCCCTGCTCACGCAGGCGCTTGAGCACCATGGCGCTGCTTGCCGCATTCGTGCTGCCCTTGGTGACCTTGCCGTTCGCCCCGACTGCGCTCCACTCGAAATCAGGCATCGCTCTGATCCTGTGTCACGCGCGCGAGCTCGTCGAGGCTGGTCATGCCGGCCAGTACCTTGCGCAGCCCGTCCTCGTGCAGGCTCAACATGCCGTCATGCGCGGCAATGGCATTGAGCTCACCTGCGTCCTTGCCCGCCAGGATGGCCGAGCGGATCTTCTCGTCCAGCACCAGGAGCTCGTGAATGCCGGTACGGCCCTTGAAGCCCGTCTGGCGGCATACGCTGCAGCCCACGGGCCGGTAGACCGGCGTGCCCGGTTCGCAAAAGCGCGAGAGGCCCGAAGACTTCCATTCGCTCTCGGACGGAACATAGGGCTCCTTGCATTCCTTGCACAGCGTGCGCACCAGGCGCTGCGCCAGGATGCCGTTCACAGAGGAAGTGATGAGGTAGCCTTCGACGCCCATGTCCTTCAGGCGGATGATGGCGCCGGCGGCGGTGTTGGTGTGCAGCGTGGACAGCACAAGGTGACCCGTCAGTGCGGATTGCACGGCGATCTGCGCGGTTTCTCCGTCGCGCATTTCACCGATCATGATGATGTCCGGGTCCTGGCGCAGGATCGAGCGCAGCGCGTTCGCGAAGGTCAGATTGATCTGAGAATGCACCTGGATCTGGTTGATGCCCTCGAGCTGGTACTCGACCGGATCTTCCACGGTGATGATCTTCTGCGTGTCGGCATCGAGCTTGGCAAGCGCCGCGTACAGCGTGGTCGTCTTGCCCGAGCCGGTGGGACCCGTGACCAGCAGAATGCCGTGCGGACGGGCCAGCAGTCCGTTGAACTTGTCGAGCGTGTCGTCCGCAAAGCCCATGTCCACCAGACTGAAGCGCACACTGGCGCGGTCCAGCACACGCATCACGATGCTTTCGCCGTGCACGGTCGGCACGGTCGACACACGCAGATCCAGCTCGCGGCCCTTCACACGGGTCTTGATGCGGCCATCCTGCGGCAGGCGGCGCTCGGCGATGTCGAGGTGCGCCAGCAGCTTGACGCGCGAGCCGACTGCGGCGCTGTGCTTGGGCGGAACGATCTCCGAGGAATGGATCACGCCGTCGACGCGGTAGCGCACATGCATGCCATCCTCGAAGGGTTCGAGGTGGATGTCCGACGCCCGCATGTCGATCACGCGGCCGACGATGGCGTTGACCAGGCGGATCACCGGTGCTTCGCTGGCCAGGTCCTTCAGGTGCTCGACGAAATCGCCCGCGTCGCCCTCCATCATGCCCAGTTCGTCGCCATCGACCACTTCCTGCTGGGGTTGCGCGAGCGCACGCTCGATGTCCGATGCATTGCCGATGAAGGGACGAATCTCGAGCCCTGTCACCATGTGCAGCGCCTTCAGCACGAAGTCGTCCTGCGGCACCGCCATGGCCACGTCCAGGCGGCCGTCCTCGACCCTGAGCGGATAGACGTTGTGGCCGACCAGGAAGTCCGAAAGCAGCCCCTCCACCTCGGGCATCAGCGTCGGAAACTCTTCGGAGGTTACGATAGGAACCTCCAGCTGCTTCGACAGTGCCTGGGTGATGTCGATCTCCGACACCACGCCCAGTTGCACCAGCACCTTGCCCAGCATGCCCCCCAGCTCGCGCTGCGCCGTAAGAGCGCGCTCGAGATCACGATGGTTGATCTTGCCGGACTGGATCAGCAACTCGCCCAGCCGCGCTCGTCCGAGCGCAGGCGGATCTGCAAGGATTAGGTCGTCGCTATCAGCTGAGTGTGTCATCATAAAAATGCTGTTCCCCACAGGGGTTCCTGGGGGAGCTTCCAATTTCAGCCGCTCCCCGGCGGCATAACCCTCCATCATACCGGCCAAGCCTTAGTAAGGCCGATCCAGACCCATTGCAGGAATTCATGCCGCTCGCACTGTTACGCAAATACCAAAAAAGGGGAAATTTAGGAGCAGCAGCGGCCGCATTGGCGTGGCTGGCAGGCTCGGCCCATGCACAGATTGCGACAGACGGGATGCTTCCACGCGCTCCATTGTTCGTAACCCCACTCGTTTCCGGCATATTGCTGTGCAATGACGGAAACCGCAACACCGAGCTGAAGACCCTGGAAGAAATCCAGGACTGGTGCGTCCGGAACCATGCCACTTCGGACCTGGCGGCCAAGACGCTGCTGGACCGGCTGGAGCCCAGGGGCCCGTCAGGCCAGGTGAAACTGGGGTACACCCTTCTCGTCCCCTTGCTGGAACTGTTCGAGGAGCGCGACGCCCAATGGATCTTGAGCCCCGACAAGGCACGGCGCTACCTCGACGTGATCTCGGCCATTGATCGCCCCGTGGTCGTGTACCTGATGGGAGACCACTATGACAGCAGCTCCCGCCTGTCCCAGGAATTGGCCAAGGATCCACGCAACCTCCTGTCCTACGCGTCCGGTCCGGTTCCCACCAGCCGCTATATCGGCCACGGCATCATCCCGTTCACGCTGCGCACCGACGAGTCGATTCCCGTCAACCAATACCGCTTCCAGGCACTGCGCCACATGGCGCGCCAGATCGGTACGCTGGATGCCAAGGCGCGCGCGAACATCGTTGCAGTGACCCTCGCCGGAGAGCTGCACCAGATGTACCCCGATTTCGAAAACGGTGTCGGGGAGTACCAGAACATGCAGGTGACCGACTACAGCCCCGAGTCCCAGCAGGAGTTCAGGGACTGGCTCACGGCCAGGTACGACACGGTGGAGCGGCTCAATCGCAGACTGGGCTCTCACTTCGGCGCGTTTGCGGATATCGAGGCTCCGGCCCTCGACATCCGCAAGACACCGCTGCGCTCCTTCGCGCAGCACTATGACGCATTCGCCGGCGGCACGCTCCCCATGTTCGGCTGGCTCTGGGATCCCGCGCAGACGATCCAGAAGCTCTCGCTGTATCTGGACGGAAAGCCACACGGCGAAGTCACACGGGGCCTGGGGCGCATGGACGTGTATCGCGCAAAAAAGGAAGTGCGCACTCCCAATACCGGCTTTCGCAGCACGATTGACTTCCGCACCCTGACAGTGGGCAAGCATGTGGCTCAGATCATTGCGACCTCGGACGGCAAGCGCTATCTCATCGGCGAGCGGGAATTCGTCGTCGTGCCACCCGATCAATCATCGACGGCCCACGCTCCCGAGCCGGCTCGGCTGACGGGTCTGCCTGACGCCAGTCAGCTGGACTCCGTGCAGTACTGGCTGGACATGCCCAAGCCGCTGCAGGATGTCTACTACAACCCCCTGGCGCGCGAGTGGAACGAGTTCCGCTCCCACCAGGTCACGCAGATGCTCGCGCGCTTCTACCGCATCGCGCGCTCCGAAGGGCTTCCGGCGAACTGGCTGTATTCACATCAAATCGTGTCGGAAACCAACGGCGCGTGGAATCCGGTGCTGTTCGCGTCCGATGCCTCGGTCTCCAACACCAGCCCGTGGCGCACCGGAATCAACCAGTACGGCGCCAGCCCCTATGCATTCGAGTATCTGAAGAAGAAACACATCAAGGCCTACGGCGTGCCGGAATTCAATCCGCTGCAGGGCAACGATCCGAAGGCCGCACGGGACGCCTTCGTCCGGCATTACCAGGCTGGAGCGAAATTCGTCAGCCCGTTCTTCCTGTCCGTGGTGCCCGCGCGCCTGCGGGCCGCTGACGACAAGCGCCACTTCGACATCGCTCCCGACAACACCAACGATGGCGCCGATGTCCTCTACGACGCCATGCAGTGGTTCGTTCGCAAGTAGTCGCCGCGCCGCCTGAGAGCGGACGCCCAGGCTTGCCGGTTTAAGCAAACACCTCGGCGTCCTTGAATGCCGTGCCCTGCGCGTCCTTGGCCGAGAGCTGCGGCTCGCCATCGAAATGCCAGTCCACGCCGATGTCCGCGTCGTTCCACAGAATGCAGCGCTCATGGGCAGGGGCGTAGTAATCGGTGGTCTTGTAGAGAAAGTCGGCCGTTTCGCTGAGCACGACGAAGCCATGGCCGAATCCCGGAGGAACCCAGAGCTGGTGCTGGTTGTCCTCGCTCAGTTCCGCACCCACCCATTGACCGAAAGTGGGTGAGCCCCTGCGCAGGTCCACTGCCACATCGAAGACCGCTCCGCGGGCCACGCGCACCAGCTTGCCCTGGGGCTGCTGGATCTGGTAGTGCAGGCCCCGCAGCACGCCCTTGCGGCTGCGGCTGTGGTTGTCCTGAACGAAGTCGAAATCCGTTCCAGTCGCTTCGTTGAAGGACTTCTGGTTGAAGCTCTCAAAGAAGAAGCCGCGCGCATCGCCGAACACCTTGGGCTCGATCAGCACGACTTCGGGAATGGCCAGGCGGGTGGCTTTCATGGCATCCAATCAATCAAAAAACACAGTCCGCTCCGCGATCCTGCAAGGCATCGCGGTGACTCGAAGGAATCAGTAGATCTTTTCCTGCAGCACACGCATCAGGTACTGGCCGTAGCCACTCTTGGTCAACGGCTTGGCCAGTCGCTCCAGCTGTGACGAGTCGATCCACCCATGGCGCCACGCCAGCTCTTCGGGGCAAGCGATCTTCAGGCCCTGGCGATGCTCCAGGGTCGCGATGAACTGGCCGGCCTCCAGCAGGCTTTCGTGCGTTCCGGTATCAAGCCACGCGTAACCGCGGCCCATGATTTCCACATGGAGCTGGCCCTGCTCCAGATACAGGCGGTTCAGATCGGTGATCTCCAGTTCGCCGCGCGGCGAGGGTTTCAGGCCCCTGGCCAGTTCCACCACCTGCTCGTCATAGAAGTACAAACCCGTGACGGCGTAGCTCGACTTGGGTTTTGCGGGCTTTTCCTCCAGCGACAGCACGGTGCCGTTGGCGTCGAATTCCGCCACGCCATAGCGCTCAGGATCCTGCACGTGGTAGGCAAAAACGCTGGCGCCCTCGGTCCGCGCGCTCGCATTCCCGAGCAATTCATGGAAATCGTGGCCGTAGAAGATGTTGTCGCCCAGCACCAGTGCGCTCGGGCTGCCGTCCAGGAATTTCTCGCCAATCAGGAAGGCCTGCGCCAATCCGTCCGGGCTGGGCTGCACCGCGTATTCGAGCCTGAGGCCCCACTGGCTGCCATCGCCGAGCAGCTGTTCGAAACGCGGCGTGTCCTGCGGCGTGCTGATGATGAGGATCTCGCGGATACCCGCGAGCATCAGCGTGGAGAGCGGGTAGTAGATCATCGGCTTGTCATACACCGGCAGCAGCTGTTTGCTGATTGCCAATGTGGCCGGGTGCAGGCGCGTGCCCGAGCCGCCTGCCAGAATGATGCCCTTGCGTTGCGTGTTGCTCATGTGGTTGTTCTCGCGAATGGACGGAAGTGAGCTCACAGGATTTCCGTAAGCATGCGCCGGACACCGTGCTGCCAGTGCGGCAATGTCAGCCCGAACGTGGACTGCAGCTTCGAGGTGTCAAGGCGCGAGTTGTGGGGGCGCGCCGCGGGGGTCGGGAACGCCGAGGTCGGCACCGGCGCGATGTCCGATGCCTTGATCTGCAGCTCCGGCTGGATCTTCTGCGCTTCGGAAATCACGAACCGTGCATAGTCGAACCAGGTCGTCACGCCGCCCGCCACGCAGTGGTACAGGCCCGCGTCCTCCGGATGCTGTTGCAGATGGCGGATGCCATGCGCGGTCACATCGGCCAGCAGGTCGGCGCCGGTGGGCGCACCGAACTGGTCGTCGATGACGGTGAGGCGGTCACGCTCCTGCGCAAGACGCAGCATGGTCTTGGCGAAATTGCCGCCACGCGCCGCAAACACCCAGCTCGTACGCAGAATGAGGTGCCTGGCACCGCTCTGGCGAATCAACTCTTCGCCTTCCAGCTTGGTGCGGCCATAGACCGACAACGGCCCGGTCGCATCGGACTCGGTCCAGGGACGCTCGCCCGACCCGTCGAACACGTAGTCAGTGCTGTAGTGAACCAGCATCGCCCCCATCTGCGCAGCCTCCTGCGCGATCCGTCCCGGCGTCGTGGCATTGAGCCTGCGCGCGAACTCGGGCTCGCTCTCGGCCTTGTCCACCGCCGTGTGCGCGGCAGCGTTCACGATCACATCGGGCCGCAGGGCGCGCACCGTGGCCGCCACATCATCGGGGCGCGAGAAATCACCGCAATGCCCGGTGCTGTCGAAGTCCAGTGCGGTCACCTCACCCAGCAGGCCCAGGCTGCGCTGCAGCTCCCAGCCGACCTGACCACCCTTGCCCAGCAGAAGAATCTTCATGCCGTGGCCTTCTGCTCTTGTGCGTATTGCTGCGAAATCCAGTCACGGTACGAGCCCGTCTGCACGGCCGATACCCACTGCGGGTTGTCCAGGTACCACTGCACGGTCTTGCGGATGCCGGTTTCGAAGGTTTCCGCAGGTTTCCAGCCAAGTTCGCGCTCGAGCTTGCGCGCGTCAATCGCATAGCGGCGATCATGGCCGGGGCGATCCTGCACGTAGGTGATCTGCTCGCGATAGGCCTGGCCATCCGGGCGAGGCCGCAGTTCGTCGAGCAAGGCACAGACCAGGTTCACGATCTCGATGTTCGGCTTCTCGTTCCAGCCCCCCACGTTGTACGTTTCGCCCAGCGTGCCGGCGTCAAGCACACGGCGAATCGCGCTGCAGTGATCCTTCACGTACAGCCAGTCGCGTACCTGCATGCCATCGCCATAGACGGGCAGTGGCTTGCCCGCAAGCGCATTCACGATCATCAGCGGTATGAGCTTTTCCGGAAAGTGGTACGGACCATAGTTGTTGCTGCAGTTCGTCGTCAGCACCGGCATGCCATAGGTATGGTGCCAGGCGCGTACCAGGTGGTCGCTGGCCGCCTTGCTCGCCGAATACGGGCTGTTGGGCTCGTAGTTGTGGTCCTCGGTGAAGGCCGGGTCGTTCGGCTTGAGCGTTCCGTAGACTTCGTCGGTGGAGACATGCAGGAAGCGGAAGGCCTGCTTCCCCGCATCCGGGAGCGCCGCCCAATAGTGGCGCGCCGCCTCGAGCAGGCGGAAGGTGCCCACCACGTTGGTCTGGATGAAGTCTTCCGGGCCATGGATCGAGCGATCCACATGCGATTCGGCAGCAAAGTTCACGATGGCCCGCGGCTGATGCTCCTCAAGCAGGCGCGCAATGAGTTCACCGTCACCGATGTCGCCCTGCACGAAATGATGGCGCGCATCACCCTGCAGGCTGTGCAGGTTCTGCAGGTTGCCGGCGTAAGTCAGCTTGTCCACATTGACCACGGGCTCGTCATTGACGGCCAGCCAGTCCAGAACGAAATTGGCGCCGATGAAGCCCGCGCCGCCAGTAACCAGAATCATCGTGATATGCCCGTTGTAGCTAGGGGATAAAAGTAGCAATTATCCCAGAGGCACCGGACAGGTTCGGACAATCATAGACGGCTCACTCTTGCGCTGCCTGCTTGATTGGTATCCACTTGCTCTCCGAACGTCCCCTGCAACGATCACCTGGAAGGAGCCCGCATGACCCGCAAATCCCCCCCCGACGACGGGAAAACCCATCCTTTCGAACAATTCCCGCACATGGCCAAGGAGTCCACCGAACAGATCTGGCTGGCGGGGCTCGGGGCCTTTGCCAAGGCGCAGCAGCAAGGCAGCAAGGCTTTCAATTCGCTGGTGCAGGACGGCATGGCCCTGCAGAAACAGGCTCAAAGCCTGGCCCAGGAACACCTGCAGCACGCCGGCGAACAGATGAGCCAGCTGGCCAGCAAGATGAATGCACGCGCCGCCGAGCCGCTGGACAAGCTGGAATCGCTGTTCGAGCAGCGCGTCGCCAAGGCAGCGCAGCGACTGGGCCTGCCCACGCGCCAGGAAATGCTGGCGCTGCAGGAGCGTGTCGAGGAACTCACCCGCGAGGTCGAGCAACTACGCTCCGCGCAGCCCCCAGCGACGGGAGCGCGCCAGCGCAAGACATGAGGCCAGCCAAGGCCCGGGTGACCCCAGGCTCGTGCTCCCACTTTGCGTGATGCTCTCGATTTCGCGCAGATCACTCATCGATTACCCACTGTGCGCGACCCTTGGCAGCGGTTAGAGTGAAGGCTCGGCAAGCCTCGACAAGGCAAGAGAGACAAGGAGACCGGCATGGCGACCCGCAAAGCACCGCGCCGCACCGCGCAGCGAATTCTCGAGAGCAGTCTCGCGCTCTTCAACCGGTTCGGCGAGCCCGGCGTATCCACCAATGCGATTGCGGCCGACATGGGCATCAGCCCGGGCAATCTCTACTACCACTTCCCCGCCAAGGACGATCTGGTCAACGCGCTGTTCCTTCAGTACGAACAGGCATTGCAACCCATCCTCGACGCCGCCGACGCGGTCACCAACGTGGAGGATGCCTGGTTCTTCCTGCACTCGCTCTTCGAAGCCAACTGGCAGTACCGCTTCGTCTTCCGCAATCTCAACGAGCTGCTGTCGCGCAACCGCCATCTCGAGGCACGCGTGCGCGAATGGATGGATGCTCTCGGCCGCAGCATGAATGCCCTGCTTTCGACCATGCAAAGCCATCGCGCCCTGCTCGCGCCCCCTCTCGGCTGGGACACCGTGGGCACCAGCATGGTGGTGGTGCAGGTTTACTGGCTCAGCTATGAGTACGTGCGCGATCCGCGCAAGGCGCTGGAGGAAGACAACGCACAGAACGCGGCCCTGCGCAGCGCGGCCCATGTGCTGAGCCTGCTGGCCCCCTACGCCACCAGCGGCCAGCAGGCGCACCTGCGGCACCTGATCGACGCCTATGGGGTGCGACAGGCCGAGGCACAGGCGAACGCGGCCGCCTGAGTATCCCCCCAGCCCTTTACGCCGTCACAGCGCCACCGTGGTGCGGCTGCGGCTCGCGGCAATCTCCAGCAGACCGTCGAAGATCAGCTGTTCGACGAGTTCGAAGGGCCGCGTCATGCTGGGGGCCATCTTCCAGCCCGCGCCGCCCGTCATCATGCAGGCAGGTTCCATGCCGCAATGGTCCTTGAGATGCTGGTACATGCGCTCCACGGCACCGGCGATCGCATAGGTGCCGCCGCTGGTGAGCGCATCGCTGGTGTTCGACGGGAACGGCCTCACCTCGCCCGTGGGCACGTGCAGGCCGGCCGTGCCGGTTTCGAGGGCCCGCAGCATGATGCCGTGGCCCGGGAGAATCAGGCCGCCGAGGAAGCGCCCGTCGGTGTCGATGGCCTCCACCGTGACAGCCGTCCCCACCATCACCAGCACCAGGGGACGCGCGGGCCCCTGCGCCAGCATGCGATGGCGTGCGCCGATCATGGCCACCCAGCGATCCGCCCCCAGCCGTGAGGGATGATCGTAGCCGTTGACAAGTCCCGCTTCCTGGGTCGACGGAACGACCCATTGCGAGGCCACGTCCCATAGCTCCATCTGTTCTGCCACGCGGCGCTTGACCGCATCACCGGCCACCACGCAGCCCAGCATGCGCTCGGGCGCCGGAAGCGAAGCCCACGGCCCTTCCGCCAGACGGTCAATATGGTCCAGGAACTCGGCACCATGCGCCAGGAGATTGGCGCCGGGTCGGGAAGCATCGAACAACGCCCATTTGAGCCGGGTGTTGCCCACATCGATGGCCAGAAATGTCATGCCCGAGATTATCCAGAGTTTTCGAGATTTAACACTTGCCCGGCGAAACCACGGTGCAGAATGTAAGCCTTGCCAGACGCATCCAACGAACTTAGGGTAAATCGCTGACACGGACAGTCAGGGGATGCCCTTACAGTGGCAAGTCGCTCAATTCCCCCAACCTTCCCCCAACCTCAGGAGATCACAGCATGGGATTGTTTAGTTTCATCAAAGAAGCAGGTGAGAAACTCTTCGGCGGTTCCTCCGCCCAGGCCGCAGCGCCTTCGGAGGATCTGAACGCCAAGGCCGCATCTGCCATCGAGACCTACATCGGTGCGCAGAATCTCGGCGTCAGCGACGTCAAGGTGCAATTCGACGGTGCCACCGGTGCGGTGAAGGTGTCCGGCGTGGCTCCCACACAGGCCGCCAAGGAAAAGGTCACCCTGTGCTGCGGCAACGTGGCCAGCGTGCAGTCCGTGGACAACCAGATGAGCGTGACCAATCCGGAGCCGGAAGCCCAGTACCACGACGTGGTGCGCGGCGACACGCTGTCCGCCATCGCCAAGAAGTACTACGGCGATGCCAACAAGTACCCCGTGATCTTCGAGGCCAACAAGCCCATGCTGTCCGATCCCAACAAGATCTACCCAGGCCAGAAACTGCGCATTCCGCCGCAGTAATGCCTCCTGCCTGCCGCGGCCCATACCCATCGCGCTGCGGCAGAGCAAACGGAAAGGCAAAAAAGCAAAGCCAGGCAGCCTCAAGGCCGTCTGGCTTTTTTCTATTGACCTTTTCTATTCATGCGATCCCGCATTGCAGCGGCAGGCCGGCGCCACATCCTACTGGTTCCAGGGCAGGCCGTGAAAGCGCCAGCCGCCGACGCGATTGCGCTGGCCGTTGGCATCCGGATCACCTTCGAAACCTTCCAGGATGTTGTAGGCCTCGATGCCCAGTTCCGCCGCACGCCGGGCCGCGGCCACCGAGCGCACGCCACTGCGGCAGAGCATCACGGCCTTGCCGCCTTGCGGCACGGCCGCGCGCAGCATCTCGTCGAATGCCGCATTCATTGCCATGCCCGGCCACTGCTTCCATGCCACGGCAACCGCTCCGGGCACCTTGCCCACCCACTCTCGCTCGGCATCGGTGCGCACATCGATCAGGATGGCCTCCCCGGCCTGCACCCAGTGCCACGCCAGTTGGGGACTCACGTTGCCCGCGTAGCCTTCGGCCGGCTGGGGCTGCTCTGCGTTCGAAGTCATATCGTGCTGCGTCGTTTTCATGGCCTCATTCTGGCAGAAGCCATGTCGCCGCTGCATCAATCCCATGAAGGCGTCGCTTCATCCTTGAGGCTCTTGCGCAGCGCCTTGTAGTCAGGCACCACCGTGGCCACGGTGTCCCAGAAACGCGGTGAATGGTCCATCACGCGCAGATGCGACAACTCATGGGCGACCACATAGTCGATCACCGAGGGGCGGAAGTGCAGCAGGCGCCAGTTCAGGCAGATGGAGCCATCGGAGCGCGCGCTGCCCCAGCGTGTCTGCGCACTCGACAGCCGCAGCTTGGTCCAGCGCACATTCAGCCGAGGCGCGAAATGATCGAGCCGCGCGATGAAATGGGCCCGTGCCTGCTTGAGCAGCCAGGCATGCACCGTATCGCGGATCTGGGCTGCATCCGCCGTGAGCGGGAGTGCAACGTGCAGTTCGCGCGGCAGACCTTCATGAGGCGCAGCCACCAGCGCCGCACCACGCCCCTGGAAACGGTGCTCGGCGTCCAGCACGATCCTGAGGGGTTCACCGAGAAAGGGAAACACCGCCCCGTTTTTCCACTCCACCTGCGCGTCCTGCCTGCGCTGCTGCCGCAGTTGCGATTCGCCGAGCTTGCGCAGGATCCAGTCGGACTTTTCCTGCAGTGCTGCATCGATGGCCGACAGCGTCACCCAGCCCGGCGCGCGCACCGAGAGTCCATCCACATCCACCACAAAGCCGATGCTGCGTCGGCGCACGCGCTGCAGAAGATAGGCAACACGCGCCTCGCCCAGCAGTACCTCCCGATTGGCCTGGGGGTGCCGGAACGACGCAGGCGCGAGGACGCTGCGCAATGGAACGGCTGCGGCTGCAGGCGTTGCAGAAGCCGCGGGGATGTCCGAGCGCGGCACGTCGGCAGAACGCCCATCACCGTGCTCACCACCTGGATGGCCCTCGGGAACGCTCCACAGGTCTCCCGTCTCTGTGCCCTCCGCCTTCAGGCGCCTGCTGCGGCCTGGGTGGGTGCCGGGCCTGGCGGGCTCCGCGCCCCCCCGGGCCTGGCCTGCCGTGAAGTCCCGGGCGGGGCATCGTCACCGATGCCGAACAGGCCGAGCGCCAATTGAATCAAGCCCTGCCCCACCTGGTTCTCACTGTTCCTTCGGATAGGCCTCTGGGTCGAGCCTGCGCATTTCGGCCTCGATCCAGTCCTGCGCCTTCTGCATCAGCTCTTCCTGCGTCAGCCCCTCTGATGGAATCTGCGGCCCGACGGAGACATCCACGATGCCGGGACGCTTGGTGAACGGCTTCTTGGGCCAGCAACGTGCCGAGGTCACCGCGATAGGCACCACCGGCACGCCCGCACTCACCGCAAGGCGCGCACCGCCGCTCTTGTATTGCCCCGCCTCGCCCCGCCCCACACGCGTGCCTTCGGGGAACATGATCACCCAGGTGCCCTGCTCCAGGAGCTTGCGGCCCTGCTGCAGCACCTTGGCAAACGCACGGCTGCCCTGGCTGCGGTCGATGTGCACCATGTCCAGGCTGCCAATGGACCAGCCGAAGAACGGAATCTTCAGCAATTCCTTCTTGAACACATAGGCGAGCGGACGCGGCATGATCGCCGGCATCAGGAAGGTTTCATAGGTGGACTGGTGCTTGCACAGCAGCACCACGCCTTGCCTGGGGTCCGTCGGCAGATGCTCCATACCCGTCACGCGCGGCCTGATTCCCAGAAGCGGCCCTGCACTGTGAACGGACAGGGCAAGCCAGGCCCGCGCGATCGCATAGACGGTTTCCTTGCGTGCACCGCCGAAGCGCGCGGCCAGAAGCGCCAGCGTGTAGGGAATCACGGTGACGGCCATCAGCAGCAGATGAAGAACGGAACGGATGAAAGCCATGGTGTTGAATCGATCAGTCTCTTGAAGTGAAGTGCAGCCCTGCAGGGCATTGACGCCAGGTACCGCCTCAGTGCGCGGCGGCGGCCTTGGCGGCCTGCGCCGCGGCAATGAAGTCCACACAGG
This sequence comes from Diaphorobacter ruginosibacter, assembly GCF_014395975.1. Classification (NCBI taxonomy): domain Bacteria; kingdom Pseudomonadati; phylum Pseudomonadota; class Betaproteobacteria; order Burkholderiales; family Comamonadaceae; genus Diaphorobacter; species Diaphorobacter ruginosibacter. The sequence continues at coordinate 574,364 of NZ_CP060714.1, read as the reverse complement.
CGTTCAGATCCGCATGTATACGCGTTCCCCGGGGCCACGGCGCCGCAAGCGGCTGCGAAGTATCCAGATGCCCGGCTGCGCCCGTACACACCAGATGCAGCTGCTGGATGCCTGCGGCCTCGGCGGCCTGCAGGTGCGCGAGGCAACTGCCCACCGCCACCATCATCTCGCCGCGCTCGACCCCGTAACGGTCCCGTATCTGCTCCATCAGGCCCGGCGCGGGCTTGCGGCAGGCACAATGTTCGGATTCCGCATGCGGGCAGAAGAACACCGCATCGATGCGGCCACCCAGCGCGGCCAGCATCTTGAGCATGCGCGAGTGGATGGCGTTGACCCCATGCACATCGATCACGCCGCGCCCAAGCCCCGGCTGGTTGGTGGCGATCACCACATGCCAACCGGCACGCGAGAGGCGGGCCACCGCCTCCAGCGCACCGGGAATCGGCGTCCATTCGTCGGGTGAGGTGATGTACTCGTCACCCATGGCGTTGAGCGTGCCGTCGCGGTCGAGAATGGCGATTTTCATCATGGTCGGATTATGCGAGCTAGCGGGCAATGACCCGCCCGTCCATTGTCCACACATCCGCGACCGGCGTCACTCATGCTCGCCTTGCCTCAGGCCAGGCGCGACAGGTCGGCCACGCGGTTCATCGCCACATGCAATGACCTGAGCAGGCCCTGGCGATTGAGACGCAGTGCCTCCTCGTCGGCATTCACCATCACATCGTCGAAGAACTTGTCCACAGGCACGCGCAGGGCCGCCAGCGTCTGCAGGCTGCCGGTGTAGTCACCCTGCGCGAACTTCGCATCGGCCTGCGGCACGGTCTGCTGCATGGCGGCGTAGAGCGCCTGCTCCGCGGGCTCCTGCAGCAGCGCGGTATTCACATGCGCATCCACCTCGCCTGCTTTCTTGAGGATGTTGCCAATGCGCTTGTTGGCCGCAGCCAGTGCCGGCGCCTCGGGCAGCGCGGCAAATGCGCGCACGGCCTGCAGCGCCTTGGGAATCTCGCCCCACGGCACGTTTGCAGCGATCACCGCATCGGCCTCCTGGGCGCTGAAGCCCTGCTCGCGCAGATAGCCGGCCAGACGCTCACTGATGAATTCCAGCAGTTGCGCGTTGCTCTTGTCCGCATCGGGCAGCAGCGCACCGAAGCTCTGCGATGCGGCCTTGAGGACGCGCGCCAGATCCAGCGGCAGCTCCTTCTCGATCAGCATGCGGACCACGCCCAGTGCATGGCGACGCAGCGCGAACGGGTCGCGGTCACCGGTAGGCAGGTTGCCGATGCCGAACATGCCGACGAGCGTCTCGAGCTTGTCGGCCAGCGCCACCACCACGCCCACGTTCTCGCGCGGCAGTTCGTCGCCCGCAAAACGGGGCTTGTAGTGGTCCTCGATGGCATGGGCTACCTGCACCGACAGGCCGTCGTTGGCAGCGTAGTAGCCGCCCATGATGCCCTGCAGCTCGGGGAACTCGCCGACCATGTCGGTCACCAGATCCGTCTTGGCCAGCATGGCGGCGGTGTCGACGCTCTCCATCAGGTAGTCTTCGGCGATCTCGCCCTCCACGCCACCCAGCTGTTCCGGATGCGCCTTGGCGATCGCGTCGAAGAGGTCGTGTGCAATCGCCTTGGCAATCGCGCGCACGCGCTGCATGCGCTCGCCCTGCGTGCCAAGCTTGTTGTGGTAGACGACCTTGGAGAGCGCATCGACGCGCGAGAGCAGCGTCTTCTTGCGGTCCTGGTCGAAGAAGAACTTCGCGTCGGCCAGGCGCGGGCGCACCACGCGCTCGTTGCCGCCGATCACGGCGCCGGCATCGGCCGGGCTGATGTTGCTCACCACCAGGAACTGGTGGGTGAGCTTGCCCTCGGCGGACAGCAGCGGGAAGTACTTCTGGTTGGCCTTCATCGTGAGGATCAGGCACTCCTGCGGCACGCCGAGGAACTCCTTCTCGAACTCGCAGACCAGCACATTCGGGCGCTCGACCAGCGCAGTCACCTCGTCCAGCAACGCCTCATCCTCGATGGCGCGCACGCCGCCGCCCACGCGCTCGGCTGCTGCCTTGAGCTGGCGCGCAATCTCCGCCCGGCGCTCCGTGAAGCTGGCGATCACGGCGCCCTGCTCGCGCAGTTGGGTCGCATAGGCATCGGCATGGGCCAACACGACAGGATCGACACTCGCCTCGAAGCGATGTCCGTGCGTTCTGTTGCCGGCCAACAGGCCCAGCGCATTCACAGACAGCAGCACCTCGGTACCGTGCATCGCCACCAGGCCGTGCGCGGGTCGCACGAAGTTGACGCTGCTCCAGCCATCCTGCAGTTGGTAGCGCATGACCTTGGGGATCGGCAGCTTGGCGATCGCCTCGTCAAGCGCCTTCTGCACGCCCTCGGTGAGCTGCGCGCCCTTGGCAGTGCTGTTGTAGTAGAGGACGTCGGCCTTGCCGTCGTTGATGCGCTCAAGCCCCGCGACGGCGGATTCATCAGCGCCCAGGGCATTGAGCTTCTTGATCAGCGCGGGCGATGCCTTGCCTTCCGCCGTCAGGCCGACAGCCACGGGCATGAGCTTCTGCGACACAGCCCGGTCGGGGGCAGCAGGCAGCACTTCGGTGATGTGCGCAGCCAGGCGGCGTGGCGAGGCATAGGCCGTCAGGCGCGAATCGGGCGAGGTCAGCCCTTGGGCCTTGAGCTGCTCGAACAGCACGCCGGCGAACGCATCGCCCAGCTTCTGCAGCGCCTTGGGTGGCAACTCTTCGACAAACAGTTCAACCAGAAGATTCGGTGTGGTCATGTGAATATCTCTTCTACTTTGCGCTTCTTCGGGTCGCCTCAGGCGGCTTTCTTCTGTTGTTGTTCGGCCTTGGCGATATCGGCCAGCACCTCGTCAGCCCAGGCCTTCGGGGCCATCGGGAACCCAAGGCGCGCGCGGCTGTCGAGGTAGCTCTTGGCCACTGCGCGCGCGAGGTTGCGGATGCGGCCGATGTAGGCGGCGCGCTCGGTCACCGAGATCGCTCCGCGTGCGTCCAGCAGGTTGAAGGTGTGCGCCGCCTTGAGCACCTGCTCATAGGCGGGCAGCGCCAGCTGTGCCTCCATGAGGTGCTGCGCCTGCTTTTCGTACGCGCCAAAGGCCGTGAACAGGAACTCGGCGTCGGAATGCTCGAAGTTGTAGGCGGATTGCTCCACTTCGTTCTGATGGAACACATCGCCGTAGCTCAGCTTGCGGCCGCTGCCATCCACCGTCCAGACCAGGTCGTACATGTTCTCCACGCCCTGCAGGTACATCGCAAGGCGCTCCAGGCCGTAGGTGATCTCGCCGGTCGCCGGCTTGCAGTCGATGCCGCCCACCTGCTGGAAATAGGTGAACTGCGTCACTTCCATGCCGTTGAGCCAGACTTCCCATCCCAGTCCCCATGCGCCGAGCGTCGGGTTTTCCCAGTCGTCCTCGACGAAGCGGATGTCGTTCTTCTTCAGGTCGAAGCCCAGCGCCTCGAGCGAGCCAAGGTACAGCTCCAGGATATTGTCCGGCGCGGGCTTCAAAACCACCTGGTACTGGTAGTAGTGCTGGCCACGGTTGGGGTTCTCGCCATAGCGGCCGTCCTTGGGGCGGCGGCTGGGCTGCACGTAGGCGGCCTTCCAGGGCTCGGGGCCGATGGCGCGCAGGAACGTAGCGGTGTGCGATGTGCCCGCCCCGACTTCCATGTCATAGGGCTGCAAAAGCGCGCAGCCCTGGTCGGCCCAATACGACTGCAATTTCAGGATGATTTGTTGGAAGGTCAGCATGGCGAGTGTTAGCGTGTTGGGGTAACGCGTTAGTGCTACCCACTAACAAAGTTAGAGTGTTAGCGTGAACCGGCCATTTTAGTTGGCCCAAATAAAACCGGGGGCCGCAGCCCCCAGTCAATCACAATCTGTCTAACACGTGAGTGTTTATTGGCCATCCCAGCGGCGCAGGACCAGCGATGCATTCGTGCCGCCGAAGCCGAAGCTGTTGGACAGCGCCTGGCGCACCGGCGCATCGCGCGTCACGGTCACGAGCGGCATGCCTTCTGCCGCAGGCTCCAACGTCTCCACGTTGGCCGAGCCGGCGATGAAGCCCTTGTTCAGCATGATCAGGCAGTAGATCGCCTCTTGCACGCCCGTCGCGCCCAGCGAGTGGCCGGTGAGCGACTTGGTGGACGAGAAGGCGGGAATCTGTTCGCCGAACACCTCGCGGATCGCACGCAGCTCGGGCACGTCGCCCACGGGTGTGGAGGTGCCGTGCGTGTTGATGTAGTCGATGGGGCCCTCGACACCCTCGATCGCCTGTCGCATGCAGGCGATCGCGCCGGTGCCCGAGGGAGCCACCATGTCCTCGCCGTCGCTGGTTGCGCCGAAGCCGACCACTTCGCCGAGGATATGGGCGCCGCGCGCCAGCGCATGCTCCAGGCTTTCGAGCACCACCGCTCCGCCGCCACCCGCGATCACGAAGCCGTCGCGGTTCGCGTCATAGGCGCGCGAGGCCTTCTCGGGCGTTTCGTTGTACTTGGAGGACATCGCACCCATGCCGTCGAACAGCAGTGCCATGCCCCAGGACAGCTCCTCGCCGCCGCCGGCGAACATCACGTCCTGCACGCCCCAGGCGATCTGCTGCGCCGCGGCACCGATACAGTGCGCCGACGTGCTGCAGGCCGAGGTGATGGAGTAGTTGATGCCCTTGATCGCGAAATTGGTCGAGAGGCACGCCGACACGGTGGAGCTCATGCAGCGCGTGACCTGGTACGGCCCCACGCGGCGGATGCCCTTGCTGCGCAGCGTGTCGGCCGCCTCGATCTGGTTGGCTGGCGAGCCGCCGCCCGAACCCATGATCAGGCCCGTGCGGGGATGGGAGACCTGCTCCGGCGTCAGGCCGGACTGCTTGATGGCGTCTTCCAGCGCAATGTGCGCATACGCGGCCGCATCGCCCATGAAGCGCAATTGCTTGCGGTCGATGCGTTCTTCCAGATTGATCTCGGGAATGCCTGCCACCTGGCTGCGAAGGCCCAGTTCGGCAAACTCCGGCATGGCCTTGATGCCCGGGCGGCTCGCGCGCAGCGAGGCCTCCACCGTGTCAAGGTCGTTGCCGATGCACGAGACAATGCCCGCGCCCGTGATCACCACGCGCTTTTTCATGCTGCAGCCCCTTGGCCGTTGCCTTCGCGCATGAACAGGCCCACGCGCAGGTCATTGGCCACATAGATTTCCTTGCCGTCGGCGAGCAGGCGTGCGTCGCCGATGGCCATATTGAGCTTGCGTTTGATGACACGCTTGATGTCAATTTCGTAAGTGACCAGTTTCACGTCGGGGCCGACCTCGCCCGTGAACTTGACTTCACCCGCACCCAGAGCCCGGCCGCGGCCCGGCAGCTGCAGCCAGGTCAGGTAGAAACCGATGAGCTGCCACATGGCATCCAGACCCAGGCACCCCGGCATGACCGGATCGCCCTGGAAATGGCAGGCGAAGAACCACAGATCGGGCTTGACGTCGAGCTCGGCCACGATTTTTCCCAGACCATGCGCACCACCATCGGCATCGATGTGGGTGATGCGATCGAACATCAACATGGGTGGCAGAGGCAGGCGCCCGCTGTCCGGCGTGAACAACCGGCCTTCGCCCGAGGCAATCAGTTGTTCATAGGAAAAAGAATCAGCCATTGTCAGTCATTCTCCAGACGGCAGCAGCCGTCGTCGTGGGATCTGCTGGAAATTCGATCCAGCCGTTTACAGTCTTGAAAAGGGCATCATTATCAAGGGTTGTAGTAGACCAACCACAACAAGGGGCCAAGAAAAACACCTTAACACCCCGAAGTTCACTGATTTTGGTCAATGTGCAACACCGGTGAGCGATTGCGCCGGATGAACGCAACCCCAGCCACCAGCAGGCCCAGGCCCCAGAGCGGCCACAAGCCGAATCGCCCCACCCACCAGGCGTAGGGAGTGACCGCGCCGAAGTTACCCTTCACATCGGCCTGCAGCACGCCGCGCGTGTCGCGCGCCAGGCTGTGGGTGACCCGGCCCCTGTGGTCGATGACCGCCGTCGCGCCGGTATTGGTGGCGCGCACCATGGGCCGCTCGAACTCCAGCGTCCTCAGGCGGCTGATGGCCAGATGCTGGTCGATTGCGAGGGAGTCTCCAAACCAGCCGATGTTGCTCAGGTTCACCATGAAGGTGGGGGCCGACTGCGGATCCACGAAACGCGCGCCCAATTCCTCGCCGAACAGATCCTCGTAGCAGATGTTGGGGGCGATGCGCTGGCCCATGAACAGAAACGACGGCTGGCCCACGTGCCCCCGATTGAAGTCACCCAGTGGGATGTTCATCATCTCCGTGAACCAGCGGAAGAATGGCGGGATGAATTCGCCGAACGGCACCAGGTGGTGCTTGTCATACTGATATACCCGTTGCTGTCCGGCCGTAAAGCCCAGCACGGAATTGGTATAGCCATCGGTGAAACTGCCCAGCGGGATACCTACCAGCAGGGCCTGTCGCCCCTCTGGCCGGACATAGCGCTCGGTTACCGCGTCGAGATAGCCATCCGGCAGTTGCCGGGGCAGCAGCGGGATCGCCGTCTCGGGAGCCACCACCAGGGAAGCCTGCTCCTCTCGCAGACGCCCGGCATACCACTCGAGCGCCATCGGAATGCCGCTGCCGGCCTGGAATTTTTCGTCTTGCGGAATCTGTCCCTGCAGAAGGGCCAGGCTCATGGGCGGATTCTGATCCTGTGTATCGATCCGCACCAGCGCCTGCTCCCGCTGAAACGCAAGACCCGCCCAGGCCAGGACCGCGACGGCTCCGACAGCCCACCAGCTGCGCGAACGGAGATCCCGCCTCTCGACGAGCACGACGGCGGCGGCGATGAAAGCGGCCACAAAGCACATGCCGTACACGCCGATCGTGCGTGCCAGCACCGACAAGGGCCCCTGTACATGTGCATAGCCAACGGCGCCCCAGGGGAAACCTGTCCACCACTGCCCGCGCGCCAGCTCGGCCAGCATCCACAAGATGGCGAAAAGCGCTGCCGCCGCCAGGCGATGGGTCGGCAGGCACCTGCGAAAAAGCCAGACCGCAAAAGCGTAGTACGCCCCCAGGAAGGCGGCCAGCCCCAGCACGGCGGCTACGGCCAGCGGCGCAGCCAACCCGCCGTAGGTGTGCATGGAAATGAAGAGCCACCAGAACGTACCGCACAGCCATGCCGTGGCGAACAGCCAGCCGAGCAGTCCCGCCCTGCGCGGTGTTGCCGCACGCATGGCAATGAAGACGAGCGTGGCCAATGCCGCCAGCTGCAGCCACCACAGCGGTGCACCGCTGCCGGGCCAGGCCAGCGAGAAGGCCTGAAGCACGCCCGCGGCGGCCGCCAACGGCCACATCCACCAGGAAGCTCCAGCACCGCCGGCGCGGCGGCCAGGGTCGAGATCACGATTCATGCGCTGCACCGCCCCCAATGGATCATGGCCGTGCCTTCACGCATCGTCCGGGGTCGCATCATGCGGCGACACCTTGAACCAGCGCACGGCCCCGCCCTTGGTGTGCAGCACCAGAAAGCGCAGTCCGCCGATGTCGAAATGCTCGCCCTTGCGCGGCACGCGGCCCAGCTCGTGGGCGATCAGGCCGCCGATGGTGTCGAAGGATTCGTCAGGGTCGCTGCTCGCAAGCCTCACCTCGAAGGCCTCCGCCACGCGGTCGACGGGCGTGTCACCGCTCACGCGGTATGTGTGGTCGGCCAGGCCGAAGATGTCGCCCTCTTCCTCGGGCTCGTCGAACTCGTCCTCGATCTCGCCCACGATCTGCTCGATCACGTCCTCGAAAGTGACCAGGCCGGCGATGCGCCCGAACTCGTCGATCACGATCGCCATGTGGCTGCGCGAGAGACGGAATTCCCGCGACAGGTCGTTCAGCCCCTTGCTTTCGGGAACGAACAGCGCCGGGCGCACCATCGTGCGAATGTTCAGACTGGGGGAGCGTGAGAGCTTGAGCAGATCCTTGGCGAGCAGCACGCCGACGATGTTGTCGCGCTCGCCCTGGAAGACCGGAAAGCGCGAGTGCGCCGTACGGATCACCTGCAGTACCAGCTCGTCGATGGGCGCATCGATGTCCAGCAGATCCATGCGTGGCGCGGGAACCATCACATCGCTGGCCGTCATCTCGGCCATGCGCAGCACGCGCTCCAGCAGCACCCGTGTATCGGCATTGATGACGTCATCATCCTCGGCTTCGGCCATGGCAGCCACCAGTTCCTCGGTGGTGTTGGGGCCGGGATTGATGAACTCCAGCACGCGCTGCAGGAGGGAGGGCTTGTCATCCTTGTCGGAAGGACGCGCCGAATGCGGTTCTGACACGGTCGTGTATGCAGGACGTGCGGTAGTTGGACAAGCCCCAAGGATAGCGGAATGCGGTGGCCGCCGCCCTGGATTACTCCGCCGCCTGGTGCCGGCCCTCGCGCACGCCCTGGCGGATTTCCTGCACGTTGCCGAGGAAATCCCAGAATTGCTTGGCCTGCTTCTTGAACTGGTAGTCCATCTCGCCGAACTGCACGGCCACGATCTTGCTCATGCGCGTGTCGAAGCTCGCGGGCGGCAATTCCAGGTAGGCCTCCGATTCGGAACCGTCGCGGTGCACCGTGGCACCCGCATTGCGCGCGATGCGCAGCATGGCGGTGTTCTCGGACAGCGCGTGGATGAACATCATCTTCACGTCGCGGCTGCGTGCCAGCATCACGGCGCGGTCAAACAGCTGTGCGCCATACCCACGGCCCCGGGCCTTGGAGAGCACGGACACGCCGAACTCGGCACAGCTCTTGAATTCATCATCGGTCGCATAGGCCACATGCGCCATGGCGATCAGCTCGAGACGACGGTTGAAGACGCCGATGACTTCATCGCGATCGAAATCGATCTGATCGACGTAGCGGCGCACCTGCCCATCGCTTGCGGGGTAGCCGAAGCGCAGATAGCGGTCCTCGGGGCTGAGGCTCATCAGGTGTGCGGCAATGCGCTCGCGATGCTGAGCCGCCAGCGAGCGAATCGGCACGGAAGCAGAAGCCATTTTGGATTTACCTCGTTGCGTCGGCGACGCCTGTTCATCAGTGGGGCCTGCGCCCCAAAAGCGCCGACCGATATCCCAGGAAGCAAGCAACCAATCTTTCGTCAAAAGCATGATGGCGCGATTCTAGGGTTTTCCCTAGGGATCTGCATCACCTTGGTTGCAATGCAACATGAAGTATGGGGATGTTCCCTCGGACAGGCCCTGCAGGCAGGCGCGCGGCCTCGGGCTACGTACCCGTCAGACAGGCACCGAGGTGGTCGCCTTGACGCGGTCCAGCACAAAGCTGGTCTTGCAGTCCTGCACGCTGGGATGCTTGAGCAGCGTGTCCATGATGAAGCGGCTGTAGTGCGACATGTCCGCCACCACCACGCGCAGCAGATAGTCCATCTCGCCGGTGAGTGCGGCGCACTCCACCACCTCGGGCCAGGTCTGCACGCTCGCGCGGAACACATCCATGGGATTGCGCTTATGGGTCTCCGTGTGCTTTTCGAGCCGCACATTGAGATACGCCGTGAGCCCCAGTCCCACCGCCTCGGGCTTCACCAGCGCCACATAGCGTTCGATGATGCCTGCCTCTTCCAGGCGCTTGGCACGCCGCAGCACGGCGCTGGGCGACAGCCCCACACGTTCGCCGATCACGTCATAGGTTTCACGGCCATTGGCCTGCAGGCATCGAAGGATGGCGCGGTCCAGCTTGTCCAGCGAATTGCCGACCGAATCACTGCTTTGGAGAGGTGTGCTCATGGGACCATTCTGGTGCAGTCTGCAGCAATTGGTAATTGGAAACTTCCCTAGCGCATTTTAAATTCACAAAAATAAAAAAACTTGCAAAAAAATTGCACTCAATAAATCAATCATCGATGATTTCGGCGAAAAAATGACGTGATTGCCACATATATTCAACAAGAAGCCGCCCATTGCACATGTCGGTCAAATTCTGCGTGCAATGACAGAAATCAAATCACTACCACTTCCGCGTCGAAGGATCCGGGAGACAAGCCAATGAACGCTCCTACCCACGAAACCGCCCTCCCATCGACAGCGTCCGCCTGGGAGAACCCCATGGGCACCGATGGATTCGAGTTCATCGAATATGCAGCCCCCAACCCCGCCGAAATGGGCAAGGCCTTCGAGGCCATGGGCTTCAAGCCGGTGGCCCGCCACCGCCACAAGAACGTGCTGCTGTACCGCCAGGGCGAGATCAACTTCATCATCAATGCCGAGCCTGACAGCTTCGCACAGCGCTTCGCCCGCCTGCATGGACCGAGCGTGTGCGCCATCGCCTTCCGCGTCCACGATGCCAAGGCCGCCTACGAGCGCGCGCTCAACCTGGGCGCCTGGGGCTATGCCGGTACCTCGGAGCCGGGCCAGTTGAACATCCCCGCCATCAAGGGCGTAGGCGACAGCCTGATCTATTTCGTGGACCGCTGGCGCGGCAAGAACGGCGCACGCCCGGGCGACATCGGCAACATCGGCTTCTTCGACGTCGATTTCGTGCCGCTGCCAGGCATCAGCACCGAGGAAATGCTCTACCCCAAGGGTGCGGGCCTGACCTATGTCGACCACCTCACGCACAACGTGCACCGTGGCCGCATGGTGGAGTGGGCGGACTTCTATGAACGCCTGTTCAACTTCCGCGAGGTCAAGTACTTCGACATCGAGGGCCAGGTCACCGGCGTCAAGAGCAAGGCCATGACCAGCCCCTGCGGCAAGATCCGCATCCCGATCAACGAGGAAGGCAAGGAAAAGCCGGGCCAGATCCAGGAGTACCTGGACATGTACAAGGGCGAGGGCATCCAGCACATCGCCATGGGCTCGGACAACCTGTACAACACGGTGGATACCCTCCGCGCCAACGGCGTGCGCCTGCTCGACACCATCGACACCTACTACGAACTCGTCGACAAGCGCATCCCCGGTCACGGCGAGAGCGTGGAGGAACTGCACAAGCGCAAGATCCTCATCGACGGCAAGAAGGACGCCATCCTGCTGCAGATCTTCAGCGAAAACCAGCTGGGACCGATCTTCTTTGAATTCATCCAGCGCAAGGGCGATGACGGCTTCGGCAATGGCAACTTCAAGGCGTTGTTCGAGAGCATCGAGCTCGACCAGATGCGTCGGGGCGTGCTCTGACGATCAACCTTGTCGGGTGAACGACATTGCTGCGCTGCAATAAATTGTAAATATACTGGCCCGCTGTTTACTTAACTTCCAAGGATCCGCCAGTGCTCCGCAGCCGTCTTCTGCTCAGTGTCTTGATCTCCTGCGTCCCCTGGGCCGCCCAGGCCCAGAACGCGTCCGCGCCGATGACCCTGGTCGTACCCTACCCTGCCGGCGGGCCGCTCGATACGTCGGCGCGGCTCATCGCGCAGGGAGCATCGACGCAGCTCGGCACGATTGCCGTGGAGAACAAACCCGGCAAGGGCGGCGGCGTCGGTGCCGATTTGGTTGCAAAAGCTGCCAAATCGGAGAACAGGATCCTGATGGGCGCCGTGGCCACGCACGCGGTCAATCCGTGGCTATACAAGGACTTCCCGTACGACCCCATCAAGGATTTCAAACCCCTGGTTCTCATTGCACGCACACCCAACGTGCTGGTGATGAATGCCGAGTTGGCCGCGCAACTCAACATCAACACCACGACCGACCTGGTGAAGTACCTCAAGGCGCATCCGGGTGAGCTCAAGTACGGCTCGGGCGGAAACGGCAGCATCGGCCACATCGCGGCCGAGATGTTCAAGTCGCTGACCAATACGCGCATGTCGCACCTGCCCTACCAGGGCTCCAGCCCCGCCCTCAAGGCCCTGCAGTCCAAGGACGTGGCACTGGTGTTCGACAACCTCGCATCCTCGCTGCCGCTGATCCAGTCGGGTCATCTCAAGGCGCTGGGCGTGACTTCGCTGGGCCGCGACGAGTCGCTGCCCAAGGTGCCCAGCATCAACGACGAGATTCCCGGCTTCAACGTGGTCACCTGGTTCGGCCTGTTCGCGCCGGCGTCCCTGCCGGATGCCGATGCACAGCGCTACGCGGAAGCCTTCGAGGCATCGATGAAGTCGAGCAGCGCCAAGGCCAACCTGAAGAAGATGGGCATCGAACCCGAGGACATGCGCCTCGCCAGCTTCAAGGAATTCGTCGCAAGCGAATATCACAAGTACGGCTTCCTGATCAAGGCAGCCAAGATCAGCATTCAATAAGAAGACCGCCAGACCGGGCCGGCAGGCCCCAGATGCGGTCGCATACCAAGGAGCAGCATCATGGGACAAGCCCCCGTCGTCTACGGCCAGTCGAGCCGTCCGCCGCGTGGTGACTACAGCCGCGCGCACGAGGACTACACCTGCGCGCAGGACTTCGCGGCCTACACCGCGCAGGATCACGACACCTATCACCGACTCTACGAACGCCAGTCCGCGCTGTTGCCGGGCCTGGCCAGCCAGGCATTCATCGACGTGCTGCCCCGCCTCGGCGCCAAGGAGCGCATTCCGCGCTTCGACGACATCAACGAAGCGCTGTGGAAGGCCACGCAATGGGAGATCGTCGCCGTGCCGGGGCTTATTCCCGAGCGGGCCTTCTTCTCGCTGCTGGCGAATCGCAAGTTCCCCGTCACCGACTGGATCCGCAAGCCCGAGGAGTTCGAATACATCGTCGAGCCCGATGTCTTCCACGACCTGTTTGGTCATGTGCCGCTCCTGTTCAATCCGGTGATCGCCGACTACATCCAGCGCTACGGCCAGGGCGGCCTGAAGGCCGAGGAACTCGGCCATGGCGAGATGCTTTCACGCCTGTATTGGTACACGATCGAATTCGGCCTGATCCGGGAGCCCCAGGGCGTGCGTGCCTACGGCGCCGGCATCCTGAGCTCGAGTGGCGAGCTGCAGTACAGCGTGCAAAGCCCCGAGCCGCGCCGGCTGCCGCTCGATCTGATGCGCACCATGCGCACGCGCTACAAGATCGACACCTACCAGCAGACCTATTTCGTGATCGACAGCTTCGAGCAGTTGTTCGCGCTCACCGAACCCGATTTCACACAGATCTACGAAGAGCTGAGCACGCTGCCGGAATATGGAGCGAACAGCGAGCTTCTCGTCAGCGCGGATTGAGCAGCGACCGCACCAGCGTCCACAGCTGGGGCGCCGCAAGCATCTGCACGTGGGCGTAGCCTGCCAGCGAATGGGATTGCGAATGGGGTGATGATGACGATGGCGCGCTGCCCAGTTGCGCCGTCGCCTCGGGAAACACGACGTTGTCGCAGTCGGAGAACACGCAGTGCCAGCGCACGCGAGCAAATGCGCTGCCGGCACGCGCCTCGTCGCGCTGCAACTGCGCCAACCAACGGCTGCCAGGGCGCATCTGCTGCACATTCGTGCCTCCCGCGCAATACGCCAGCAGCGATCCGTGGTGCGGGCTGCCGATGGTCACCACTTCGGCAGGAACATGGAGTGCACCCACCGCGTCGCCCTCCAGGCTGCGCAGCCAGTCGCGCACGACCAGGCCGCCCATGCTGTGCGCCACCAGCAGCGGCCGCTGGCCCGTCGCCGATTGCATGCGCTTCGCTGCGGCCTCCAGCGTTCCCCGTGCATTCTCGATGCGGTGCAGGAACAGCGGCAGGCTCACCGCGATGAAAGGGATGTTGCGTGCGCGCAGCCCGCGCATCGCCTCGGTCCAGACCGCTCGATTGCACAGCCAGCCGTGCACCAGCACCACACCGGTCCGGCCAGCAGCATCTGCGGGAAGATGGTCGGCCACCGCATGCTCCCGCCACGGCATCAGCCAGGCGAAGCAGCGCGCGGACTCGTGCGTTTCGGCGTTCCACGCGCGCAGCACCACGTTCGGGTCAGGCGGAGGCAGTTGCAGCCGTCGCCGCCAGGCCTGCATCACGAGAAACTGCAGCCCCAGCCAGAGTCGCCCGGCCAGCATCGCCAGCACCACGCCCGCCGCCGCCAGCCAGGGCGAACGCGGCCAGGCCCACGCGCACCAGGCGATCACACACAGCACATTGAACAAACTGACCGCACGCAGCCACCAGGCGACCATGAACCCCTGCCTTCCTGACAAAGTGATAGCGCAGATTGTGCATGGACAGTCCGCTTTCGTACCCTGCAACCGGGCACAATGGGCCCAACCTAGCCACAGAGACATACGCCGCGCCAATGAGCACCTCCCCCCTGCAGCTTCCCGACGACATCAGCGTGCTCGAACGCGGCTGGCTGTCGGCCAACAACATCCTCTTTCAGGGCAGGCATGGTGCGGCGCTGGTGGACAGCGGATACCACACGCACGCACAGCAGACCGTGGATCTGGTGGCGGCGAGCCTCGACGGCCGGCCGCTCGATCTGCTCGTGAACACGCATCTGCACAGCGATCACTGCGGCGGCAATGCCGCCCTGCAGGCCCGTTGGCCGCACTTGCAGACGCGAATCCCGCCGGGGCAGCTCGTGCATGTGCGCGACTGGGATGCCCGTGCGCTGACCTACGAGCCCACCGGCCAGCACTGCCCGCCTTTCCGCGCCGATGGCGTGCTCACGCCAGGGAGCGAGATTGCGCTGGGCGACGGCCTGTGGCAGATCCATGCCGCGCCGGGCCACGACACCCATGCGGTCGTGCTGTTCGAGCCCCACAGCGGCGTGCTCATCTCGGGCGACGCCCTGTGGGAGAACGGCTTCGGCGTGGTGTTCCCTGAACTCGACGGCGAGGAAGGGTTCGGCGACGTGGGCGCCACGCTCGACCTCATTGCGCGTCTCGCGCCGACCATCGTGATTCCGGGCCACGGACCGGTGTTCGGCGATGTGCAGAGGGCACTCGATGTCGCTCGCCGCCGCCTGGCCGGCTTCGAGGCCGACCCGCTCAAGCATGCACGGCACGCCGCCAAGGTGCTGCTCAAGTACAAGCTGCTCGAATGGCAGCGTATCGCGCTCGACGATGCGCTGCGCTGGCTGCGCGAGACTCCGTATTTCCAGGTGCTGCACCGCAGGTACTTTGCCGACCGCGAGGCAGCCCAATGGAGCGAAGAACTCGTGGCAGACCTTGTCCGCAGCGATGCAGCAGCGCTCGAAGACCGCACGACCCTGCTCAATCGCTGAAAGCCTTCGCAGGCTGCTGCATGAATGTCGATACAGGCCGGTGCGGGTCGAAGCATGCCGCACGCGGACAACTCCCAACCGCTCTGGCGAAGAGGCTGTAGCGCGAGTCAAAAATCTCCAGATGGTTCCATTGCCTCGACACCCAGGCTGATTTTTGTCGTGTCAATTTGTTGCTGACTCGCAACGGAATACCGCTGCGAGATCTGCGAAATGAGGCTTTTTGCGTGGGGTGGCTCAAATAAACCCACGAATGATAGTGATTCTTAATAATAATCGCGCCAAATCCAACAGAGAGCCTCCCCATGAAATCGCAACGACCCCACGTCAAGAAACCCAGGAGCCTGCGCCTCGTCGACAGCGTTGCCGCAGCCGCCGTGCTGCTGCCGCTCGGCGCCATGGCACAAACAGCCGCCACGCCTCCCGCCGCGACATCGCTGTCCACCGTGACGGTGAGCGAGCAGGCCATCGACCCAAACCCCAATGCGGAAGTCGGCGCGCCGTACAAGGCCAAGACGTCGGCCGACTCGCGCCACACCCGCCCCCTGGCCGAGACGCCACAGACCATCTCCGTGGTGACCAAGTCGGCCATCGATGATTCCGGCGCCACCGACCTCAAGCAGATCCTGTCCGCCCAGCCCGGCATCACGCTCGGCACCGGCGAAAACGGCAACGCCTTCGGCGACCGCTACATCATCCGCGGCCAGGAAGCACGCTCCGACGTGTTCGTCGACGGCCTGCGCGACCCCGGCATGACCACCCGCGAGAGCTTCGCGGTCGAGCAGATCGAAATCACCAAGGGCCCCAACTCCACGTTCGCAGGCCGCGGCTCCGCTGGCGGCGCGGTGAACGTCATCACCAAGCAGGCCACGCTCGACTACGACTTCACCCGCCTTTCGGGCTCGGTCGGTACCGACAGCCACTACCGCCTGATGATGGACGCCAACAAGGCCATCAACGACACCTTCGCACTGCGCGTGAATGCGCTGGTCGGCAGCGAGGACGTGCCCGATCGCGGCCCTTCCGAGCGCAAGCGCAAGGGCCTGGCGCTGTCCGGCCTGTGGGAAGTGAACTCCGACCTGAGCGTGACCCTGGACTACTACGGTTTCCGCGGCAAGGACAACCAGCCCGACCTGGGCGGCTACCTCGTCGGCACCGCGCCAGCGCGCTACCCCGCGAGCAACGTGCCCGTCTATGCACAGGGCAATGACTTCCTGAAGTCGGACGTCGACACGCTGACCGCACGCATCAACTACCGCCTGTCCTCCGACCTCAAGCTCAACAGCCTGACGCGCTACGGCACGTCGAGCAACGGCTATGCCACCACGGGTGCATCCAGCCGTACAGCCTACAACCCCGACGGCTCCACCTACACCACAGCCGGCATCGACAGCGGACACACCGGCTGGCAGGAGGTGCACTACTTCGCCCACCAGTCCAACCTGCGCTGGGACAAGGTGATCGGCGGCATGAAGCACGAGATCATCACGGGCTTCGAGTACACCGACCACATGGTCAAGTCGGGCAACTACGCCATCACCAACGCCAATGCATTCAACTGCCGCACCAGCGCGACAGCCACTGCCAACAATGGCTGGTGCTTCACCAACGCAGCCGGCACCAGCTTCGGGGATCCATCATCGCTGGCAGGCCGCAGCTACTCGCGCAACGGCTGGAACCGTGACTGGCAGGTGCGCACCTACGCCCTGTCGCTCATGGATACCGTGGACCTGACCGACCAATGGACCGTGTTCGGCGGCGTGCGCGCTGACCACTACAAGCTGTCCATGCTGACGCGCAACAACACCACGGGTGCGCAGACGGGTGATTACGGCTTCAGCGACACGCTGTTCAACGGCCACCTGGGCGTGAGCTACAAGATCAACCCGATGGGCATGGTCTACGCGGGCTACGGCACGGCGCAGGACATCAACGGCGGCGAACCCGATGCGGGCACCAACAGCGGCTACGGCGGCCTGGTCATCTACAACGGCAGCGCCGCAGGTGCCAAGCCCGAGCGCTCGGAGAACATCGAGATCGGCACCAAGTGGAACCTCCTGGACGACAAGCTGCTCGCAACAGCCGCCATGTTCCAGACCACCAAGTCCGACGTGATGGAAGGCGCGGACTACGGCACGACCGGCACGTTCAACACCGGCAAGAACCGCGTGCGCGGCGTCGAATTCGGCCTGGCCGGCAATGTGACCAAGGAATTCCAGGTGCAGGCCGGCGTGGCCATCATGAAGTCCAAGGTGCTCAAGTCCGCCACCGCCGCGAACGTGGGCCGTCCGCTGTCCAACTTCGCCGACCGCTCGTTCTCGCTGCAGGGCAAGTACCAGCTCACCAAGGACTTCTCGATCGGCGCCATCGCGCGCCACGAAAGCGACCGCTGCGGCGGCCAGCCCGACACGGCCGCCGGCTACACGGCGTCCGGTGTGTGCTCGCAGCCCGTTCCCTCGTTCACCGTGTATGACGCGTTCGCTTCGTACCGCATCAACAAGCATGCGGACGTGCGCCTGAACGTGCTGAACCTCACGAACAAGGACTACTACACCGCCGTGTACCGCTCCGGCGCATTCCTCTACAAGGGTGATGCCCGCGCCGTGCGCCTGACGCTGAACCTCGATCTGTAATCCACGGATCGGCGCCGCACCGCCCGCAGCCGCATCCGTGCGCTGCGGGCATGCATCACAATCAGTGACCCACCTGCCGGGCCGATGCCCGGCTTTGGTGTTTGCTGCAAGGCGTACCTTCATCACCGACCCAGGCCATGCTGATCACCATCGACAAAGTCCTCACCAAGGAACAGGTCCTCCAGTTTCGCGAGCAGCTCGATGCCGCTCCCTGGCAGGACGGTGCGGCCACGGCCGGCACGCTGGCCCGCAGCGCCAAGCGCAACCTGCAGCTCGACGACGAAAGTGCGCTCTGCACGCAACTGGGCCAGCAGATATTGCGCATCCTCGCGCAAACGCCGCGCTTCATCTCGGCGGCGCTTCCACGAGCCATCTATCCGCCCAAGTTCAACCGCTACACCGACGGCGGCACCTACGGCGCGCATGTGGACAGCTCGCTCATGTTCCTGCCCGGATCGCACCAGCAGATCCGCACCGACCTGTCCGCCACGCTGTTTCTCGCTGAGCCGGACGATTACGACGGCGGCGAGCTCGAGGTGGAGGGTCCGTTCGGCGTGCAGGAGATCAAGCTGGAGGCAGGCGACATGGTGCTCTACCCCTCCACGAGCCTGCACCGCGTGACACCTGTGACACGTGGCGCGCGCGTGGCCTCGTTCTTCTGGATCGAAAGCCTCGTGCCCGACGAGGGCGAACGCTCGCTGCTGTTCGACCTGGACCAGACCGTCCAGCAGCTCACGCCCTCCATGGCACCGGACGACCCCCGCCTGGTGCAACTCACCGGCATCTATCACAATCTCGTGCGCCGCTGGGCTCGAACCTGACGCACGGCACCGATCTTTCGCCCACCCAGGAGCCTCCAACATGAAAAAACTCCACTCCGTCCTCTGCGCTGCGGTACTCGCGCTCTGCGCCAATGCAGCCTCCGCCCACGGCAACGTGCAGTGCAAGGAATACCCCAAGAGTGAATGGCGCCCGCACACCGAGCTGCAGGACAAGCTGGTCAAGGAAGGCTGGACCGTGCGCCGCATGGAAAAGACCGACACCTGCTACGAGGTCTACGGCAAGGACCCCAAGGGCAAGCGCGTGGAGGCCTTCTTCGACCCCAAGACACTCGAGCGCGTCGAAGAAGATTGATGCATTGACGAACTGATGTCGGCAGTTGAGAAGAAGACCGCACTCGAGCCGCGGGTGCGTGTCTGGGACTGGCCCGTGCGCCTGTTGCATTGGGGGCTGGTGGTCTGCGTCGCGCTGTCCTGGTGGAGCCGCGAAGACCTCGGTCCCCTGCATGAGCGCACGGGCTATGCCGTCATCGGCATCCTCCTTGCGCGGCTGATATGGGGCTTTGCGGGAAGCCGCTACGCGCGCTTTTCCCAGTTCGTGCGGTCACCGGAAGCCACCATGGCCTATGCGCGCGCCGCTCTCTCTGGAAAGGCCCCGCGCTACATCGGCCACAACCCGCTGGGCGGCTTGATGGTGGTGGCGCTGCTTGCCTGCCTGTCACTGCTGACCTTCACCGGCTGGCTCTACACCACAGACATGTTCTGGGGCTACGGCTGGCTCGCCTACCTGCACAAGTACACCGCCTGGGTGCTGCTGGGTCTCGTGGCCCTGCACATCTGCGGCATGCTGTGGACCTGCCGGGAGCACCATGAAAACCTGGTGGGCGCGATGTTCACCGGCAGGAAGAAGGCACCGTCGCAGAACGACGTGGCGTGACGCCTCGGAGCCCCGCGACGCGAGCCGATGGCTGCGCCGGCCCCCACCTCCTGCACCGGCCTCCTGCATCACCCGCGCGATCTCGCTCCCGCGCGTCGTGAAGGAAACTCGGGGTCGCTGTGCCCATCGGCAGCTTCCAGCTGCTGGATCCGCCCCTGCAGCGAATGGAGCGCCGCATCCAGCCTGTCCACCGCCAGTGGATCCCGCGCATCGAGCGCGTCAAGCAATTGCAGATTGATGCGCCGGATCTGCGGCCACAGTTCATCGTGCATCCGCTGCCCCTGCTCCGTCAGATGTAGCTCGATTTCACGGCGATTGGCCTGCGCCTTGGTTTTCTGGATCAGGCCCTTCACATGCATCGAGCCGATCGCCCGCGAAATGCGTGCGCGATCCAGCTCGAGCTTTTCCGCCAGAGCGGAAGGCTGCAGTCCCGGCTGCTGCGCCAGCCACATCAGCACGCCCCATTCGCGGCGCGTGATGCCATGTCCGCGCTCGCACAGGCGGGTCACCAGGCGCGCGGACGCTGACGATAGCTTGGCGATCCGGTAGAGCAGCAAATCTCCGGGCTGCACGGGATCGCCGAGCGAAGAGATGGGCGGGGGAGAAGGATCGGGCATGCGGCGAGGGTAAATACCAGTCATGGTTGATTTGAACAACTGTGCCGATTCTGAATAAATTTCAAGAAACCTTCTGTCGATCTGGTTCGTGCAGAGGGCCCTTGGCTCACGATTGGCCCCCACTGCCGCCCAACCGGCAGGAGGCGAGATTGCCCGGAGAACAAAGCATGCTCACACAACGCCGCCGTCACTTCATCGCGCAGTCGCTGGCTGCCACCGCTGGCGTCGCGCTCGCCGCCAACAGCTTCGCGGCACAGGAAGTCCTGCGCATCGTCGTAGGCTACCCGCCAGGCGGCGCAAGTGACCGCGTGGCACGCATTCTGGCCGACAAGATGCAGATGCTGCTGGGTTCCCCCGTGATTGTTGAAAACCGGGCCGGTGCCGGTGGCCGCGTGGCAGCGCAGTTCCTGCGCAACGCGCCCGCGCAGCCGCCCATGCTGATGCTTGCCAACCCGGCGGTGATGGTGGTTTCGCCCCTGGTGGTGAACGATGCGGGCTACGACGCAGACAAGGACTTCATTCCCGTCAGCGAGGTCAACAGCTACGTCTTCGGTGTCGCGGTGTCGAGTGCCGTTCCTGTCAAGGAACTGTCCCATCTGCTGGCGTGGCTCAAGGCCAATCCCAAGCAAGCAAACATCGGCGTCCCGGCAACTGGCAGCCTGCCACATTTCTTTGCGCTGATGCTGGGCCAGAAGGCAGGTGTCGAAGCCGAGGCCGTGGGCTACAAGGGCTCGGCGCCGCTGATCACCGACCTGATCGGCGGTCAGGTGCCGGTCGCGGTGGATACGCTCGACGGGCTGCTGGCGCAGCACGAAGCCGGCAAGTTGCGCATCCTCGCGGTCTCGGGCGAGCAGCGCAATCCAGCCGCGCCGAATGTGCCCACCTTGAAGGAAGCAGGGGTGAGTCTTTCTGCTGAGGGCTGGAACACCGTGTTTGCGCCCAGATCCACGCCCGCCGCGCAAGTGCAGCGCTACGCCGACGCCATCGGGAAAGCCATGCGCGACCCCGACACCATCAAGCAATTCAAGGCCAGCAATCTCGACCCGGTCGTGAGCACGCCGCAGCAAACCCGTGAACGCCTGGCAGCGTACCGCAAGCAATGGGAGCCGGTGATCCGCGCATCGGGCTACAAGGCTTGAGAGCGTGTTGACGATCTTCGCTCAGGTCTGACATGAACCACACGACACAACGCCCCAACATCATCTTCATCGTCGCCGACGATCTCGGCTATGCCGACCTCGGCTGCTACGGTGGTCGCGATGCCGCGTTCGGCCCCGTCTCGCCCGTCCTCGACCGGCTGGCCGCCAATGGACTGAAGCTCACCCAGGGCTACTCGAACTCACCCGTCTGCTCGCCCACCCGCTTCGCGATGATGACCGCGCGTTATCAATACCGCCTGCGCGGCGCGGCCGAAGAGCCCATCCGCACCAGCACGCGCGGCAACAGCACCCTGGGTCTGCCGACTAGCCATCCGACCCTGCCATCGCTGCTCCACAGCGCGGGCTACCGGACAGCGCTCATGGGCAAGTGGCACCTGGGCTATCCGCCGCACTTCAGCCCCATCCGCTCGGGCTACGAAGAGTTCTGCGGCCCGATGTCCGGCGGCGTGGACTACTTCACGCACTGCGGGGCCAACGGACAGCACGACCTGTGGTTGGGTGAAGAGGAAAAGCGGCAGGAAGGCTACCTCACCGATCTGATCACCGACTGGTCGGTGGACTTCATCGAGCGCATGGCCGAAGGTGCGCAAGCCCCACAGCAAACGCCGTTCTTCCTGAGCGTTCACTACACGGCCCCCCACTGGCCATGGGAAACGCGCGACGATGAAGACCTCTCGCACGAACTGCGCGAAAACCAGCAGGCGCTCTACCACCTGCATGGCGGGAACGTCGAGACCTATCGCCGCATGATCCACCAGATGGACGAGGGCATCGGCCGCATCGTCGCGACACTGGAGCAGCAGAAGCTGCTGGACAATACCCTGATCGTCTTCACCAGCGACAACGGTGGCGAGCGCTTCTCGGACAACTGGCCGCTCGTGGGCGGCAAGATGGACCTGACGGAAGGCGGCATCCGCGTGCCATGGATCGCCCACTGGCCCCGTGTCATCGCGGCAGGCACGACCAGCGAGCAGACCTGCATGACGATGGACTGGTCGGCCACCATGCTCGAATTGGGCGGCGCGCAGGCCGATGCGGATTTCCCGCTGGATGGTGAATCGCTTGCGCCGCTGCTGGCCGACACCACGACACTCAGGAACCGTCCCCTGTTCTGGCGCATGAACCACCGCGGCCAACGCGCCATGCGCGATGGCGACTGGAAATATCTGCGCGTGGACGGCATCGACTATCTCTTCAACCTGAGAAGCGACGAACGCGAACGCGCCAACCTCGCTCCGGTGCAGCCACAGCGGCTGGCCGCGATGGTCGGCGCGTGGGAACAATGGAACGATTCCATGCCCGTGATCCCCGCCGACGCCACCGTGAGCCTCTGCTACACCGAAAAGGACATGCCCCAGCGCTGAATCAGGGCAGATCCTTGTTCGGCTCCGGCTCGCTTGCAAGGCGCGGGCCGATGGTGCCAAGGCGGGCCTTCACCGACTGCGGTTGCCCCGTGAGGATGGCCGCGTAGTTGGTCGTGTTCGCAAGCACGTTCTTCACATAGCCGCGTGTCTCGGCAAAAGGCACGTTCTCGGCCCAGATCGCGCCCTCGATCACCGGCCCGTTGCGCCAGTTGCGCGGCCGGCCCGGTCCCGCGTTGTAGCCCGCTGCCGCCAGCGCCATCGAATCGTCGAAGTCGTCGAGCGCGAGCTTCAGGTAGGCAGTGCCGATGGTGATGTTGGTCTCGCGGTCGTAGATCATGTCCGGCGTGAAGTCGGTCATGCCGATCTTGCGCGCCGTCCACTTCGCCGTGGCGGGCATCACCTGCATCAGGCCCGACGCCCCGACGTGCGAACGTGCATCCATGATGAAGCGGCTTTCCTGCCGGATCAGGCCATACACGTAGGCCGGATCCAGGCCGATGCGCTGGGAATGGTCGACCACCGACGAGCGGAACGGCATCGGGAAGCGTTGCGTCACATCGATGAAGGACTTGGTGCGTTCGCTGGTGTTGATGCAGCGATCCCAGACTTCCTGCTTGCAGGCAAAGTCGGCAGCGGCCAGCAGTTCGCGGTCCCCCATGCCGCCGGGCGCATGCAGGTTGGTTGCGTAGTTCCACTCGCGCACGCCTTCGCTGCGCAGGCCCAGCAAGATGGCATAGACGCCCCTGTTGAGCGCCGGATTGGCCTTGGCGGCTGCCATTTCCTCCGGTGTGAGCGGTGCGGGCGCGGCAGGAGCTGTGATCTTCTGCCCCAGTTCCTCGCGTGCCAACTGTTCATAGAAACTGCTGCTGCCCGCAATGCTCTCGAACAGGCGCTTGGCATTGGCCCGGTCCTCGTCGCCCGGCCGGTTGCTCATGTAGGCGCGGCCACGCCAGTAGACCCAGGTCGGATCGTTGCGTCCCGCCACCGTCATTGCATCGATGCTGCGGGCCACCACCTTCCATTGGCCCGCGCGCAACGCGGCGCGTGCACGCCAGCCCAGCATGTCGTCGGTGAGATCGGCGTCACGGCTCACATTGGCAAAGTAGCCCAATGCATCGCCCGACAGCGCGATGGCCGACTGCTTGCCGATCAGGCCCCAGAGCCAGTTGCGCTCCTCTGCCGACAGTTGCACACCCCATTTGGAATCCAGCAGGCGTGCCGCCGCGGAAGGATCGCTCATCGCCATGCGGATCAGCGCCAGCACGATGAATTCCTGCTTCATCTTGCCGCGCGCCGTGGCCCTGCCCGTCAGGTACTTGGTGGGAGAGTCGACCGCTTCGCGCAGGCCGCCCACCGACTCCGGCGCCACGATCTGCACGGCCTTCTGCACGGCGCGCAGCCGGTTCGCCTCGGCCGCCAGACGGGCCTTGCGCCACACGTCGAGCGGCTTGATCTTCTTGGCCGCAAACAGCTCGGCCGCCGCGTAGGCGCAGCCGTCGTCCACGTCGCGCTGCGCGTACCAGTTGGCAAGCACCACGGCGGCGATGTCCTCCGTCGCCTTGCCCAGCATCTGGTCGACATTCAGCGCATAGCACTGCACTTCCTTGTCGTCGCGCATGCGGAACTTCGCATGCATGTCGAGGAAACGCTCCCAGTCGCGACGCTGGCCGAGCAGCAGCAGCCAGTCGTTGCGCAGGCGATCTTCCTGGTAGCTGCCCGCATAGCGTTGCAAAAATGCATCGACCTCGTCCTGCGTGGCCTCCTCGAGCCGCGCCTTCAATTCCCAGTAGGCCGCCCAGGGCTCCAGCACGTGGCCGCGCGCGCCCGGGAGCAGCGCAGTGAGCTTTTGCTTGTCTTTCTGCCTGAACGCCTTTTGCATTTCAAGCAGCACGTCGTCGCCTCGGGTCTGAGCCGAAACGGAGGGGAGCGCACCTGCCAGACTAGCCCCGAGCAGGAACGGTGTCAGAATCTTGAGCCATTGCATTGTGGGATTATGTGATGGACAAAGCAGCCCTGCGCCGCGCACTGGTAGAACAACGCCTGAATTTGCCCGACAGATTGGTCCGTGCCGACATGTTGCAGCGCGTCATGCGCATCTGGCTGGTGGATCGCCCCGATACCGTCATCGGGGCCTACTGGCCCATCAAGGGCGAGTTCGATCCCCTGCCCGCCCTGCACCGCTGGAAGGAGGACGGCGAGCTCCTCGACGAGCCCCTGCGCCGCCGCATCGGCCTGCCGGTGGTGAACCGCGAGCACAAGACCCTCACCTTCCATGCCTGGTACCCAGGCTGCCCCATGGAAGAAGATGCCTATGGCATTCCCAAGCCCAAGGACACCGAGCTGATCGTCCCCACCCTGCTGTTTGTGCCCTGCGTGGGCTATGGCGCCGGCGGCTACCGGCTGGGCTACGGCGGAGGCTTCTACGACCGCACGCTTGCCGCGCTGGAGCCGCGCCCCTTCACCGTGGGGCTCGGCTACACCAACGGTTATGTGGACGAATTCGAACCGGAAGCCCATGACCAGCCCCTCGACGCCATCCTCAACGACAACGGAGTGGTCTGGCCGAACTACTGAAGGGCTCGCGCCCCTGTTCAGTACATTTAGCTACAATTTGAGTGTCATGACGCGCGCTGGCTGCGCCATTGCGCCCAGCCACGCGCACGCAACTCGCAGGCCGGGCAGGTGCCGCAGCCAAATCCCCAGTCATGCAATTCATCGCGCACGCCCTGATAGCAGGTGTGCGTTTCGCGCCGGACCAGCTCGACCAGCCTGTCACCGCCCAGCTCGAACGCCAGCTGCCACGTCTGCGCCTTGTCCAGCCACATCAGCGGCGTGTCGATCAGCAATCGCCGCGCAAGGCCCAGGTTGAGCGCCAGCTGCATGGCCTTCATCGTGTCATCGCGGCAGTCGGGATAGCCTGAGAAATCGGTCTCGCACACCCCGGTCACGATCACCGAGATGCCGCGCCGGTATGCGAGGGCCCCCGCCAGCGTCAGAAACAGCAGGTTGCGCCCCGGCACGAAGGTGTTCGGCAGGCCGTCGGCCTGCATCGCGAACGCCACATCCTCGGTGAGCGAGGAGCCGCCGATCTGCGCAAGCACGTCGAGGGAGAGCACATGGTCCTCACCCAGCCTGTCCCGCCACTCGGGAAACGCACTCACCAGCGCTTCGCGCGCCGACAGGCGCACCTGCATCTCCACGCCGTGTCGCTGGCCGTAGTCGAAGCCCAGCGTCTCCACCCGCTGATAGCGCGACAGCGCCTGCGCAAGGCATGTGGTGGAATCCTGGCCGCCGGAAAAGAGGACCAGGGCCGTGGTGTGGTGGCCGGTGGCGGCCAGGGAGGCTGGGGAGGGAGAACTCGCAATCATGGGGCGGGATTAAAGCACTCATTGAAGCCCCATGCGAAGCATCCACACAGGTCGTGAGCAGTATCGGCCTCCCCTACACTGGGCCGTTCTATTCTTGACCTGACGGGAAACGCCATGCTTCAACTCTTCATCGGCAACAAAAACTACTCCTCCTGGTCCATGCGCCCATGGGTGCTGCTCAAGCAGGCCGGCATCCCGTTCGAGGAGGTGATGGTGCGCTTCGACAGCTTCTCCGAAGGCTCGAAATTCAAGACGCAGATCGGCAAGGTCTCCCCCACGGGCAAGGTGCCCGCGCTGGTCGATGGCGACATCGGCGTCTGGGACACCCTGGCCATCGCCGAGTATCTGGCCGAGAAGTTTCCCGAAAAGCATCTGTGGCCGCAGGACGTGAAGGCACGCGCCACGGCACGCAGCGTCTGCGCCGAGATGCACAGCGGCTTCACCGCCCTGCGCAGCAACTGTCCCGTGAACATCGAGGCGCAGTTGCCGGACATCGGTGCGCTGGTCTGGCGCGACCAGCCCGGCGTGCGCGCCGACGTGCAGCGCCTGATCGAGATGTGGAGCGGCCTGCTCGACACCTACGGTGGCCCCATGCTGTTTGGCGAATTCAGCATTGCCGATGCGTACTACGCGCCCGTCTGCTCGCGCCTCACCACCTACGCGTTGCCCTTGCCCCAGCACATCAAGGCCTATGTCGAGCGCGTGATGTCCCTGCCCGGCATGCAGGCCTGGGTGAAGGACGCGCTCGCGGAAGAGGACTTCGTTCCCTTCGACGAGCCGTACCGGGTGCGCCGCTAGGCTCCTGTGGGAGTGGAGGGCGGCTCACTCCGCCATTCATTCACTCCATCCATCCTTCATTCGCCGGTTTCGCCGCGCAGCTTCACGACCTTCATCAGCGCCCGGTCGCGCCACGCCACCCGCTCCTCCCATTGATCGAGCGGCAGCGCGGCCCGGCGCTGGGCGGCCACCTTGGCGACGAGCTCGGGTGTCCATGGGTCGCTCTGGCCACGTTCCTTGCCCATGCGCTCGTAGGACGGTCCCATCTTCTCGGCGTGCGAGGCAATGCCGCCGCGCGTGTTGAGATCCGCCGTCTCGAACGGCCCGATGACCGACCAGCGCATGCCAAGGCCATCGCGCATCACCGTGTCGATGTCTTCCACGCTGGCAACCCCATCGCGCACCAGGCAATAGGCCTCGCGCAACACGGCCCCCTGCAGGCGGTTGAAGAGAAAGCCCTCCACCTCCCGCGCCACCAGCACGGGCTTCAGGCCCGCCGCGGAAGTGATCCGCATGGCGCGCTCCACGCTTTCCTGGCTGGTATAGGGCGCAGGCACCACTTCGAGCACCGGGATCAGGTAAGGCGGGTTGCCGGGATGCAGCACCATGCAGCGCGCGCGACCCTTGAGCTCCTCGGTGAATTTCGAGCCCGCAAGAAACGATGACGCGCTCGCCAGAATCGCCGTCTCGGGCGCAAGCGCATCGAGCTCGGCAAACAGCGCGCGCTTGATCTCCACACGCTCCGGCGCGCACTCGATCACGAGGTCCGCCGTGCCGACCGCCTCGGCAAGTTGCGGACACACCGTGAGCAGAGGCAGGATGGCGGCGATCCGCACGCGATCCTGCAGCCCCTCTGACGCCAGGTCCTCCAGGCGGCTTGCGAACGTGGCGCCCGCGCGTTCGCGCGCTGCGGCATCCGGATCGAACAGGCGCACCGGATGGCCGGTACGCGCAAACACAATGGCGAAAGCCACGCCAATGCTGCCAGCGCCCACGATGGCGATGGTGGGTCGTGCATGTTGCTGCATGGGGAAAAGAGTCCTTGAAATCGAAAACGGGATCGCGCGGCCCCTTCAACCGGGGGCACAGCCATGCCGAATGCTAACGGCTGCATGGCACGCCGCGTGGCTCCCGCGCGCAAGCCGCAGTAATTTTGTAGGCTGCGGCGAGCACCTCCCGATCAAGCATCCCTTACGCAACCATCCTGCAGGAAACACTACACTCGAATCATGCAAATCTATATGGTGGGTGGCGCCGTGCGCGACCGGTTGATGGGGCATCCTGTCCATGACCACGACTGGGTCGTGGTCGGTGCCACGCCCGAGGACATGACACAGCGCGGCTATGTGCCCGTCGGCCGGGACTTTCCCGTGTTCCTGCATCCGCAGACCCACGAGGAATATGCACTCGCGCGCACCGAGCGCAAGAGCGGCCGCGGCTACCGCGGCTTCACGGTGCAGGCATCGCCCGATGTGACGCTCGAGGAAGACCTCTCGCGCCGAGATCTCACCATCAATGCCATGGCGGCCTCCATCGACTGGGATGGCTTGGCGGCTGCCGTGATCGACCCCCACGGCGGACAGCGCGACCTGCGGGACAAGGTGCTGCGCCACGTGACCGGCGCCTTCCGCGAGGACCCCGTTCGCATCCTGCGCATCGCGCGCTTTGCCGCGCGCTTTGCCGACTACCGTGTTGCGCCAGAGACCATGGCGTTGATGCGCGAGATGGTGGCCGACGGCGAAGCCGATCACCTGGTCGCGGAACGCGTATGGCAAGAGCTCTCTCGCGGGCTCATGGAAAAGCAGCCATCGCGCATGTTCGACGTGCTGCGCGAATGCGGGGCGCTTGCACGTCTACTGCCCGAACTCGATCGCCTGTGGGGCGTGCCGCAGCGCGCGGAGTACCACCCCGAGGTCGACACCGGCGTGCATGTGATGATGGTGGTGGATATGGCCGCGCGGCTCAATGCGCCGCTCGACGTGCGCTTCGCCTGCTTGATGCACGACCTGGGCAAGGGCACGACGCCGCCCGACATCCTGCCACGCCATCATGCGCATGAGGAGCGCGGCGTCGATCTTGCAAACGCGGTCTGCGATCGCTGGCGCGTGCCCAACGACCTGCACGAGCTCGCGGTGCTGGTGGCGCGCGAGCACGGCAACATCCACCGCAGCGCAGAGCTCAATGCCGCCGCGCTGCTGCGGCTCTTCGAGCGCTGCGATGCCATTCGCAAGCCGCAGCGCTTCGCCGATGCACTGTTTGCCTGCGAATGCGATGCGCGCGGCCGGCTCGGCTTCGAGGAGCGTGCCTACCCTCAGCGCGCACGGCTGTGGAGCGCGCTGCAATCCGTGCTTGCCGTGAAGACGGGACCGATCGCGGGAGCGGCGGCCAAGCGCGGGCTGAAGGGCGAAGCGATCGGCGCGGCAGTGGCCGATGCGCGCCGTGCCGCGCTGCGTGGCTGGCTTTCCGATGAGTCACCAGGGTTATCGCCCGACGCCGACAATCCTGCAGCATGAACGAAAGTGCCACACCATTGCTGATCACCACGACGCAGGAACTGCATGACCTGGCCGCGCACGGAGGGTCGGGGGACAACTGCGATTGCCGCCTTGCGCACTGCAAGGGCTGGGAGAGCATCACGGATACGCAGTGGCCCGCCGGACAGATGCATCTGGTCGCGGATCTGCGCGATCCCGGGGTGGACGAGCCTACGTTCGAGGAACTCCATACGGGCGGGACGCGCTATGAAAGCCCCGACGCACCCATCGCCCTTGCCTACTTTCCCGTGAACCGCGCACAGGTGTGGCGCTGCGGGCATTGCGGGCTGCAGGTGATGCGCTATACGGAGTTCGGGGGGTACTACATTGATCACCGGGTGCGGGTGCTCGATGTGGGTCTGGTGGTGGCTGGGCCTCCTGTGCCTTCTGTGCCTTCTGTGCCTTCTGTGCCTTCTGTGCCTTCTGTGCCTTCGCTGTCTGGTGGTTGACGGGGGCTTGCCTCTTTTTGCTGTTTTTCATTTGAGGACAGAGGCCGGAACTGCCCCGGCCTCCACCCCAAACCAGGCAAGAGAACGTCCTATCAACGATGAACACCCGCCAGGAAAGAACCGCGCTCACCCGCGGCTCTCTCCCATCTTGCGCACTTAAATCACCGACTCCACCCACCGCACAATCTCGCCAGCGGGCAAAGCCCCCGAGATGCGCGCCAGCTCCTTGCCTTCCTTGAACACCGCCATCGTCGGAATGCTGCGAATGTTGAAGGGCGCGGCGGTCTGGGGATAGGCTTCGGTGTCGAGCTTGGCAAATTGCGCCCTGGTTTTCAGCGTGTTGCCGGCCTGCTCGAAGGCAGGAGCCATCATGCGGCAAGGGCCGCACCAGGGCGCCCAGAAATCGACCACCACCGGCAGCTGGCTGCGGCCCACATGCCTTGCGAAGCTTGTGTCGTCCAATGCCACCGGATGGCCTGTCACCAGTGGCTGATGGCAGCTGCCGCAGTGCGCCTCGCCGCCCAGCTGGTCTATAGCGATGCGGTTGGTGGTGTGGCAGTGGGGGCAGACGATGTGCAGTTTGTCGGACATGGCGGTGGTCTCTGGTTGGAGGTGGGTGCGGCGCCTTGGAGGAAGCCGAAATCAAAAGCGTGCGCGCGCATTTTCATTATCTGGATGCAGCGACCACTTTTTCAAGCGGACGACAGCCCTGTGGGGCCAAGGACTACAAGCAGGCGCCCCTGTGAATGGTTAAGGTCTGTGGGCAATGCAAGGGCTTCCAAGGCTGACTCCAGGCCATGCACTTTTTCTCGATTTCGACGGCACGCTGGTGGATATCGCTCCCCAGCCGGATGCCGTGCGGGTGGCGCACGGGCTGATCGGCACGTTGGGTCTGCTGCAGGAGATGCTGCACGGCGCGCTGGCCATCGTCACGGGACGCAGGCTGGCGGATATCGATCACTATCTTTCTCCGCTGCGGCTCATCGTCGCGAGCGAACATGGTGCGCATTGCCGCATGGCCGGCGACCCCCAACCCCAGGCGGCCGCGGCAAACGCGCTGCCGGATCGGCTCGCTCAGGCCGCTCGGCAATTGCAACACGCGCTGCAGCCCTATCCGCAGCTGCTGCTGGAACCCAAGACCTCGGGTATTGCGCTGCACTACCGCCATGCACCCGAGCTTGAGTCCTTGTGCAGCGCGCTCATGCACCAGTTGCTGAACGAGCTGCCCGGCATGGAGTTGCTGCGCGGCAAATGCGTGCTCGAGCTCAAGCCGCGCAATGCCAACAAAGGCTTCGCCATCGCCCAGCTCATGCAGTTGCCGATGTTCCGGGGCCGTGTGCCGATCTTCGTCGGCGACGACGTGACCGATGAGCAAGCCTTCGTCGCCGTGCAGCAGCTGGGAGGGACGGGCGTGAAGGTGGGGGTTGGAGAGAGCCTCGCGCAATCGCGCTGCGAAACGACGGAGCAGGTGCGTATGTGGCTCGCGCAACAGGCAGCAGCGCAGTCCCGCGAGACCGCGAATCCACAAGACACCACGAGGGAAGCCATGCCATGACCCAGACACCCCCAAGCCATCCCGATGCCCTGCAGGCCGTCCATGCGGTGAACGCCGCGCCGGAGCAGCCCTCTGCCGAACGCTTTCGCCCCTCCCTTGCACCCTCGTTGAACCTGGGGGTGATCGGCAACTGCTCCATCAGCGCGCTGGTCGATGCCCAGGGCGACATCGTCTTCAGCTGCCTGCCGCGCTTCGATGGGGACCCGGTGTTCAATGCGCTGCTGCAGCCCGGCGACGAAGGCAGCCGCTTCGCCATCGAGCTTGAGGATCTCGCCAGCACGCAGCAAGCCTACGAGCCCAATACCGCCGTGCTGCGCACGCGTCTGGTGGACCGCAGCGGCAACAGCGTCGAGATCACCGACTTTGCGCCGCGCTTCATCTCGCGTTCGCGCTTCTTCCGGCCCGTGATGCTGGTGCGCACCGTCCGCCGGCTGCAGGGCGCACCGCGCATCCGCGTGCGGGTCAATCCACGCTTTGGCTGGGGAGGCACCACGCCCACCATCACGCGCGGGAGCAACCATGTGCGCTATGTCGGCCCCGACATGGCGCTGCGCCTGAACACCGATGCACCGGTGTCCTATGTACTGGAGCAGCAGCCCTTCCTGCTCACCGGAACGCACCACTTCCTGCTGGGTGCAGATGAGTCGCTTGCCAATGGCATCGCAGCGACCGCGCTGCAGTTCGAGCACGACACCATTGCCTACTGGCGCAAGTGGAGCCAGGGCCTGTCGATTCCGCTCGAATGGCAGGATGCGGTGATCCGGGCGGCCATCACCCTCAAGCTGTCCCTGTACGAGGAAACCGGTGCCATCGTGGCCGCGATGACGACGAGCATTCCCGAATCGGCCCACAGCGGCCGTAACTGGGACTACCGCTACTGCTGGCTGCGCGACGCCTTCTTCGTGGTGCGCGCGCTCAACAGCCTCTCCGAAACCGGCACGATGGAGGACTATCTGCGCTGGCTCTCCAACGTGGTGATCGAGGCCACGTCGGGACACATCCAGCCACTGTATGGCATCGGCCTCGAAAGCCTGCTGCCCGAAGAACTGGTGCCGCAACTCGCCGGTTACCGCGGCATGGGGCCGGTGCGCGTGGGCAACCAGGCGGCCGAGCATTTCCAGCATGACGTCTACGGCAACATCGTGCTCGGCGCGGCGCAGGCATTCCATGACCAGCGGCTGCTGCATCCCGCCGGTGAATCCGAATTCCGCTATCTCGAACGCGTGGGTGAACAGGCGGTGCGCGTGTATGGACAGCCCGACGCAGGCATGTGGGAGCTGCGCACGCGGGCCCGCGTGCATACCTCGTCAGCGCTCATGAGCTGGGCCGCATGCGACCGGCTCGCCAAGATCGCGGTGCGCCTGGGCCTGGCGGAACGAGCGCACTACTGGGGGGAGCATGCAAGCCGCATGCGCGAGGAAATCCTCGCACGCTCATGGAACGAACAGCGCAAGGCCTTTGCCGAGAGCTTCGGTGGCAGCGAGCTCGATGCCAGCGTGCTGCTGATGAGCGAGGTGGGCCTGATCGACGCGCGTGACCCGCGCTTCGTGAGCACGGTGGACGCCATGGAGCGAAGCCTCTGCGACGGCCCGTTCATGCGGCGCTACGAGGCGGCGGACGACTTCGGCAAACCCGAGACCTCCTTCAACATCTGCACCTTCTGGCGCATCGATGCACTCGCTCGCATCGGCCGCAAGGAGCAGGCGCGGGAGATCTTCGAGGCCATGCTCGCAGTGCGCAATCCACTCGGCCTGCTCTCCGAGGACACGCATGCCATCACGCACGAGATGTGGGGCAATTTCCCGCAGACCTACTCGATGGTGGGGGTGATCAACGCGGCCATCGCCTTGTCGAAACCCTGGACGGCGGTGATCTGATGAGCCGATTGGTCGTCGTCTCCAACCGCCTGGCCGACCCGCGCAAGCCCGCGGCGGGCGGTCTCGCCGTGGCACTGGGCGAATCCCTGCAACGCACCGGCGGGCTGTGGTTCGGATGGAGCGGCAACATCGCGGACAACACGGCCGATGGCGAAGGGCACCTGCATACGCGCAGCTCCGGAAAGGTCACGCTCGCCACCGTCGATCTGAACCAGAACGACTACGAGACCTACTACGAGGGCTACGCCAACAGCGTGCTCTGGCCCGTGTTCCACTACCGGCTCGATCTGGCCGACTTCAACACGCGCTACCTCGCCGGCTATCGCCGCGTGAACCAGCTCTTTGCGCGCAAGCTGAAGGCGCTGCTGCGCGACGACGACATCATCTGGGTACATGACTACCACCTGATCCCGCTCGCGGCGGAGCTGCGCGCGCTCGGCTGCCGCCAGCGCATCGGCTTCTTCCTGCACATCCCGCTGCCGCCCGCGCTGATGCTGGCGGCCATACCGCAGCACGAATGGCTGATGCGCTCGCTGTTTTCCTACGATCTCGTGGGCCTGCAGAGCGAGGCCGACGTGAGCCACTGCATACGCTACATGACCACCGAGGCAGGTGCCGAGCTGCTTGCGGACCAGCGCCTGCGCGCCCACAACGCGACGGTGCAGGTGCGAGCGTTCCCGATCGGCATCGACGTGCAGGAGTTCCGACGCCTCGGCCAGTCGCAGGATGCCCTCGACACCTACGAGAGCGTGCGCCGTGAATACTCGCGCCGGCAGCTGCTCCTCGGCATCGACCGGCTGGACTATTCGAAGGGCATACCCCAGCGGGTGCGCGCATTCAGCGAGCTGCTGGAGCGCTACCCCGACAACGAGCACAGCGCCACGTTGCTGATGATCGCCTCGCCCAGCCGGGACTCGGTGCACGCCTATGCCGACCTGCGGCACGAGCTGGAAGGCCTGTGCGGCGCGATCAACGGCAACTTCGGTGACCTGGACTGGATGCCCGTGCGCTACATCCATCGCACGGTGGCGCGCCGGCGCGTGCCGGGCCTGTGCCGAGCCTCACGCGTGGGGCTGGTCACACCGCTGCGCGACGGCATGAACCTCGTGGCCAAGGAATACGTGGTCGCGCAGGACCCCGACGACCCCGGCGTGCTGGTGCTGTCGCGTTTCGCAGGCGCCGCCGAGCAGTTGAAGGATGCCCTGCTGGTCAACCCCTACGACACGCAGGGCATGGCGGAAAGTATCCAGGCCGCGCTGCACATGCCGCTCGAGGAACGCCAGCGCAGGCACCGTGCGCTCCTGGAGAACATCACCCGGTTTGATGTGCACTGGTGGCGCGAGTCATTTCTTGCCGCGCTCGGCGCCTCATCGCCCTGACGGTCAGGGGCGGCTGGACTCATCCTCCGTGATCAGCGCCAGCGCCGCATAGTCGCCCACCTTGTCGCCCAGGCCGGCCACGTACAGTTCTACGCCCTTGGTCAACGCGGGGAAGTGGCGTGCCAGTTCCTTTTCCAGCAAGGGCAGCAACAACGGTGCGTGGTGAAGGAACACCGAGCCCCCCAGGCTGATACGCTGCAGGTCGAGCGTGGCAACGAGGTTGTAGAGCAGCCGGCCCATCACCTCGCAGAGATAGCCCACCTCGCGCAGCGCGTCCACATCCCCCTGCTTCGCGGCGAGCAGCAGCGACTGCGCGTCGGTGCCGATCCGGCGCACAAGCGATCCACCGGCAATCATCGATTCCACGTCGCCATGGTTGCCGCAGCCGCAGAGGGCGGCGGCATCGCCATCCACCACGAAGCTGTGGCCCGCATGCCCCGCGTTGCCGTTCTTGCCCCGCAGCACGCGGCCATCGACGCACAGCCCCACGCCCACACCCGTGCTCCAGGTCACGTAGGCGCAGTGCTCCGAGCCACGCAGCGCGCCCCATCGGCGCTCGGCCTCAAGCGCCGCCACGGCGTCATTGGCAATGCGCACCGTGCCCAATGCCGCGCAGAGCGGCGCTTCGAGCGGGACCTGCGTCCACTCGTTGCCGATGCCGCGCGGCGAGCCTGCCAGGCCCCCGCAGATGTTGGGATTGGCCACCTCGATGCGGTCGTCCTTCAGCACGAACGGGCCGCAGGAAGACACCCCCGTGGTGCTGATGCCGGCGCGCTGCATGCCCAGCCGGGCGCATGCAGCGTCAATGAGCGAGAGCACCTGCTCCGCCAACGCACCGATGTCGCCATGCTTGATCGTCGGCTCCGATACCCGCACGGCGATGGCCGGCGGTTCCGTCATCCGCGCATCCGACGCCACCAGGCTCACGGCCACCTTGGTTCCACCGATGTCCACGCACGCTTTCACACCCATCCGGCCTCCTTGCCCGCCTTGCCGATGCGGAAATCCTTCATGGGAACATCTTGCCGCAACCGACCGGCCATGCAGGATTTCACCGCTTTGCCGGCAGGGACTCCCCCAAGTTGCGCAATCCCAGCGAAGAATCTATGGTTCCAATCCGCACAATGTCGGCCGCTTGACCAAGGAGACAGACGATGACTCGAGTTCGCGTGGAAGGCTTCACCATCTCGCTGGACGGATACGGAGCGGGCCCCGATCAGGACTTGCAGCATCCGCTTGGGGTGGGCGGTACCGATCTTCACCAGTGGCTGCTTCCGACACGCACGTTCCAGCGGTCGCTGTTCGGCAAGGACGACGGCACGAGCGGCGTGGACGATGATTTCGCCGCACGCGGCTTTCGCAACGTGGGTGCCTGGATCCTGGGCCGCAACATGTTCGGCCCCATCCGTGGAGACTGGCCCGACGACCAGTGGAAAGGCTGGTGGGGCGACAGCCCGCCCTACCATGTTCCGGTCTTCGTGCTCACCCACCACGCACGCGCACCTCTGGTCATGGAAGGCGGCACGACCTTTCACTTCGTGACTGGAGGCATCCACGAGGCGCTCGAGCGCGCACGGGTGGCGGCGTCCGGAAAGGATGTGCGCATCGGCGGCGGCCCGGCCACGATCCGGCAATACCTTCGCGAAGGCCTGATCGACGAACTGCACATTGCCATCTCGCCGGTGCTGCTCGGCCGCGGCGAGTCGCTGTTCGAGGGCATCGACCTGCGGGCCCTGGGATATGCATGCGCCGAGTTCACGGCCTCGGAGAAGGCCACGCATGTCGTGCTGCTGCGAGGCCCCGGCACCGGCCTCCCCCCGGGCCTGCCGTGAGCCGCTACACGTAGCGCACGATCAGGCTCAGCAGGCCGCTGAGCACCAGCGTGCTCGACAAGGGGATGAACCAGTCGCGCCCGAACAGGCGGAAATGAAAATCCCCGGGCAGGCGCCCCAGCCCCAGCTTGCGCAACCACGGCGCAACGGCGTCAATGAGGATGAGCGCCAGAAAGACGACGATGGCCCAGCGGATCATGTTCCCTGCCTTTCGATCGGGTTCAACACGCTCTCAGAGCCGGTGCGTGCGGTCGCCGTGCGAGAAACCGCGCGGCAGCCAGGGCTCGCCCACGCCGAGCATCAGCACCTTGAACAGCTCGCCCATTTCGTGCTCCATCACAAGCTTGGCGGCCTGCGAACGTTCCTTCTGCTCGCGCTTCTGCATCTCTTCCGCGATGCCGCAGTTGAGCAGGAAATGCGCCTGGTTGGTGTAGCCGAGCACCTGCATGCCCGCATCCTGCGCCGCCAGCGCCATGCCGGTGAAGTTGACGTGTGCCGTGATGTCCTTCAGGCCCACGTCGACGAGCGGGTCGAAGTCCACCATGTGCGCGCGGTGGCACACCAGCGTACCCATGTGGCGCTGCGGATGGAAGAACTCGCCCTCCGGGAAACCGTAGTCGATGAAGATGGCCGCGCCGCGCTTCAGACGATCGGCAATCGTCCGGATGAACGCCTCGCCCTGCGGCTGCAGCTCGGTGAGATAGTCCTGCGGGCCCGGGATGCCATCCACCGGCGGGCGCAGATCGGTGACCCGGTCTTCCCAGGCGAAGCCGGGGCCCTTTTTTCCGTCTTCTCCTTCTTCGCCTTCGGCCAGCACCACGCCGCGCTCATGCCACACGCCGTCATGCTCGCCGCCCAGCCGGTGGACGAGCTTGACGGGCATGGCATCGAGCACTTCGTTGCCGACGATCACGCCCTCGATGGCATCCGGCAATTGCTCGGCCCATGCCACCTGATCGCCAAAGGCGTCCAGGGCCTGCTTCTGGCGGGCCCGCAGGCTGCCGGAGAGATCGACGATGGTGTAGCGCTTGACGCGGCTGCCCAGCGCCTCGAGCAATTGCCTGGCCAGCGCGCCCGTGCCCGCGCCGAATTCCCAGATTTCATCGGTTCCCGAAGCGTCGAGCGCCTCGCGCACCTGCTGCGCCAGGGCCCAGCCGAACAGCGGCGAGAGCTCCGGTGCGGTCACGAAGTCGCTGCCCGACTGCGGCATGGTGCCGAACTTGGCCGTGCCGTTGGCGTAGTAGCCCAGGCCCGGCGTGTACAGCGCCAGCTCCATGAAGCGGTCGAATGCCAGCCAGCCACCCGCCGCACGAATGGCCTCTTCGATGTGCTGCCTGAGCGCGCTCGTTAAACTTGAGGAATCTATTGATGTGTTCACCCCCCGATTGTCCTCCAATGCCCACCTTTGCACGACCTGAACGTCAGCGCACCGTTCTCGTGACCGGCGCCGCCAAGCGCCTGGGGCGCGAGATCGCACTTGCGCTGGCGGCCGGCGGCTGGCAGGTGGCCGTGCACTACCGCTCAAGCGAACAGGAGGCCAGGGAGACGGAGTCCCGCTGCGCCGCGCTGTCGGGCGACAGCGCGCGCTTTGCCGCCGATTTCGCCGACGAGAGCGACGTGCGCTCGCTGCTGCCGCGCGTGATCGCCCGCTTCGGCCACGTGGACGCAGTGGTCAACAGCGCCTCGCTGTTCGAGCACGACCACGCCGAGACCTTCGGCTATGCCCGGCTCGACCAGCACCTGCGCAGCAACACGGGCGCGCCGATCCTGCTGGCCCAGGCGCTGCATGCGCACCTGCGGCAGCGCTTGGAGGGTGGCGAGGGCGATGCACAGGGCGCCGTCGTCAACCTGCTGGACCAGAAGCTCTGGAACCAGAACCCCGACTTCCTGAGCTACACCCTCTCCAAGGCCGCGCTGGAGGCTGCCGGCACGATGCTGTCGCTGGCCCTGGCGCCGCTGGTGCGCGTGGTGGGCGTGGCACCGGGGCTCACGCTCACGAGCCACATGCTCGAGGGCGAGAAGTTCGAGCAATTGCACCGCCTGAGCCCGCTGGGGAAGTCATCCACGCCGGCCGACGTGGCCGCCACGGTGCAGTTCGCCCTCGGCAACCGCTCGATCACCGGCACCACACTGCTGGTCGATGGCGGCCAGCACCTGATGCGCTTCGAGCGCGACTTCTCGCTGATGTGAGCAGCGCGACGCGCCATCCTCTTTTTTGCCTTCCAGATTTTCGGATTCACCATGCACCACGCCGCCGGCACCCAGATACTGACCTTGACGGGCTTGCGCTTCGACGCCAACCTCGGAATCCTTGCGCAGGAGAAACTCGCTCCGCAGCCGATCCAGGTGGATGCCGAGCTGAATCTCGGACCCCAGCCCCTCGCCCCGCGCGATGACGACATCCTTCACGTACTGGACTACCGCAAGGTGCGCCAGATCATCATCGATGAATGCCGCGCCGAGCATGTGAACCTGCTCGAAAGCCTGATCGGCAAGGTCGCACAGCGCCTGATGCAGTTGCCCGGCGTGCGCGGCGTGCGGGTGAGGATCGCCAAGCTGGAGATCTTCGACGACTGCGAAGTGGCGATCCGGGTGGAAACCGGGCAGTGGTGACCTGACGACCTCGGGGTCCGGCGTTTCACCAGCGCCATGGGCAGCCCCCGGCCAAGCGCCGAAATCGACTTGCATGCGACAATCGGGGCTTGCCGCGTCCGCGAAACCGGTGGAAGAGAGTCCATCCGCCCTCCCCGCCCGCCCGACGCCGCGTGTCTGGCCCCGACGCCAGAGTTGTACACAACCCCCCGATGGACGGCCAGCGCGCGTGACCGCCCCTGCGACGCAGAGGTCGCGCGC
This sequence comes from Diaphorobacter ruginosibacter, assembly GCF_014395975.1. Taxonomy (NCBI): domain Bacteria; kingdom Pseudomonadati; phylum Pseudomonadota; class Betaproteobacteria; order Burkholderiales; family Comamonadaceae; genus Diaphorobacter; species Diaphorobacter ruginosibacter. Next base: position 535,127 of record NZ_CP060714.1, on the reverse strand, counting down.
CAGCCGGACTGTGGTGAACCGCCATGAACGCTATTACTGACAACCCGTGGATTGCCGAAGAGGCCGCTGCCGAAGCCGATGCCGCCGCGCAGCCCGGCAAGATCAAGATCGAACGCGAGCAGATCAAGCTCGAAAAACGCCTGTGCCGCGAAGTGGGCCGCGCCATCACCGACTTCAACATGATCGAAGAAGGCGACAAGGTCATGGTCTGCATGTCCGGCGGCAAGGACAGCTACACGATGCTGGACATCCTGCGCAAGCTGCAGAAACGCGCTCCGGTGAAGTTCGACCTGGTGGCGGTGAACCTCGACCAGAAGCAGCCGGGCTTTCCCGACCATGTCCTGCCCGACTACTTCCGGAGCATCGGCGTGGACTACCACATCGAGACGCAGGACACCTACAGCGTCGTCAAGCGCGTGATCCCCGAAGGCAAGACCACCTGCGGACTGTGCTCGCGCCTGCGCCGCGCGATCCTGTACTCGGTGGCCGACAAGCTGGGCTGCACCAAGGTGGCGCTCGGCCATCACCGCGACGACATCGTCCAGACGCTGATGCTCAACATGTTCTATGGCGGTCGCATGAAGGGCATGCCGCCCAAGCTCGTCTCGGACGATGGCAAGCACGTGGTGATCCGTCCCATGGCCTATGTCCCCGAGAAGGACACCATCCGCTGGGCGCAGTACCAGGGCTTCCCGATCATTCCGTGCAACCTGTGCGGCAGCCAGGACGGCCTGCAGCGCGTGGCGGTCGGCGAGATGCTGCGCGAGTGGGACAAGAAGTTCCCCGGCCGCATCGAGAGCATGTTCCGCGCGATGGGCAATATCGTCACCACGCACATGATGGACCCCGAGCTGCACGACTTCAAGAACGCCAAGGCCACCGGCATCGCCGACCCGAACGGCGACATGGCCTTCGATCACGAAGAGCTGCCCACCACGCCGGGCCTGCCCGGCGTGCAGGTCGTCCAGTTGTCGTGAGCGCCCAGGCGCACTGAAGGCGCTGCGGAACTCCGCTGAACTCGGCCGAAGCAGAGCAATCCAACAATCACTGTACGGGCAGGACTGGTCTCCCAAGGGAAATCAGTTCACCATTGCCTTTCTGGTGCTTGGCGCACCGTTCTTGCTGGATTGACTCCATGACCCTCTCGCTTCGGCACCTATACCTTCCCGTCCTGGCTCTGGCCGCCCTGCTGCTGGCCGGCTGCTCCACCGTACGCACGGTGGAGAGCGATGTGCAGAGCTACTCCACGCTCTCCGAGCTGCCGGTACCGCCCACGTATCGCCTGGAGCGCCTGCCCTCGCAGGCCGAGAACGCCGTACACTTCGACGCCATCGAGGCCCAGGCCCAGCAGGCGCTGTCCAGCGTCGGCCTGCAGCGTGACGACGCCAATGCCAGCCTCGTTCTGCAGATCGGCGCGGAGGCCGGGTTCGTTCCCAATCCCTACTGGGGCCCGGCCTACGGTCCCTATCCCTACTTCGGCCCCGGGCCGTTCTATGGCCGCTACGGCTTCGGTTATGGCCGGGGCTTCGGCTGGGGTGCCGGCTGGATGATGGACGCACCCACGCCGCTCTACCACCGCAAGGTCAGCCTGGTCCTGCGGGATGCCCATACCCAGAAGATCGTGTACGAGACCTCGGCCGTCTACGAGGACGTGTGGACCAACGACCCCGCCGTCTACGGCGTGCTCTTCCAGCAGGCCCTGGCAGGCTTTCCCCGCCCCGCGCCAGGCAAGCGCACCGTCAGGACGCAGGTGGACACCGCCACCGGCCTCGCCGTGCCCGCACAAGCCGCAGCCCGCTGAGCCCGGCACATTCACAACCGGCAACACCTTCGCTCGATGGTGTTTGCAAAGTTCCACATTTGTGAACTGCCCTGCGTGCTAAGGTCAAAAGAACAGTGTCCACGCCGGCAGAACACCTGCCGGCCCTCTTTCGAACCCTCTCAAGGACAGTCAGCATGAAAACACTCGCTACCTCCACACTCCTGTGCGCCATGCTCCTCGGTGCCGGCGCAACCGCCAGCGCATCCGGCCTGGGCGATGCCCTGCGCGACAAGATGGGCAGCGGCTCCGGCAGCAGCTCCGGCCTCGCCGGTGCATTGGGCGGCGGCGCCGATGCCTCCGCCCTCTCGGCCATGGGGCTGACGGGCTCCGGCACGGCCAGCAACGCCGCGGGCGTGATCACCTACTGCATGAAGAACAACTACCTGAACGCCGACAAGGCCGCACAGGTGAAGGACCAGCTGCTGGGCAAGATCGGCCTCGGCCCCAAGGAAGAGCCCAAGGATGAAGGCTATCTGGGCGGACTCTCGGGCATGGTGACCGGAAAGGACGGCAAATCGTTCAGCCTCGACAAGGTCAAGGGCAGCATCAAGGAAAAGGCCTGCGACTTCGTTCTGGACAACGCCAAGTCCCTGCTCTGAGGGGCAAGTCCCTGTCACGACTGACGCCAAGCCGATGCCGCCCTGCGGGCGCATCGGCTTTTTTGCGTCTCGCGCCCTGTTGGGCCCACCAGCCGTGGCCCTCGGGATTTCACCAACGCCGACACGAACAGTCCCTTTGACGGGCCGATTGCATGAAACCCGCATGAAAATCGCGTGAGAATGGCATGATTGCCTTCGCATTTCGTCTTTTTTCCTACGCCTGCGCCCCAGGCCTTTCGCCAGCATGCACGTCACCCGCATCATCGCCATCCGCCACGGAGAAACCGCCTGGAACGTGGACACCCGCATCCAGGGACACCTGGACATCCCGCTCAACGACGTGGGCCAGTGGCAGGCGCAACAGGCCGCCAAGGCGCTTGCGGACGAGAACATCCATGCCATCTACAGCAGCGATCTGGCGCGCGCATTCGCCACCGCCCAGGCCGTGGCGGAAGCCACGGGGGCCTCGCTGACCCCATGCCCGGAACTGCGCGAACGCAGCTTCGGCGACTTCCAGGGCCGCACCTTCGCGCAGATCGAGGCCGAGTCGCCCGAGGACGCCCTGCGCTGGCGCAAGCGCGATCCCGACTTCGTGCCCGCGGGCGGCGGTGAATCGCTCACGATGCTGCGTACGCGCATCGATGCGGCCGTCAACACGCTGGCGGGCAGGCATCCAGGCGAGCAGATCGTGCTCGTCGCCCATGGCGGCGTGATGGACGTGCTGTACCGCCTCGCCACCCGGCTCGACCTGCAGGCCCCGCGCACCTGGCAGCTCACCAATGCGGCCATCAACCGGCTGCTGTGGACGCCCGACAGCGGACTCTCCCTTGTAGGCTGGGCCGACACCCAACACCTGAACCAGTCAAGCCGAGATGAAATCCATTCCTGACCATCTGCAGCAGCTGCAAGGAAAATCCGTCGACCAGATCGAAACACCCGCGCTCGTCATCGACCTGGACGCCATGGACCGCAACGTCCAGCGCATGGCCGAGTTCGCGCGCAAGCACCGTGTGCGCTGGCGCCCGCACGCCAAGCTGCACAAGAGCGCAGACATCGCCCATCTGCTCGAGCAGGCAGGCGCATGCGGGCACTGCGTGCAGAAGCTCTCCGAGGCCGAGGCACTGGCGGTGCTTGGCGTGAACAATCTTTTCATCAGCAACGAAATCATCGCGCCGACCAAGCTGCGCCGCGTCGCGCAACTGGGCGCCATGCTGGACGCCCGTGGCGGGCGGCTGGCCCTGGCGGTCGACTCGGAGATCGGCATCGAGCTGCTGGCGCTGGCCGTGCTGGAGATGAGCAGCGGGCCGCTCATCGATGTGTTCGTCGAGGTCGACGTCGGACAGGGCCGCTGCGGCGTTCCACCCGGCGAGGCGGCCCTGGAACTGGCGAGGCTTATCACCGGGCACCCGCAGCTGCGCTTCGCGGGCCTGCATGCCTACCACGGCAGCGCGCAGCACCTTCGCGGCGTCGGCGAGCGCCACCAGGCCATCGCGCGGGTCATCGAGGAGGTCCGGCGCACCTGTGACCTGATCACGGCCGCCGGCATTCCCGTGCCGCTGGTCACCGGCTCGGGCACCGGCACGCTCATCCATGAAGCCGCCAGCGGCGTGTATGGCGAGCTGCAGGCAGGCTCCTTCCTGTTCATGGATGCGGACTACGCGAGAAACGAGCGCGAACCCGCGCAGCCCGCCTTCGAGCATGCGCTGTTCGTGAAGGCACAGGTCATCTCCAGCAGCGGGCGCCACGCGGTCTGCGATGCAGGCCACAAGAGCCATGCGATCGAATCGGGACTGCCCGCCGTGCATGGCCAGGGCGACGCCACGCGCCTGCGCTTTGCCAACGGCGGCGACGAGCATGGCATCCTGCACCCCGACAATGCCGACGGCCGGCTGCCCGCGCTGGGCTCCACGGTCTGGCTGATCCCGGGGCACTGCGACCCCACGGTGAACCTGCACGACTACCTGATCGGCGTGCGCGGCGGCCTCGACGGCGGCCTGGTGGAAAGCATCATCCGCGTCGATGCGCGCGGTGCCTTGCGCTGATCAGCGCGCCCGCCTTCATGCTCAGGGTTCACGCCAGTGGCGCACCCGCGGCGGCACACGACAATCACGGCCATGTTGTCACCCAGCCAAGTCATCGTCCTGGCCACGCCGGTCTTCCTGTTGCTGATCGCCATCGAATGGCTCGTGAGCATGCGCCGACGCAAGCACCCCTATCGCCTTGCCGATGCGTTCAGCTCGATGAACCTGGGCCTGCTGAGCCAGACCAGCGCCGTGTTCACCAAGCTGCTGGCCGTGGGCATCTACGTGGCCGTGTTCGAACATTTCGCGCTGTGGCGCAACGATGCGTTCTGGACCAGCGTCGGCGGCTGGATGCTTGCGCTGCTCCTCTACGACTTCCTGTACTACTGGAACCATCGCCTGGGCCATGAAGTCGGCGTGCTCTGGGCCGCGCACGTGGTGCACCACCAGAGCCAGCACTACAACCTGTCGACCGCGCTGCGCCAGCCGGGCAGCTATGCGTTGCTGTCGTGGACCTTCTACCTGCCGATGGCGCTGATCGGGGTTCCGCCGCTCGTGTTCGTCGTTGTCGGGCTGATCGACCTGCTCTACCAGTTCTGGGTGCACACCGAGCAGATACGCCGCCTCGGCTGGTTCGACCGCTGGTTCTGCGCGCCCAGCAACCACCGCGTGCACCACGCCGTCAACGATGTCTACCTCGACAGGAACTACGGCGGCATCCTGCTGGTCTGGGACCGCCTGTTCGGCACCTACCAGGCCGAGGACGACCGGGAGCCCTGCGTGTACGGCACACGCGGCCTGCTCCGCAGCTGGGATCCCCTGTGGGCCAATGTCTCCATCTACAGCCAGCTGGCGCACGACAGCTGGCATGCCCGACGTTTCTCTGACAAGCTCAGGGTGTGGATCAAGCCGCCGGGCTGGAGGCCCGCGGACGTGGCCGAGCGATTTCCCAAGCCGGCCTTCGAGCTCGAGGCGCATCGCGCGCTGTTCAACCCGCCGCTCACGCCCGGCATGGCGGTGTTCGCATGGCTGCAGTTCGGTGCGCTGATCGCGGGCGCGGCTCTGTTCCTCTGGAATGCCGACACCGCGCCGCTGGCGCACAACCTGATCTGGTTTGCCGCGATGACGGTCGGCCAATGGACCCTGGGCGCGGCGCTGCAGGGCCGTATCGGCGTGTGGTTCGCCCTCATGCTGGACTGCGGTGCGATGGCGGCCGCCACCGGCGCGCTCGGCTTCCAGGAACTGCACATGGTCTTCAAACCGGTCGCGATGGTCTTCGCCATCGTGCACGTGCTCTCCCTCGGACAGGCGCAGCAGGCGGGCAATCGCTGGCTGCTCGCTGCACTGGCGGCATCCCTGGCAGGTGACATCTTCCTCATGATGCCGAATCCGAACCTGTTTCTCCCCGGGCTGGTGAGCTTCCTGGTCGCCCACGTCGCCTACATCGCCGCATTCAAGCAACGCGCGATTCCCTGGTTCGAGCATCGCACCGCACTTGTCGTCATCCTGGCGGTTGGCGCGGCCATGTACGCCTTTCTGTTCACGCAAGGCCTGCCCGCCGACATGCGGATTCCGGTGGCCGTCTACGTCACGGTGATCGCGTTGATGGCGGCCCAGGCATGGGGGCGGGCACGCACGCTCGGCCGCGGCAACGGCAACGCGGTGCAGGTCGCCATCGGCGCGAGTGTCTTCATGCTCAGCGACTCGATCATTGCCGTCGACCGCTTCGTCGCTCCCCTGCCCCACGCCCTTTTCTGGGTGCTGCTGACCTACTACGCGGCGCAGGCGCTGATCGTCCATGGCCTGGTTAACGGAGCCTGTACGCAAAAGTCAAGCGAAAAAACCCCGAAAACTTGACCATTCCTTCGCAAAAAGCGATAATGCCGGGATCGCAATTTCAGGAGTCCCCACGTGGACAGTGCCAGTTCAACCAGTGATTTATCGCTCGCCGCAATGGCAGCGTTGCTGGCCGACTGACAGACTCCCTGCTTGAACGGGAGCCTTCGTCGGCACCAGAACCGTTCAATGCCTTGCGGCGCGCTTTGCGCGACAAGCCCTTCACATCCCATGCAGCTCCCTGACGGAGCCGATGGGTTGCACTTGCGCATTTTTCATCACTGAATCACTTCGGCGCCCTTAAGGGCGCCGCAGTCTTGACACGTACCGTCACGTGGCTTTTCTCGCAGAGGAGAACGCCATGAAGACCCTTTTCATCCGCACGATCCGTACGCAGCGTACATGCGCACCCGCCGCTGGCACGACCATGGCGGCAGCGCATGCCGTGGACCGCACTGCAGCATCGCCGCTCGAGCAACTGCGCGAGCTGGATACGCAGACCTGCTGGCCGACGCACCGCATCCGCAATTTCCTCGCGACGCAGAAACGCAGCGTGCGCTGACCCGCGCGCCGCCCTTCAAGCGGCGCACCGCCCATCCATTCTTCAAAAGGATCCGAAAGCCATGGACCCCGACCCGTCCCGATCTCGCAACGCCGGCACGGCTCCATCACGAGCCCTGTCGGCTGGCGCAGCCCGCATGTGCTGCTGCGCCATGGAGTTTTTCGTCTTGAACCCAATGGGTCAGGCGAGAGGAAAACGCCCACGCGTGGAATGAACCCGGGCGCGGCTTCCTTCGCCCTGACCCGCCGAAGGAGCCGCCCATGCAAAGCATCCGCAACGCACTGCGCACCGCCCGCCCGGTGCAGAACACCCCCCGCGAAATCATCCGCAACAGCACGCCACAGGCCACCGCTGCACGCGCCGACCGCCTCATCGTCATGCGCGAGCGTGCCGTGCTCGCCACGCTCGACAACGACCGCGCCGACCTGCTGCAGCAACTGCACGCCCACCTGGGAAGCCGCGCCTTCGCGGACACCCTCTCCCACATGAAGGCGCCACGCCAGGTCGATGCCCTCCGCCTGCTGCCCACCGACAAGCGCGCGGCCGTCTTCCGCGAGCTCTCGACAGCGCAGCGTGCCATCTGGCATCAGGCCTGCAAGGCCGAGGCGATGCGCGACGAGTCCCTGCGCAACAAGCTGCTCGCCCCCTTGCGCGCGCAGTGGCAGCGACTGCGCAGGAACAACGGAAAGACCGGCGCATGACGATGGGGAGAGAAACATGCAAGTCCTCCGCAATCTCTTCCGCGCCTTTCTGCGCAGCCGCCGCGCGGGCGGCTTCTTCCAGCGCCACCACATTCCCACCGGGCCGGGCCCGGCATCATCGCGCGCCGCGTCGCCTGAGCTGACGCGCGAGCTGCTGCATGCCGCCCGAAGCGATGCGAGGCAGGTGCTCGAGCACCTGCAGTCGGGCACCGACGGCCTGAGCCACGACGAGGCCGCGGCACGCCTCGCGCGCCTCGGGCCCAACGAGGTCGAACACGAGAAGCCGCTGCCCTGGTGGCTGCATCTGTGGCAGTGCTACAAGAACCCGTTCAACCTGCTGCTCACCGTGCTGGCCGTCGTCTCGTACCTCACAGAGGACCACAAGGCCACCGTCGTCATCGGCAGCATGGTCGTGCTGTCCACCCTGTTGCGGTTCGTGCAGGAGGGCCGCTCCAGCCGCGCCGCCGCGCGCCTGCAGGCACTGGTGAGCAACCGGGCGACCGTGCTGCGGCCCGCGCACATGCAGGACAGCGCGTTCGCCGACTCCACGCCCTCCGAACCCGGCGAGGCACCGCGCCCGAGCGGCTTCGGCGCGCAGGCCCGCACCGAGGAACTGCCGCTGCGCGATCTGGTGCCGGGCGACGTCATCGCCCTGTCGGCCGGCGACATGATTCCCTGCGACTGCCGCGTACTCGCCGCCAAGGACCTGTTCGTGAGCCAGGCGGCGATGACCGGGGAATCGCTGCCCGTCGAAAAGCAGCCGGCCCCCGTGGCTGATACGCCCGGTGCCGCCGGTATCTCGGCCGGCAGCGTGCTCGATGCAGGCAACCTGCTGTTCATGGGGACGAACGTGGTGTCTGGATCCGCTCACGCCGTCGTGCTGGCCACGGGCAACCGCACCTACTTCGGCGCGATCGCCACGCGCGTGACCAGCACCGACCGCGCGCCCACCGCGTTCGAGAGCGGCGTGAACAGCGTGAGCTGGCTGCTCATCCGCTTCGCTGCGGTGATGGTGCCGCTGGTGCTGGTGATCAACGGGGTCACCAAGAACGACTGGCTGGAGGCCTTTCTGTTCGCGCTGTCGGTCGCCGTGGGACTCACGCCCGAGATGCTGCCGATGATCGTGACCTCGACGCTCGCCAAGGGCGCCGTGGCCCTGTCTCGCCGCAAGGTCGTCGTCAAGAGGCTCGATGCGATCCAGAACTTCGGTGCCATGGACGTGCTGTGCACCGACAAGACGGGCACGCTCACGCAGGACCGGATCGCGCTCGAACGCCATACCGACGTGATGGGCCATCCGAGCGACGGGGTGCTGCAGTTCGCCTACCTGAACAGCTACTGGCAGACGGGCCTCAAGAACCTGCTGGACCGCGCCGTGCTCGAGCATGCGGAGCTCACGCAGTCGATGCGCATGGCCGAGGACTACCGCAAGGTGGACGAGATCCCGTTCGACTTCCAGCGCCGCCGCATGTCGGTGGTCGTGGCGGAGCGCAATCACCATCACGAACTGATCTGCAAGGGCGCGCTCGAGGAAATCCTGCAGTGCTGCACGCAGATGCGCGATGGCGATGCGGATCTTCCACTCACGCCCGAGCGCGTGGCACAGGTGCTCGAGGTGACGCAGCAGCTCAACAGCGAAGGCCTGCGCGTGGTCGCCGTGGCCATGAAGGAGGTGCCGCCCGGCAGGACTGCCTACAGCGTCGCCGATGAATCCGGGCTCACGCTGATCGGCTATGTTGCTTTCCTTGATCCACCCAAGGAGTCCGCGGCCGCTGCGATCGCCGCGCTGCACGATCACGGTGTCGCGGTGAAGGTGCTGACCGGCGACAGCGAGCTCGTCGCGCGCAAGGTGTGCCGCGATGTGGGGCTGGACGTGGGCGATGCACTGCTCGGCAGCGATGTCGAGGCCCTGGACGACGCCGCGTTGCGAAACGAAGTGGAGCGGCACACGCTGTTCGCCAAGCTCGCCCCGCTGCACAAGGAACGCATCGTGCATGCGCTGCGTGCCAACGGCCACGTCACGGGTTTCATGGGCGACGGCATCAACGACGCGGCCGCGCTTCGTGCCGCCGACATCGGCATCAGCGTGGACGGTGCGGTGGACATCGCCCGCGAAGCGGCCGACATCATCCTGCTGGAGAAAAGCCTGATGGTGCTGGAGCAGGGCGTGATCGAGGGCCGCCGCACCTTCAGCAACATGCTCAAGTACATCCGCATGACGGCGAGCTCCAATTTCGGCAACGTGTTCTCGGTGCTGATTGCCTCGGCATTCATTCCATTCCTGCCAATGCTGCCGATGCAGCTGCTGGTGCAGAACCTGCTCTACGATGTGTCGCAGATCGCCATTCCCTTCGACAACGTGGACGAGGAGTTGTTGAAGATGCCCCTGCGCTGGAATCCCGCCGATCTGGGCCGTTTCATGGTGTTCTTCGGCCCGATCAGCTCGCTGTTCGACGTGCTCACGTTCATGCTGATGTGGTTCGTCTTCCACGCGGACACCCCCGGGAAGCAGACGCTGTTCCAGTCGGGCTGGTTCGTGGTGGGGCTGCTGACCCAGACGCTGGTCGTGCACATGATCCGCACGCCCAGGATTCCGTTCGTGCAGAGCCGTGCCGGCTGGCCGCTGATGCTGATGACCGCCGTGGTGATGGCCGTCGGCATCTTCCTGCCCATGGGGCCGCTCGCCAGCTGGTTCAAGCTGGAGCCGTTGCCTGCCGGCTATTTCCCGTGGATGATTGTCATATTGCTTGCATACGCTTGCCTCACCACGCTGCTCAAGCGCGTGTATGTGAAGCGCTACGGCTGGCAATGAAGCAGCGGCCCATCAAAGAACGGACAACATGCAAGCACTGCACAATTTCAATGCCCTGGCGGCGCTCAACACGCTGGTCGCCCTGGTCTTCGCGTTCATCTTCGGCAGCCTGATCGGCCTCGAGCGGCAGATCCGCCAGCGCACGGCGGGCCTGCGCACCAACACGCTGGTGGCCGTCGGCGCCGCCGTGTTCGTGGACCTGGCCATGCGCCTGGCCGGGCCCGAGGGCTCGACGCGCGTGATCGCCTACGTGGTCTCGGGTGTCGGCTTCCTGGGTGCGGGATCGATCATGAAGGAAGGCGCCAACGTCACGGGCCTGAACACCGCCGCCACGCTGTGGGGTTCGGCCGCCGTCGGCGCATGCTGCGGCGCGAGCATGATCGTCGAAGGCGGCATGGCCGCGCTGTTCGTGCTCGCGGCCAACACGCTGCTGCGCCCGGTCGTCAACAGCATCAACCGGCGCCCCGTGAACGAGGGGGCCGGCGAAGCCATCTACTACGTCTACGCAATCTGCAACAACAGCGTGCAGGCGGCCGTGCGCGAGAAGATGCTCATGCTGCTCGATGCGGCGAACTACCCCGCGCGTTCGGTGGAAAAGCACCCCTTCGGGCCGCAGGACACGGAGATCGAGATCGTGCTGCACGCCACCTCGGTCGATGCCTCCGAACTCGACGACGTGATCCGGCAGATCGAGGCCTTGCCCGGCGTGCTGCAGTCCTTCTGGAACCCCAGCACCGAGGAATGACATCCCGAGAGCGGAGGCCGGTGCGTCAGGCCGGCTCCTGCCCTGCCTGCCGGCACTGCCTGAGCTGCCTGAATTGCGAAGGCGAGTTCCCCGTCCTGGCCTTGAAGCTGCGCGCGAAGTTGGCCTGGCTCGCAAAGCCGAGCTTCAGGCCGATGTCGTGGATCGACATGTCCGAGGTGGCGAGCAGCTGGCGCGCGCGCTCTATCCGCACCTCGTGCGCGATCTCGCCGAACGCCGCGCCCTCGCGCTCCAGGTGCCGCGCCAGCGTCCGCGCGGACATTTGCAGCAGCCGCGCCGCGGACTCCTGCGTGAGCATCTCGTCCTCCATCTGCGCGAGCGTGTGGCGTGTCCATTCGCTGTAGCTCAGTTCGCGCTCCAGCGCCGTGACCGCCAGCCGGGCCTTGCGCTCCACCGATTGATGCACGCGCGCATCCGCGTTCGGCATGGGACGCATCGCCACGTCCGCGCCATAGTGCATCAGCGCACGCATCTCCCCCCCGAGGCCGAAGCGCACCTGCGCCCCCGGAATCTCGCGGTAGCGGTATGCGTGTGCCGGGGTCGGCCAGGAAAAGGCGAACGAGCAAGGCAGCATCCGATCCTGCAGAGCAAATTGTTGGTACTTGTGCCCTGAAAGGGCGATCGACTCCAGCAGCAGCAGGCCGACTTCATAGGCCAGCGAAGACTTCAGCCTCAGTTCGAGCGTGCAGCCCCCGTCATCGCGCTCATGCACCGTCAGGTGGAGCACCGGCGACAGCAGCGTCGAATATTTCGCGAGCATGAGAAACGCATCGCGCAGGCGGGGCGCATTCAGCAGCAGTTGCAGCGCAATGTCATCGGAGCCGATGGGAATCTCCAGGGCCGCCACGAATCCCAGATCCGTGCGGCCCGTGCGCATGAGCATCTCCTGCAGCAGCACGAAAATGGAGTTGATCGGGATGTACTCCAGATCCATCATGGCGTGGGAAAGCCCCGCTGCCCGCATGGCCTCGACACAGGAGTGCCCCTGGCTCTCCAGGAAATGCACCAGGCGCGCAAGGCGGCGCGGAGGATAGAAATTCACCATTTGAGGCATGGGCTTGATCCCGGAATGAGGCGCACGGGCTAGCGGGGAGGCGCGGCCCATGTTAGGGCGACCCGCGCGGAATGCCTACTCACAAATTCACAGAAAACCTCACAACCACGCATCGTAGTCCCGTCGATGGGGCCAATCTGCCGCCCTCCCGACCTGAGGGCCTAGAACAAGCCACCGGCAGCACTGGGCGGCGTCACGCCCAGGTGCCTGAACGCGGCCAGCGTGGCCACGCGCCCGCGCGGGGTGCGCTGGAGATAGCCCTGCTGGATCAGGTAAGGCTCGATCACGTCCTCGATCGTTCCCGACTCCTCCCCGATGCTGGCCGCGATGTTGTCCAGGCCCACGGGGCCGCCATCGAAGCGGTGGATCACGGCTTCCAGCAGCTTGCGGTCCATCACGTCGAAGCCCTGAGGGTCCACGTCGAGCATCGTCAGCGCGCGCTGGGCGATGTCGAGCGTGATGCGGCCGTCGCCCTTCACGTCGGCGTAGTCGCGCACCCGGCGCAGCAGGCGGTTGGCGATCCGCGGCGTGCCGCGCGAGCGACGGGCGATCTCGAAGCCCCCCTCCTCGTCGATCGGCGCGCCGAGCAGGCCTGCGCTGCGGCGCACGATCAGGGCGAGCTCCTGCGGCGTATAGAACTCCAGCCGCGCAACGATGCCGAAACGGTCGCGCAGCGGATTGGTCAGCATGCCCGCACGGGTCGTGGCGCCCACCAGCGTAAAGGGCTGCAGGTCGAGCTTGATCGACCGTGCGGCGGGGCCTTCGCCGATCATGATGTCGATCTGGTAGTCCTCGAGCGCCGGATACAGGATTTCCTCGACAACCGGCGAAAGACGGTGGATCTCGTCGATGAACAGCACGTCATTGCGCTCGAGATTGGTCAGGAGCGCCGCCAGGTCCTTGGGCTTTTCGAGCACCGGGCCCGACGTCTGGCGCAGGTTCACGCCCAGTTCGGCAGCGATGATGTGCGAGAGCGTGGTCTTGCCCAGGCCCGGCGGGCCGAACAGCAGCACATGGTCGAGGGCCTCGGAGCGCTTGCGCGCCGCGCCGATGAAGATCTCCAGCTGCTCGCGCGCCTTGGCCTGCCCGACATACTCCTCCAGCATCTTGGGGCGCAGTGCGCGCTCCAGCGCATCCTCCTGCGGGGACGCGGGCGCGGCGGAAACCACGCGCTGCTGCGGAGGAACGGGGGCGAAATCGTCGGTGTGGATGGTCATGCGTGCGCTGGAAATGACGAAGGCGAAAATGCCCATGTCGGGCAGAGCCTGCATTGTCGCGCAACGCGCTGCCGGCTATCCCTTGATGCCTTTTTCGGCCAGCCGGCGCGCGTAGGCCGCAAGGATCAGGCGCTCGGAATGCACCAGGTAGTCATTGAGCGCCACCGAGGCCTCCCCGGGCTTGCCCGCCTCGAACAGCGCAAGGATCTGCTGGTTCATGTCGACATAGGGCGCGTGCAGGAACTGCGGATCCTGCATCAGCCCGAAGGCCACCCGCAGCTCCGCCAGCAGGTGGGAGAACATCACGTTGAGCCGCTCGCTGTCGGCCAGCTCGACCACCGCCTTGTGAAAGGACATGTTGGCCGTTCCCACGCCGGGCCAGTCGCCCTCCTCCCGGCAGGTTCCTGCCTGCTTCACCGCGCCGCGCATGCGCTCGCGCGCCGGGTGCATGGGATAGCCCTGGGCCAGTGCCTGGCATTCGATCATGCGGCGCACGCGGTAGATGTCAATGATCGACGCGATGCTGGGCACCGTCACCGACACCCCCTTGTTCGGCTCGTGCGACAGCAGCCCTTCCTTGGTGAGAACGCGAAATGCCTCGCGCAGCGTGCTGCGGGACACCTCCAGGCTCTCGCACAGGGCCGCCTCCGACAGCCGCTGCCCCGGCGCCCATTCGCCCAGCACGAGCTGGTTGCGCAAATGTTCGGCAATGCGGTCCGTGAGATTCTGAGCTTCGGTGGTACTCGGCATGTCTGTTGATGTCTCCTCGCGATGCTTGCAGTGTATCCATGCGCGCCGCTTGTCGCTTCGAAGGGGAACGGGATGGGGACCGGGATTTCGGCTCATGGCCATTCACCTGCTCTCCCATCGACGCAAGGCCAAAAATAGGGGTTTGCACCTATGCCTGCGGTTTATTGTCTTATGCAAAATAATTAATTGTCAGACAATTAAATGTGTTTTGTACGGCACAAACTGTGTGCAGTTGTCAAAATCACCGTGCAGCGCCATTCCGATTGCTGATCTGTCCGCAGCACACCGCTATATCCATCGCGTCGCATCCATTCGAAGGAAACAACATGCTCACCGACGTCAACCTCTGGCCGCTGATAGGCGTGGCCATCATCATTGTGGGATTCGTTCTACGCTTCAATCCCATGCTGGTCGTGGTCGTCACGGCCATCGGCACGGCATTCGCCGCGGGCTTTCCCGTCGAAAAGGTGCTGGCCGCCATCGGCACGGGCTTCGTCAAGACGCGCAACCTGCCGCTGATCATCCTGCTTCCGCTGGCCGTGATCGGCCTGCTGGAGCGCCACGGCCTGCGCCAGCACGCGCAGCGCTGGATCAGCAGCATCCAGTCCGCCACGGCAGGCCGCCTGCTGATCGTTTACCTGGCGGCCCGCCAGCTGACCGCCGCCATCGGCCTGACCAGCCTGGGCGGCCACCCGCAGATGGTTCGTCCGCTGCTGGCTCCGATGGCCGAGGGCGCGACGGAAAACCGTTTCGGCCGACTGCCCGCCAAGGTGCGCGAGAAGCTGCGCGCGTTCTCTGCCGCCACCGACAACGTGGGCCTGTTCTTCGGCGAGGACATCTTCGTCGCGTTCGGCGCCATCGTGCTGATGACCACCTTCCTGAAGGAAGCCGGCATCGAGGTCGAGCCGATCCACGTCGCGCTGTGGGGCATTCCGACCGCCATCTGCGCCTTCCTCATCCATGCCGTGCGCCTGTACCGCCTCGACGCCGCGCTGGCCGCGGACATCGAGAAGGCCCGTCAGTCGGGCGAACTGGGCCGTGAATCCGCTGGCGCCGCACAGAACAACACCGCACAACAGGGAGCCTGAACATCATGACCTTGACCATCCAGCACCTGTATTACCTCGTCGGCATCATCCTGGCGATCACCGCCGTGCTCACGGTGCGCGACGCCACCAATCCACGCCGCTATTCCAGCGGCCTGTTCTGGGCCATCTACGCCGTGGTCTTCCTGGTCGGTGACAAGCTCGACCCCGTGATCGTCGGCGTGATGGCCGTCGCCATGGCAGTGATCGCGGGCTTCAAGGGCGTTGCGGGCGGCAAGCACCAGCCACGCACCGACGCTCAGTACCTGGAAAGCGCCAAGCGCCTGGGCAACAAGCTGTTCGTTCCCGCGCTCGCCATTCCGCTCATCACGATGATCGGCACGCTGTCGGGCAAGTACCTCGTCGTGGGTGGCACGCCGCTGCTCGACCCCAAGAACACCACGCTGGTGAGCCTGGGCGTGGGCTGCGTGATCGCCCTGGGCCTGGCCTGCTCGATGACGCGCGAGACACCCGCGCAGGGCATCCGCGAATCCTGGCGCCTCACGGACGCCCTGGGCTGGGCCCTGGTGCTGCCGCAGATGCTGGGCATGCTCGGTCTCGTGTTCTCTGAAGCCGGCGTCGGCAAGGCCGTGGCGCACGTCACCACCGAATACATCAACATGGACGTCAAGTTCATCGCCGTGGCCGTCTACGTGATCGGCATGGCGCTGTTCACCATCATCATGGGCAATGGCTTTGCCGCATTCCCGGTGATGACCGGCGGCGTGGGCGTGCCCGTGCTGGTGCATCATTTCGGTGGCGACCCTGCCGTGATGGCGGCCGTGGGCATGCTTTCGGGCTACTGCGGCACGCTCATGACGCCCATGGCGGCCAACTTCAACCTGGTTCCGGCGGCACTGCTGGAAATCGACAAGAACGCCGTGATCCGCGCGCAAATCCCCACAGCGCTCCTGCTGTTGACGTGCAACGTGTTCCTGCTGTATTTCCTCATGTTCCACAAGTAACCTGATAACGACAGCAGTCATCGAAAAAGAAAGGACGCACGCATGGCACAGACCATCCTCCTGACCGGCTTCGAGCCGTTTGGCGACGACATCATCAACTCGTCGTGGGAAATCGCCCGCGCACTCGACGGCGAAACCCTTGCGGGCGGCACCGTGCGCAGCGTGCAGTTGCCCTGCGTGTTCGGGGACTCGATCGCCGCGCTGGACAAGGCGATCGCCGAATTCAAGCCGGCGCTCATCGTGAGCCTCGGCTATGCCAACAACCGCGACGACATCACGCCCGAGCGCGTGTGCATCAACCTCGACGATGCGCGCATCCCCGACAACGCGGGCAACAATCCCATCGACGAGCCCGTGATCGAGAACGGCCCGCCCGCCTACTTCAGCACCCTGCCCATCAAGGCCATGGTGAAGGCGGTGCGCGATGAGGGGATCGCAGCGTCGGTCTCCAACACCGCGGGCACCTTCGTCTGCAACCATGTCGGCTATGCGCTGCTCGATCGCCTGCGCCAGGGCCTGGCCGCACCCGGCGCGCGCGGCGGCTTCATGCATGTCCCGCCCGTGCCCGATCAGAAAAGCAAGGGCCCGGGCATAGCGGGCATGCCGATCGAACGCCAGATCGAAGGCGTGCGGGCCGCCCTCCAGGCCGCGATGAGCACCACCCGGGACCTGCACGTCAGCGCGGGCCAGATTTCCTGACAGCCGAACTCCAAACGGGAAACACCATGATGAAAATGGACCTCAACAGCGACCTTGGCGAGAGCTTCGGCGCATGGAGCATGGGCGACGATGCCGCCATGCTCGACATCGTGAGCAGCGCCAACGTGGCCTGCGGATTCCACGCGGGCGACCCGGCGGGCATCCTCAAGACACTGAAGGCCGCCAAGGCACGCAACGTGGTCGTCGGCGCGCACGTGGCCTATCCCGACCTGGTCGGATTCGGCCGCCGCAACATGGACATCGGCAGTGCCGATCTCGTGGCCAGCGTCATCTACCAGATCGGCGCGCTACAGGGCCTCGCGCAGGCAGCAGGCACCACCGTCCGGTACGTCAAGCCCCATGGCGCGCTCTACAACAAGATCGCGCAGGACAAGCGCCAGGCCGCCGACGTCATCAAGGCACTCCTGGAACTCGATCCATCGCTCGTGCTCGTCGCGCTGGCGGGCGCGCCACTGATCCAGTGGGCACGCGACGCGGGCCTCACCGTCGTGGCCGAGGCCTTCGCCGACCGGGCCTACACGCCAGCCGGCGAACTGGTCTCGCGCACCCTGCCCGGCGCGGTGCTGCATGACGAGAAGGAAATCACCGAACGCATGGTCAAGCTGGTGCGCGAAGGGTGCGTCACCGCCATCGACGGCAGCACGGTGCGCATCGAGGCCGATTCCATCTGCGTGCATGGCGACAGCCCCGGAGCCGTGTCGATCGCACGCGACCTGCGCGCGCGCTTCGAGCGCGAGAACATCCAGATCGCCTCGTTCGTGCAATGAGACCCCCCCTGTGGCGCCGCGCCCGTTGCATGTGATGCGAGCGGAGCACGGCACCATGGACAACTGAACAGGACACTCGATGAGCGTTGACAAACACACGATGCGCTTCCTGCCCGTCAACCGCAACGCGCTGCTGGTGGAGCTGGCCAACCTGGACGACACCCTTGCGCTGCTCGCGTCGCTGCAGAAGACGCCCGTTCACGGCGTGGAGGAACTGGTGCCCGCGGCCCGGACCATCCTCGTGCAATTCCGGGCATCGGCCACCTCCGCGCCGCAGATCGTGCGCGAGATCGCGTCGCGCAGGCTCGATGCGCGCACCGAGCGCAGCGACGTGCTCGTTGAAATTCCGGTCCGCTACAACGGCGAGGATCTCGCCGATGTGGCCCGGCTTTTGGACATCAGCGAAGAAGAGGTCATTCGCCGCCACACCGGCAGCGAATACACGGTGGCCTTCACGGGCTTCGCGCCCGGCTTCGGCTACCTCGTCGGTGGCGACCCGATCTTCAACGTGCCGCGCCGCAGCTCGCCGCGCACGCGCGTTCCGGCGGGCTCCGTCGCGCTGGCCGGCAACTTCAGCGCGGTCTACCCACAGGCCAGCCCCGGCGGCTGGCAACTGATCGGCGTGACCGAGACACCGATGTGGGACCTCTCGCGCGAACTGCCGGCGCTACTGCAGCCCGGCTACCGCGTGCGCTTCGTGGACGCATCGGCGCTGCCCGCTGCCGCATCGGCCGGTGCAGATATCCCTGCAACCCCGGCTGCGACACCTGCCGAAGTCCAGCCGCATGACGACAACGGCGCCGCCCTGCTCGTTCGTGCAACGGGCCTGCTCACCGTGTTCCAGGACACCGGCCGCCATGGCCAGGCCGGCCAGGGCGTTTCCGCATCGGGAGCCATGGACCAGGCCGCGCTCAAGGCAGCGAACCGCCTCGTGGGCAACGCCAGCCATGTCGCAGCACTCGAGACCGTCGGCGGCGGCCTGCAGCTCAGAAGCCGCGGCGATACCGTGGTGGCGGTGACGGGCGCAGATGCGCCGCTCACCATCACTACGGCACAGGGCCAGCGCTGGAATGCACCGCGCCATGCACCGCTCGCCCTTGCCGATGGCGACACGCTCGCCATCGGGCAACCCGTGGCAGGCGCACGCTGCTATGTGGCGCTGCGCGGCGGATTCCGCGTTGCGCCGGTGCTGGGCAGCTGCGCCACCGATACGCTCGCGCATGTCGGCCCCGCGGCACTCAAGCCCGGTGACGTCCTGCACGTGCAGAGCCAGGCCACGGGCCATATCGTCGCGAATGCCGAATTGCCGGCGGACGACCTGCCCACCCTGCAGGCGGACGTCGTGCTCGACGTGGAACTGGGCCCGCGCACCGACTGGTTCACCGCAGAAGCCGTTGAACTGCTTGCCGGGCAGCGTTGGCAGGTCACGCCGCAATCGAATCGCGTGGGCCTGCGCCTTGCCGGCGACGTGCCGCTCTCACGCACCGTCACGGCGGAGCTGCCGAGCGAAGGGACGCCACTCGGGGCGCTGCAGGTGCCCGCCAACGGCCAGCCCGTACTGTTCCTCGCAGACCACCCGCTGACCGGCGGCTATCCGGTGATCGCCTGCATCGCGCCGCATCACCTTGATCGTGCCGGACAGATCCCCGTCGGCGCCTGGCTGCGCTTCAACGTCATTCAATCGTTTGCAGACATTGCACCCGCAACCCAGTCTTGAAAAGCACACCACCATGAAAAAAGTATTGATTGCCAACCGGGGTGAAATCGCTGTACGCGTTGTGCGCGCCTGCGCCGACTATGGCGTGAAGTCCGTCGCCATCTACGCCGATTCCGACATCGATGCGCAGCACGTCCGCATGGCCGACGAGGCCTACGGCCTGAGCGGCGAGCGCCCGGCGGACACCTATCTGAACATTGCCAAGATCATCGACATCGCGAAGAAGAGCGGTGCCGATGCCATTCACCCCGGCTACGGTTTTCTTTCCGAGAACCAGGCCTTCGCCCAGGCGGTCCTCGACGCGGGCCTTGTCTGGATCGGCCCCCGACCCGAGACCATTGCCCTGCTGGGCGACAAGGTCAGCGCACGCAAGGTGGCGCTCGACGTGGGTGCGCCGCTCGTGGCGGGCACCAAGGATCCGGTCAAGGATGCCTCCGAGGTGCTGGCGTTCGCCGAGCAGCACGGCCTGCCGATCATCATCAAGGCCGCATTCGGCGGCGGCGGCCGCGGCATGAAGATCGCCTGGCGCATGGATGAAGTCGAGGAACTCTTTGCCTCGGCCACGCGCGAGGCCATCACCGCTTTCGGACGCGGCGAGTGCTTCGTCGAGCAGTTCCTCGACCAGCCCCGCCACATCGAGGCCCAGGTGATTGCCGACACGCACGGCAACGTGGTGGTGCTTGGCACACGCGACTGCTCGCTGCAGCGCCGCAACCAGAAACTGGTGGAGGAGGCTCCCGCGCCCTTCCTCTCGGACGAACAGCGCGAGCGCATTCACCAGTCCGCGCGCGACATCTGCGCCAAGGCCGGCTATGTGAGCGCGGGCACGGTGGAGTATCTGCTGAGCAAGAGCGGGACGATATCGTTCCTTGAAGTGAACACGCGCCTGCAGGTGGAGCATCCGGTCACCGAGCAGACCACCGGCGTCGATCTCGTGGTCGAGCAGTTGCGCGTCGCCGATGGCCTGCCCCTGTCGATCACGCAAACGCCCACACCCACGGGCCATGCATTCGAATTCCGCATCAACGCCGAGGACGTGGGCCGGGGCTTCCTGCCGACGCCCGGTGCAATCACGCGCTTCGATGCACCGAGCGGCCCCGGTGTGCGCGTCGACTCCGGCGTGCAGGCGGGCTCCGTCGTCTCGGGTTCGTTCGACTCGATGATGGCCAAGCTCATCGTCACCGGAGCGACGCGCGAGCAGGCGCTGGTCCGCGCACGCCGCGCGCTCAAGGAATTCCAGATCGAAGGCGTGGCCTCGGTGCTGCCGTTCCACCGCGCGGTGGTGAACCACGCGGACTTCAGCGGCACGCAGGAATTCCATGTCCACACGCGCTGGATCGAGACGTCGTTTGCGGAGCCGCTGGCGGCCGCCGTGCGCGCCGAGCCGCTGGCGGACACATCGCTGACCCGCACGGCCATCGAGATCGACGGCAAGCGCGTGACGCTGGGCCTTCCCGCCGCCCTGCTGCAGGGCCTGGCCGCCGCGCCGGGTGCCGCCCGTGCCGCCAACGCCGAAGCCGCTCCGGCCCATGACGAAAACGCCGTCGAGTCTCCCATCGCGGGGAACCTGCACGCCTGGAAGGTCCAGGACGGCGATGCGGTGAACGAAGGTGACGTGATCGCCGTGATGGAGGCGATGAAGATGGAGATGCACGTGACCGCGCACCGCTCCGGCAGGATTTCGCTGCTCGCGCAAGCCGGCACCGCGCAGGCGCTGGGCGCCGTGATCGCGCGCATCACCCCGGCCGGCTGACCCCGCGAACCGCGCTCCCACAACAATCGATCCGGCATGCATCTCCATGCCGGGCCGGTCGGTGTCGTCCGCTTTTTCCTTTTTTCCCTTTTCCCTTTTTCCTTCTTTCCCTGGAGTTGACACCATGGCGCAAGCCCGGATTTCACGACGTACCCTGGCGGCGTTTGCCGCTGCCTGCGCCGCCATGGCGGCGCTTCCCACTGCCGTGCATGCGCAGTCCGACTATCCCAACAAGCCCATCCGCCTGATCATTCCGTTCGCGGCCGGCGGCTCGGTCGACATGGTGGGGCGCATCATCGGCGAGATGCTGACCCGGCAGCTCCAGGCCACCGTCATCGTGGAGAACATTCCGGGCGCGGCAGGCGTGGTGGGTGCCCAGCGCGTGGTCAGCTCCAAGCCGGACGGCTACACGCTGATGGCGGGCTCCAGCAACGAAATGGCCGGAACCAAGTTCGTGAACGCGGCGCAGAAGTACGACCCATCGGCCGACCTCACGCCCATCGGCCTTGCGGCCATCGCCCCCAACATCTGGGTCGCGGGTTCCCACATGAAGGTGAAGAACGTCGAGGAATTCGTCGCGCTGGCCAAGGCCAGCCCGGGCAAGTACAGCTATGGCAGCCCGGGCATCGGGTCGACCCCGCACTTCTCCGGCGAGCTGATCAAGAAGATCGCCGGCGTGGACGTGGCACACATCCCCTACAAGGGATCGGCCGCCATGGTCAGCGATCTCGCGGGGGGCACGCTGGATTTCGGCGTGATCTCCCAGTCCCTGGCCGCGCCATTCATCAAGGATGGCCGCATGACGGCGCTGGGCGTCACCACCGCGCAGCGCATTCCATCCATGAAGGACATTCCGGCACTCGGCGAAAGCCCCTCGCTCAAGGGCTACGCCCTCAATGGCTGGTTCGCATTTGCCGGCCCCAAGGGCCTGCCACCGGAGATCGTGAGCAAGCTGCAAGGCGCGCTGAAGGCCGGACTGAAGGACCCCGCCTTCCGCGAACGCCTCGACGCAGCAGGCGCTCCGGCCGCGAAGGGCGATGAAGACCTGGCACAGATCATCCGCACCGACATGGGCAAATACGCCGAGCTCGTGAAGTTCGCGAAGATCACCGACTAAGAGCTTCGTCCGGGTTGGGGCAGGTGCGGCAAGGCGATACTGTTTATTAAAACAGTATTTTGCACCCATGCCCCACGGACACACTGGGGTTGACGGCATTCGGTAACATGGCGGCTCTCGCGCGTGCGCGAAGGGGCCTGCCTGCCTAGAGAGTAGAGAGGCAGCGCCCGGCCTTCCTGACAGACAGGAAGAGGAAGGCCCGCGCGCACCCGCCCCATGCCGTGGCGCCGAGCGTCGCATGGGTTTGAAATTCAGCCGTCCGGCACAAACGCCGGAACCATGACCACATGACCCCACAGAATCCGCCCTCCTTCTTCAGCCGCATTGCGATTGCCATCGGCAGTTTCTTCGCCATCCTCGGCAATGCACGGCTTGCGTCGGACATCACGCGCCTGCGCGCCGGCGAGGCGCTGGCCGCCGACGTTCCCGCACCCGAGCCCAGGGAAGTGCGCATCGAGGTGCCCGTCGAGAAGATCATTGAAACCCGCGTCGAGGTCCCGGTCGAAAAGATCGTGGAGAGGACCATCCAGCTGCGCGTGCCCACCGACACCGCCGCGCTGCAGGTACTGGGCCTGATGCAGCGCGAGGCGCGCTTCGTCGACTTCATCCAGGAAGACGTGAAGAACTACACCGATGCCGAGATCGGCGCCGCCGCACGCGTGGTGCACGAAGGCTGCCGCAAGGTGCTCAAGGAGCATTTCACGCTCGTGCCCGTGCGCGACGAAGCCGAGGGCAGCCGCATCACCGTGGCTCCGGGCTTCGATACGACGGCCATCCGCCTGACCGGCAACGTGGTCGGCCAAGCCCCCTTCACGGGCACGCTTACCCACCGCGGCTGGAAGGTCTCGCGGATGCAGCTGCCACAGCTCACCGACGAGAAGGCAGCGGAAACCCTCGCGCAGGCGGAAGTGGAACTGTAAAAGCCCCCGGGACCACCCCCAACCTTCCGCTCCCCCACGCCCTGCCCCATTGAGAGGGCCGAGAGGGCAGTCAAGAGGACGTGCCGCCCACTGGCGACGGCACGCCCGAAAAGCAAAGATTTTTATGGATTCGTCTTCACTCTCCAACGCCTTGTTCTGCATCGGCATCGATCTCGGCACCACGCACTGTGCGCTGTCCTACGTTGACAAGACCGCCAGCGACGGCGAGAAGGCCCTGCAGCGGGTGCTGGACATTCCGCAGCTCACCGCACCCGCCAGCGTCGAAGGCCAGCCGCTGCTGCCCTCGTTCCTCTACCTGCCGCACGAGAACGAGCTCACCGCCGCCGACATGGCGCTTCCGGGCGCAGGCGAGCAAAGCTTCATCGTGGGGGAGCTCGCACGCACGCGGGGCGCGAACACCTCCATTCGCCTCGTGAGCAGCGCCAAGAGCTGGCTGTGCCATCCCGGCGTGGATCGCCGCGCGGCGATCCTGCCGGCGGATGCACCGCCGGAAGTGGCGCGCGTGTCGCCGCTCGAGGCTTCCACGCGCTATCTCAGGCACCTGCGCTGGGCCTGGAACAACGCGCATCCCGAAGCACCGTTCGACGAGCAGGACATCACCGTCACCATTCCCGCATCGTTCGACCCCGCAGCGCGCGAACTGACGGCAGAGGCCTGCCGCAATGCGGGTTTTCGCAACCTCACGCTGCTCGAAGAGCCCCAGGCGGCGCTCTACAGCTGGATCCAGCAAAGCGACGGCCAGTGGCGCAAGCAGGTGAAGAACGGCGACATCATCCTGGTGGTGGACGTGGGCGGCGGCACGACCGACCTCTCGCTGATCGCCGTGCTGGAACGCGACGGCCATCTGGAGCTGCAGCGCGTTGCCGTGGGCGAGCACATTCTGCTCGGCGGTGACAACATGGATCTGGCGCTGGCGTATGGACTGGCGCGCAAGCTCGCCGCCGAAGGCAGGCAGCTCGATGCGTGGCAGACGCGCGCGCTCTCGCATGGCTGCCGCGCGGCCAAGGAGCAGTTGCTGGCCGATGACAGCCTGCAGAGCGTCCCGGTCGTCGTGCCCAGCCGCGGCAGCAAGCTGATCGGCGGCAGCATCCGCACCGAACTCACGCGCTCCGAGGTGCTGCAGATGCTGGTGGAGGGTTTCTTCCCCCGGGTCGCCGCCGGCGACAAGCCGCAGACCCGCGCACGTGCCGCGCTCACTCAGCTGGGCCTGCCCTATGCGCAGGACGCAGCGGTCACGCGCCATCTCGCGGCCTTCCTGTCGCGCCAGGCAGGCGCCACCGAACAGATCGAGGGACTGCAGGGCACCCAGCCCGCAGGAGCGGCATTCCTGCATCCCACCGCCATCCTCTTCAACGGTGGCGTGCTCAAGGCACCGCAGATCGAACAGCGCATCGTCGACGTGATCAACGGCTGGCTCACGGCGGACAACGCCCCGGCCCTGCGCGTGCTCGACGGCGCGAATCTCGACCTCGCCGTGGCGCGGGGCGCCGCCTACTACGGCCATGTCCGCGCAGGGCGCGGCGTGCGCATCCGCGGCGGCACGGCACAGTCATACTACGTGGGCGTGGAGTCCAACATGCCGGCCATTCCGGGCATGGAGCCCCCGATCTCCGCACTGTGCCTGGCCCCCTTCGGCATGGAAGAGGGCACGGAAGTGCGGCTCGATGCGCAGGAGTTCGGCCTGATCGTGGGCGAACCCGTGCGGCTGCGTTTCTTCGGCTCGTCGGTGCGCCGCAGCGACGCCGTGGGCACGATGCTCGACTTCTGGGGCCCCGAGGAGCTGGTGGAGTTGCAGGAGATCGAGGCCACGCTGCCCGCCGAAGGCCGCAGCGCGGGTGACGTGGTCCCCGTGACACTGCTCGCCCGCGTGACCGACATCGGCACGCTGGAGCTGAATGCCGTGCCCGTGGGCGGCAGCGAACGCTGGAAGGTGGAGTTCGACGTGCGCGCCGAAGCCTCCGGCGACATCACTGGCGAAGCTGCCTCTACTTCGCCCGCCATCTGACCCGCCAGACACTCAAGCGCCACCATGCACTCCGCACTGCTCGACAGCCTCGTGTATCTGGACAGGGACTTCGTCGCCGATCGCTACGAAGCCTGGTCCGGCCAGAGCGCCCAGACCACCCTCTCGCGCATTCCTGCTCAAGGCACTCCGGGTCATCCGACCGGTGTGCCCATGCTGCCGTTTTCCGCGGGAACCGGCACGCAGGAAACGCGGGCGTACGCCGTCTCGACGCGGCACATGCTCGGCGAACTCTGGCCCGAACTGGCCCGGCAGCCCGCGGTCAACGTGAGCGAGTACGCCGAGCGCTCTGCCACCGAATTCGGCTGGGTGCAAGGCACGCTCTCCACCTTTCAGGTGCGCAGCAAGACGCAGCGCGACGGCCAGGAGGTCGCTGTCCCCCAATCGAGCCACTTCCAGCTGCGCGGGCTCGAGCATGGGCGCTACGTGGACCTCATCACCACGCCCGACTACTTCGCCTCGGGCTTCGGTGCGCTGCTGCCTCTGCAGATGACGCTGCTCGCCAGATTCGCACTGCCGGTATGCATGTACCTGCGGCTGCTGCCCGCGCGCGACCACGCCGACAACTGGATTGCCGTGCCGCTCGTGATCGTTGAATCCCGCCCCGCGCTTCTGCGGGACATCCAGGCTCTGTACTGATGACAAACGCCCCGGCCGCAGCCCGCTTCGTGGTCGGCATCGACCTGGGCACCAGCAACACGGTGGCGGCATTCGCGCCCCTCGCAGACAGGGGTGGCGGCATCGAACTGCTGCCCATTGCACAGCGTAGCGCGGCCGACGAGATCACCGAGCAATCCTTGCTGCCCTCCGTGCGCTACCACGGCGCGGCAGGCGAACTGGGCGATGCGACGTGGCAGAAGCCGTGGCCGGCCCTCGGAGCCGATGCGCAGCATCCCGCGCTCATCGGCCGATGGGCGCGCGATCTGGGCGCCGCCGTACCATCGCGCCTGGTGGCCAGCGCCAAGAGCTGGCTTTCGCACGGCGGTGTGGACCGCAGCGCCGCCATCCTGCCCTGGGGCGCCCCGGAAGAGGTACACAAGATTTCGCCGGTACAGGCCTCTGCCGGCTATCTCGCGCATGTGAAGGCCGCCTGGAATGCACGGCACCCGGATGCGCCGCTGGCGCGCCAGATCGTGGTGCTCACCGTGCCTGCGTCGTTCGACGAAGGCGCGCGCGCGCTCACGCTGCAGGCGGCGGAGCAGGCGGGCCTTCCACGAGTCCATCTGCTGGAGGAGCCCAAGGCGGCGTTCCACGACTGGCTGGTGCTGCAGGGCGAGCAGCTCGCGCAGAGGCTCAGGGACAGCCGGCTCGTGCTGGTCGTCGACGTGGGAGGTGGCACCACCGATCTCACGCTGATCCGCGTGGAGCACGACGCCTCCCAGGCTCGCGCCCATGCACTGCCCACGCTCACGCGCATTGCCGTCGGCGAACACCTGATGCTGGGTGGCGACAACATGGACCTGGCACTGGCGCATCGCCTCGAGGCACAGTTCCTGAACGCGGGCGAACAGCGGCTGGCTCCCGCGCGATTCGCCCAACTGGTGCAGCGCTGCCGCCTCGCCAAGATCCAGCTGCTGGCCGCCGACGCGCCGGACTCCGTCTCCGTCACGCTGCTTGGCAGCGGCTCGCGGCTGATGGCGCAGACGCGCTCCGCGGCGCTGTCGCGGGACGAGGTGCGATCGTGGATCGTCGAAGGCTTTCTGCCGCTGGCGGCCCGCGGCGACGTACCGCAGCGGCGCCAGGGCGCGCTGCGCGGCTTCGGCCTGCCCTACCCCGCGGATGCGGCAATCTCCCGGCACCTCGCGCAGTTTCTCGCGCAGCACGCCCGGGAGGAACTGCCCGACACGGTGCTGCTCAACGGCGGCGTATTCCATGCGCATGCGCTGGTGGAACGCCTCACGCAGCAACTGAGCACCTGGCGCGGCGATGCCGTGCGCGTTCTGCACAACCCGCATCCCGACTGGGCCGTGGCGCGCGGCGCGGCGGCCTATGGATTGACGCTCGACGAAGCCGAAAAAGCCCGTGAGGCCCAGGGCGCGCCCGCCGTGGCACTGCCGCGCATCGGCGGCGGTGCCGCGCGCAGCTACTGGCTGGTGCTGCGTGGCCAGGACAAGGCAGGGAGCTTGCCGCAGGGCCTGTGCCTGCTGCCGCGCGGCACCCAGGAAGGCACGCGCATCACGCTCACTGGGCGGCGCTTCGCGCTGCGGCTGGGGCAGGCGGTTCGGTTCGACATGGTCGCAGGCAACCACAGCGACCAGGTGTTCCAGGCCGGGCAACTGCTCGATCTGCAGGGCGACGGCTGGGTGCAACTGCCCCCGCTCGCCACCGTCCTGCAGCCGCCCCATGGCGCGCAGGACAACCGCGACCATCGCAGCTCCGTCGAGGTACAGCTGCAGGCCTGCATGACGGAGGTGGGCACGCTCGAAGTGCGCTGCATCGCTGTCGACGGCACGCCACAGAACACAGGGGAACATTCGGCACAACAAGCCCTGCAGCAGCAGTGGCTGCTGCCGTTCGACCTGCGCGCACAGGCCCCGGACGTCACAGGCGACGATGCGCATGATGGCGCGATGGGCCGCGCGATAAGCCGCCAGTCCGCAGCCCGGCAGGCGGCCATTGCACAGATCGAGCGCATCTTCGGCAATCTGGCGCAGGACGTGGGCGCCAAGGAAGTACGGCAACTGCGCCAATCGCTGGAGCGAATCCTGGGCCCCCGCGAAAGCTGGGACGCACCGCTGCTGCGCGCGCTGTTCGATGCGCTCCTCGCACGCGCCAAGCGCCGCCGCAGATCGGCCGAGCATGAGCGCGTGTGGCTCAATCTGGCGGGCTGGTGCCTGCGGCCCGGCGTGGGTGCGGAACTGGATGCATGGCGCATCGAGCAGGTCTGGCAGCTCTACGAGCAGGGCATCGCACATGCCAGGGACGCCGCCAACTGGACCGAGTGGTGGGTGTTCTGGCGCCGCGTGGCCGCGGGCCTGAACGAGGCACAGCAGATGCAGGTTCTCGAAGACGTCGCGGGCCAGATGCAGAAGGCTGTGCAGCAGACCACGCAGCGCAGCGGCGGCAAGTCAACACACGGCAGCTACGAAGACATGCTGCGCCTGTTCGCCGCGATGGAAGCCGTGCCGTGGCAGTACCGCCAGGAGATGGGCCAATGGATGCTGGGCCGCCTGCAGCGCGCGGGCGAAACCCCGCAGACCTGGTGGGCCATCGGCCGCCTTGCGGCGCGCCTGCCGCTAGCGGCCAACGCCCATCTCACGATGCCGCCACAGGCCGCCACCGAGTTCCTCGACGCCACGCTGACCGAGGACTGGCGCCGCAACGAAACCGCCATGTTCGCCGCTGTGCAGATCATGCGCATGAGCGGCGACCGAGCCCTCGATTTCCCCGACGCGCAGCGCGAGCAGGTGCTCGCGAAGCTCAGGGCATCGGGTGCACCGGCGCGCTGGATTCAACTGGTGCAGAGCGTGCAGGACATGGATGCCGATGACCGCAAGCGCAGCCTGGGCGACAGCCTGCCGCCGGGGCTGACCTTGCTGCACTGATGGAACGTCCGAAGGCCTGAACGCGTAGGGGAACCAAGGCGCGGGGCAGGCCGGCATGGCCCGGCCCCGGCATGGTTCACGGTGTGGTCCAGATGTAGTACGCGATCGCTTCGTAATGGAAGTCCTTGAACTCGGCGATCACGAAGTCGCGCTCCGCAGCGCTGGCCGAATAGAAATGCGCTCCGGTCTTGACGTTGTAGAAGCGGTAGATCGGCGTGGCCGTATTGCCCGGGCCGGTCTGCGCATACCAGGCCGGTGCCTCGTACTTGAAGTCCTTGAAATCCGAGATCACATAGTCGCGCTCGGGCTGGCTGATTGTGTAGAAGTGCGCGCCGGTCGTGGCGTTGTAGAAACGGTAGACGGCACTCATGCCCGCCGTCGGTTGCGGGTAGGCATAGAACACGGCGTTCTCGTACTGGAAGTCCGGATACGCGCTGATCACGAAGTCGCGCTCGGGCGCACTGATCGTGTAGAAGTGCGCGCCGGTCTTCACGTTGTAGAAACGGTAGACGGCGGAGCGTTGGCCGGTGCCGGGCGTGGGCGTCGTGGGTTCGGCCCAGAGCCACTGCCGGATGGCCGGATAGACAGCGTCGAACCGCGCATAGAAGGTGTAGGACTGGCCGGTCGTGCAGACGGCGTTGCCTGCCGTGAGCGTGCCCGTGAGCTTGCCGCCCACGAACATGCCGGAGCCGCTGCTTCCGCCTTCGGTCGTGCCCTGGAGCCAGCGCACGCGGTAGTAGGTGCCGTTCATCGACGTCGCGCTATCGCTCACGCAGCGCACGCCGCCGAGTCCGTTGGACGTGCAGTTCGCTGCGCCATCCAGGAGTCCAAGGCTCACTTTCAGCAGATCGCCGCGCGGGTGGTGGATACCGACCACCGGTTCGTTGCGTGTGCGGCTTGCAGAGTCCCAGCCCGCGAATACCGCGCCTGCGGGAGGCGCATCGTTGAGCCGCAGCAGCGTGGTGTCGGGAGTCTCCGCGCCATACAGGAAGGTGGCGCCATTCTTGAGCGTGCGCGTGGCCGAAGAGAGCACCTTCGCATTGCAACTGGGCGAGCGGTAGAACCAGTAGGTCTGCAGCGTCGAGGCCACGGTCTGGTCGGCGATGCAATGGTTGGCCGTCAGAAAGTACGGCGTGGCGCTGCTCGCCTTGTCGTTGACCAGCGTACCGGTACACAGGTAACCGCCTTCAGCCGTCACATAGATCATGCGCGCCACGGCATTGCGCTGCGCGTCATATTGGTCGTAGCAGGTGGCATCGAGCTCGCAATAGGCGGACTCGCCGATCTTGGCTTCCGATGCCTGCGGCTGCGTGCTGCCGTCATCGATCGGCAACGACAGGTTTTCGTAGAAATGCAGTACCGATGGGATCGACATCTGCACGGTGCTGGCAGGGATACCCGGCGGCAGCTCGATTTCGAGCGTGATCTCTTCGCCATCCACTCCAGGCGTCCACCAGGTACGGCCTGCAGGGGAGTTGTCGCCCGCCCGCTGGTTGAGCTCCAGCGTCTGCAGCACGCGCTGGCCTGCGATCTGGAATGCTCCCTCGCGCTGCCCCTGCGCATACACGCGCAGCAGGGCGCTGCCGGGCAGCTTGTCGATCTGCACGCCCAGGCGCACGCCGAAGGCGCCACGCGTCACGAAGCTCACGGCGGCCACCTGGCCACCCTGGGACAATGTCTGCCATTGCAACTGCCTGCCAAGTGCTCCGACGTCGGCCGTCGCCGTGCTGGCACGCTTGGCGCCGACCTGCAGCATGCCTTCGCGTGGCGGGGTGGATCCCGCCTTGTCCGGCACCCATTCGCCGAGGTCCACCCGTGCGGGCGCAACCTGCACCGCAAGCGCCTTCTTCGTCAGCGGGACGAACTCATCGGGCGTATCGGCGGGCTGCACATAGGCCTCGACACCGTCCTGCGAACCCGGCCCCCATGAAGGGAACGCCACCTGGGCCATCGCGACCCCCATGAACAGGGCACACAGCCCCGATACCATGGCCGCCCTGCCGGCCTTAGACAAGGCGCTCTTTGACGCGCTACGCATGGGGACTCCTCCGCTGTAATAAATGCAACAAATGATTCTATATCGTCGATAGCCAGCAAGCCCGGGGGCTACGGCCATCGACGATCCGACCCATCAATGCATGGGCAACGGGGAGCGCGACGTCATCACGTCAGGTCATTCGGCCGATTCGTGCGCTCAGGGATTGAGCCACTGCTTGATGCTGGCGCGATAGGACAGATCAAAGCGGCCGTAGTAGTCGCTGCCGGTCGGGTTGCTGCAGGATGCGCGGCCGCCATACAGCTGCCCCATCACGTAGCGCTGGTTGCCGATGCCGAAGAACGCGGCCGAGCCGCTGCTTCCACCCTCGGTCGTGCCCTGGCTCCACTTCACCTCGTAGAAGGTGCCGCTGGCGTCGTTCACATTGCTGCAGCTGTCGTCAGCGCAGACACCGAGCCCGTTCACCTTGCCGAAGCTGATCTTTTCGAGATCGCCCTGCGGATGGTGCAGTCCGACAACGCCGGAGCCTGCAGGCACGGTGCCGCCATAGAACGATCCCGCATAGAGCACGCCGGCCGGTGGCGCCTCGTTGAGCCGCAGGAACGAGGTATCCGTGCTGACCGTGGCGTACAGCAGGGTCGCACCCTTGGTCAGCTGTCTTACGCCCGTGCCCACGGTGCCCGCGTTGCAGGCGGACGCGCGATAGAACCAGTCGGTCATCAACGTGGCAGCCTTTGCCTGTGTGTTGATGCAATGATTGGCGCTCAGGAAGTAAGGCGTGCCGCTGGACTTGGCGTCGTTGAGCAGCGTGCCCGTGCAGTAGTAGCCCCGGCCGTCTTCCGCGGTGTACCGCATGCGCGCCACGGAGCGCGCCTGGGCCAGGTAGTCCGGCTGGCACATCGCATCGATGTTGCAGCTTGCAGAACCTGCCTTCTCTTCGATCAGTTTCTCCATCTGTTCGGCGCTGTGCGTGAAGTGGGAGACACGCGGCACGGCGACCTGCACATCGGCCACGTTGGCGCCCGCCGGTACCTCGATCTCCATCACGGTCTGCGCGCCGCCGAAATCGGGGCTCCAGTAAGTGGTGGCTGTCTGCTCATCCGCCCCGCTGTCCCGGATGCGCTGCGCCTGCGCTGCAAGCTCGGCGGCGGTCATCTCGGTGGCAGGGCCGCCTGCCGCGCCATAGAAGCGCAGCGTCGCGCCTGCGGGCAGTCGCGTGACCCGCACACCCAGGCGCACGCCCTGCGCCGTGGGCGACTCGAATGCGATCGCAGCCAGCCGGCTGCCGCCGGAGGTGGGCTGCCAGTTCAACAGGGCTTGCGTGAGCGGCACCGTGGCGGCGGCCGCCACATCCCGACTCACCGCCATCTGGATCGGTGTGCCGGGTCGGGTGGCATCGGCCGCTGCTGCGGCCTCGGTCTTCTGCAGCAGATTGTCGGCAGGCGCCGAGAGAGCCACCTTGCGGATGAACGGCGCCCCGGCCAGGCCCTGCACGGACGGCCCGGCCTGCGACTTCAAGTCGGCGGAGACCGACTTGGTCTGGGTGTCATAGGGCTCGATGCGCTCGGCCAGATTCGGCTGCGACGGAGTCGTGCCGGGATCCGTGTTGTCGTCACCGCCTCCACCACCGCCGCATCCGGCTATCGCCAGGACCAGTCCGCCTGCTACCCACCAATGTGTCTGCTTTGCCATCACTTACTCCTATATGACGGCTTGATTATTCAATACTTCTTTGATGCTCCGCAGACGATGCCCGACCCGTTACGCAGGAGTACGGGGTGAACGTCCACCATCGTTAACAAACTCGCGCGACCTCGGGCAGCGGATCGCAGGCTGCGCGCCGTGCCGGCAGCGATCATTTGGCCAGCGATTTCAGGGCCATCTTGATGCCTTCGCTCACCCCGATGTCGGCCGGCAGTGCCTTGAGCGCAAGCGCCGCCTCCTTGTCGTTGTAGCCCAGCGCCAGCAGTGCCTGCAGGATGTCGGCCTGATCGTCATTGACTGCCTGCGCCTTGATGCCGGTGTCCGCGCCCAGCTTGCCCTTGAGCTCCAGCAGCAGGCGCTCCGCCGTCTTCTTGCCGATGCCGGGAACCTTCACCAGGCGCCCGGCCTCCTGCAGCGAGACCGCCTGCGCCAGGTCCCCCACGCCCATGCCCGAGAGAATCGACAGCGCGGTGCGCGGCCCCACGCCCGAAATCTTGATCAGCTCGCGGAATGTCTGGCGTTCCTCGTGCGATCCGAAGCCATAGAGCAACTGCGCATCCTCGCGCACGATGAACTGCGTGAGCAGCGCCACCCGCTCGCCGATGGCGGGCAGGTTGTAGAACGTGCTCATGGGCACCTGCACCTCGTAGCCCACGCCATGGCAGTCCACCAATACCTCGGGAGGGTTCTTTTCCAGCAGGGTGCCGGTCAATTTGCCTATCATTGGAATCCTTTGCCGCGAAATGCGGCGCAATAACCGAACAATAACCAAATTATCCGCGTGATCCTGCGCCACACCTTCACCCCACACAACAACCTCCGCCTGACCCATCTGTGCGGCCCCGCAGACGCGCACCTGCGCACGATCGAGGATTCCCTCAAGGTCAAGATCGCGCATCGCCACGAGCAGTTCAAGGTCGACGGCCCCAAGGCCAAGGCGACCGAGGCCATGGAGCTGCTGCAGGCGCTCTACGAACTCGCGGATCGACCGATCAAGGAAGAGCAGCTCCAGCTCATGCTGGCCAGCGACAACTCCATGCTGGACGAGGGCAACGTGGACGGCGGCATTTCGCTGACCACCCGCCGCGCCGACCTGCGCGCACGCACGCCCACGCAGTCCACCTACCTGGAGAACATCGCCAGCCACGACATCACCTTCGGCATTGGGCCGGCGGGCACCGGCAAGACCTACCTGGCCGTTGCCTGTGCGGTCGACGCGCTGGAGCGCAGCCACGTGCAGCGCATCGTTCTCACGCGGCCTGCCGTCGAGGCGGGCGAGCGCCTGGGGTTCCTGCCCGGCGATCTCACGCAGAAGGTCGATCCCTACCTGCGCCCGCTGTACGACGCGCTCTACGACCTGATGGGTTTCGACAAGGTCCAGAAGGCCTTCGAGCGCAACCAGCTCGAGATCGCACCGCTGGCCTTCATGCGCGGGCGCACGCTGAACAATGCCTTCATCATCCTCGACGAGGCGCAGAACACCACGCCCGAACAGATGAAGATGTTCCTCACCCGCATCGGCTTCGGCGCCAGGGCGGTGGTCACCGGGGACGTGAGCCAGATCGACCTGCCCAAGGGCGCGATGAGCGGCCTGATCGATGCGGAGCGCGTGCTCAAGCGCGTCAAGGGCATTGCGGTCACGCGCTTTACCAGCGCCGACGTGGTACGCCATCCACTGGTCGCGCGCATCGTCGATGCGTATGACGCACAGCGCAAGCCCGGCGCGCGCGGCTGAAGAGGCATTGCAGAGAACCGCATACCATGTCACTGAATCAACTCACCCTCTCCCTGCAGTTCGCCAGATTCGACGGCGCGGCGGACCACCGCGCCGTGCTCTCGCGCAGCAAGGTCACGCGCTGGATCCGCCATGCGCTGGCCGTCGACGCGGAGATCACCGTGCGCATCGTCGGCAGCGAGGAGGGGCAACGGCTCAACCGCGAGTTCCGCCACAAGGACTACGCGACCAATGTGCTGACCTTCGACTACCAGCAGGAACCCACGGTGCTGGCCGACCTCGTGCTCTGCGCCCCCGTCGTGGAACGCGAGGCGAAGGAGCAGAACAAGTCCCTGGAAGAGCACTACGCGCACCTGCTGGTGCATGGCACGCTGCACGCCCAGGGCTGGGACCACGAGACCAGCGCCGAGGATGCCGATGAGATGGAGGCCTACGAAACCGACATCATGCAGGAGCTGGGCTTCGAGGATCCCTACGCTGCGGGCTGAGGCGCCGCAGCGGCAGTGTTAAGCAGTAGTGCGCCCAGGTTGCATAACGCAGACCCGATCTGCGCCTAACATCCATGCATCATCGCGCCCCGCTGTGCCCATCGAGGGCGCGGGCCTGATCACCATCACAACGAGAGACGACAACGCATGGATTTCTTCAGCCACTGGGGCCTGCTGCTCTTCGCCGCCTTCGTGGCCGGCGCACTCAACTCGGTGGCCGGCGGCGGCAGCTTTCTGACCCTGCCGGCGCTGGTCTTCACCGGCGTGCCGCCCGTGGTTGCCAACGCCACCGGGACCGTGGCCCTGTTTCCGGGCTATGTGGCGGGTGCCTGGGGATTCCGCGAGGACATGCAGCCGCCTCCAGGCCTGTCGATGCGCACGGTGGTGATCGTCTCGCTGATCGGTGGCATGGCCGGCGCCGCACTGCTGCTGTTCACCCCCGACGCCGTGTTCCGCAAGGTCGTTCCCTGGCTGCTGCTGGTGGCCACGGCCATGTTCGCCTTCGGACCGCAGATCCGCGCCTGGGCGGCCAAGGAAGCGCATCCCGGCCAGCCCGCCTCCGCCGTCAAGGGCATGCTCGGCATGCTGGCGGTGGCGGTGTATGGCGGGTATTTCAATGGCGGCCTGGGCATCCTGCTGCTGGCGCTGTTCGGCCTGCTCGGACAGACACAGCTCAACGCGATGAACGGCATGAAGAACCTGGTCTCCGCCCTGCTCACCGCGATCGCGGTGGCCATCTATGCGGTGGGCGGGCTCGTGCAGTGGCAGCAGGCGCTGGTGATGATGGTGGCCGCGACGCTGGGGGGATACATCGGCGCGCGGGTCGCACGCAAGCTGCCGGCGGCCTGGCTGCGCTGGGGCATCGTGGCGACGGGGCTGGTGATGTCCATTCTGTTTTTCCTGCGGGGCTGAGCCCGCCCGGCAGTCTCCAAACCGCCTTCTCGCGAACCGGTTTCACCGGGTTCCTATGAGCCGGATCGCGGCCCGTCCGTCAGGGTCAGGCATTCCCGGACCGTCTCGATGAGCGCCGACAGCAGGGCCCGGTCATCATTCCTGCGCCATGCCATGATGGCCGGCGTCTGCATCCTCACCCCGCGCAGCGGCACGAACCGCACGCCATTGATTCCTGCGCGCTCCATGCACGCAGGCACCAGCGCCACGCCGCACCCCGTGGAGACCAGCGCCACCACCGTGAGCCACTGCCGCGCCGCGTGCGTGGTGCGCGGATGGATGCCGGCCTGGTGCATGCATGCGATCACGTTGTCGTAGTTGGCCGGCGACACATCGCGCGCGAACATCACGAAGTCCTCGTGGGCCAGTTGCTGGAGATCGAGGTCGGCATCGCCCGCCAGCGCATGGCTTTGCGGCAGGCAGGCCACCAGCGTCTCCGACTCGAGGGGCAGCAATTCCAGCTCGTCCGGTGGATAGCCGATGTTGAGGAAACCCACGTCGATGTCGCCCGATGCCAGCGCCCGCAACTGCTCGCCGGTGGACATCTCGTGCATGCACAGCTCCACCTGCGGCCTCCTGAGCTGGAACGCATTGCAGTACTGCGGCACGTTGCGATAGACCATCGATCCGGTGATGCCCACGTCAAGCCGGCCCTCTGCCCCCTGGGCCACGCTGCGCACCACATCGGCGGCGCGCTGCATCTGCGCCAGCACCTTGCGTGCCTCCAGCAGGAAGGCATCGCCCGCAGGCGTGAGCATGACGTGCTTGGCATCGCGCTCCACCAGGACCACGCCCAGGTCTTCCTCCAGCGTCTTGAGCGCGGTAGATAGCGGCGGTTGGGTGATGCACAGCCGCTGCGCCGCGCGGCCGAAGTGGCGCTCCTCGGCCAGCACGACGAAGTAGCGCAGCAGATGGGTTTTCATGAACGCGATATCTTGCATCCATCCCGCGTTTTTGCCCATGCGCTGCGAACTGGCGTTTTCCCGGACGTGCTTCACGATGGCTGTGCTCCGCGTGCTCCAGGCATGCTCTCAGTACGACTTGGGAAGCCCCAGTACCTTCTCCGCGATGAAGTTCAGGATCATCTGCGGACTGACGGGCGCGAGCCGTGGAATCCACGATTCGCGCATGTAGCGCTCGACGTGGTATTCCTTCGCATAGCCCATGCCGCCGAGCGTGAAGATCGCCGCCTCGCATGCCTTGCCGCAGGCCTCCGCCCCCAGGTATTTGGCCGCGTTGGCCTCCGCTGCGCAGGGCAGGTGCCGGTCGTAGAGAAATGCGGCCTTCTGCACCATCAGATGCGCCGACTCCAGCTGCATCCACGACAGCGCCAGCGGGTGCTGGACGCCCTGGTTCTTCCCGATGGGCCGGTCGAACACGACGCGCTCGTTCGCATAGCGCGAGGCCTTTGCCAGCGCCGCACGCCCCAGGCCCACGGCCTCCGATGCGATCAGGATGCGCTCGGGATTGAGCCCGTGCAGGATGTAGGAAAACCCCTTGTGCTCCTCCCCGATGCGGTCCTCCACGGGAATGCGCAGGCCATCGATGAACACCTGGTTCGAATCCACGCACTTGCGCCCGAGCTTGTCGATCTCGCGGATCTCCATGGTGCTGCGGTCAACGTCGGTATAGAACAGGCTCAGCCCCTCCGTTCCCGCGCACTCTTCAACAGGCTTGGTGCGCGCGAGCAGCAGGATCTTGCTTGCCACCTGTGCGGTGGAGATCCACACCTTCTGTCCATGCACGACATAGTGATCGCCACGGCGCTCGGCGCGCGTCCTGAGCCTGAG
This sequence comes from Diaphorobacter ruginosibacter, assembly GCF_014395975.1. Taxonomy (NCBI): domain Bacteria; kingdom Pseudomonadati; phylum Pseudomonadota; class Betaproteobacteria; order Burkholderiales; family Comamonadaceae; genus Diaphorobacter; species Diaphorobacter ruginosibacter. The sequence goes on along the minus strand of NZ_CP060714.1, from coordinate 497,693 downwards.
CGTGTTCAGCCCCGCGTTGGGCTCGGTCACACCGAAGCAGGCCTTGTCCCGGCCCGCGATGAGCGGGGGCAGCCAGCGGCGCTTCTGCTCATCGGAGCCGAACACCACCACCGGGTGCAGCCCGAAGATGTTCATGTGCACCGCCGATGCGCCCGACAGGCCCGCACCCGTGGCCGCGATGGTGTGCATCATCAGCGCGGCCTCGCTGATGCCCAGGCCCGCGCCTCCGAACTCTTCCGGCATGGCGATGCCCAGCCAGCCCGCATCGGCCAGCGCCTGGTGGAAATCATGCGGAAAGCCACCTTCGCGGTCCTTGTTCAGCCAGTAGTCGTCATCGAATGGAGCACACACGCGCTCGATGGCGTCGCGTATCTGCTCCTGCTGCTCGTTCCAGAGAAAGTCCATGCTCTTATTGCTCCACTCCACCAATCCGTCGGGCTACGCTCGCCTCAGCGGCTTCTATGGCTGCTGCCGCCTCACCCGCGCCGGGTTCTCCGCATACGGAGGGCTGTAGATCACCAGCAGGCGCACCGGCGTGTCGCTCGTCACCCGGAAGACATGCATGCTGTCCTCCGGGAAGAAGCAGGTGTCTCCAGGCTCCATGCCGAAGCACTCGCCCTCCACCTCGACCTCCGCCGTGCCCTCGAGCAGATAGCACGCCTGCTCCATGCCGGGATGCGCGTGCGGCAACGCACCACCGCCCTTGTCGAGCGTGCCCAGCACGACCTCCATGTGCCTCGCGCCGACATTCGCCGCGCTGATGAGCCTGCGGTTCACCGTACCGTGGTGATTGGCCGGGCTGTAGCCCTCGATGTCGCTCTCGCGGACCAGAAATCGGGGTCGGGACATGCCGCGTCACTCCTTCTCGATGCCGGCCTGCTTGATCAGCTTGCCCCAGTAGGCGAGCTGATCATTCACATAGGCCGCGAACTCCTCGGGCGTGCGGGTAGGCCACACCTCGAACCCGACTCCCGCCAGTTGCTCCTGGACGGCCTTGTCCGCCAGGATCACCTGCAGCTCGGCGTTGATGCGGTTCACCACCTCCCTGGGCGTGCCGGCCGGCGCGAAGATGCCGTTCCACGAGGTGAGGTCGAAGCCGGGAAGCGTCTTCGCGATCGGCGGCACGTTCGGCAACAGGCGGGACCCCTTCGCCGCTGTCACGCCGAGCGTGCGCACGCGGTCGGTCTTGAGCATGCTCCAGCTCGATCCCAGGTCGGCCACGTACATCTGGATCTGATTGCCCATCAGATCGGTCAGCGCCTGCGGGCTCGACTTGTACGGCACCTTGGTCATCTGCGTCCGGGTGACGTACTTGATCGTCTCAGAGGCCACTTCCGACGTGCTGTTGGGCGTGCCGTAGGAAAGCTTGTCGGGATGCGCCTTCGCGTAGTCGATCAACTCCTGCACGCTGCTCACCGGCAGCGCCGGATGGACCACCAGCGCAAACGGCAGTTCGCCCACGCGCGTGATCGGCGTGAAGTCCTTGACGGGGTCGTACTTGAGACTCTTGATCAGCCAGGGATTCGCCGAATGCGACGTGTTCGTCGTCATGAACAGCGTGTAGCCATCGGGCTTGGCCTTCGCCACGAACTGGGCGCCGATCTGCGCGCTGGCGCCCGCGCGGTTGTCCACGATGACCGACTGCTTCAGCCGTTCGCCCAGCTTCAGCGCCACCACGCGCGCCACCGCATCGGTACCGCTGCCGGCCGCGAAGGGCACCACCAGCGTGATCGGTCCGGCCGACGGATAAGGCGCCTGCGCCCATGCCAGCGGCGCTGCCAGCAGCGCCGCGCCCGCCGCAGCGAACATTCTCAGGAAAGCGGAACGCTTCATCATCTTCATGGGCTTGTGTCTCCTTGGAGTGAACGCCGTGTGTCCGGCATCCACTGCATGGTCAACCCATCAAGCATTCACGTCCAATTGCTTTTGGATCTTCGAGAATTCGTTTCGGAAATGATCAGGCGTCGCGCATGGTCATCGGAATCGTCACCGGCCCATCATTGATGAGGTGCACCTGCATGTCGGCGGCAAACCGGCCGGTCTGCACCACGGGATGGGCCGTACGGGCCTGCGCCACGAAGTACTCGTACAGGCGCCGCCCTTCGTCCGGCGCCGCCGCATTCGTGAAGCTCGGCCGATTGCCGCCCCGCGTATCGGCAGCCAGCGTGAACTGGCTCACCACCAGCAGGCCTCCGCCCACGTCCTGCACGCTGCGATTCATCTTGCCCGCGTCATCGGTGAAGATGCGCAGCTTGAGGATCTTGGCCAGCAGCTTGTCCGCCAGCCTGTCGTTGTCGCCCTGCTCCGCGCACAGCAGCACGAGCAGTCCCTGTCCGATCTGGCCGACGACCTCGCCAGCGACCTCCACACGTGCCTCGCGCACGCGTTGCAATACCGTGATCACTTCACTTTCCTTCTGAATCCGATGGTTCCCGTCCCTGCTCCGACCCCAACCCTTGTGCGTTGCGGGACTCCACGGTCTCGAAGACAGTGGCCTGGCCGAGTGGCAGGATTTCAATGGCCGCGCGCAGATGGGGCACGGCCTGCATGAGGGCAGCCTCCACCTCGGTGCGCAGCTGCGCCGCCCGGCCCAGCGTCCACTCCGCAGGAACATGCATGTGCACGTCCACGAAATTGCGGCCGCCAGCGCGGCGCGAGATCAGGCTGTCAAAACGCACGGCACCCTCGCTGGCCACGCTGCGCTCGTCGAGCACGGCCTGCACGCGCTGCAATTGCTCGGACGGCAGCGCCTCATCCATCAGGCCTTGCGAAGACTCCCATAGCATGGAACCTCCTTCGCGCAGGATGTTGAGCGCCACGAGAATGGCCACCACCGGATCGAGCCAGTGCCATCCCGTCCATGCCGCGCCGGCCAGCCCGACCAGTACGCCGGCCGAGGTCCAGACGTCGGTCAGCAGGTGCCGCGCATCGCCTTCCAGGGCCTTGGAGTGGTGCACGCGCGCCGCACGCAGCATGTACCAGGCCAGCACGCCATTGCAGGCACTGCTGAGCACCAGCAGCACCGAACCCCAGCCGACCTGCTCAAGCTCCTGCGGATTCAGCAGCCGCGAGACCGAGGCCCAGAGAATGGCGATGCTCGCACCGATGATCAGGATGCCCTCGAAGCCCGAGGAGAAGAATTCCGCCTTGTGGTGGCCGTAGGGATGGTCCTCGTCCGCAGGGCGCCTGGCGATCGTCACCATTGCCAGCGCAAACACCGCCCCCGCCAGATTCACGAAGGACTCGAGCGCATCGGACAGCATGCCGACGGAACCCGTCACCCACCAGGCCAGCGTCTTGAGCACAATGGTCAGGATGGCAACGCCCACCGAGACCTTGAGCAAGGTACCGGGTGTCATCCAGGCAGGGACGGCCGTGCGGGCGGCGGGGCTGGGTTCTTGCGCGTTGGGCATGCACCGGATTATCACCAGCATTGCCGGTTGCTCGCCGGCGCGGTGAATTTCCGCCACGCCGCCCGTGAAATGTCCCGGTGCATGCGAATGTCATCCGGGCGTGGACAATAGCCATCCATATGTCATCCATTCCCATGTACACAGAACCGACGCAGCACACCGATCCGGCCGACGCGCTGGCGCAGGTGCAGCGCATTTATCAACAGCAGATCAATCTCCTGCGCGATGCGATGCAGCGCTTCGTTGCAGGGGAGACACCCGTGGAGCATGTTCGTGCTTACTATCCGTTTGTGCGAATGCAGACAACCACAGTGGCTCGCAAGCCCTCCCCGTTCGCCTACGGATTCGTCGAAGGGCCGGGCCGCTACGAGACCACGCTCACACGTCCCGACCTGTTCGCCAACTACTACCTCGAGCAGTTCCGCCTGCTGCGCGCCAGCCACGACGTGGAGCTGGAGGTGGGACTGAGCTCGCAGCCCATCCCGATCCATTTCTCGTTCGCAGAGCACGACCACATCGAAGGCTCGCTCACGCCCGAGCGCCGCATGCTGATGCGCGACGTGTTCGACCTGCCGGACCTGTCCGCCATGGACGACGGCATTGCCAACGGCACCTGGGAACCCAGGCCGGGCGATGCACAGCCGCTGTCCCTGTTCACGGCGCCGCGCGTTGACTACTCGCTGCATCGCCTGCGCCACTACACCGGCACGCAGCCCGAGTGGTTCCAGAACTTCGTGCTGTTCACCAACTACCAGTTCTACATCGACGAGTTCGTGCGCCTGGGCCAGGCCGAGATGGCCCGGGAAGACAGCGAGTACATCGCCTTCATCGAACCCGGCAACGTGGTCAAGCGCCGCAAGGGCCTGGCATCGAAGCCCGGCGACGAGCTCGGCGTGGCGCCGCCGCGCCTGCCGCAGATGCCGGCCTACCACCTCGTGCGCGCGGACGGCAGCGGCATCACCATGGTCAACATCGGCGTGGGCCCGGCCAACGCCAAGACCATCACCGACCACATCGCGGTGCTGCGGCCGCACGCATGGATGATGCTCGGCCACTGCGCCGGACTGCGCAACAGCCAGCAGTTGGGCGACTACGTCCTGGCCCACGCCTACGTGCGCGAGGACCACGTGCTCGATGAGGAACTGCCCCTGTGGGTACCGATCCCGGCCCTGGCCGAGATCCAGATGGCGCTCCAGCAGGCCGTCGCCGACGTGGCCCAGGTTCCGGAAGACCAGCTCAAGCGCATCATGCGCACGGGCACCGTCGCGAGCACCGACAACCGCAACTGGGAGCTGCTGCCAGACAACATGCCCCAGCGCCGCTTCAGCCAGAGCCGCGCCGTCGCACTGGACATGGAAAGCGCGACCATCGCGGCCAACGGCTTCCGCTTCCGCGTGCCCTATGGAACGCTGCTGTGCGTCTCCGACAAGCCGCTGCATGGCGAGATCAAGCTGCCCGGCATGGCAAACCACTTCTACCGCGAGCGCGTGGACCAGCACCTGCGCATCGGCATGCGTGCGGTGGACATCCTGCGCGAAGGCGGAACGCAGCGCCTGCACAGCCGCAAGCTGCGCAGCTTTGCGGAGGTAGCGTTTCAGTGACAGGTGCGCGTGCCGTTGCCGCCATGCCCCTGGCGAGCCCGGTGCGCCACCAGCACCGTCAGCGCCATCACATGTCGCGCTGACGAATCAGGTCCACGGCCTTCTCCGCAATCATGATCACCGGCGCATTCGTGTTGCCGCTGACGATACGCGGCATGATGGATGCGTCCACCACGCGCAGGCCGTCGATGCCGTGCACCCTCAGCTTTGCATCGACCACGTCCATCGGGCCGGAGCCCATCCGGCAGCTTCCGACCGGGTGGTAGATCGTGTCGGCGTAATCGCGGACGTAGGCGGCGATCTCCTCGTCGCTTTGCGCGTTCGCCGAGTACGCCAGCTCCTGCCCCCCGAAAGCCTGCAGCGCGGGCTGCGAGAGAATGGCCCGCATCAGCCTGACCGCGCCGATCATCTTGTGCATGTCCTCGGGATCGGAGAGGAACGCGGGATCGATCAGCGGCGGCGCAAGTGCATCGGCGCTGCCCAGGGTGACACGTCCGCGGCTGCGTGGCTGCAGCAGGCACATATGGCATGAATAGCCGTGCCCCCATACCGTCTTGCGCCCGTGGTCGATGAGCTTGCCGACCACGAAGTGCAATTGCAGGTCGGGGATCGCTTCCTGGGGGCTGCTGCGCAGGAAGCCGCCGGCTTCGGCGAAGTTGCTGGTAAGCATGCCGGTGCGACGCGATTTCCACTCGAACACCGAACGCATCAGGCTGGCGGTCCCCCAAGGGACATGCCGAAGGACTGGCGATTCGATGGCGTGTCCACCACCGTCACGATGTCCGGGTGATCATGCAGGTGCTCGCCCACACCGGGCAGGTCGTGCACCACGTCGATGCCCAGCTTCTGCAGCATGGCCCCCTGGCCGATGCCCGAGAGCATCAGCAGCTGGGGCGAGAAGAAGGCACCGCCGCACAGCAGCACCTCGCGCGTCACGCGCTCGGAATGCACCGCCCCATCCTGCCAGTACTGCACGCCCACCGCACGGCGACCCTCCATGAGGATGCGCGTGACCTGGGCTCCGGTGACCACCTGCAGGTTGGGCCGCGTGGGCACGTGGGGCGTGAGATAGGCCTTGGCGGCGCTGAAGCGCTCGCCGTTGCGGTGCGTGACCTGGTACAGCCCCACGCCCTCCAGGCGCTCGCCGTTGAAATCCGGGTTGCGTGCATGGCCGGCCTGCACGCCCGCCTCGACAAAGGCGTGCGCCAGAGGGTTGGGACTGCGCAGGTCGGTCACGTTGAGCGGGCCGCCCGTGCCATGCCATGCATCCGCGCCTCGCTCGTTGTTCTCCGCCCGCTTGAAATAGGGCAGCACGTCGCTCCACCCCCATCCGGCATTCCCCTGCCCGGCCCAATGGTCGTAGTCGCTCGCATGCCCGCGCGCATAGATCATGGCGTTGATCGAACTCGATCCCCCCAGCACCTTGCCGCGCGGCTGGTAGCCCCGCCTGCCGCCCAGGCCCGCCTGCGGCGTGGTGCCGAGCCGCCAGTTATGGGTGCCCGTCCTGGCCATGACACCCAACCCCGCGGGGCAGTGGATCAGCGTGCTGTCGTCGCGTCCCCCCGCCTCGATGAGACAGACGCGCACCTGGGGATCCTCGCTCAGGCGCCCCGCGAGCACCGAGCCTGCCGAGCCGCCTCCGATGACGATGTAGTCGAACATGTGACACCTGTCTCCATGGCTGATGGGTATCCGTCCAAATTTGCCGATAACATCCATGGTTGCGCTGCAGCAACCATCGCGGCACTGAATTTAGCTTCTTATTCTTCTCATCCACAAGGCAGACTTTATATGACGATTTCTACAGTAGGCATCATCGGCGCCGGCACCATGGGCAACGGCATCGCGCAGGCTTGCGCCGTTTCGGGCATCGATGTGGTGATGGTGGACATCTCCGAAGCTGCCGTGCAGAAGGGCATCGCCACCGTGAGCGGCAGCCTCGATCGCCTGATCAAGAAGGAAAAGATATCGGAAGCCGACAAGGCCGCGGCGCTCGCCCGCATCAAGGGCTCGACCAGCTATGACGACCTGAAGGCCGCGCAGATCGTGATCGAGGCCGCCACCGAGAACTTCGACCTGAAGGTGAAGATCCTCAAGCAGATCGACGCGCTGGTCGCGCCCGAGGTGATCCTCGCCTCCAACACCTCGTCGATCTCCATCACCAAGCTGGCCGCCGTGACCAGCCGTGCCGACCAATTCATCGGCATGCACTTCTTCAACCCGGTGCCGATGATGGCGCTGGTGGAAATCATCCGCGGCCTGCAGACGTCGGACGCCACGCACGACACCGTGAAGGCGCTCTCCGAGCGCCTGGGCAAGAGCCCCATCACCGTGAAGAATGCCCCCGGTTTCGTGGTCAACCGCATCCTGGTGCCCATGATCAATGAGGCCTTCTTCGTGCTGGCCGAGGGCCTGGCAACGCCCGAGGACATCGACGCCGGCATGAAGCTCGGCTGCAACCAGCCGATCGGCCCGCTGGCGCTGGCCGACATGATCGGCCTCGATGTGTGCCTGGCCGTGATGGATGTGTACCTGGAGGAGTTCGGCGACAGCAAGTACCGCCCCTGCCCGCTGCTCAAGGAAATGGTGGCGGCGGGACGCCTCGGCCGCAAGACGGGCCAGGGCGTCTACAAGTACTGATCTGATCAGGTGCTGATCACCTGCTGGTGCTTTCGGTCGGTGTCATCACCTGGGCCCACCCCCCTCTTGCAAGAGACCCTGCCGCGGATGCGCCGGCCAGCTCACCGCGAATGCACCAGTAAACCACTTGGGAATGCAAGCCGGATATCAGCGGGAGCCCTCATGATGTACGGGAGACAACGGACGTACCCATGAAATACGCGCTCCTCGCCGATCTGCACGCCAACCTGCAGGCGCTCGATGCCTGCCTGGAACACGCTCGCTCCCTGGACGTTCAGCAGTTCGCCTTCGTAGGCGATCTCGTCGGGTATGGCGGCAACCCCGCCGAGGTGCTCGACCGCGTCATGGCGCTGGCATCGGGCGGCGCGCTGTGCGTGCGCGGCAACCATGACGAGGCAGCGCTTTCCCCGCCCGAGATCCCCCGGCTGGTGCAGGATCTCGGGTCGGCCTGGACGCATGCGCAGCTCAAGCCCCTGCACCTGAGCTTCCTTGAGAACCTGCCGCTCACCACGCGACTCGAGCAGGACGTGCTGCTGGTACATGCCAGCGCCGACGCGCCCGGAAAGTGGCACTATGTGGAGGACAGCAGCGCTGCGGAACGCAGCATGCGCGCGGCCGCCGAGCAGGATCCGAACATCCGCTACGTATTCAGCGGCCATGTGCATGTACAGGCGCTGTACTTCCTCACGCCCACCGCCAAGCTGATGCGCTTCGCGCCCGAGCCCGGGGTTGCCGTGCCCGTGCCGCCGCATCGCCAGTGGCTCGCGATCGTGGGCTCCTGCGGCCAGCCGCGCGACAACGATCCGCGCGCAATGTACGCCCTCTACGACAGCGACGCTGCCACCATCACCTTCCATCGCGTGCCCTACGACCACATGGCGGCGGCCGCCGCCGTGCGGGCCACCCGGTCGCTGCCGGCCTACTGGGCCGACCGGCTCGAATGGGGCCATTGACCGCATGAAGTTGCTCACGCCAGGGACCGAGATCGACGGATTCGTCATCCACGAGTGCCTGCATGCGGGAGGCATGGCGCACATCTACCGAGTGACCCACGCCGACGATGCGCGCGAGCCGGGCTTTCCCCTCGTGATGAAGATCCCGCGCATGGCCTCGGGCGATGGCGCGGAAAACATCGTGAGCTTCGAGGTCGAGTTGCTGATCCACCCCGCGCTCTCGGGACCGCATGTGCCGCGCTACGTGGCCGCGGGCGACCTGATGCGGCTGCCCTATATCGTCATGGAGTACATCAGGGGCACCACGCTGCAGCAATGGATGGAAAACCATCCATGCGCCGGCATCGACGAGATCGCCCTGATCGGCAACGCCATGGCGCTGGCGGCCCACAGCCTGCACCAGCAGAATGTCTGCCACCTCGACCTCAAGCCGGCCAACGTGCTGTTGAAGGACGACGGCACGGCCGTGCTGCTCGACTTCGGGCTCTCCTGCCATGCCCACTACCCGGACCTGCTGGCCGAGGAGATGCGCAATGCCGTGGGTTCGCCCGCATGGATCGCGCCCGAGCAGATCGTGGGCGTGCGGGGTGACGTGCGCAGCGATGTGTTCGCCATCGGCGTGATGCTCTATGAAATGGCCACCGGCGAGCTGCCGTTCGGCGCACCCACCACGCAGGGCGGCATGCGCCAGCGCCTGTGGATGGTGCCCGCGCCGCCGCGCCAGTTGCGCGGCGATGTGCCGACGTGGCTGCAGGAGGTCATCCTGCGCTGCCTCGAGCCCGAGGCGGCGCAGCGCTATCCATCCGCCGCGCATCTGGCCTTCGACCTGTCCCATCCCGAACATGTGCCGGTCACCGACCGCGGCGAACGCAGCTCGGGGCCCGGCGCAGGCTCGCAGCTCAAGCGCTGGATCAAGGCGGCGGGCATGCAGTACCAGCCCAGTCCCCTGCCCAAGGAGCAGATCGAGGAGGTGCCGATCCTGATGGTGGCCGTGCCGCACGAGGATGTGAGCGATGCCACCATGTATTCCCTGAGACAGGCCGTGAACCGCTCGCTCGGTATCCGGCCCGGCGCGCGGCTGGCGTGCGTCACGGTGATCTCGCCATCGGCCAGCAGCGCCACCCGGCACGAGCGCAGCGAGACCACGTTGCACCGTCGGCATCTTGCCCGCCTCAAGCAGTGGAGCGCCACCCTCAACCTGTCCGGCCACAGCGCGAGCTGCCATGTGCTGGAGTCAGGCGACGTGGCCCAGGCCATCATCCGTTATGCGCGCGGCAACCAGGTCACGATGATCATCATGGGAGCGGCTACGCACGGCCTGCAGATGCAGCGCTTCATGGACACCGTGCCGATCCGCGTGGCGCGCGACGCGCCCTGCACCGTCATCCTGGTCAAGCAGCAATTGCCCTTCGAAGCGCTGGCCGCTGCACCCTCGCCCGACGATGCAGTGCAGGCCGATCAGGACACGCGCTGAGGAGTCCCTCCTCGCCGCCGGACGCCGTGCTGCGGCGACAATAGCTGCCATGCACAACGACACCTCCGCGCAGCATGCGTATTCCGCGCTCACACCCGACCTGGTTCTGGACGCTCTGGCCGGGCTTGGCATGTACGGGGACGGCCGCCTCATGGCGCTGGGCTCGTACGAGAACCGCGTGTACCAGGTGGCGCTCGAGGATGGCGAACGCGTGGTCGCCAAGTTCTACCGTCCCGGTCGCTGGAGCGACGAGCAGATTCTCGAAGAACATGCATTCGCTCTCGAACTCGCTGGAGCCGAAGTGCCGATGGTTGCACCGCTCGTCACCCAAGGCAGGACGCTGCATCACCATGCAGGCTTCTCGTTCTCGGTGAGCCCCTGGCGCGGCGGGCGAACGCCGGAGCTCGACGATTTCGAAGTGCTCGAATGGATCGGTCGCTTTCTCGCGCGCATCCATGCCGTCGGCGCCCAGCGCCCATTCGCGCTGCGCCCCCCGCTCGACCTGCAGACGTTCGGAGTCGACAGCCGTGACTGGCTGCTCGGCCAGAACATCATCCCGCTCGACCAGGAATCGGCGTGGCGCAAGGCCTGCGACGAGGCGCTGCAGATCATTGCGGACAAGATGCAGGACACGCCCTGCGCGGCGCTGCGCATTCATGGCGACGTGCATCCGGGCAATGTGCTGTGGACGCCTCTCGACGACCAGGGACGCGGCGGCCCGCATTTCGTCGATCTCGACGACGCGCGCATGGGGCCTGCCGTGCAGGACCTGTGGATGCTGCTGTCAGGCGAACGCCCCCAGCGCACGGTGCAACTCTCCACACTGGTCGATGGCTACGAGCAGTTCCGCAGCTTCGACCGCCGGGAACTCGCGCTGATCGAGCCCCTGCGCACGCTGCGCCTGATCCACTACAGCGCCTGGCTGGCCCGGCGCTGGAGCGATCCGACCTTTGCAATCAACTTTCCGTGGTTTGGCTCGAGCGACTACTGGCGCGGCCAGATCGACATGCTCATCGAGCAGATGGAAGCCATGCAGGAAGACCCCCTCGTGGTCTAGCAGCGTGTCGCATTCTAGCGGGCACCCGCTGCCGTGAGAATCTCCACCATCTCGCGCTGCCCGCGCTGCCTTGCATGCGCGAGCGGCGTCACGCCATCCTTGTCCGCCAGGTTCACATCGGCACCCGCCTTGATGACGTCGCGCACGATCTGCTGATGCGGCTCGCCGCCGTTCGCCAGCACGATGGCCTCGATCAGGCAGGTCCAGCCGAGGTTGTTGACATGGTTGACGTCCACGCCCGCATCCATCAGCGCCTTGGCCGTCTCCACATGCCCGCGCTCGCAGGCCGGAATGAGGGCCGTGCCACCGTAGCGGTTGGTGCTCTTGAGATCGGCACCGCGCGACAGCGTCATGCGCAGGATCTCGAGACGCCCGCGTGCCCCCGCGAGCAGATAGGCACTGTCCTGCATCCTGTTCTTGGTGTTCACATTGGCGCCGCCAAGGATGAGCGAGCGCGCCACCTCGATGTGATTTTCAGCCGTGGCCAGCAGGAGTGGCGTGTTGCCATCGGCATCCTGCACGTTCACGGGTGCCCCCTGCGCCAGCAGCTTGCGCACCGCGAATTCGTCGCCGGTGCGCGAGAACTTGAGCAGTTGCTCACCCAGCGCCTTGGCATGGACGGCCTTGCGGTGTGCGGTTTCCGTCACTGCAGCGGCCGCCTGCTGATGCGTCTCGCCGGTGGTGGCGTGCACCGCCTGCTGCGCCGCGGCTCCGGAGGCGCCCGCCAGCGCCGACACGGCAACCGCCGCCATCCACCCCGAACCCACCGCCTGCCGCCATCCTGTCTTCTGCATCAACCCTGATCTCCTTTTGGCCTCTTGAATCCATTCAACCATCAGCGCCTGGCCGCGCGTGGCGACTTGCCCGCCATCGACTGCTTCCAGCCGTTGACGATCACATCCGCAAAGAACTTGCGGTCCAGCAGCAGCCAGATCAGCACCGGTGCCAGGGTAGGCAACACAAGCACGCCCACCTGGTAGCCGAACACGATGGACTCGACCTGCCAGGTGTCGACGCGCAGCGTGCGAATATCGAGATTGGCGGCCACGATCACCTGCATGAGCAGATACATCACCAGGCTGAACGCCTGGATCGGCAGCAGCAGCAGGTAGCCGATGACCGCCTTCTGAATGCGTCCCGGAGCGCGCTTGGCCGCGTAGGCGGCTGCGATCAGAGCCAGGAAGATCGGCAGGCCGAATGCATAGCGCCCCGGGTCCGCCTCCACATAGACGTCGGCGACGCGGCCGCCCGTGTTGGGCACCACCACGTTCACGCTGGTTTCCACCTCAATCTTGCCGGGCTGCTTGTTCACGCCGCGCACCCACATCGGCGCCACCTGCTCCAGCGCGAAATGCGAGACCACCGCCACGGGGTAGGAAGTCCATGGGGTGATCTTGGTCCAGATCAGTGTGAACACGACCATGCATGCGAACGCGAATCCCACGAATCTCACCAGGGTCTTCTTGTCCCGCGCCGGCTTGCCTGTGTCTTCAGCGGACAGGACCTGTGTCGTCTGCTCCGTCATCTTTCGCTCCTCCATCCCTCAACGATATGGTGACTTCGTGCCGTCATGATGTCAGACGGAAGGCCTGGGCCGTACATGCGGCGACAGATCCAGCGAATGGCTGACAGACCCTTCGCCATGGCCCATGCGCGGTGCGGAGGGCACCAGCGGCGGTGCTGGCGGCTCATCGGACGGCGGCGGCTCGTTGGCCTCGCGCTCCTTCGCTCCCGCGCGCACCCACAGCAGCCAGACGATCAGTACGTCCAGCATGATCAGGCCCTGCCAGAGGAATTCGTGCGCGAAATTGAACACGGACATGTTCCACTGGCCCAGGTAGAACAGGCTGATCACGCGCACCACGTTGAGGGCCTGGATCGCAATGAAGCCGTACACGAAGCCCTTGAGCTTGTGCTTCCAGCTCGACGGAAACGCGATGATCGCGGCAAACAGCACGATGCAGGCCTCGATGCCGTTGCAACCGGCCTCGATCGACACGCCGAATCCGGTGGCGGTGTTCCACAGCACCTTGCCCTGCGCACTGGCCGTCTCGTCGAACCACACCACCAGCGACGAACAGATCTTCGCCAGGGTAGCCGTCCACGGCAGGACGATGTGCTGCTGAACCCAGTTCAACATGTTCAGCCCGAACAGGGAGAGCTGAATCGACAGAAACAGAAGAAAGAAGCGCAACATATCGGTGGTGGCTCCCGCAGGAGCATGTGTACGTACTACGACTTTTCACAAGGCATAAAAAAATGCCGTGCAACGCAAGGTTACACGGCATTCTCGTTCAAACCGCCGGATCAGGCCACCTCCGACGATTGTTCAGGGTTTTGCCGCGGGCGAACAGGTGCCCACGCCCAAATAACACCGCAGAAAAACAAAAAAGCCGCCATCCAGCAAAGACGGCGGCCTCGGGGGCAAGAGGTTTCAGGCCCTCGCCCTGTTACACCAGCAAGGCATTCACCCGCTTCACATACGCGGCGGGGTCTTCCGGCATGCCGCCTTCCGCAAGCAGCGCCTGGTCAAACAGGATATGCGCCAGGTCGTTGAAGTGCACAGAACCATCCAACTTCTTCACGAGCGGATGCTCCGGATTCACTTCCAGCACCGGCTTCTGCTGGGGGACCTGCTGACCCGCCTGCTTGAGCATGCGCGCGAGCTGCGCGCTCATGCCGCCGTCCTGCACCACGATGCACGCCGGTGAATCGACCAGTCGTGTGGTCACACGCACGTCCTCCACCTCGTTCTTGAGTGCTTCCTTGAGCTTGGCCAGCGTCGGCTTGAAGGTTTCGGCGGCCTCTTCCGCAGCCTTCTTTTCAGCCTCGTCCTGCAGCTTGCCGAGATCGACCGCGCCCTTGGCCACCGATTGCAGCGGCGTGCCGTCGAATTCGTGCAGGTAGTTCAGTGCCCACTCGTCCACGCGATCGGTCATGAGCAGCACTTCGATGCCCTTCTTCTTGAACACTTCCAGCTGCGGGCTGTTCTTCGCCGCGGCCGGGGTATCGGCGGTGATGTAGTAGATCGCCTCCTGGCCTTCCTTCATGCGCGCCTTGTAGTCGGCGAACGAGACCGTCACGCCATCGCTGGTGGACGATGCGAAGCGCAGCAGCTTGGCGATACGCTCACCGTTGCCGAAATCCTCGCCCAGGCCTTCCTTGAGCACAGCACCGAACTCGCTGTAGAACTGCGTGTACTTGCCTTCCTTGGCCTTGTCGTCCTCGCTGACCACGTCGACCACATCGCCTTCGGTCGCCATCGCTTCGTGCCTGTCGTGCTTGGCCAGGTCTTCGAGCATGGAGAGCACGCGGCGCGTGTTGCCGTCGCGGATCAGGCGCACGTCACGGCTTTCCTGCAGCAACTCGCGGCTCACGTTCAGCGGCAGGTCTGCGGAGTCGATCACGCCCTTCACGAAACGCAGATACGTAGGCATCAGCGCCTCGGCGTCGTCCATGATGAACACGCGCTTCACGTAGAGCTTGATGCCGGCCTTCTTGTCACGGTTCCACAGATCCATGGGCGCATGCGACGGGATGTACAGCAGCTGCGTGTACTCGGTGTTGCCCTCCACGCGGTTGTGGCTCCAGGTCAGTGGCGCTTCGCTGTCGTGGCTGATGTTCTTGTAGAACTCGATGTACTGCTCGGGCGTGATGTCCTTCTTGGGACGGGTCCACAGGGCGCTGGCCTGGTTGACGGTTTCCCACTCGCCGGTCTTTGCCATGTCGCCCGGCTGGTCGTTCTCGCCCTCCTTCCATTCTTCCTTTTCCATGAGGATGGGCAGGCTGATGTGGTCGGAATACTTGCTGATGAGCGCCTTGAGCTTCCAGGTGTTGAGGAACTCCTCGGCATCCTCGCGCAGGTGCAGCGTGATGCTGGTGCCGCGCTCCTTGCGGTCGATGGCCTCGACCTCGAAGTCGCCCGAGCCACCGCTCACCCAGCGCACGCCCGCGCTCTCGGGCAGGCCCGCGCGACGCGACTCGACGGTGATCCGGTCGGCCACGATGAAGCCCGAATAGAAACCCACGCCGAATTGGCCGATGAGCTGCGAGTCGGCCTTCTGGTCGCCCGAAAGCTTGCTCATGAAGTCCTTGGTACCGCTCTTGGCAATGGTGCCCAGGTTGTCGATGGCTTCCTGCTCGCTCATGCCGATGCCGGTATCGGCAATGGTCAGCGTACGCGCCTTCTTGTCGAATGAAACGCGCACCTCGAGCTGGGGCTGGTCTTCATAGAGCGAGGGGTTGTTCAGGGCCTCGAACCGCAGCTTGTCGCAGGCATCGGACGCATTGGAAATCAGCTCGCGCAGGAAGATTTCCTTGTTGGAGTACAGCGAATGCGTGACCAGATGCAGCAGCTGCGCAACCTCGGCCTGGAAGGAATGGGTGTGTTTGTTGGTCATGGGTGGATGCAGAAAAGTCTCTCTTCGATGCCGCGCCGCCTGTGCACGGGCATCTCCTTGCAGATGCATCGGGGCCATTGCAAACGCCATGAAGGGGCCGCAATGCACGCCGAGCTGGCCTGTGAGATGGGGACGAAGTGTCGTACTTCAAGCCATCTTATCGATTTCATGATTTTTCAAATTCGATAGAAATATTCTTTTTTATATTGCGTTACACATGAAACAAGAAAGGCTGTATCGGCACTCCAACACGTACCATTTTTCGCCTTTGTCGCCCCAACGACAGGTTGATTTGTATCAGTGAATCGTGTCGGCAACACCTTCAAGATACGCTCACTACTAAGGTATGGAAAGTGATAAACAGGGAAAAAATTCAATGACATCAACACCCTATGCTGTTAATTTTGACAAATCAAATTTAGCAAGCTATTGTTATTTACTTTTAGAAACAAATGTTATGTAACCCAAGGTCATCCGTTTGTCGTACATTCGCGTTGCATCTGAGTCTGACGATCCAAATCTTTTGAGCAATAGCGTTTTACTAATTTTTTGCACGGCCGAAATTCCCCGGCCGTGCTCAAAATAGGGAGCAGGAGCGGCAGACGGAGGCCATTTCGGTCGGGGAAGGGGTTGCAGCTTGCAATCTCGCCGGCGTGTGTCCAACTGCACCTCGTTGCTGCCAATGCAGGGCAGACGAAGGGTGAATTTCTTTTCCGTGGAGTTTTTTTATGTCTCTCACCCGTTTTGCACTGATTGGCGCAATCGCCGCCGCGTCCTTGGCTTCCGTGGCTCCTGCGCAGGCCGCTTCCGTCAACCAGACTTTCAACGTCAAGATCACCATCGTGTCGAAGTGCGTGTTCGGCACGACAACCATTGCCGATATCGACTACGGCACCAACCACGTTCCCACCGTCCTTGATGCGTCGCAATCCAATCTGGGTGGACAGACATCGTTCACCGTGCAATGCACCAAGACAACGCCCTACAGCATCACCATGCAGCCAGCCGGCGCCAGCACCACGGGTACCGGCACGCTGAAGGGCCCGGGCGGTGACACCATTGCCTACTCGCTGTACCAGGATGCCGCGCACAACACGCCGTGGGGCACCACCACAGGCACTGGCGGCAATGCATTGGGCGGCACGGGCACCGGTCTGGTGAGCAGCGCCATCAACGTGTACTCGCTGATCCCGACCATCGGCACTGTGCAGCCTGGTACCTACACCGACCTGGTGACCGTCGCCATCGTCTACTGATCCCGGTGCGGGACCTGGGTCCCGCAGACAGCCTTTTCTACCTAGCTCTGCCCCACTCCCATGGCGAAAAAGTGCCCCTACGCTTTGCGCCGCTCCGTTTTCGCCCTCTGGGGCCTCGGTGCGATTTTTCTGTCATCCCCGGCCAACGCCGCGGGGTTGGAGGTGGCGCCCACCACGTTGCAGATCGAGCCTTCGCAAAACGCCAACGGCATCACGCTGAACAATTCAGGTGCTCTGCCCTTGCGGGCCCAGGTTCGCGTGTTCGAGTGGACTCAGAAAGACAACCGTGATCTGTTGACTCCAACCACGGCACTTACCGTCAGCCCGCCCATGCTGCAGATCGCCCCCGGCGGCACACAATTGCTGCGGGTGATACGCACCTCTCCGCCGGTCGCCGAAGGCCAGGAAGCCGCCTATCGGCTGATCATCGACGAGCTGCCTCCGGCGGAGTCCCCCGCACCAGTCAACGCCGAACCGACGCCGCCGACCAAAGCGACTACCGCGCTGACATTTTTGATGCGCTATTCCTTGCCTGTCTTCCTGGGCCCCGAACCCCACCCGACGATAGGGACGCAACTGGCCTGGACAGTGGAGAAGACGCCCAAAACTTGGACATTCAAACTCAAGAACAATGCTCCGACGCGTGCGCAAATAGCCGACATCGAAGCCATCACCGCCGATGACAAGCGCATCAAGCTGGCCAATGGCCTGCTGGGCTACGCACTCGCTGGACAGACCATGGAATGGTCCGTGCCCGCTCCCGTGACCCAGCAGCGCATCGTCGGCTATGAGGCGTTGATCAACCGCTTCACGCAGGCGCTCAATGTGTCTTCGCCGTAGTCGCTGCGCGGGGAGCCTTGCTGCCGCAGCCATGGTGCTGGCGATTCCCTGGATGGCTCCGAGCAGCTGGGCTGCAGGTTCGCAGACCATCGACGCATCAGCCTTGCCGCCCATCGAACCGCCAAGGCAGCAAGCCGCGACTCTGTCGCAAATGGCGCTGTATCTAGCGGTGCGTCTCAACACCCGGGATATGGGGATGCAGCCCGCCCAGCTGCGAAGCGATGGCCTATGGATGCTGCGCGACACACTCCTCTCCATGGGCCTCAAGCCAGATGCCTTGAAAGCCGCCAGCGGCCTGGACGACGGCTGGATTGCGCTGACTGCCTTGCGCGATGCCAACGTGAAATTCGACGCCACACAGCAAGCCCTGGTGCTGACCGTACCGTTTGAGGACCTGGGCTGGAGCCGCACGGAAATCGTCACCCGCAACACCCAGGAGCCACGTGCAAGCGCCTCACCGGGTGTATTGGTGAACTACGACCTTTTTGGCTACACCAGCCAGCACAGCCGCGCTCTCAATGCCGCCACCGAAACACGCCTGTTCCGCGCGAATTCGGTACTCAGCAATACCTTGCTGACCACCTACACACAGAACAACAGCGCGGTGATGCCCCTTGGTGGCCAGGCTGAAAAGTTCAAGAACGTACGCCTGGACACGACGTTCAGCCAGTCGTTTCAAGAGGACATGGTCACGCTGCGTGTGGGCGACCTGCTCTCCGGCGCACTGCCATGGACTCGTGCCACGCGCATGGGCGGCATCCAGATCGCACGCAACTTCGGATTGCAGCCCTACCGCATCACCACGCCCGTGCCCGCGCTCATGGGCACCAGTGCGGTCCCCTCCGACATCGCGCTGTACATCAACGGAGTGAAGCAATACCAGGGCAATGTGCCCGCCGGACCATTCACCCTGAACACGGTACCGGGCATCAACGGGCAGGGCAATGCGCAAGTGGTGCTGACGGACGCGCTCGGGCGCAGCACCACGCTGCAATACAGCCTGTACAGCTCCCCGCAACTGCTGGCCAAGGGCCTGAGCGACTGGTCCGCCGAGCTGGGTTGGGTGCGCAAAAACTATGGCATCGCGTCGGCAGACTACGGATCCGACGTCGTCGCCAGCGGCTCGTACAGCTATGGCCTGACCGACCGGCTGACCGTGCAGGGACACAGCGAGATCGCCCCTCATCTGGCCAATGCGAGCAGCGGCATGGCGTGGCAACTTGGCTCACTGGGCATTGTTTCGGCCGCAGCAGGCGCGAGCTCCTACCAGGGAAAAACCGGCACGCTGATGCAGCTGGGTCAAAGCTGGACCGGTGAGCGGTATTTCACCAATCTCCAAGGCACCAAGGCTTCGGAGAATTTTCGCGATGCGGCCTCACTCTATGACACCACCCGCGTCAAGGCCTCCGCCCGCGCCATGGTGGGCTACACCCACCCCACCATCGGCAGCATCAGCGTGGGCGCCATCTATCTGCGCAACTTCAACGAAGCCGCGCAGCGCTACGCAACCCTGGGCTGGAGCCGAAGTTTCTCCAATCGGGGCTACATGAATTTCAGCCTCAACCGCAACCTCGATGACAGCAGGCTCAGCAATCTGCAGTTCACTTTCAACTGGTATCTGGATGAGCGAACCACGTTGGGCGGCGCGGTGTCGCATCAAGCCGGAGAAAACACCTTCACCGCCACCGCCAGCCAGAGAACACCCGCCGAGGGCGGCTGGGGGTGGAACGCGCAGGCCCAAAGCGGCACGGGCGGCGGAGGCCTTGCGCGCGTGGACTACCGGGGCCAGAGCATCGAGGCCAATGCCACCGTCTCGCGCCTGGGCGACACCACGTCGGCAGGCCTGGGGGCCAGCGGCGCCTTCATTCTGATGGACGGTCATGCCTTTGCGAGCCGCCGCGTGTCCGAAGCCTTTGCCGTGGTGACGACCAGCGGCATACCCGATGTGCCCGTCCTGCGGGCAAACTCGGTGATTGGCCACACGAATGCCGATGGAGTCATGCTGGTGCCGCAACTGGGGGCCTATCTCAACAACAAGATTTCGATCAACACCATGAACCTGCCCGCACAGACCAAGGTCCCGGTGGTCGAGCAACAGGCCGTACCCACGGATCGTGCGGGCGTGCTGGTGAAGTTCGACATCCAGAGGCTGCGATCGGCCACGGTACTCATCAACGGCCCGGACGGCCAGCCCTTGCCGCTGGGCACCCTGGTCACGCTCAAGAGCCTGGATGCCAAGCCCGACCCATCAGGCAACGCCGCGCCCGTATCGAGCATGGCAGGCTATGACGGCGCGACCTACTTCGAATCCATGGCGCTGGAGAGCCGCCTGGACGCCTATCTCCCTGATGGCAGCTCATGCCGGCTCACCGTTGCGTGGCCTGACAGCGGCCCCAACACGGTGCCGGTCATCGGCCCCCTCCCATGCGAGAGGAAGTGACACCAGCATGTTGAATTCATTGCATCAACGCATCCGGCAAACCGCACTGGCACTCATCGCCGTCTGTGCGGTGTGGCTGCTGACGCCCTCGACCGCCCACGCGCAGAACGTCAGTTGCACGGCGACGACCAGCCCCAGTACGCTCAATGCGGGCTCCATCATTCCATGGAGCTCTTCAGCCTATTCGGCAACTGGCACGATTTCAGTGAGTTGTTCAAACAACAGCATTTTCAGAGCCTATGTTTCCGTGTGCCTGAGCATTGGAACCGGAGATGCAGGCCTGACATTCGCCAATCGCCAGATCACCACCTCGGGGGGCACTTCAGGCTCCGCTCTGGGCATCGGTATCACCACGAACAACACCTACTTCGGGTCGTACTTCGACAACTACTCCGCCATCCAGATTCCGACGCAGTACATGGGGGCATACAGCAACGCCAGCTTTGGCGCAGTGCCAGTAACCGTGACGGTCAATGCAGGGCAGGTGACCGCCCCAGTCGGTTCATATAGCAGCGCCTATGGAGGAGGTCACACGGCGGTCTCCATTGCAACGAGCAGAAACAACTCCGGTGTTTCCTGCGCATCCACCGGCGCCTCGGGGCCGACGTTTCCTTTCACCGCCGCCGCCAGCGTACCAAGCTACTGTGAGTTCACCGCCAGTACCATCGGAGACATGAACTTCGCGGATACCACCGGTATTCTGGATGGTGCCAAGTCCTCCTCCACCACTCTGGGCGTGCGCTGCACAAAAAGCACTGCCTACACCATCACCTTACGTCCATCCAACAACAACACCGGCGGAAATGGGCAGATGAAAGCTGTTGGCGCTCCCAGCAACACCGATACGGTGCCGTACTCGCTTTATCAGAACAGCAATGGCACAACGCCTTGGGGCAGCCTGGCCGCCAACGATTATGCAGGCACAGGAACGGGCAATCCCGTAGCGTTGATGGTCTACGGCATCGTGCCGGCCAACCTCAACGTCACCCCGGGCACGTACCGGGATTCGGTGACGGTGACAGTCACCTACTGAATCAGCTCTCAGAACTTCTCGTTCGCCCCCAGGTACCGCCACTCCCCCACCGGCAGATTCCCGAGCGTGATCCTGCCGATGCGGATGCGCTTCAGACCCACCACCTTCAGCCCCACCAGTTCGCACATGCGGCGGATCTGGCGCTTCTTGCCTTCGTTGAGCACGAAGCGCAGCTGCTCAGGGTTCTGCCAATCGACCTTGGCGGGCTTGAGCTTCTGGCCGTCGAGCGACAGGCCGTGGTTGAGCAGCGCAAGCTGCTCCTCTGGGAATGCCGAGCGCACGTCTTGCTCGACGTCGCCGTAGATCACCCGCACAAGATATTCCTTGTCGACCGTGGAGTCCTCGCCAATGAGCTGGCGCGCCACGCGGCCATCCTGCGTGAGGACCAGCAGGCCCACCGAATCGATGTCCAGTCGTCCACATGGCGCGATACCGCGCAACTGGCCCGGGGTGAAGCGGGTGCGGCTGGTGTCCTCGCGCCAATGGGTGCGCGGGTTGATCAAGGCAACCGCCGGCGTATGGCCGTCTTCGGCCTGGCCGCTCACGTAGCCCATGGGCTTGTTCAGCAGGATCGTGACCTGCTGCTCCTGCTGGCCCTGCGCCTGGCGATCGACCTCGATGCGGTCGGTGGGCAGCACCTGCAGGCCCATCTCGGCCACCTGGCCGTTCACGCGCACCCAGCCCTTGGAGATCCAGTCATCCGCCTCGCGGCGCGAGCACAGTCCCAGATCGGCCATGCGCTTGTTCAGGCGCAGCGTGTCCGAAGGCTCCTTGCCAGCAGCAGATGGCAGGTTGCCGCGTACGGGAATGCCAGCCGCCGTGCGCGTCATGCCGGGCTCGGCGGCTGGCCGTCCCCCCGAGGACGCCGACCAGGTGTTGCCACGCGGCTTGGGAGTGAACGCGGGCCGGCCGGATGATGGCTGCGAGGCGGGTGGCGCATTCCGTGCGCCGGAGCGGCTGCCGCCAGGTACGGGGGCGCGCGGCGCATCGCCGGCTTGGGCGGACGGGCGCTTGAGCGCAAGGCGCTGCCGCGCTGGTGCGGCATCCGGCTGCGGCACGGAGGGAGAATGGGATGGCTTTTCGGGCATCCCCGTATTGTCTCAGAGCGTGCCCGCGGTCGCGCGGTCGCTCAATCGCGCGTCCGCGCCGCACCACGCCTCGTCAGGCGATCTGCACCGAGGCTCCGGACGTATCCACAATGTCGCTGAGCATGGCCGCCGACGGCACGCTGCGCCGCATGCGCCGCCCCCCTCCCGCGCCAGAGTGCGCTGCCTGGTGCGTGAACAGGCTGGTGCGCAGCGCATGAAGATCGAGCACGCGCACCCCGCCATATTCCACGCTGATGGCCTGCTGCGCTTCCAGGGTGGAAAGCGCCTCGTTCACCCGCTGGCGCGACAGGCCCACGATGTAGGCCAGTTCCTGCTGCGTGATGCGCAGGATCTCGCCCACGGCCGGGTAGAGCACCGGATTGAACAGCGCCGCCAGACTGCGCGCGACACGCACATCGGGATTGCCCATGCGGTCGATCTCGCGCGCGGCGATGAACTGGCCCAGGCGTTCATTGAGCTGGTTCATCACGAAGCGGTTGAAGCCGATGGAGTGATCGAGCAGCCAGTGGAAGGTGTCGATCGGCACGCCCGCCACCACGCTCTTGCGCAGTGCCTGGATGTTGTAGCGATAGGGCTCGCGCTTCATCGCCGTACCTTCCCCGAACCAGCCGCCGGGTGGCACGCCCGTGAAGGTCATGGTCAGGCCATCGGCGTTGTCGGCGCTCATCTTGAGCAGTCCTTCGACCAGGCCGAACCAGTACGTGACAGGTCGACCCAGGCGGCAGACATAGTCGCCGCGCATGGCGTCGCCGACGACGAGAGTGGTCAGTGCGCGCTCACGCTCGTTGGCGTTGAGCAGGCGCAACCAGGGAATGCCATCGACCTCGTGGGCGGTGGGCGGGCGACGGCGTTGATGCAACGAGACTTCCTGGCTCATAGAGCGCGAGCATCGCTCAGCCACCTTGCAGGTGCCAGCGGGATAACCCCATCGCGTTGCGTTGCCGCAGCGCGGCAATGCGCAGCCGCACATGCCTGCTCGCAACCCATCACGTCACGGCAGCGCGTAACGGTAGCCGCGGAATGCCCAGATCGTGCGTGCGTTCTCGATGCGCTCGAGCACCAGGCCAGGCCCTGCCGATTCGCCCTCGTGAAGCACCTGGCCGTTGACAATCACCATGCGATATTTGGGATTGCTCGAGTAGGTGATGCCGGCCAGTTGCAGGTTGGGCAGTTGCTCACGCACCGCGGGGGGCAGATTGGCCATGGTGTAGACCGGCCCTGCGACCGCAGCGGCAGCAGGGGCCGCTGGTGCCGGTGCAGCAGCGGTAACCGGCGCTGCCGCAGGCTCCTGTGGCGTCGGCAGCGGCGGCTTCGCTGCGTCCTGCCGCGCGGGCTTGGCCGGCTCGACACGCCTGGTGGCGGGGACCGGAGGCGCGGGTGGTGGAGGTGGAGGCGTCACATCCACGAAGACCGGTGCCGGCTTCGGCTCCGGGGCTGGCATGGTGGATGGCGCAGGCGCAGCCACGGAAGCCGGCTCTGCGGCAGGCGCAGGGGCCGGAATCGAAGCCGCGGACGTGGACGTGGATGTAGCAGGCTCCGGCGCCTTCGCGACCACGACAGGCTCTCGTGATGAGGTTCTTGGGGAAAACTGCAGCCATGCAAGTGCACCTGCCGCCACCACCGCAACGGCCGCAATCGGCCACGCACCGCGATGGCCGCCGCTGCGCGGAGCCTGCTGTACGGGCTGCGGCACGGAAGCCGCCGGGGTATGCAACCCAGGCACGGAGCCCCTGCCGCGTTCTGCTTGTGCGCGTCGCAGCGCATCGAGGATGTAAGACATGGGTTAACTCAAGCTCCCGTACGCAGGCGAGGTTCGGTCACACCGGCCGCGCGATTCAACAACATCAGGGTCAATGGTCCGGCCTGGCCATCGGGCGTGATGCCCTGCGCCAGCTGGAACTGCCGTATGCGCTCGCGTCGCACGGCCGCAACCTTGGCCTTGCCCTGGGGCGCCTTCGCCAGATCCTTGTCGTCCGTGCGAAGCAGGTGGGCCAGTTGCTGGTCCAGCCACGCGAGCGCCGCGGGGCTGGCGTTGGGGTCGACGCCGTCGGCCAGTGCCTGGGGAGCGCGCCACAGCGTGGTGATCTCGCCATGCCAGAGCGTCGCCAGCTGACTCACCGGCAGCACGATCTGCGAGCCGTCGACGCCGTCCAGCCATGCGTTCTCTTCATTGAGTCCCTGCAGGACCGCATTGGCCCGGAGGGGCTGCCCGTCCGCGTTGCTTGCCACCAGGGTCAGCATCACCGGACGGTTGAGCTGGCGCACCAGGGCAAGCCCCGCCTTGCGATTGCGATAGCACTGCAGCCCCTGCCGCGACAGGGCCGGGCAGGGGTCGGCACTCTTGCCCGTCAGGTAAAGGTTCCAGTTCTGCGCCAGCACCTTCCAGGCGGAGAAGTCGTCGGACGCTTGCGCCACGAGGAAGGCCTGCAGCTCGGCGGCATTCGAGACGGCCGGAGCACCCGGCTGTTCTGCGGATGCCGGCGCCGAGGTGGCGGCGGGAGTGGACGCCGGTGCGGATGAGGGCACCGCGGCGGGAGCAGGTCCGGATGCGGACGAAGTTGCGGTTGCAGTTGCAGGCGCGTGCCCATCGGCCGAAGACGTTGCAGGCTCCGTCGCGGCCTGCAGCGCAGCGGAGGCCGGTGCGCGTTCACCGCGCAGCAGCCACCCTGTCCCGCCGGCAACCAAGGCCAGCGCCAGGGCCCCGGCAGGCCACCATGCGGCCGTGCGGCCCGGTGCCTCGGCCGCGCTGGAAGGCTTGCTGCGCACGCCGAACACCTCGCGCGCGGCCTGCCGCACCACCGTGTCGGAAACCTCCCGGGCACCCGCCGAGTAGGCGCCCAGCATCGCGCGGTCGCACAGCAGGTTGATGCGTCGCGGAACCCCGCCGGTCAGCGACTGGATGCGCTGCAACGCCTTGGTGCCGAATGGCGAGGGGCCTCGCAGGCCTGCCACCGCAAGCCGATGTGCGATGTACTGGCGCGTCTCCGACAGGCTCAGCGCCTCGAGGTGATAGCGCGCGATCACACGCTGCGCCAGTTGCTCGAGCGACGGGTCGGCCAGCATGTCGCGCAGCTCCGGCTGGCCGATCAGGATGATCTGCAGCAGCTTGCGCTCGCTGGTCTCGAGGTTCGTGAGCAGCCGCAGCTGCTCCAGCACGTCGGGTGCAAGGTTCTGCGCCTCATCGATGATGAGCACGTTGTTGCGCCCCTTGGCATACGAGTCGAGCAGGAAGGCGTTCAGCGGATCGATGCAGTCCTTGACCGTCTCCATGCCCGGCACCGCTGCCGCATGTGCCACGCCGAACTCATCGCAGATCGAGCGCAGCAGCTCCTGCACCGTGAGCTTGGGATTGAAGATGTAGGCGACGTTGCAGTGATCCGGGATCTGCTCCAGAAAGCAGCGGCACACGGTGGTCTTTCCGGTGCCGATCTCGCCGGTGAGCAGCACGAAGCCGCCGCCCGCATCCAGTCCGAACAGCAGATGCGCCAGCGCCTCGCGATGGCGCTCGCTCATGAACAGGTAGCGCGGATCCGGCGCAATGGAAAAGGGCTGGTGCTCCAGCCCGAAAAACGAGGCGTACATGGTGTCGAGGATACAGGCAGCGTGCATCAGCGCCGTGAAGGTACGGCAGGAACTTGCATGCACAGGACACTGGCTGGAAAGGCGCAGCGAAACGTCATCTCGGTAAACCAGTCATTTTTGATCATTGTCATAGGTGCCACCTACGGCAGGGTAAGACCCGTGAGGACTAACCCGCAAATTGTCAACGCCAAGACATATTGGCGTCAAAGTCATATCTACTATTGGACACATCTTGATGGACACGCTCTTCCATTGCATTGAAGGAGCCCATCTGTTCACCAACCGCATAGGTACAGGAATGAAGACAACGTTCCCCCATTTGATGTTGCGACATGCCGCCGAGAGGCCGGACGCCGCAGCCTTGCGCGAGAAAGAGTATGGCATCTGGCAGACCTGGAGCTGGCGCCAGGCCGCAAGCGAGGTGCGCCAGATGGCCTGCGGCCTGCTCGCACTGGGGTTCGAGCGTGGCCAGAACCTGGCCTTCGTGAGCGACAACCGCCCGCACCTGTACCTGGGCTTCGTCGCCGTGCAAAGCGTCGGCGGCGTGCCGATTCCGCTCTACCAGGACGCCGTCGCGTCCGAGATGAACTTCGTGATGAAGGACGCGGAGATCCAGTTCGCGTTCGTCGAGAACCAGGAGCAGGTCGACAAGCTGCTGGAAGTGCGCGAGTCGGTGCCCGGCATCCGCCACATCATCTACGACGATCCGCGCGGCCTGCGCAAGTACGATGCTCCGGGCCTCATCAGTACCGAGGACCTGATGAAGAAAGGCGCCGAGTGGGATCGCGCGCATCCCGGCGAGTGGGACAAGCTGGTCGATCGCATCGAGCCCTCCGACGTCTCCGTGATCCTCTACACCTCCGGCACCACCGGCACGCCCAAGGGTGTATGCCAGACGCATGCGAGCTTCGCGGGATCGGCGCAGGGCGCCATCGAGGTGGACAACCTCAACCCGAACGACAACGTCATCTCCTACCTGCCACCCGCCTGGGTGGGCGACCACCTCTTCTCGGTCGCGCAGTGGCTCACCGCCGGCTTCACCATCAACTGCCCCGAGTCCGCCGCCACGGTGAACATCGACCTGCGCGAGATCGGCCCCACGTACTACTTCGCGCCGCCGCGGGTGTTCGAGGGCATGCTGACGTCGGTGTCGATCCGCATGGAAGACGCCGCCCGGCCCAAGCGCTGGCTGTTCGAGCAATGCATGCAGCTCGCGCGCCGCGTGGGCTCCGACATCCTCGACGGCAAGCCCGTGGGCGCGATGGACCGGCTGAAATACAAGCTGGGCGACATCTTCATCTATGGCCCGCTGCGCAACGTGATGGGCCTGTCGCAGATCCGCGTGGCCTACACCGCCGGCGCCGCCATCGGCCCGGATCTGTTCCGCTTCTTCCGCTCCATCGGCATCAACCTCAAGCAGCTCTACGGCCAGACCGAGACCTGCGCCTATGTCTGCATCCAGCGCGACAGGGCGGTCAAGCTCAACAGCGTGGGCCGCGCGGCGCCCGGCATCGAGCTCAAGATCGCCGACAACGGCGAGGTGCTGGTCAAGGGCGTTTCCGTGCTCAAGGAGTACTACAAGCGCCCCGATGCCACGGCTGAGG
Source organism: Diaphorobacter ruginosibacter (assembly GCF_014395975.1). Classification (NCBI taxonomy): domain Bacteria; kingdom Pseudomonadati; phylum Pseudomonadota; class Betaproteobacteria; order Burkholderiales; family Comamonadaceae; genus Diaphorobacter; species Diaphorobacter ruginosibacter. The sequence continues at coordinate 470,291 of NZ_CP060714.1, read as the reverse complement.
TGATCGACGAGAACGGCTACTTCCACACGGGCGACGCGGGCGTGCTCGATGCCGATGGCGACCTGCGCATCATCGACCGTGCCAAGGACGTGGGCAAGACCAACAGCGGCGCGATGTTTGCGCCGAACTACATCGAGAACAAGCTCAAGTTCTTCCCGCAGATCAAGGAGGCCGTGTGCTTCGGCAACAAGCGCGACCAGGTCTGTGCGTTCATCAACATCGACTACGAGGCCGTGGGCAACTGGGCCGAGCGCCAGGGCATGCCCTACGGCGGCTATGTCGACCTGGCCACCAAGGAGAAGGTGATCGCCCTGATCGCTGACTGCATCGGACAGGTCAACAAGGATCTTGCCGGCGAGCCCGGCATGGCCGACACCCAGATCGCGCGCTTCATCGTGCTGCACAAGGAACTCGATCCCGACGACGACGAGCTGACCCGCACCCGCAAGGTGCGCCGCAACTTCATCGCCGACAAGTATGGCGTGCTCGTCGATGCGCTTTACGGCGGAAAGACCGAGCAGTACGTTGAAACCCAGGTGAAGTTCGAGGACGGCCGCAAGGGCAGCGTGAGCGCCACGCTGAAGATCACGGGCGCCGCCCTCCACAAGGCCAGCGCCTGAGCCGCAACACGAGGCAAGCACCCATCATGAGCAACGACAAGAAGATTGGCGATGTCATCCTGGACATCAAGAACATCAGCCTCAGATTCGGCGGCGTGAAGGCGCTCACCGACATCTCGTTCAACGTGAAGGAGCATGAGATCCGCTCCATCATCGGACCGAACGGCGCGGGCAAGAGCTCCATGCTCAACTGCATCAACGGCGTGTACACGCCGAGCGAAGGATCGATCACCTTCCGCGGCAAGACCTTCGACCACATGAACAGCCGCCAGGTGGCCGAGATGGGCGTGGCGCGCACGTTCCAGAACCTCGCGCTGTTCAAGGGCATGAGCGTGATCGACAACATCATGACCGGCCGCAACCTCAAGATCAAAAGCAACATGCTGCTGCAGGCGCTGCGCATCGGCCCCGCGGAACGCGAGGAGATCCGGCACCGCGAGTTCGTCGAGCACATCATCGACTTCCTTGAAATCCAGGCCTTCCGCAAGACCCCCGTGGGCCAGCTGCCCTACGGCCTGCAAAAGCGCGTGGACCTCGGGCGCGCGCTCGCCATGGAGCCGCAGGTGCTGCTGCTCGACGAGCCCATGGCCGGCATGAACGTCGAGGAAAAGCAGGACATGTGTCGCTTCATCCTCGACGTGAACGACGAGTTCGGCACCACCATCGTGCTCATCGAGCACGACATGGGCGTGGTGATGGACATCTCGGACCGCGTGGTCGTGCTCGACTACGGCAAGAAGATCGGCGACGGCGCGCCCGACGATGTGCGCAACAACGAAGACGTGATCCGCGCCTATCTGGGCACGAGCCACTGAAGCAAGACAGGGAGACACACGAAATGGCATTCTTTCTGGAAACCCTGTTCGGCGGCCTCATGGCGGGCATGCTGTACGCGCTGGTCGCGCTCGGCTTCGTGCTCATCTTCAAGGCCTCGGGCGTGTTCAACTTCGCGCAGGGCGCGATGGTGCTGTTCGCCGCACTCGCCATGGCGCGCTTCGCGGAATGGATTCCGCAGTGGACCCGCATCGACAACAAGATCGTGACCACCACGGCGGCGTTCATCCTGGCGGCCTGCGTGATGTTCATCGTGGCCTGGGTGATCGAGCGGCTGGTGCTGCGCCACCTCGTGAACCAGGAGGCAGCAACGCTGCTGATGGCGACACTGGGCATCACCTACTTCCTCGAAGGCGTGGGCCAGACCATCTTCGGCAGCGAGATCTACAAGATCGACATCGGCATGCCCAAGGACCCCGTATTCCTGTTCGACTCCGTCTTCGAAGGCGGCGTGATGGTGAACCAGGAAGACATGATCGCCGCCGTGATCGCCGCGGTGCTCGTGGCCCTGCTGTCGGTGTTCTTCCAGAAGACCAAGACCGGCCGCGCCCTGCGCGCGGTGGCCGACGACCACCAGGCGGCTCAGTCCATCGGTATTCCGCTCAACCGCATCTGGGTGATCGTGTGGTGCGTGGCAGGCGTGGTGGCTCTGGTCGCCGGCATGATCTGGGGCTCCAAGCTCGGCGTGCAATTCTCGCTGACCACGGTGGCGCTGCGCGCCCTTCCCGTGGTGATCCTCGGCGGCCTGACCTCGGTGCCCGGCGCGATCATCGGCGGCCTGATCATCGGCGTGGGCGAGAAGCTGTCCGAGGTCTACCTCGGCCCGTTCGTGGGTGGCGGCATCGAGATCTGGTTCGCCTACGTGCTTGCGCTGGGCTTCCTGCTGGTTCGCCCGCAAGGATTGTTCGGCGAGAAGATCATCGATCGCGTTTGAACTGCGCCAACAACTAAAACGATCAGGAGAAATTCATGTTCTATCGTGAAAACGGCCAGTTCAAGACGAGCTACAAAGCCGACCAGCAAGTGTTCCCCATCCTGCAGGACAAGATCGGCGTGTGGCTGCTGATTGCTGCAGCCTTCATCGTCGTGCCGATGTTCGCGGGCGACTACTTCTACCAGGCGATCCTGATTCCGCTGACCATCATGTGCCTTGCCGCCCTGGGCGTGAACATCCTGGTGGGCTACTGCGGCCAGATCTCCCTGGGCTCGGGTGCGTTCATGGCGGTGGGGGCCTACGGTGCCTTCAACTTCATGGTCCGCATCCCCGGGATGCCGTTGGTCCTGGCACTGATCCTGGGCGGCCTGTGCGCCACCTTCTTCGGCATTCTGTTCGGCCTGCCGAGCCTGCGCGTGAAGGGCCTGTACCTCGCCGTCGCCACGCTGGCCGCGCAGTTCTTCTCCGACTGGATGTTCCTGCGCATCAAGTGGTTCACCAACGACTCGCCATCGGGCTCGGTGTCGGTGTCGCACCTGAACTTCTTCGGCATCCCGATCGAGTCCGCGATGTCTGAATACCTGTTCTGTCTCGCCGTGCTGGTGGTGATCGCGATCCTGGCCAAGAACCTGGTGCGGGGCGCCATCGGCCGCGAATGGATGGCCATCCGCGACATGGACGTGGCCGCCTCCGTGATCGGCATCCGCCCGATGTACGCCAAGCTCTCCGCGTTCGCCGTGAGCTCCTTCATCATCGGCGTGGCCGGCGCACTGTGGGCCTTCGTTCACCTGGGCGCATGGGAGCCGGCGGCCTTCTCGGTGGACGTGTCCTTCAAGCTGCTGTTCATGGTCATCATCGGCGGCATGGGCTCCATCATGGGCAGCTTCTTCGGCGCGGCCTTCATCGTGGTGTTGCCCATCGTGCTGAGCCTGGTGCTGCCCGCGATTGCCGGAGCATTCGGCTTCCAGATCTCGACGGCGGGCATCTCGCATGCCGAGTTCATCATCTTCGGTGCGCTGATCGTGTGGTTCCTGATCGTGGAGCCCCACGGCCTGGCCAAGCTCTGGTCCATCGGCAAGCAGAAGATGCGCGTCTGGCCGTTCCCGCATTGATGATTGGATGCAAGTAGTTCGTGTGTGCAAGTAGTGCGCGTGCTGCGCAAAAAGTTAGCTGAGTCAGTTAGTCCTTTTACTTCTCAAGGAGACAAACCATGAAGTTCACTCGTCTGGCATTGGCTGCCACCCTGGTCGCTGCAAGCGCAGGCTTCGCCGGCAGCGCATTCGCCCAGGAGCAGTTCATCCCCCTGTTGTCCTACCGCACGGGCGCCTATGCACCCAACGGCATCCCATGGGCCAACGGCAAGCAGGATTACCTCAAGCTGGTCAACGAGCGCGACGGCGGCATCAACGGCGTGAAGCTCGCCTTCGAAGAGTGCGAAACCGGCTATGCCACCGACCGCGGCGTGGAATGCTACGAGCGCCTGAAGAGCAAGCCCTTCGTCGCCGCCATCGACCCGCAGGCGACCGGCATCACCTTCGCGCTGACCGAAAAGGCCCCCGTCGACAAGATTCCGCTGATCACGCTGGGCTATGGCCTCTCGATCGCCAAGGACGGCAATGCCTTCCAGTGGAACTTCCCATTCATGGGCAGCTACTGGACCGGTGCCGACATCCTGATCCAGCACATCGGCAAGAAGGCCGGCGGCCTGGACAAGCTCAAGGGCAAGAAGATCGCGCTGATCTACCACGACAGCCCGTTCGGCAAGGAGCCCATCCCCGTGCTGCAGGAACGCGCCAAGATGCACGGCTTCGAACTGCAACTGCTGCCCGTGACCGCACCCGGCGTGGAGCAGAAGGCTACCTGGCTGCAGCTGCGCCAGAGCCGTCCCGACTATGCGCTGCTGTGGGGCTGGGGCGTGATGAACTCCACCGCGCTCAAGGAAGCACAGGCCACCGGATTCCCGCGCGACAAGCTGTATGGCGTGTGGTGGGCAGGTGCCGAGCCTGACGTGCGCGACGTGGGTGAAGGCGCCAAGGGCTACCAGGCCCTGGCTCTGAACGGCTTCGGCCAGAACACCAAGGTCGCGCAGGACGTGCTCAAGTACGTGCACGAAAAGAAGGCCGGTTCCGGCCCGCGCGATGAAGTGGGCTCCGTGCTGTACACGCGCGGCATGATCATCTCCATGCTGACCGTGGAAGCCATCCGCACCGCACAGGAGAAGTTCGGCAAGGGCAAGCCCATGACCGGCGAGCAGGTGCGCTGGGGCTACGAGAACCTGAACCTGACCGAAGCACGGCTGAAGGAGCTGGGCTTCGACCAGGTGATGCGTCCGCTGAAGACCTCGTGCAGCGACCACATGGGCTCGACCTGGGCACGCATCCACTCCTGGGACGGCAAGAACTGGAACATGGGCAGCGACTGGTATCAGTCCGATGACAAGGTCATCGAACCGCTGATCAAGGAGCATGCCGACAAGTACCTGGCGGACAAGAAGATCGCCCGTCGCACGGATTGCAAATAAAAAAGCACCCCCTGAGGCGCTTCGCGCCTTCCCCCTCTCTCGCTTCGCGGGAGGGGGACACCGCCAGCGCGGCGGTTGCTGGCGTGGCCTGCTCCGCGGCCTTCTGTCCGTCAAGGTAGCAGGGAATTCAAGGGATTGCGCCAAGTGCGCAATCGAAAGCCACTCCCGCAGTGGTTTCCGATTGGGTGAATGGCTTTGAAAAGGCTCGAACATGGAAACGAAAAACATCGTTCTCAACGTCAACGGCATCGAGGTGATCTACAACCATGTGATCCTCGTGCTCAAGGGCGTCTCGCTGCAACTGCCTGAAAAAGGCATCGTTGCACTGCTGGGCGGCAACGGCGCGGGCAAGACCACGACGCTGCGCGCGATCTCCAATCTGCTCAAGGGCGAGCGCGGAGAAGTCACCAAGGGAACGATCGAGCTGCGCGGCGAACGCATCGAGAATCTCTCCCCGGCCGACCTCGTCAGGCGCGGGGTGGTGCAGGTCATGGAGGGTCGCCACTGCTTTGCCCACCTGACCATCGAGGAGAACCTGCTGACCGGCTCGTACACGCGCACCAGCAAGGGGGAGATCTCCGCCAATCTGGAGAAGGTCTACAACTACTTCCCGCGCCTGAAGACCCGCCGCACTTCGCAGGCGGCCTATACCTCGGGCGGCGAGCAGCAGATGTGCGCCATCGGCCGGGCCATCATGTCCAACCCCAACATCATCCTGCTCGACGAGCCATCGATGGGTCTCGCGCCGCAGATCGTCGAAGAGGTGTTCAACATCGTCAAGGACCTCAACAGCAAGGAAGGCACGACCTTCCTGCTGGCCGAGCAGAACACGAACATGGCGCTGAAATACGCCGACTACGGCTACATCATGGAAAGCGGCCGCGTGGTGATGGATGGAGCTGCCAGCGATCTCGCCAACAACGAGGACGTCAAGGAGTTCTACCTCGGCGTGGGCGGGGGCGAGCGCAAGAGCTTCAAGGACGTCAAGAGCTACAAGCGCCGCAAGCGCTGGCTTGCATGAAACACCCCCTGAGGCGCTGCGCGCCTTCCCCCTCTCTCTACGCGCTGCGCGCTACGGGAGGGGGACGCAGCCCTCGCTGCGGGGCGGCCCTTGCTCGGCCGCTCTCGCCTGTGCCTCGCCCATTGCAGGCACCTTGTATGCATCTTCACCCACCGGATTTGTTGCCATGAATGCCTTCTACGACGCGCTGGAGACGCGCACACCCGACGAACGTGAAGCGGCCCTGATGGCCGCGTTGCCCGCGCAGATCGCGAACGCGCAAAGCCGATCCAAGGCGTTTGCGGAGATTCTGGCAGGCGTGGACGCGGCCTCCGTCAACAGCCGCGAGGCCCTGGCCAGGCTGCCCGTCACGCGCAAGTACGAATTGCTCGAGCGCCAGCAGCAACACCGCGACAGCGACCCCCTGGGCGGTTTCAGCACGCTCGCGTTCGGCGCCCAGATGCCGCGCGTGTTTGCCAGCCCCGGCACCATCTACGAACCCGAGGGAACACGGAAGGATTACTGGCGCATGGCACGCGCGATGTACGCGGCCGGTTTCCGCCCGGGCGAGCTGATCCACAACAGCTTCAGCTACCACTTCGTGCCCGCGGGCTCGATGATGGAGACAGGTGCGCATGCGCTGGGCTGCACGGTTTTTCCTGGCGGCACGGGCCAGACCGAACAGCAGGTGCAGGCCATGGCCGAACTCAGGCCCGCGGGCTACATCGGCACGCCGAGCTTCCTCAAGATCATCATCGAGAAGGCAGGAGAGCAAGGCGTGCAGCTTGCCAGCGTGACCAAGGCGCTGGTGTCGGGCGAGGCCTTTCCCCCGTCGCTGCGCGACTGGATGAGCGAGCGCGGCGTGGCCGGCTACCAATGCTATGCCACGGCCGACCTCGGCCTCATCGCCTATGAGACCCAGGCGCGCGAGGGCCTGGTGCTCGACGAAGGTGTGATCGTCGAGATCGTGCGCCCCGGCACGGGCGATCCGATTCCCGAGGGCGAAGTCGGCGAACTGGTGATCACCACGCTCAACGCGGACTACCCGCTGATCCGCTTCGGCACCGGAGACCTCTCCGCCGTGCTGCCGGGCCAGTGCCCCACGGGCCGCACCAACACCCGCATCAAGGGCTGGATGGGACGCGCCGACCAGACCACCAAGGTGCGCGGCATGTTCGTGCACCCTGGCCAGGTCGCCGCGGTCACCAAGCGCTTCCCGCAGATCACGAAGGCGCGCCTCGTGGTGAGCGGTGAGATGGCAAACGACCAGATGAAGCTCGTCGTCGAGACCACCGAGACCGCTCCGGGCTTTGCGGGACTCGTGGCCGATGCGCTGCGCGAGGTGACCAAGCTGCGCGGCGAGATCAAGATGGTGATGCCCGGCACCCTGCCCAATGATGGCAAGGTGATCGAGGATGCCAGAAGTTATAAGTAATTAGGTGTCACCCCCTGAGGCGCTTCGCGCCTTCCCCCTCTCTCGCTTCGCGGGAGGGGACGCAGCCAGCGCGGCGGGGCGGCCCTTGCGCGGCTGCCGCTGGCATGGCCTGCTCCGCGGCCTTCTGATATCCACTGCCCTGAAGACTTTGGCACCATGCCCTGGCTCTTGCTTCGCGGGAAGGGGAGGCACAGCCAGCACGGCGCGGCGCGGCGTGACTTCACCTTCCGGCAACGTGTTAAGTACCTCGCATTCTTTAAGCCTTGCAAGAGGATTACGTCAAGCAGAAAAGCCCTTGCTCTCAGTGATTTCCTTGATGCAGGGACATGAGTTCATTTCTATGATGGCGCCCTCATTCATCAGGATCATCATGAAGACAATTTTCAAATTCGCCGTGGCTGCCGCGGCCGTCGCCGCAGCGTTCGGTGCTTCCGCAGAGGGCTATCCCGAAAAGGGCAAGACCATCACCATCGTGGTTCCATTCACCGCCGGCGGCCCGACCGACCGCGTCGCGCGTGACCTGGCCGAAGCGCTGCGCAAGCCGCTGAACGGCGCCACCATCGTCATCGACAACACCGCAGGCGCGGGCAGCTCCATCGGCATGGCCAAGGTTGCGCGCGCGGCTCCGGACGGCTACACGCTGCTGCTCAACCACATCGGCATGTCCACCGTGCCGGGCCTGTACCGCAAGCTGCCGTTCAATGTCGAGAAGGACTTCGAGTACCTGGGCATCATCAACGACGTTCCGATGACCCTGGTCGGCAAGCCCACGCTGCCCGCCAACAACTACAAGGAACTGGCCGGCTGGATCGAGGCCAACAAGGGCAAGATCAACCTGGCCAACGCTGGCATCGGCTCCGCATCGCACCTCTGCGGCCTGCTGTTCCAGAGCGCACTGAAGACCGAAATGACGCCCGTGCCCTACAAGGGCGCCGCGCCTGCGATTGCCGACCTGATGGGCAATCAGGTCGATCTGCTGTGCGACCAGACCACCAACACCACCCAGCAGATCGCCGGCAAGAAGGTGAAGGCCTATGCCGTGACCACGCCCAAGCGCCTGGCCACGCCTGAGCTGAAGGACCTGCCGACGCTGCAGGAACAAGGCCTGAAGGGCTTCGAAGTGACCATCTGGCACGGCCTCTACGCGCCCAAGGGCACGCCGGCCGCCGTGATCAAGACGGTGAACGATGCGCTGAAGGTGGCGCTGAAGGATCCGACCTTCGTGAAGAACGAAGAGGCGCTGGGCGCGGTGATCGCCAATGACGATCGCCTGACACCCGAAGGCCACAAGAAGTTCGTGATCAGCGAAATCAACAAGTGGGGCCCGATCATCAAGGCTGCCGGTGCGTACGCCGACTGATGCCTGAGACAGGTCTTTTCTTCGGGGCAGCCGGGCCTGGTGACGGCCTCCCCGAGGCAAAGCCTCCATAAAAAAACGGTGGGATCGCAGGATCCCACCGTTTTTTTTATGAGCGCGCGCCGGTCGACTACCAGATCACGTCATTGTTCTCGGCTGCACTGCGGCGCAGCATGTCGATGAACGGCACGGCGCGCTGGCGCAACTCGATCACCTCGCCTTCGTTCACCTGCTGGTCATCCTCGTTCGTGCTGGCGTAATCCGGGGCCTTGTCCTTGTCGGCACGCCCCAGGTTTTCGGCGGCATCGACCGCTGCCTCCAGGGCAGCAATGGCGCCAGGGATCTGCGCCACGGTAACGATGCCGTGCTGCCCGTCGGGGTCCTTGCCGATGATCTGCAGGATCTGGCGCGCGGTGGGCTCCAGCATGATGAGGTCGGCGGTGGATCGGGATTTGAACTTGTAGAGCATCTGGGCTTTCTTCTTCCAATGAGTGTCTGGGAGTGAGCGGACCGGGGCCTGCGGCCTACCTGGTGCCCGCGTCCCCTGCAGGAGGCCGCGGCGCGTAGATGTAGTCGCGGGTGAAAGGATAAACCGATTGCGCACCGGGCAAGGTACCGGAATGCAGATCGCCATCGGGGCGGGCCGCCAGCATCTGGTGCAGGGCGATCCAGCCGCGCTCGAAACCCAGCGCGCAGCCTGCCAGATAGAGCCGGTACGCCCGCAGCGCCTTGCCGCCCTTGTCCTCTCCGTACTGCGCATTCAGGATCCTCGAGGCTTCGCCGAGCTGCGCCTCCAGCGCATCGGACCACGCCCAGAGCGTCTTCGCATAGTGCGGGCGCAGGTTCTCGGTGTCGACCATCTCCAGGCCGCCCACCGCCATGTCATGCTGGACGGTGCTCACATGCAGCAGTTCGCCGCCGGGGAAGATGTAGCGTTCGATGAAATCACCCATGCCGGCTCCGAGCTGCGCATTGTCCACTCCGCCCGCCGTGATGCCGTGGTTCATGAGCAGCCCGCCCGGGCGCAGCAGGTCGTGCACGGTACGGAAATAGCCCGCCATCTGGGCACGCCCGACGTGCTCGAACATGCCCACCGAGGCGATCTTGTCGAATGGGCGATCGGTCTTGAGCTCGCGGTAGTCCACCAGCTTCATGCGCACACGGCCGGCCAGGCCCTTGTCCTCGATCAGTTGCTGCACGTGGGCGTACTGGTTCTTGGACAGCGTGATGCCGGTCGCATCCACGCCATAGTTCTCCGCAGCCCACAACAGCAGGCCGCCCCAGCCCGCGCCGATGTCGAGGAAACGCTCTCCCTTCTGCAGGTTCAGCTTGCGGCAGATGTGGTCGAGCTTGGCCTCCTGCGCCTGGGCCAGCGCAAGATCGGGTGTGCGGTAGTAGGCGCAGGAATACACGCGCCGCGGGTCGAGCCACAGCGCATAGAAGTCATCCGACAGGTCGTAATGGAACTGGATGTTGCGTGCGTTGTGCGCCACCGTATGCGCGGCCATCGAGCGCGCTCGCTGGACCACGCGCTGCCACCAGTGGTTGCCCGTGCCGCTGGTCGGGTCGAGCTTGAGCAGCGCAGCCGCCGCCGCCATCAGCTGCCGCATGTTGCCTTCGATGGCTACCCGGCCTTCCACAATGGCCGCGCCCACATTGCCGATCTCGCCCATGGCCAGCGCCACCATCGACAGCCGATCCTTGAAACCCAGCCGCACATCCGCATTCCGCGAACCCAGCTGCTTGCCGTCTGGCAACTGGACCTGCACAGACACCGGCGACTGAGCCAGGCTGAGCTCAAGCGACTTCATCAAATCCTTCACACCGATCCCCCGCAAAGTGATCAAGGTCGTTAAGAAGCCTCTGCAAAACTCCCTGCCATCGTCTGAACGCGGCCTCGGGCGATCCGCGGCGTTGTCTTTTTCGTCAATAGCTACTGCTATTGCCTTCAAAAGACGCCTTGCGGCTCATCCCGATCCGCGCCCAGCCGATTGGCGAGGGTTCTGCCGAGGCTCCTTAATTCTTCTAGGGGAAACGTGCAACAGTCAAGGGTTGCTGTCTGACATGGCAGTCGGCAAAACTCCGACACGCCAGCTACACAAGTGTCACATTTTGCCCTCAAGGCGACAGGAAAACCCGGTATTTCAGGCACGTCCGGACCACCGAAAAAGCCCGTTTTTGACCGCTGATGCCACAAATATGGCCTAATAGCGGGTTCATCCGATTTTTTCTCTAGAGGAGCCAGTCATGGGCAACAAGATCGTTACAGAAGCAGACCGCAAGCGCAGTCCCCGTCCCACCCCGCTGCCAGGCATGCCCGTCGCCACCGGCGGCCGTGGCCAGCGCGTGAGCCTGGAGCGCGGTGTCGCTACCCGCAGCAAGAAGAACCCCGGCAAGCGTCCCTCCAAGGGCGGCTGATCTTCTGCAGCACATTCGCATCGCGCCTGAACGCTGTTCGGGCGCCGTGCGGATGACGCGCCGTACCTTGCGCGCCCCTCCTACCGGCCTTCCCGTCGTTCTTTCTTTCGCCTGATTCCGCTCTCCGGATCTCCTGCGTGCAACGCGCAGAACGGCTCATCCAGCCGATCCTCATTCCCGGCGACCCACACCCTGCTGACGCCCTGCTCTCCTGACCATCACCCGAATTTCGGCATGGTGAAGTTCACACGCGCCTGCTCGGCCGCCTGGTGGACATGGCAGCCCGCGATATGGTCATTGACCAGCCCCATGGCCTGCATGAAGGCGTACATGGTGGTGGGCCCCACGAAGCTGAAGCCGCGCTTCTTGAGATCCTTGGACAGCGCCTGCGACGCGGCCGTGGCCGTGATGGCGCGCACGGCGTCATAGGTATTCAGTGCCGGCCGGTCTTCGGCAGCCCGCGGGGCATAGCTCCAGACATAGGCGCCGAGCGACCCGAACTCACGACGCAGCTCCAGCACGCGGGCGGCATTGTTGATCGCCGACTCGATCTTGCCCCGGTGACGCACGATGCCGGCATCGGCCAGCAGGCGAGCGATGTCACTCTCGCCGAAACGCGACAGCTCCTCGGCCTCGAAGTTGGCAAAGCCGGCGCGAAATGCCTCCCGCTTGTTGAGGATGGTGATCCAGCTGAGCCCCGCCTGGAACCCTTCGAGGCAAAGCTTCTCGAACAGGCGTCGCTCATCGTCCACCGGGAATCCCCATTCGTGGTCGTGATAATGTTTGTACAGAGGGGATGCCCCGCACCAGAAGCAGCGCGGCTGCCCGCTGTCATCGGTGAAAAGTCCCGCCACGGGTGCTGGAGTTTGCTTGGTATCGGCCATGCCCCATTGTGCCGCGAATGGGCCGTGAATCCGAGAAATACTGTACATCCATACATGAAATATCTCATTCCCCGCAGCCTGCCGCACCTTCTGGCCTGCCTGGGTGCCACGGTGGCGCTCTGCGGATGCGCCTCCACCATGGAGGACAGCACGCTGGGCTACTACTGGCAGTCGTTTCGCGGGCACATGTCACTCATGAACTCGGCCAAGCCCATCGACGACTGGATCGGCGACCCTGCCCTCAAGCCCGCCCTGCGCGAGCGACTGGAACTGGCACGGCGGGCGCGCCGCTTCGCCGTGGACGAACTCGCCCTGCCCGACAACGCCAGCTATCACCGCTACGCCCAGCTGGAGCGCAGCGCCGCCGTCTGGAACGTCGTGGCCGCGCCGCCGTACTCCCTCAGGCTGCACACCTGGTGCTTCCCGGTGACGGGCTGCATCGGCTACCGCGGCTATTTCGCCGAGGCGGACGCGCGAGCCGAAGCGCAGCGAATGCAGCAGGCAGGCCTGGAGGTGAGCGTCTACCCCGTGCCTGCGTATTCCACGCTGGGCTACTCCAATTGGATGGGTGGCGACCCCATCCTCAGCACCTTCATCGGCTGGCCCGAGGGCGATTTCGTCCGGCTGCTGTTTCACGAGCTGGCCCATCAGGTGGCCTACGCTTCGGGCGACACCGGCTTCAACGAATCGTATGCCACGGCCGTGGAGCGGCTGGGCGTTCAGCAATGGCTGCGCGAGCAATCCACACCAGCGGCGCAGGAGGAGTTCAACGCCAGCGAGCAGCGCCGCGCGGAATTCCGCGCGCTCACGCGGAGCACGCGGGAGGCGCTCGAGAACGTCTACAGGAGCGCCGCTCCTGCCCAGGCCAGCAATGACCACCCGGCCCTTGCAGCCGGAAAACAGCAGGCCATGCAGGCCTTTCGCGACCACTATGCGCAACTGCGGGAACGCTGGATCCGCGAGGGCCACGCCCAACCGGGGCAGTTGGCCGCTCTTGACCGCTGGGTACGTGACGCCAACAACGCGGCCTTCGGGGCGCAAGGTGCTTACGATGACCTGGTGCCCGCGTTCCTCACGCTGTTCGAGCACGAGGGGCGTGACTGGCAGCGCTTTCACGCTGCGGTGAAGCGGATGGCGCGGGCTGATGGGGAGGAGCGCAAGGCGGCGCTGGAGGAGCTGATGCCTGCTTCCTCGTCCGGGGCTCGATCGCTGGGCTTTTCTCGTGCCCCGTAGGGGGTTCTGTTGTGTCTTTTAGCGTGGAGGCCGGGAGTGCCCAGGCCTCTACCCCAAAACAAGGCAACAGGACCCAACAAGAACAGAGAACAAAAAAAGCCGCCCCCAAGGACGGCCCCACTGAAAACTCGATACGAGAAAGAGAACCTCAGCAGTTCATCAACCGCGCAGAGACTCGATCAGATCAATGTACTGCTGCTTCGCATCATCCGAGCTCGTGTCCTTGAGCTTCTCCCACGCATCCCACTTGGCCCGCCCAACGATATCCGAGAAGCTCGGCTTCTTCTCGTCGTTGTCGCCCACGGTTGCCTGCTTGTACAGCGCGTAGATCTTCAGCAGCGTCGGATTGTCGGGACGCTCGCTCAGGAGCTTGGAGTTGGCGACGGCGGTTTCGAAATGCGTGTTCAGATCGGACATGGTTGTCTCCCGGATTGGATGATGATGGCGATAACGGCGGCGCTCAGGCTGCCGGTTCGCTCCAGTGTATCCAAGTTTCCACAAAATACGAACGGTCGTGCTATTTTATTTTGCAACACCGTCCGCAGTGCATTCAATCGGATGCAGCCAAGCCATCCACGGCCTGGAACATCGCCTGTCGCGCCTGGCTGATGACCTGTCCCTTCCAGCCATCCGAATCGTCATAGAACGCCTTGCGCATCTGCGCACGGATCTGCGCCACCAACGCCTCGTCGGCTGCGGCCTCGGGGTGCTTGTGCAGCCAGTGGTCGCCACGCAGCGCCTGCAGCACCTGGATGGCGGGCTCCGTGCCGAACTCCAGCGCGATTCCCGTGAGCTCGGCCTGCGGGCATTCCTGCAGCATGCAGCCGTGCATTTGTCCGTTCAGCTCGGCGGACGCGGAGCCCGCTCCTCCGGCCAGCGTCACGGGGGTGGTACCGTTGCCGCCCCACCAGCCTTCCGCGCGTTGCATGGATGCGCTGTCGCCCGCGCCGATATAGATGCGTTCGCAATAACCGAACGGACCCAGCCCCGTGTGCACGTCAAGCCAGGCGATGTGCCGAGCGCGGCTGCCGTAGGCTTGAAGAATGGACCGCAGCGTGCGGTGGCTCCAGGTGGGTTCGGCGCCGCCATAGAACAGGCCTGCCGGCCAGTCGTACTGGCCGCGGCTGATGATGGCCTGCAGCCGGGGTTCGCCGAGCTGCGCCACCATGCGCCCCAGTTCCGCTTCGTTCTGGAGATCGGGCGGCCAGCGTTCGGGCAGCAGGATCGGGTCGAGCTGCCCGTATTCGGGATTGGAGGGACGCGGCTTGCCGAAGTCGATGAAGTTGCGGTTCAGGTCCACGTTTTCCTGCGTGACGCGGCGCAGGAACGAGAAGCCATGCGGATTGAGCGCATGCACGTACAGCACCGCAATTCCCTCGGCACGCGCCTTCGCGCGCCATTCCTCATCATGCAGCGCGAACACCTGCACACCGCTGCCGCACAGCCCCTCGACACCGTGGCAGCCACTGCTCACGATCAGCAGGCGTTCCGCGTCGGGCGAGCCATCGAGCGCCACGTCCACCGCCAGTTCCTCGCCCTCCAGCCCCTTGAGCGGGTGGGGATACTGCTGAAGCTGCAGTCCGTTCGCCGCCACGCCGGCGATGAATCGGGCGCGGGCCAGCGCATAGCGGCCTGCGAAAGCGTCTGGAATCGGGATCATGCAAAGTCCTGACTGTGAATCGTCAAATCATCCTCCATGATGGATGGATCTCGTGAAACCGGCGTGGCACGGCCAGGGGCGCGCACCGCGTATTGCGCGCGGCACCGCCCTTTGCGTTTCGCCTTACTTGACCGTGGGATGGGCCAGCCACTGCTGGGCCAGTTGCACCCAGTAGGTGGCGCCCAGCGGAATGAGATCGTCGTTGAAGTCGTAGCTGGGGTTGTGCAGCGTGCACGGCCCCTCGCCATGGCCCATCTCGCGATGCGCGCCATCGCCGTTGGCGATGAAGCAGTAGGCTCCCGGCTTCTCGAGCAGCATGAACGAGAAATCCTCGGCGCCCATGGTGGGCTCCTGCACGAGAACGTTGTCCTCGCCGACGATGCCCTGCATCACCTTGCGTGCGAACTCCGCCTCGGCGGGCGAGTTGATGGTGGGAGGATAGTTGCGGTTCAGCTTGAAATCACAGGTCGCCTCGAAGGCCGCGCAGATGTGGTCCGCGACCTCGCGCATGCGGCGCTCCAGCAGATCGAGCATCTCGATGCTGAAGGTGCGCACCGTGCCCTGCATCTCGCATGAGTCGGGCACCACGTTGTTGGCCTCGCCCGCGTGGATCATGGTGACCGAGATGACGCCCGCCTCGATCGGCTTCTTGTTGCGGCTGATGATGTTCTGGAATGCCTGCACCATCTGCGCGGCGATCGGCACCGGATCGATGCCCATGTGCGGCATGGCGGCGTGGCTGCCCTTGCCGTGGATGGTGATGGTGAAATCGTTGCTCGACGCCATGACCGGGCCCGGGCTTACCGCGAAGCAGCCTGCCGCCATGCCGGGCCAGTTGTGCATGCCGAAGACGGCCTGCATCGGGAATTTCTCGAACAGGCCGTCGTTGATCATTTCGCGCGCGCCACCGCCGCCCTCTTCCGCAGGCTGGAAAATCAGATAGACGATGCCATCGAAATCGCGGTGCGTGGAGAAATGCTGCGCAGCCGCCAGCAGCATGGCCGTATGGCCGTCGTGCCCGCAGGCGTGCATCTTGCCCTTGTGCCGGCTGGCATGCTCGAAGGTGTTGAACTCCTGCATCGGCAGCGCGTCGATATCGGCGCGCAGGCCGATCGCGCGGCCGCATGCGCCATCATCCCGCCCCTTGACGATGCCGACGACGCCGGTCTTGCCCATGCCGCGATGGATGGGGATGCCCCACTCGGTGAGCTTGGCAGCGACGAGGTCGGCAGTGCGCACCTCTTCGAAACACAGCTCCGGATGAGCATGGATGTCGCGCCGGATGGCAGCGATGGATGCCGCTTGGGCAACGATCGAATCTATGACTTTCATGTGCAGGCTTCCTTCGGACCCGCTCGAGGCCTGCATTGCGGCCCCATGGCCACGGGCATTGCGCCGTCGCACCGTGACCGGATAGGGCCAGGGCGCCCGGCAGGTTTCACCTCGGTCAGGCTCCGTTTTGATCCCACAGTCTAGCCGGGCGTGGCCGCCCGCACCATCGGGTTCCTACCGCCCCGCCGCCATGGCATGACCATGGCCGCGAAAAGACGCCGAAAACGCGCTAGAGTGCGCCTTCTTACCCCTCCTGCTTGCGCAGGAAAGAAGAAACCCCCACGCACATTGTGACGAGCCAGAACATGCAGTCCTCGAACGCCGCCGTCCGCACCGTCAAGGGTGCCTGCCCCCATGATTGCCCCGACACCTGCTCGCTGGTGACCACCGTCGTCGACGGCGTGGCCACGCGCGTGAACGGCAATCCCGACCATGTCTTCACAGGAGGCGTGCTGTGCGCCAAGGTGAGCAAGTACACCGAGCGCACCTACCACGCGGAGCGCGTGCTGCAGCCGCTCAGGCGCGTGGGGCCCAAGGTGCCCGGCGAGCGCGGCCGCTTCGTCCCCGTGCCATGGGACGAGGCGCTGGCCGACATCGCGCAGCGCCTGCACCGCGTCGCCGCAAGCCACCCCGAATCCGTGCTGCCCTACAGCTACGCGGGCACCATGGGCATGGTGCAGGGCGAGAGCATGGACCGCCGGTTCTTCCACCAGTTGGGGGCGTCACTGCTGGACCGCACCATCTGCTCCACGGCCGGAGGGGAAGCATTGCTGCACACCTATGGCGCAAAGATCGGCATGCGCGTCGAGCACTACGCCGAAAGCCGCCTCATCCTGATCTGGGGCAGCAACAGCATCGGCAGCAACCTGCATTTCTGGCGCATCGCGCAAGATGCCAAGCGCAATGGCGCGCGCCTGGTGTGCATCGACCCACGCAAGACCGAGACCGCCGACAAGTGCCACGAGCACCTGCAGCTGCTGCCGGGCACCGATGCGGCGCTGGCACTCGCGCTGATGCACGAGCTCATCGTCAACGACTGGCTCGACCACGACTACATCGCCCGGCACACGCTGGGCTGGGAAGCGCTGAAGGAACGCGCCCTGCAGTGGCCGCCACGGCGCGCAGCCGAAGTGTGCGGCCTGCCCGAGGAGCAGATCCGCCAACTGGCGCGCGACTATGGCACCACGCCCCAGGCTGCGATCCGCGTGAACTACGGCGTCCAGCGCGCGCGAGGCGGCGGCAACGCCGTGCGCGCCATCGCCTGCCTGCCGGCACTGGTGGGCGCGTGGCGCCATCGGTCCGGCGGCCTGCTGCTGTCGTCCTCGGGCGCCTATCCGTTCCGGCGGCAGGCGCTGCAGCGCCCCGACCTGTTGGGAGAGCGGCGCCCGCGCACCATCAACATGAGCGCCATCGGCGACGCGCTGCTGCATGCGGGCGATGCGCAGTTCGGCCCACAGGTGAAGGCCGTCGTGGTCTACAACAGCAACCCGGTGGCGGTGGCGCCTGAATCGGCCAAGGTCGCCAGGGGGTTCGCGCGCGAGGACCTGTTCACCGTCGTGCTCGAACATTTCATGACCGACACGGCCGATCTCGCGGACTATGTCCTTCCCGCCACCACCCAGCTCGAGCACTGGGATATCCATGGCAGCTACGGCCACACCGACGTTCTGCTCAATCGCCCCGCCATCCCCCCCGAGGGCCAGGCACGCAGCAACGCGCAGATCTTCCGCGATCTCGCCGCGCACATGGCGGCGCTCGACCCCAGGTTCTCCGCGCCGTGTTTCCGCGA
The DNA here is from genome assembly GCF_014395975.1 of Diaphorobacter ruginosibacter. Taxonomy (NCBI): domain Bacteria; kingdom Pseudomonadati; phylum Pseudomonadota; class Betaproteobacteria; order Burkholderiales; family Comamonadaceae; genus Diaphorobacter; species Diaphorobacter ruginosibacter. Next base: position 452,274 of record NZ_CP060714.1, on the reverse strand, counting down.
CAGCGATGAAGAGCTGTGCCGCGCGGCCATCGCCGATACCGGCGTTGATTTCGACATGCTGCTGTCCCAGGGGTTCGCCAGCCTGCAGTTGCCCGAGGCACCGTTCGCCGAAGGCCGCTTCCCCACCCCTTCGGGCAAGTGCGAATTCATCAGTGCCTCACTTGGCAAGCTGGGGGTCGACCCGCTTCCCGACTACATCCCCAACTACGAGACGCCGGGCAGCGATGCGCGCTATCCGCTGGCGATGATCTCGCCGCCCGCGCGCAACTTCCTGAATTCCACCTTCGTGAACGTGAAAAGCCTGCGCAACAACGAGGGCGCGCCGCTCGTGGAGATGCACCCCGACGACGCGGCCGAACGCCGCATCGCGGACGGCGACACGGTGCGCGTGCACAACACCCGCGGGGAACACGTCTGCCAGGCCCGCATCAACGGCCGCGCACGCAAGGGCGTGGTCGTGGGACTGGGCGTGTGGTGGCGCAAGGATGGCGAGAACGGCACGAACGTGAACGAACTCACCCACCAGCGACTGACGGACATCGGGCGCGGCCCGTGCTTCTATGACTGCGTGGTGGACGTGGAGCGGCATGCCGCTCCAGCGCGCACCGACGCTCCGGCCTTCATCAATCCAGCTTCACACCCGTCGCCTTGATGATCGGACCCCAGCGCCGGGCCTCGGCCCGTGCCATTGCCCTGAATTGCTCGGGCGTGCCGGCCAGCGACTCCATGCCGTAGTCCTGCATGCGCTTGACCACCTCGGGCGAGGCCAGCGCCTTGTTGAGCTCGGTGTTGAGGCGCTTCGTGATGTCGGCAGGCAACCCGGCCGGCGCCAGCATCCCCTGGAAGGCGTAGACCTCGGTGTCCTGGATGCCGACCTCGGCGAGCGTCGGCACGTCGGGCAGCAGCGGCGCACGCTTGGCCGAGCCGATCGCGAGCGCCTTGACCTTGCCCGACTGGATCACCGACAGCCCGGCGGCCAGGTCGAGGAACATGCACGGCACCTGCCCGCCCATCACGTCCTGCAGCGCCGGCGCCGCGCCGCGATAGGGAATGTGCGTGAGGAAGGTCTTCGTGCGGTACTTGAACATCTCCATCGCCAGATGATGCGGCGAGCCGTTGCCGGGCGAGGCGTAGTTCACCTTGCCGGGATTGGCGCGCACATAGGCCATGAAATCCTTGAACGTCCGGCCCTCGGCAAAGCCCGGATGGACCACGAGCACCAGCGGAAAGCGCGTCAAACCGCCTACGTAGGTGAAGTCCTTTTCGGGATGGAACGGCAGCTTGGTGAACAGGTACTCGTTGTAGGCCAGTACCGCGTTGTCGGCGGAGAGCACCGTATAGCCATCGGGCTTGGACGTGGCCACGATCTGCGCACCGATGTTGGTGGAGGCCCCCGGCCGGTTGTCCACGATGATCTGCGCACCGAGTCCGCCCCGCATGGCCTCGGCCACCGCGCGCGCCAGCACGTCGGTGCCGCCGCCCGCGGGATACGGCACGACCCAGCGGATCGGCTGGTGCGGATAGTTGCCGGACTGTGCGAGCGCCCAGGGTGCGGCGGCGGCCCCGGTGAGGGCGGCGGCGTGTTGGAGCAGGCTTCTGCGTTTCATGTCATGTCTCCTGATGTGCAGTGAGTGAGGGGGTTGTAGTGGTTGTGTTGTGAGGGTGCATTGGTCATGCGGCTGTCATGCGGTGCCTGCCCCATCCCGTCTCTCAATGGGATGCAGGCATGCCGGAGGGATCGTTGCCCGGAAATTCCACGCGCGTGACGTGGAAGCCCTGCTGCTCCAGAAGTTTCGGCAAGGCATCGCGACCGGCCATGTGCAGCGCACCGACGGCGACGAACAGGTTGCGGCCGGAAGCGATCTCCCGGCCGATGGCGCGCGCCATGCCTGGATTACGGCCGACCACCATGCGCTCGTACTCCCGCTTCTCGGCGGCATCCGTCAGGCACCGGCACCATGTGGGATAGCTCTCGAGCAGGTTCATGCGCCCGTCCGCCCAGGCATGGGCCAGCAGGGACAGGGTCGTGCCCGCATCTTCGCGCTCGAGCTGGGCCAGCCCCGTGCGCACGGTTTCCTCCACCTGCTTCGGGTCGTCGGAGATCATCTGGCGAATCTGTGTCTGCACCGACTCCAGGCCGATCACGGGCTTGCGCATGCCCGTGGCCACGCCGCCCAGCGTGAGGTCGATGCCATAGGACGGGTCGAGCCCTTCGCGGCGCGCAATCAGCGTGGCAAGCGAGACGACCTGCGCATCGGGACGCAGGGCATCGATCTGCGTGCCCACGCATTCCCGCTCCTTCAAGGCCTGAAGCCGCTCCTGCAGCGGCTGCGGCAACGGCTTCGCGCCGGGCTGGGTGCGCATGGCGGAGAGCAGTTGCTCCATGACGGCAGGATCAAGCAAATTGAGTTCGAGGGCCAGCGCATCCGCGGAGCGCAGCGCATCCATCACCAAGGGACCCGGCACCATCCAGGCCTGCTCTGCGACGTGAATCGTGCCGTAGAGCCAGCTCGTGCGCCCATCCTTCTCCAGGCGCCAGAGCACGCCGCGATCACGCGCATTCCGCATCAGCGACTGCAACGTGGCCTGGTCGGGCATCTGCGCCGCCGGCGGACAGCCCGCGCCCTCCGCACGCGCTGCGCCCGGCACGATCACCAGGGAGAGCCCTGCCGAGAGCAGCGCGGGAACCACCGCCTGCCGTGCGGCGCGCGCCCAGCGGCGCAATCGCCCAGGGCCATACGCCGGGGCCGGCCGGTCACATCCCTGCAACGCTTTTCCCAAGACCATGAGCGGGCCTCCTGCGGCGCACTTTACGCGAAGCGGACCACAACGAAGAAGCAAACGAAAGGCATCAGGCCGCGTTCGGATCGGCAATGGCCTGCTCGATCGCACCGAACAGGCTCTGGCCGGCCTTGTTCTTCATCTCGATACGGATGGTGTCGCCGAACTTCATGAATTCGGTCTTGGGCTGGCCGTCCTGGATGGTCTCGATGCAGCGCTTTTCCGCGATGCAGGAATAGCCCTTGGACCAGTCCTTGTTGCTCACCGTGCCGCTGCCCACGATGCTGCCCGCGCGCACGTTGCGCGTCTTGCAGATATGCGCAATGAGCTGCCCGAAGTGGAAGGTCATTTCCGGTCCGGCATCGCACATGCCGACGCGGCGGCCGTTCCATGTGGAGGTGAGCGTGAGGTTCACGCGGCCCTTGTCCCAGGCATCGCCAAGCTCGTCGAGCGTGACCGCGACGGGGCTGAACGCCGTGGCCGGCTTGCTCTGGAAGAAGCCGAAGCCCTTGGCCAGTTCCGCGGGGATCAGGTTGCGCAGGCTCACGTCGTTGGCAAGCATCACCAGGCGGACCCCGTCCAGCGCCTGCTCGGGCGATGCGCCCATCTTCACATCGCCTGTGATCACGGCGATCTCTGCCTCGAAGTCGATGCCCATGGCCTCGCTCGGCACCACCACGTCATCGCACGGCCCCAGGAAGTCGTCGCTGCCGCCCTGGTACATCAGCGGGTCGATATAGAAGCTCTCGGGCACTTCGGCATTGCGCGCCTTGCGCACCAGTTCCACGTGGTTGATGTAGGCCGAGCCGTCAGCCCACTGGTAGGCGCGCGGCAGGGGCGCCATGCATTGCGCCGGGTCGAACGGAAAGGGATGCCGGCCGCGGCCGGCATTGAGCTGGTCGTACAGGTCCTGCAACTGGGGCGAGAGGAAATTCCAGTCGTCCAGCACCTGCTGCAGGCGGTCGGCGATGCCGGTCGCATAATGGGCTGTGCTCAGGTCACGCGAGACCACGACGAGCTGGCCGTCGCGCGAGCCGTCTTTGTAGGTGGCAAGTTTCATGGCGGGAATCTCCTGGATCACGACGCTTCATGCCCAGCATGAATTACGATTCGTGAAATTGATTTAACAAAAAAGAATTTCAAAATTCTAGTGCATGCAGATGGAAACAGAACGCGCAGGCATCCAATCCGTGGAAGTGGGCTTTGCCTTGCTCGAAGCCCTCACGCACGCTCGCGGCCCGCTGATGCTCAAGGATCTGGCCGCTGCGGCCGGCATGAGTGCGGCCAAGGCGCACCGTTATCTCGTGAGTTTCCAGCGCCTGCAGCTGGTGGTGCAGGATAGCCGCAGCAGCCGCTATGACCTGGGGCCTGCCGCGCTCAAGCTGGGCCTGGCCTCGCTCTCGCGCATCGATGCCGTGCGCCTTGCGCGCGAGCGCGTGCCGCAGATCATGGAGCAGCTTGGCCACACGGTGGCTCTGGCCGTGTGGGGCAACCGTGGCCCCACCATCGTGCATTGGGAGGAGTCCCCCATGGCCGTCACCGCCAACCTGCGGCTCGGCGACGTGATGCCGCTGCTGTCCTCGGCCACCGGGCGCTGTTTCGGCGCCTGGCTGCCCCGCGCGAAAACCGAAGCCCTGATCGCAGAGGAGCTTGACCGTGCGAAGACCCAGCGGCACGCAGGGCTTCCGGGTTCGACGGCCGAGGTGGAGGCGCTGTACGACGAGGTGCGCCGGCATGGCTGCGCGAGGGTCGCCGATACGCTGCTGCCCGGCATCCATGCGTTCTGCGCCCCGGTGTTCGACTCCAACGGGCACCTGGTGATGGGCATTACCACGCTGGGCTCCTCGGCCACGTTCGATTCCGAATGGGAGGGCGCCATCCACGCCCCGCTGCGCGCGGCCGCCGAGCGGCTGTCGGGCGAGCTGGGCTGGCGCGATCCCCTGCCGCAAGATCGCGCCCCGGCGCGGGACTCCGCCGACTGAACCAGGCCCGGCCCAGCCCATCCAAGTCATGCCCCGCCGCGCCCTTCTGCTGATCGCCCTGGTCGTCCTGGCCCTGCATTGGCTGGTGCTCGGCGGCATGCCGCTGGGTGGAACCGACGAAGACACCGCACAGCGCGCGGCATTCCATACCCGCATGATCGTGCCCCCTCCGCCGGAGCCGGCCACCGAAGAGCCTGCTGCAACGCCTCCTACAACGCCTGCTACTCCCGCACCACAGCCGACACCGCCCAAGCTCAAGCCCAAGCCACGCCCCAAGCCCGCACCTCAGCCGCCCGCAGCCCCGCCAACGGCCCCCGAGCCCCCTGCCGATGCGGGTGCAGCATCCCCGGACTCCCCGACCACAGAGTCGTCCGACACCCTCGGGCCCGACACGTCATCGACCGGCGACGCTCTGGCGGCCATCCCCTCCGCACCCGATGTCCCCGCTTCGGCCGCGAGCGCCCCGGCCCCGCAGGCTTCGGCCCCAGCTGAACGAAGCCCCGAGGATGAACTGAGCGCCGGTGTCGACATCACACCGCCGGGTGCTGCAGGCGCCAGAAGCGACGCCAGCACCGAGCCTCCGCCGATACAGTTGCCTGCGTCCACCACGCTCAAATATGCCGTGGAGGGCGAGGTCAAGAAGATGCGCTACAACGTGAACGGCGAGCTTTCGTGGAGGAACGAAGGCGGCACCTACGAGGCGCGCCAGGAGGTGAGCGCCTTCCTGCTGGGCACGCGCAGCCAGACCAGCACCGGCAGGATCACGCCGCAGGGCCTGGTGCCGACCCGCTTTGGCGACAAGGGCAAGCGCGAAGTAGCCGCGCACCTGGATTTCGACAGCAAGATCGTCACCTTCAGCGCCAATACCACCCGCACACCCATAGGCCAGGGCACCCAGGATCGCGTGAGCGTGCTCATTCAGATCGGCGCCATGATCGCCGCGGCCCCCGACCGCTATCCCCAGGGAACGCAGATCGCCCTCACGACCGTGGGGCCCCGCAATGCGGATCGCTGGATCTTCACCGTCGGGGAGACCCGCACGCTGGACCTGCCCGCCGGCCCCACGCCCGCCATCCGCCTGCAGAAGCAGCCCAGGCACGAGCGTGACCTGCAGGCGGACCTGTGGCTGGGCATCGAGCAGCACTACCTGCCCGTGCGCCTGCGCATCACCCAGTCCAATGGGGACTACGCCGAGCTGTCACTGAAATAGCAATAAAAAGCCCGAAAACAGGTCGGCCGCGGATCGAATTCACCATCTGCCAGCATGGTTCACAGTAGTTCACCAGTTCGCATGCCCCGCCGATGTCGATTCTGAATACCATGTGCCCGAAGGACGACTCCATGCCATAGCGCGTCGCCCCTGGTTATTCGGGAGGTTTTTCGAATGCACAGGCTCTACGATTCCAATTGCTTCGCCGTGACGGAAATGAATGGCGGCGAGAGCATCCATGCTTGCGCGGGATTTGAAATTCTCGACAAGCGTTCAGGCAAGGAGGTATTCCTGAATGGCCCCTGGGCCCAGGTCTTCCAGCAGCATGTAGCCCTTTGGAAGTACAGCATGCCGAGCCCCGACGAAGTGGATGGCACGCTGGACAGCTACACCACACTGGTGTCACCCCATGCTGCGCTCGTGCTGCATTGATCCAATCAAGGCCTTGCCTCATGGCCTTGACGTGGCCGTGGGAATATTCCGGCCACAACCGTTTTTCACGCGAGTTCCCGTTGATTCCCGCGTTGAATCGGGCCCCAAAGAGGTCCATCAACGCGGTTTCTTTTCCTGCACACTCGAAACGAAAATCCCGAACAGGAAATCGGCAGGGAAAATCACGCAATGGCAGCAACATGCCCAATCCATGAATATCGCAGAAATTTCCGCGACTGAAATGGAAATAATGTTTTTTTGTCTGATCCATGCAATTCCCCATGGACGGCGTCAATCCGTGGAATACTGTTCTCCAGATGTCCGCACCCAGGACGGTGGCTGGAGGACGATGCGCAAAGCCGCATGTCCCTTGAAATCCGGTCCCGGGTCGCCATCTATCCCGCAGTGAAAGGAGGAACTTGACCATGCACATGCTCTACGACTCAGATTCTTTTGTTGTCGTCCACATGCAGCCTGACGCCGATCTCAGCGGTGAGGAGAAGTCTGCTGCCCAACCCACGGTTCCTCAACTGCCGCGCCATGGATTCGAGATCGTGGACAAGCGCTCCGGCAAGGAGGTCTACCTCGACGGTTCCTGGGCAGAGATGTTCCAGATGCAGATCCTCGAGTGGCAGCGCAACACGCCCACGCAGGAGGAAGTCGAAGACACGCTGGACGGCTACGTCGGCCTGGCCCAGAACCCGGTTCTGGTGCACTGACGCGCTCGTCCCGATTTCCCGACGCCCTCACCGGCGTGCCTGACTCCCTTCGGCGAGTCCCTCACGCTGTCCACCACGGCCGCACCCGCCAGCCCGATTGAATCGGTGGCAGTGCGGCTTTTTTTCGCCGCACCGCCTCGCCTCCTTCACACGGCAGCAAGTCCCAGGATCCTCCCGACCGAATCCGCCTTGTCCTGCAAGGCACGCACGGCCTCGAGTTCCTGCGCCTCGCTCTCCAGCACGGCGGCGGTGGTGGAGATGCCGATGGACAGCTGCCGGCCCAGCACACCGCGAACAGGCACCGCCAGCGAGACCTGCTGCGTCTCGGGATAGGCGCGGCGCGCATGCTCGCCGGGGCCCAGCGGAAGGGCATCGGCCAGCGCACTGCCGGGCGGCAGGATGCTGCCGACCCGCAGGTTCATCACCACGAGGCGGCGGCGCTCCGCGGCAGTCATGGTCCTGCCGATGATGATCACACCTTCGGGGTGCGCCTCGCCCAGGTTCGAGGTGCCTGAGTACGCATCGGCCAGGGCCTGCAGCTGCTCCTGCACGGCGTCGGCCACCCCGAGTCCCTCCATGGCGGCAAAGCCCAACTCCAGCATGCGCGTGGTCAAGCGCCAGTGGCCGCCGGCATCGCGCGCCACGTAGCCCTCCTCCTCCAGCGTCAGCAGGAAACGCAGCACCGTGGGATGCGGCAACTCCACCGCACGGGACAGCTCCGCAAGCGTCGGGCTCACATTAACCCTGAAGGCGCGAAGGATTGCGAGACATCTCTGTATCGATCGATTATTCTGCATATGTTCACACAACAAACAATACGTTCATCTAGTGAACATACCGTGAATTCACAACGGAGACAAGCCCTATGAAACTCGCCCCTCTCGTCCTGGCTGCTTCGGCCGTCGTGGCATCCGCCATCGCACCGACGATCGCGCATGCAGACAGCCACTGGCCGTCGCGCCCCATCAAGTGGATTGTTCCCTATCCGCCCGGTGGCTCCACCGACATGCTGGCGCGCCTGGTCGGACAAAAGCTCGGCGAGCGGCTCGGCCAGCCCGTGCTGGTGGAGAACAAGCCCGGCGCGGGCGGCAACCTGGGCACGGATTTCGTCGCCAAGCAGCCGGGTGATGGCTACACCATCCTCATGGGCAATATCGGGCCGATCTCGATCAATCCTTCGCTCTACGGCAGCCTGCCCTACAGCCCGCTGCGCGACCTCTCGCCGGTGACGCTGCTCATGGAAGTGCCGAACCTGCTCGTGGTGAACAACGACCTTCCGGTGCACACGGTCAAGGAACTGACGGCGCTTGCGCAATCCAAGGGGCCGCTGAGCTATGCCACGCCCGGCGCGGGAACCTCGCTGCACCTCGCGGGCGAGCTGTATGCCAGCTCGGCGAAGATCAAGCTCACCCATGTTCCCTACAAGGGCAGCGCTCCGGGGCTGTCGGACACCATGGGCGGCCATGTGCCGATGATGTTCGACAACATGCCCTCCGCGCTGCCCATGGTGAAGGCCGGCAAGCTGCGCGCGCTGGCCATCACCAGCAGCAAACGGTCTCCGCAATTGCCCGACGTACCAACGATGGAGGAAGCAGGCGTTCCGAACTATGCGATCACCGGCTGGTTCGGCGTGCTCGTACCGGCATCCACGCCGCAGCCCATCGTGCAGCGTCTGAGCAAGGAATTGGTGGACATCGCCAGGTCGCCTGACATGGAAAAGAAGATCGCCGAGATGGGCGGCATGGTGTCCGCCGACGGCCCTGCCCCATTCAGGAGCTTCATCCAGTCCGAGACCCGGAAGTGGGGCGCGCTGGTGCAGAGCGCCCAGATCTCGCTGCAGTAAGGCCTCCACGTCAATCACGCCAGCCACGCATCCGGCCTGCCACTCATTCAACCCATACCTACAGGAGACCCACCATGTCCGCACAAGCCACCGCTCTCGACATCCGCCCCATCGCCGGAGCGCTGGGCGCAGAAATCCACGGCATCGACCTGTCGCAGCCTTTGTCCGACGCCGATTTCGGGCAGATCGAGCAAGCGCTGCACGATCACCTCGTGATCTTCTTCCGCGACCAGCAGCTCACTCCCGAGCAACACAAGGCATTCAGCCAGCGATTCGGCCATCTGCTCGAAGTGCCCTTCGTTCGCGCGCTGGCCGGACACCCCGAGATCCTTCCCGTCATGAAGGGAAAGACCGAGAAGACCAAGCGCAATTTCGGCGGCCTCTGGCACAGCGACATGAGCTATTCGGAAATTCCGCCGCTGGGCTCCGCGCTCTACGCGCGCGTGATCCCGCCCTATGGGGGCGACACGATGTGGACCAACATGTATGCGGCCTATGAGGGCCTGTCCGACAAGCTCAAGGAAGTGCTGACCGGCCTGCGCGCCATCCACAGCCCCGTGCGCTCCTACGGCGCGGGCGGCGCGGTCGTCAACAATGGCGATCCGGCGCACAAGATGGAGGTGCGCACGGACGAGCGTGCGAGCGCCGAAGTCTCGCACCCCGTGGTGCGCGTGCACCCCGGCACCGGCCGCAAGGCGCTGTATGTGAACAGGACCTACACCGTGCGCTTCGAAGGCATGACCGAAGAGGAAAGCGCGCCGCTGCTCGACTTCCTCTACCAGGAGTCCGTGCGGCCCGAATACACCTGCCGCTTCCGCTGGCAGGCCGGGTCCCTGGCCCTCTGGGACAACCGCTGCACCCAGCATCTTGCGATGAACGACTACAACAATTTCGACCGCGAGTTGCACCGCACGACGATCTCCGGCAGCAAGCCGATCGCGGCGACGCTCTGAGCAGGGCCTCTGCCAACACTCACCCGCGCCGTGCGGCCATTTCCCGGCCCATCCGGGCCTGCTCAGTGGCATCGACCGCAGCGCGGGCCGCGGGGTAGACGCAGCGGTCCTCGTCAGCGAGATGCCGCCGGTAGCGGGCGATGAACTGCTCGAACGCGGCCTCATCGGCCTCAGAGAAGTGGCCGATGAAGTGATCCGCGAGCCCCAGCAAAGGCTCGCGCACCCGGAGCCAGGCGCGGGTCATTTCCCTATGGTCCCGCTCGAGGCGCCGGATGATCTCCATGAGAAGCGCATCGTCCGAGCGCCGTTGCCTCAGGTGCGGGAAGATGTGCAGTTCCTCATCCTGGTGGTGCAACGGGGCGGCAATGTCGAAGTACCGCAGCACGTCGCGTGCCGCCTGGCGAGCCATGTCGTCGCTCGCATGCGTGCGCAGGTACGCGCGCAGGTCATCCAGCAGCTTGAGCGAACGCAGCACGCGCTCGTGGCAGGCGTCGAGCATCTCGAAGGGCTGCTCGAACCCGACACCGGGCGAGCGCATGCCTGGAACGGGAATCCGTGTGTTCATGCGCGGTTCTCGAATGCGGCGGACGGCATGGGAGCGTATCGACGATCCCGGGGCCGCCGTTCGCTGTCAGCGGTCAACGGTCAGCCGCAGCTGCCCAGGGCGCCGCACTGGGTGCAGTAGTCGCATCCATCCTTGCGGATCACCGCATGCGCGCCGCACTCATGGCACTTCTTGCCGGCCATCGCGGGCGGGTTGCCGCCTGCGATCTCGGTATTGGCGGACGGCGTGGGCTCCTCGAGCGGCAGCACCTGTTGCTGCGGCGCGGCACGCAGCGCGAGGATGTTCTGCACCGCATAGGCGATGGCCGCCACCTCGGAGTCATGCCACATGGGCACGCGCGTGCCGTCGTCCTTCACGTGGAAGCCCAGCCGCACCGGGCCCCGATCCCACGCCACCTTGCGCATGTCGCTGAGCGCACGCTCCAGGAAGCCGCCACGCGCCGCAAGCGAGAGCAGGCGCATGCTGGAGGTGATCCATTGCTGCGACTCGCCGCTCTGGCCCACGGGCATGAAGAATTCGATCGCACGCTCGACCGTGCCGCCATGCCCATCGGGCACGGGCAGGAACGAGACGATGAGGTACAGCGCCTTGTGGCCTTCCTGCGTCCAGTATTCGAGCTTTTCGGCCACGGCCGACAGGACGCCCTTGGGTCGGCTTTCGATCACCGCGCGCATCGGATCGTAGGCCGGAACCTGCGGCAACTGCAGTGCAGGGGCTGCGGCGGCTGCAGGCTCTTCCTTCTTGGCCGGAGTGACTTCCAGCACCGCACCCAGAATGCTGTTGGGACGGTACGTGGCCAGGCCCTTGAGGCCCGAATGCCAGGCCTGCAGATACAGGTTCTTGAAGTCGTCGTACGGGTAATCTTCCGGCACGTTGACGGTCTTGGAGATCGCGGTGTCCACGAAGGGCTGCACGGCCTCCATCATCGCCACGTGGTCCGCGGCGGCCATGTCCATGGCGTTGACGAAATAGTCCGGCAGCTGGTTCACATCGCCGCCCAGCGTGCGGTACAGGCGCCACGCATAGTCCTCGACCACGTATTCGCTCTTGCTGCCGTCGGCCTCGCGCTTGCGGCGGGTGTAGGTCCACGAGAACGGAGGCTCGATGCCGTTGGAGGCGTTGTCAGCGAAGGCCAGGCTCACCGTGCCGGTCGGCGCGATCGACAGCAGGTGGCTGTTGCGGATGCCGTGCTTGCGGATCTGCTTCTTGATGTCCTCCGGCAGGCGGCTCACGAACGTGCCGTCCTTGAGGTAGCCGTCGGCCTTGAACTTCGGGAACGCGCCCTTCTCCTTGGCCAGCTCCACCGACGCCGTGTAGGCCGCGTTGCGCATGTGCTCGGCGATCTTCACCGCCATGTCGCGGCCTTCCTTGCGGTCATAGCGCAGCTTGAGCATGGCCAGCGTATTGCCCATGCCGGTGAAGCCCACGCCGATGCGGCGCTTGGCCGCCGACTCTGCGCGCTGTTGCTCGAGCGGCCAGAACGTCAGGTCGAGCACGTTGTCGAGCGCCCGCACCTGCGTGGCAACGGAAGCCTCGAATGCGTCGAAGTCGAATTGCGCCTCGCCGTGGATGCCGAAGGGGTTGCGCACGAAGCGCGTGAGGATGATCGGCCCCAGGTCGCAGCAGCCATAGGGCGGCAGCGGCTGCTCGCCGCAGGGATTGGTGGCCTGGATCGTCTCGACGTAGTGCAGGTTGTTGTCGGTGTTGATCTGGTCGAGGAACAGGATGCCCGGCTCGGCGAAGTCGTAGGCCGACTTCATGATCGTGTCCCACAGCGCGCGGGCGCGCAGCGTGCGGTAGACCCACTGACCATCGGAGCGCTGGTGCGCGCCCTCTTTCTTGAGCTCGGCACCCGGCTCGGCGGCGTGGATCAGCTCCCACTCGCCATCGGCCTCCACGGCATCCATGAAGCCGTCGGGCACGCCCACCGACACGTTGAAATTGTTCCAGCGCCCCGGGGTGCGCTTGGCGGTGATGAAGTCGAGCACATCGGGATGGTCGATGCGCAGCACGCCCATCTGCGCGCCGCGGCGCGCGCCCGCGCTCTCCACCGTGGAGCACGACTGGTCGAACACGTTGATGTAGCTGCAAGGGCCGGACGCCATCGACGCCGTGCCCTTGACCTGGGCACCGCGCGGGCGGATGCGCGAGAAATCGTAGCCCACGCCGCCGCCGCGGCGCATGGTTTCGGCTGCCTCGCGCAGCGCCTCGTAGATGCCGGGGTAGCCCGCGTCGTCCACGCCCTGGATGCAGTCGCCCACGGGCTGCACGAAGCAGTTGATCAGCGTGGCCTGGATGTCGGTGCCGGCCGCGCTCATGATGCGCCCCGCGCCGATCGCGCCCAGGCGCAGGTTGTCGAGGAAGCGCGCCTCGAGCGACTCGCGCAGGTCCTCGCGCTCCACCGACGCGAGCGCACGGGCCACGCGGCGATACAGCTCCTGCACATCCTTCTCATCGTTCTTGAAATACTTCTCGCGCAGGACGTCGAGACTGATGGGTTGCATGGGCAAGGTAGGGGCCAGATCAGCAGATTCGCGTTTCATGGACGTGTTCACTCCGGAGACTGTGAAGAGAGGGGGACAAAAAAAGAGCAGCGCGCGCCTATCGCGGCACGCGTGAGAAAGTCAGACAGTGTTCTACACCTTTTGGCCGAAAAAAGCCTGATCCTGCGTCAAGACTCAGGTCTACGAGAATCGATTTCGATAGCACATACTTCGCACGGCAGTTCGCGCTTTTGGCAAACAAGGTGCATTCCCTGAGAAGGAATTTCTGACATTGATTTACATGATGCACGAATATCAGAAGCCCCATGAGGGATCACGGCTCTGCCACCCCCAAAGCAGCTAGTATTCGAGAATGATTCTCAATAAAACACTCAATCCATCTCCCCCGGCTCTCTCCCGCAGCCTCTCCCTCCGGCTCGCCTGCATCGCCGCCGCAGCCCTGCTTGCGGGATGCACGCTGCCCGCGGGCAAACACTCCACGGATACGCCCGAGATCCACCTCGCCGCCGCCGCATCGTTCAAGCCCTGGCATCGCGCGCTCGACTCCCTGTTGCCGGCCGACGTGCTGCTGCTGGGAGAGCAGCACGATGCCGACGAGCACCATGCCCTGGAGGCCGAGACGGTACGCGAGCTCGCGGCCCGCCGACAGCTGGCCGCCCTGGTGCTGGAGATGGCCGATGCCGGCACGTCCACCCAGGGCCTGCCTGCCGATGCCAGCGAGCCGGACGTGCAGGCGGCGCTGCGCTGGAACGACAAGGGCTGGCCCTGGGCCTCCTATGGCCCGGCGGTGATGCAGGCCGTGCGCGCCGGAGTTCCGGTACTCGGCGGCAACCTGCCGCGCTCCGCCATGCCGGGCGCCATGAAGGACCCACGTTTCGACCGGCGCCTGGACGCGGCCGCAATGCAGTTGCAGGTGGAGGCGATCCGCAAGGGTCACTGCGACCTGCTGCCGGAAACCCAGCTGCAGCCGATGGCCCGCGTCCAACTGGCCCGCGACGAAAGCATGGCCAGAACCATCGCGGAGGCCCTCCAGCCCGGCCGCACCGTGCTTCTCATCGCGGGCAATGGCCATGTGCGCCAGCGCCTGGGCGTGCCGCAGTGGCTCTCGGAGAACGTTCGCGCTCGCAAGGTGATGGCGCAGGCCGGACGGGTGGATGCTGCTATCCAATCCGAAGCAGACCTGTTCATAGTCACGCCCGCACTCGCGCCGAAGGACCACTGCGCGTCGTTGCGCGAGCAGTGGAAACGCTGATCGCCGCCTGAGCCTCGCCCCGCGGAGCACTCGGCCACTGTGCTCCTGCCCGCGCGGGTTGCGCCGTGCTGCGACAATCGGGGCCATATGACCTCGAACTCCTCTTACATCCTGACACTTTCCTGCGCAGACCGTGTCGGTCTGGTCCACGCGGTTTCCGGCTTCCTGGCCGAGCGCAGCGGCAACATCGAAGAAGCCGCACAGTACAACGACAAGGACACCGGCCTGTTCTTCATGCGGGTCCAGTTCGCCTGCGACAGCCTGGAGGGCGCGGCCCTCAAGGCCGATCTGGCCGAGTTCGCGGCCGCGTTCGACATGCGCTGGAGCCTGCACACCACGAGCGAATCCATGAAGGCGGTGATCATGGTCAGCAAGGAAGGCCACTGCCTGAACGACCTGCTGTTCCGCTGGAAGTCCGGCCTGCTGCCGGTGGACATCCGCGCCATCATCAGCAACCACCGCGATTTCTACCAGCTGGCCGCCAGCTACAACATCCCGTTCCACCACATTCCGGTGACCGCCGCGACCAAGGCGCAGGCGGAGGCAAAGCAGTTCGAGATCATCCAGGCCGAAGGCGCCGAACTCGTGGTGCTGGCGCGCTACATGCAGGTGCTGTCCGACGACCTGTGCAAGAAGCTCTCGGGCCGCGCGATCAACATCCACCACAGCTTCCTGCCCAGCTTCAAGGGCGCGAAGCCGTACTATCAGGCCCATGACCGCGGCGTGAAGCTGATCGGTGCCACCGCCCACTATGTGACGGCCGATCTCGACGAAGGCCCGATCATCGAGCAGGACGTGGCCCGCGCCAGCCATTCCGACACGGTCGAGGATCTCACCGCCCGCGGCCGCGACACGGAAAGCCAGGTGCTGGCCCGCGCCGTGAAATGGCATAGCGAGCACCGCGTGCTGATGAACGGCCACAAGACCGTGATCTTCAAGTAACCCGCAGCCGCCAGAGCACAAAGACCACGACATGAGCAGCAGCGCACACACCCCACTCCCGATGAGCGCCGATGCCAGCGCGCTGAGGCGCATTCCGCCCATCCAGTGCCTGCTCACGTTCGAGGCGCTGGCGCGGCTTCGCAGCGTGACGCTCACTGCCGAGGAACTGTGCGTCACGCCCAGCGCCGTGAGCCACCGCGTCAAGCAACTCGAGCAGATCCTGGGCACGCGCCTGTTCGGGCGGGCCGACTTCTCGCTCACCACCGACGGCAGCGCCTATCTCGCCCATGTGCGCGAGGGCCTCGGCGCGCTCCAGCGCTTTCCGGGAGCGGTCAGCGCGCCCGGAAAGCGCCGGCTGAAGCTCGCGGTCACGCCCACATTCGCGCGGTCGGTGCTGATTCCGCGCCTGCGCCAGTTCACCGAGGCCTACCCGGAAATCGACCTGGCGCTGCAGGTCTCGATCCCGCTGCTGGACGTGGTCGCCGAAGATGCGGACCTTGTCGTGCGCTTCGGCCCCGGCCACTATGCCGACATGGAGCATGTCGAGCTGGCCCGCGATATCGTCACGCCGCTGGCCTCCCCTGCCTTCGTGCGCGAGCATGGCCCGTTCGAGCGGCCCGAGGATCTGGAGGGCATTCCCCTCCTGCGCAGCCCGCTCGAGCCCTGGCGAAGCTGGTTCGATGTATGCGGCCTGGACTGGCCCGCGCCCACCGAAGGCTCGCAGTTCAACGACATCGGCCTGATGTGCGACGCCGCATCGGCCGGCATGGGCGTGGCCCTGGTGCGCCTCAAGCTCGGCCGCCCGTGGCTCGACCAGGGCACGCTGGTGCGCCTGTTCGACAACATCGTCGCGCCCAGCCCGCATGCGCACTACCTGTGCTGGAAGACCGGCACGATGGATCGCTGGGAGTGCTCGGCATTTGCCGACTGGCTGAGGAAGACCCTGGCCTGACAGCGGATGGACTGCGGATGGATACCCGGGAGCGCGTTGGCGTTGGTGCTGGAGGTCCCGGCCCGCGCCCCAAACGCGCTCACACACCCGTGCAAATTTGTTCAAGCCGCAATCCCCCGCGGTGCACTACATTCATGGGATGAGCACAGCCTCCTCATCCCCCGATACCCCGACGCCGTCGCAGAGCGAACGTGCCGTCCGCCAGAAAGCCATCGTCGATGCGCTCGGCCGGCATCTGCCCGCGCATGCGCTGCTCTGGAACTCCGAAGACACCACGCCCTATGAATGCGACGGGCTGACCGCCTATCGCCAGCGCCCGCTGGTGGTGGCCCTCCCCGAAACCGAGGAGCAGGTACAGGCCGTGCTGCGCACCTGCCACCGGCTCGACGTGCCCGTCGTCGCACGCGGCGCCGGCACGGGCCTCTCCGGCGGGGCGATGCCGCACGCGCTGGGCGTGACCCTGTCGCTGGCCAAGTTCAACCAGATCCTCAAGGTCGATCCGGTGAGCCGCACCGCGCGCGTGCAATGCGGCGTGCGCAACCTCGCGATCAGCGAGGCCGCCGCGCCGCACAACCTGTACTACGCACCCGACCCCAGCAGCCAGATCGCCTGCACCATCGGCGGCAACGTCGCCGAGAATTCGGGCGGCGTCCATTGCCTGAAATACGGCCTCACCGTGCACAACGTGCTGCGCGTGCGGGGCTTCACCATCGAGGGCGAGCCCGTCACCTTCGGCAGCGAGGCACTCGATGTGCCGGGCTACGACCTGCTGGCCGCCATGATCGGCAGCGAAGGCATGCTGGCCGTGGCGCTGGAAGTGACCGTGAAGCTCATCCCCAAGCCGCAGCTCGCGCGCTGCATCATGGCGAGCTTCGATGATGTGCGCAAGGCCGGCGATGCGGTGGCGGCGGTGATCGCCGCGGGCATCATCCCCGCGGGCCTCGAGATGATGGACAAGCCGATGACCGCGGCCGTCGAGGACTTCGTGCGCGCCGACTACGACCTCACCGCCGAGGCCATCCTCCTGTGCGAGAGCGACGGCACGCCCGAGGAGGTGGAGGAGGAAATCGGTCGAATGAGCGAGGTGCTGCGGCATGCCGGCGCCACCGCCATCACGGTGAGCAACAACGAGGAGGAACGCCTGCGCTTCTGGAGCGGCCGCAAGAACGCCTTCCCCGCCAGCGGCCGCATCAGCCCCGACTACATGTGCATGGACTCGACCATCCCGCGCAAGCGACTGGCCGACATCCTGCTGGCCATTCAGGAGATGGAGAAGAAGTACCAGCTGCGCTGCGCCAACGTGTTCCATGCGGGCGACGGCAATCTGCATCCGCTGATCCTGTTCGATGCGAATGACCCCGATGAACTGCACCGCTGCGAACTCTTCGGCGCCGACATCCTGGAGACCAGCGTCGCGATGGGCGGCACCGTGACCGGCGAGCACGGCGTGGGCGTGGAAAAGCTCAACAGCATGTGCACGCAGTTCACCACCGAGGAAAACCAGCAGATGTTCGCGCTCAAGGCCGCGTTCGACCCCAAGGGACTGCTCAACCCCGGCAAGGTGATTCCCACGCTGAACCGCTGCGCCGAGTACGGCAAGATGCTGGTGCGCGGCGGGCAGATCAAGCATCCGGAGCTGGAGCGGTTCTGACCCGTTTCTGACCGCCCCTTGCTGACTTCCATGCGTGCCGGCGAGACAAGGCAGGGCCTCTCCCTGCGCCCGACGGCACGACGGCGGACGGGCCACGCCTGCAACGGACTACACGCGCTCCGTGCGCTGCGCTCCACAATATTTCCTCTCCCGGACTTCGGAAAGGAACGACCATGTTGCGAACAAGCTCCATGCTTGCCCTGGGCACGGCGCTGACCCTGCTTGGCGTCGGCACGGTACACGCACAGGACGGCAGCATCCCGCCGATGGTGAAGACCCAGGGCGGCGTGCAGTACGCCTGCGGCGGTATTGGCTCCGATGAATCGACCGCCATGCGCGCGGCGATGAAGGACTATCCGCTGTCACTGCTGTTCTCGACCAGGGACGGTGCCTATCTGGCGAGCGTCGATGTCGAGATCGCGGGCTCCGCCGGCAGCGCGCACTTCAAGGCCCAGGGGCCGATCTGCCTGATCAAGCTGCCCGCGGGGCCATATGCGGTCAAGGCCACTGTTCCCGGCCAGGACAGCCAGAGCAGGAATGTGACAGTCGGCGGCGAAGGCAAGATGCTGGACTTCCGCTACTGAGCGGCCTGCCCGGCGACAATACCGGCATGGTCAACGATTCCACCTCCCTTTCTTCCAGCGCCCCTGCCGACGACTATCAGTCGCACCTGCAAGAGGGCAATGCGCTCGTCGCGCAGGCGCAAGGCGTCGCCACCACCGATTTTGCGCAGGCACGCGCACTCTGGCAGGAGGCCGGCAAGCAGTTCTACCTGGCCCACCGTGCCGACCGTGACGAGCCCGAGGCCGCGTTCAAGCTCGCCCAGGCCTGGATGGCGGAAGCTCACGCGCTGCAGAAGGAAGGTTCCGCCAATGCAAAGATCATGTGGGAGAACGCGGCCGCGCAGGCCGAGCTCGCATTCGACCTGACGCCCGAGAACGGCCGCATGGCCATGGCCGTGGCGACCTGCTACCACTTTTCGGGACATGCCGAGGAGGCCGAAGCCTGGCAGCAACTGGCCAGGCACCTGCTGGATGGCGATGCCAAGCTGCCGGGACATGGCGAGGACGCCGCTCCCACCGCTCCCGAAGAGGACTGAGGCACGGGCACCACCTGTTCACCACCTGTTGGGGGCCAGGCAGCACAGCCGGCAATTCAGCTTCGCGCGACCAGTCCCCAGATGATGCTCGCGTGCGATATCACGAACAGCACCAGGCCGATGAGCCCGCCCACGATGGTGCCGTTGATCCGGATGTACTGCAGGTCGCTGCCGATGTGCTGCTCCACCAGCTCGGCCATCTCCTGCGCATCCCAGCGCTGCACGGTCGCGCGGATGTGCTCCGCCACCGACTGCGCCACGTCGGGCGCCCATTGCGCGGCCCACAGTTCGAGGCGAACGTTCAGGCGATGGCGCAGCGCCGCATCGCCCGCCAGCGACATGCCCAGCCACTGGCCCATCTGCGAGACATTGCGCGCGAGGGCCGAGTGCTCGTCCTGCAGGTCCTCGCGCAGCTTGCGCCGCAGCTCCGCCCAGATGTCGTGCACATAGGAGCCCAGGGCCTCGTCGTTCTGCAGGTAGCTGCGGATCTCCTCGCCGCGCCGCTCCCAGTCCGGATCGTTCTGCATGCGCTCGATGAGCCGTGCGATCGCGGTGTCCAGCGTGTCGCGCAACTGGTGGTTCGGGTCCCTGGCCACCTCGACCAGCAGCGTCTCCACCGCATGGGAAATGGCGGACGCCCCCTTGCCGCCGAGCCAGTCGGTGGGCAGCACCTTCTGCTTGAGCGGATGCTCGCGCTTGATCCAGTTGACCAGCGTTCCGGCGATGAAATTGCGGGTGTCCGTGGACTGCAGCAGGCTGCCAAGGCGCACCAGCAGGTCGTCGAGCAGCACCTGGTGGCGCCGCTCATGCGTGAGCGCGCCGAGAGCCGCTGCCATCCCGCGCGAGATATCCAGATGCCCGATCAGCGCGCGCGCAGCCCGGTTGAGCAGCTCCTGGATCTTCTCGTCCTCGATGGTGTCCAGCGCGGTCGAGATCAGCCGCGCCACCTGCTTGCCGAGCAGGCCCGCGTTGGCCGGAGAGGTCAGCCACTGCGCCAGCAGGTCGGCCGGGTCATGCCTGCGGATCATGCCGACAAGCGAGGGCGCATCCAGGAACCGGTCGCGCACGAACACCGACAGGTTCTCGCCGATGCGGTCCTTGTTGCGCGCAATGATGTTGGTGTGCCGAGCGAGATACGGCAGGGGGATGCGCCTGAACAGCGCCGATACGGCGAACCAGTCGGCCAGCGCGCCGATCATCGCGGCCTCGGCCATCGCACGCACGCACTCGACCCAGAGATTCTGGGGAAAGGCATAGGTCAGCGCGAAGACCACCAAGACGGCGATGAACAGGCCTGTCGCCTGCCACTTGGCCCGGGCCAGATGCGCCGCGCGCGCCGCTGCTGCGGCATGCACGCCGGGCGAATCCAGGTGATCCTCCATCGGAAGCATTTGCATGTGCCCGAGAATAGCCGCTCATGGGCCCGTCACGGGCCCTTGTTCACACCTTGGGTTGTAGGAGAAGCGCGCGTCCCCGCACGCGCAGGGTAGTCATTCACCGTCGTTCACAGTCGCGCGCCCGCTCCCTTGCCTCACTTGCCGTTGACC
The DNA here is from genome assembly GCF_014395975.1 of Diaphorobacter ruginosibacter. Taxonomy (NCBI): domain Bacteria; kingdom Pseudomonadati; phylum Pseudomonadota; class Betaproteobacteria; order Burkholderiales; family Comamonadaceae; genus Diaphorobacter; species Diaphorobacter ruginosibacter. Next base: position 431,842 of record NZ_CP060714.1, on the reverse strand, counting down.
GCCAGCAGCTCCACCTCGAAGTTCAGCGTCGCATTGGGCGGGATCACGCCGCCCGCACCGCGCGCGCCGTAGGCGATGCTGGCCGGGCAGGTCAGCTTGGCCTTGCCGCCCACCTTCATCTTCTGCACGCCTTCGGTCCAGCATGGAATGACGCCATTGAGCGGAAAGTCGATCGGCTGTCCGCGCTTGATCGAGCTGTCGAACTCCTTGCCGGAATCGGGAAACCAGCCGCGGTAGTGCACGCGCACGGTGTCCGTGGCCTTGGGCGAAGCGCCGGAGCCCTCCTTGATGCTTTCATAGACCAGTCCGCTCGGAGTGGTCACGGGATCGGCGGCATGGGCGGCCGTTGCGGTCAGGGCGGCGGAGACAGCCAGCAGGGTCAGGATGTTCTTCATGGATTCCAGGGAAATGGAGAAAAGTAGGGGTTCGGTCTGATTCAGCGGGGGCTCGCGGCGTGCCTCAGCCCTTCGCGGGCGGCACGCCGATCGCGTCGAGCGCCTTGGAGAGATAGCCCACCGTGCGGTCCACGTTGTGCCACTTCTCCAGGCCGAACAGGCCGACACGGAAGGTCTTGAAATCCGGGCCTTCGTCGCACTGCAGCGGCACGCCGGAGGCGGTCTGCAGGCCCACGGCCAGGAACGCCCTGCCCGACTGGATCTCGGGGTCGGTCGTGTAGCTCACCACCACGCCCGGCGCCTTGAAGCCGTCGGCCGCCACGCTCGGGAATCCACGCGATTCGAGCAGCTGGCGCACCTTGGCGCCCAGTTCGATCTGCTCTTCGCGCACCTTCGCAAAGCCGTAGTCGCGGGTCTCCAGCATCACGTCACGCAGCTTGACCAGGGCGTCCGTCGGCATGGTCGTGTGATAGGCATGCTGGCCCTTTTCGTAGCCCTCCGCGATCGTCATCCACTTCTTCAGGTCGCACGAGAAACTGGAGCTCTGCGTGTGTTCGATCGCCTGGCGCGCGCGCTCGGAGAGCATCACCATGGCGCAGCATGGCGTGCTGCTCCAGCCCTTCTGCGGCGCGCTGATCAGCACATCGACGCCCGTCTTCTGCATGTCCACCCACATCGCGCCGGAGGCCACGCAGTCCAGCACCATCAGCGCGCCCACTTCGTGCGCGGCGTCGGAGATGGTCTTGATGTAGTCATCGGTCAGCATGATGCCGCTGGCGGTTTCCACATGCGGCGCGAAGACGACCTTGGGACGCTCGACCCGGATGGTCTCGGCCACGTCGGCGGCCAGGGCCGGCGCCCACGGATCCTGCGCGCCCTCGCCCTGCTTGCGCGCCTTGCAGACCACGGAGCCGCCACCAAGCCCGCCCTCGTCGAAGATCTGCGTCCAGCGGTAGCTGAACCAGCCGTTGCGCACGATCAGCACCTTCTCGCGGTTGGCGAACTGGCGCGCCACGGCCTCCATGCCGAAAGTGCCGCTGCCAGGCACGAGCACCGCCGTGTGCGCGTTGTAGACCTGCTTGAGCACGCCGAGAATGTCCTGCACCACGCCCACGAATCGCCTGGACATGTGGTTGAGTGCGCGATCGGTGTAGACCACCGAGAATTCCAGCAATCCATCGGGATCGACATCAGGCAGCAAGCCGGGCATGGGGTTATCTCCAGTTATATCCCCGCGACCGGTGCTCCGATGGAGCCCTTCGCAGGTAGGTTCAGCAATGAAAAACGGTGTTCCGCTCGATAGAAACACAGCTTAGCACGCGCATCAGCGCGCGGCGGGATAGTGGCGTCGGCCGAAGATGCCGCTGCCCACGCGCACCATGGTGCTGCCCGCCTGCACGGCGGCGGCGAGATCGTCGGTCATGCCCATGGAGAGCGTATCGAAGCGCTCGAGCCCCTTGACCTGCTGCGCCGCAATATCGTCGAACAGCCGCTTTGCGCGCTGGTGCACCTGCAACTGCGACTCGAAGTCCGCCGCCGGCTCGGGAATGCTCATCAGCCCGCGCACGAGGATGCGCGGCAGGCCCGCGGCCTCGCGTGCAAGCTCCAGTGCCTCGTCGGGCGCCACACCGGACTTGTTGGCGCCGCCATCCAGGTTCACCTGGATGCAGACCTGCAGCGGCGGCAGGCTCTCGGGGCGCTGGTCGGACAGGCGCTGCGCGATCCGGAGGCGGTCCACCGTGTGCGCCCAATCGAAATGCTCGGCAACGAGACGCGTCTTGTTGCTCTGGATCGGGCCGATGCAGTGCCACTCCAGCCTGTGCGGCAACTCGAACTCCGCCACGACGGCCATCTTCTCCACGGCTTCCTGGATGTAGTTCTCGCCAAAGCTGCGCTGCCCGGCAAGCGCCGCCGCCTGCACCGCGTCGGGGCCGAAGGTCTTGGAGACGGCCAGCAAATGCACGCTGCCCGCCGGTCGCCCCGCCTGTTCGCAGGCGCCGGCTATCAGGGCGTGAACTCGTTGGAGATTGTTGGAAATCGTCGTCATAATATTCATTGAGAAATCAGTTTCGGCGCTTTTGACTGGCGATGCAGGACGAACCGCCGTAACCTGTCGAATCCGCTCGGAAACAAGGGGAACCTGACTCAGAGTCCCCAGGTTCCAAGCGTATCAAACGAACGACTTGAGGGATCCCGTGGACATTACCCAACTGCTTGCTTTCAGTGTCAAGAACAAAGCATCCGACCTGCACCTCTCGGCCGGCCTGCCGCCCATGATCCGGGTCCACGGCGACGTGCGCCGCATCAACGTGGACGCGCTCGACCACAAGACGGTGCACGCCATGGTGTACGACATCATGAGCGACTCGCAGCGCAAGACCTACGAGGAATTCCTGGAAGTCGACTTCTCCTTCGAGATCGAAGGCCTTGCGCGCTTCCGCGTGAACGCGTTCAATCAGAACCGCGGCGCGGCAGCCGTGTTCCGTACGATTCCCAGCAAGATCCTGACGCTCGAGCAGTTGAATGCGCCCAAGATCTTCGGCGACCTGGCACTCAAGCCGCGCGGCCTGGTGCTGGTGACCGGCCCGACCGGCTCGGGCAAGTCCACCACGCTCGCCGCGATGGTGAACTACCTGAACGAGACCGAGTACGGCCACATCCTGACCGTGGAAGACCCGATCGAATTCGTGCACGAGTCCAAGAAGTGCCTGATCAACCAGCGCGAGGTCGGCCCGATGACGCTGTCGTTCGCGGCGGCATTGAAATCGGCGCTGCGTGAAGACCCGGATGCGATCCTGGTGGGCGAAATGCGCGACCTGGAAACGATCCGCCTTGCGATGACCGCCGCCGAAACCGGCCACCTGGTGTTCGGCACGCTGCACACCTCGAGTGCCGCCAAGACCATCGACCGTATCATCGACGTGTTCCCCGCCGAGGAAAAGGAAATGGTCCGCGCGATGCTCTCCGAATCGCTGCAGGCCGTGATCTCGCAGACGCTGTGCAAGACCAAGGATGGCCAGGGCCGCGTTGCCGCGCATGAGATCATGCTGGGCACCAGCGCCATCCGCAACCTGATCCGCGAGGCCAAGGTGGCGCAGATGTACTCCACCATCCAGACCAGCAACAATGTCGGCATGCAGACCCTGGACCAGAACTTGACCGATCTGGTGCGCCGCAACATCATCAGCCCCGCCGAGGCCCGCGCCAAGGCGAAGATTCCGGAGAATTTCCCGGGCTGACCGGCAGCCCGACCGGTTCACCATCCGCCTCGACCATCCCGACACGCCGGTTGTGTGGGGACAGGGAGATCCAGCATGAAAAGCTTACTCGACCTGCTCAAGACCAAGGGCCCCAGGGACGCCAGGGAGGGTGCTGAATCGAACCTGTTCACGACCGCATTCGCGTCCAAGCTGGCCCAGGGCCAGTCCGCGGTGCCCTGGGAGGCGCGCGCCGTCGAGGTGGCCGCCACACGGCTGCCCAAGAGCCGGGGCACCAGGCTGCTGCAGAGCGTCTGGGCCCAGGACCCGTACATGTCGCACCTGAGCAGCGACCGCGTGGACCGCATGCAGCGCTTCTTCGCTTTCGCCACTATCTCTCCCAACCGCGACCTGATCCGCCAGGACGAATACGGCAGCTTCATGATCGTGCTGCTGTCCGGCACGATCGGCGTGGATCGGCGCCAGCCCTGGGGCGAGCACCTTCGGCTGGCCGAAACCCGGCCCGGGGACATCCTCGGCGAGATGTCGCTGCTCGACTCGGGCATCCGCTTTTCCACCTGCACCACGCTGACCGACTGCGAGGTGGCCGTGCTCAGCGCGGAGGCCATGGACGAAATGATGGAGCATGACGCGCCGCTGGCCGCCAGCCTCGTTGCGCTGCTCGCGCGAAAACTTTCGCTGCGCCTGCGTGTCGTCAGCTCCCGGCTCAGCGACAATCCCCATGGATGACGGCAAGCCATCCGCCAGCCCGCTTCCTGCCGCGCGGCTGGCCCAACCTACAACACACCGTGCCGGCCTGATCCATCCGGGCTGCCAGACCAACCGAGAGGACAACAATGGAACGCGATCAGGCCAGTAAATTCATCAACGATCTGCTTCGTCTGATGGTCAGCCGTGGCGGCAGCGACCTGTTCATCACGGCCGAGTTCCCACCCGCCATCAAGGTGGACGGCGCCGTGACCAAAGTATCGCCCCAGCCGCTGACGCCCGCGCACACGCTGGTTCTGGCCCGCTCGATCATGAGCGACAAGCAGATCGCCGACTTCGAGCGCACCAAGGAGTGCAATTTCGCGATCTCGCCCGCGGGTATCGGCCGCTTCCGGGTGAATGCCTTCGTGCAGCAGGGACGCGTCGGCATGGTGCTGCGGACCATTCCGCTCACGCTGCCCACCATCGACGGCCTGGGCGTGCCGCAGGTGCTCAAGGACGTGACGATGACCAAGCGCGGCCTGTGCATCCTGGTCGGTGCCACGGGCTCGGGCAAGTCCACCACGCTGGCCGCGATGCTCGACTGGCGCAACCTGAACTCCTTCGGGCACATCATCACCGTCGAGGACCCGGTCGAGTTCGTGCACCCCCACAAGAACTGCGTGGTCACGCAGCGCGAGGTAGGCCTCGACACCGAAAGCTGGGAAGCGGCACTCAAGAACACGCTGCGCCAGGCCCCCGACGTCATCCTGATGGGCGAAATCCGCGACCGCGAGACCATGGAGCACGCGGTCGCCTTCGCAGAAACCGGCCACCTGTGCCTGGCCACGCTGCACGCCAACAGCGCCAACCAGGCGCTGGACCGCATCATCAACTTCTTCCCCGAAGAGCGCCGGGCACAGTTGCTGATGGACCTGTCGCTGAACCTGCGCGCGCTCGTCTCGCAGCGCCTGATCCCCAAGCAGGACGGCAAGGGCCGGGCCGCCGCCGTGGAGATCATGCTGAACTCGCCACTGATCGCCGACCTGATCTTCAAGGGCGAGGTCGCCGAGATCAAGGAGATCATGAAGAAGAGCCGCAACCTCGGCATGCAGACTTTCGACCAGGCGCTGTTCGACCTGTTCGAGGCCAACGTCATCACCTATGAGGACGCCCTGCGCAACGCCGACTCGGTGAACGACCTGCGCCTGCAGATCAAGCTGAGCAGCCAGCGCGCGAAGACCACCGACCTGTCGGCTGGCACCGAGCATTTCGCGATCGTCTGATCCGTTTTCCCCTCTCCCCACCGCCAGGCGGGGGGAGGAAACAGAGAGAGAAAGAAAGAGCAAGCGCCCTGCGCCACAAGCGCACCGGCGTCTCACCACCGAACCGACACGGAGTATTTTGAGAATGAGCAGCAGCATCCATCCCCGCCCTTATGAATCCACGCCCGCGCGCAAGGTCGCGTTCCTGGGCCTGGGCGTCATGGGCTATCCGATGGCGGGGCACCTGGCCAAGGCAGGTCACCAGGTGTCGGTCTACAACCGCACGACAGCCAAGGCCGAGGCCTGGGCCCGGGAGTTCGGCGGCAGCTTCGGCGCCACGCCCAAAGAGGCGGTCAAGGATGCCGACATCGTGTTCTGCTGCGTGGGCAACGACGACGACCTGCGATCCGTGGTGCTCGGCGCGGATGGCGCGTTTGCCGGAATGAAGAAGGGCGCGATCTTCGCCGACCACACCACCGCATCGGCACAGGTGGCCCGCGAGCTGTATGCCGAGGCACGCAAGCAGGGCTTCGCATTCATCGATGCACCGGTCTCTGGCGGCCAGGCAGGCGCCCAGAACGGGCAGCTCACGGTGATGTGCGGCGGCGACCAGGCGGACTTCGATGCCGTCCTGCCCGCCGCCATGGCGTTCTCGCGCGCCTTCACCCGCATCGGCGACAGCGGCGCCGGGCAGCTCGCCAAGATGGTCAACCAGATCTGCATCGCCGGCCTGGTGCAGGGCCTGTCGGAAGCCATCGCCTTCGGCCAGCAGGCCGAGCTCGACATGAACATCGTGCTCGACGTCATCAGCAAGGGCGCGGCCCAGAGCTGGCAGATGGAGAACCGCGGCAAGACCATGGTGCAGGGCAAGTTCGACTTCGGCTTCGCTGTCGACTGGATGCGCAAGGACCTCGGGCTCGTGCTCGACGAGGCCAAGCGCAATGGCGCGCGCGTGCCGGTGACGGCCCTGGTCGACCAGTTCTACGGTGACGTGCAGCAGGCGGGCGGCAGCCGCTTCGATACCTCCAGCCTGATCACCCGCCTGCGCAAGCCAGGCGCGTGACGGCATCATCCGGTCCAACAAGAAACCCGGTCGGAACCGCATGTTCCGACCGGGTTTTTTCTGTCCTTGAGGCGTTCAAGCGCTCTCAGGGCATGTCGACTGGGTTCGTTCAGCGCACGGGAGCCGTCTGGATGGGAGGCAGCGGCGTGCCCTGGATGTCCGAGCGGGCCGGCAGCGTGGAAGAGGCCTCTGGGGCAGGTGCGTGAGTCGACGGCGCGGGTGACGCTGCGGCCGGAGCGGGGGCAGATGCGGAACCGGGTGCGGACGCGGGTGCGGCGCTCGACTTCGTGACGGAGCCGGAATCATCAGTCACGGGGGCACCCTGCTGCTTGGTGTAGTTCGCTATTTCCTCTTCGGACACCACCTCGAACACGCGCACCACCTTGCGCACATTGTCGACGCCGCGCGCGATCTCCGCCGAGCGCTTGGCCTCGCGCGGGGTGACGCGGCCCATCAGGTAGACCACATCGCGCTCGGTCACGACCTTGAAGACGTTGGACGAAAGATCCTTCGCATCCACCAGGCTGGCCTTGACCTTCCCGGTGATCAGCGTATCGCGCGAGCGCTGCTGGAAGCCCGAATTCGCCATGATGCCCAGTTCGTTCACCACGGCGCGGACGTTCTCGACCTCCAGGGCGACCTTCTCGGCCTTCTGGCTTTCCTCGGCCGTGGGCACCTCGCCGGTCAATAGCACCTGGCGGTTGTAGCTCGTGACGTTCACATGGCCGCGGCCGGCCAGCGTGTCCTTGATGCGGCCCGATGCCTTGCTCTCGATGGTTTCATCCTCCACCTGCGTGCCGGTGGTACGGCGATCCGTTGCCATCAGCGTGCCCATCACGGCACCGCCGCCCAGCACGACTGGCGCGCAGGCGGTCAGGCCCGCGACCAGAAACGAGGCCGCAAGCACGGTGCATGTGGTACGGGCATGAGGGAATTTCATCAAAGCATCTCCTGTTCACCAAGTAACTGAGTATCCACACCATCGCACAGACAGTGCAGGATGAGGGCGTGCACCTCGCGCACGCGCGCTGCGCGGTCGTGCGGCACACAGATCTGCACATCGGTCTCGCGCATCACGCCGCCCATGGCGCCCGCGTCGCGCGCGCACAGGGCGATCACCGACATGTCCCGCTCATGGGCTGCCAGCACGGCCTCGAGCAGCGCCGGCTCATCGCCGTTGACGCACAGCACCAGCAGGACATCCCCGGCCGCGCCGAGCGCCCTCACCTGGCGGGCGAACGCACCCACCTCGAACGACTGCGCGGCCGCGCCGGACCAGCCCGCATCGGCCGACAGCGCCAGCGCGGCGAGCTCGGGACGCTCCCGCTCGAACCCTGCAACGCACATCATCGCGAACTGCAGCGCCTGCGCCGACGACAGCCCCGAGCCGCAGGCCAGCACCTTGGAGCCATTGGTCACGCAGGCCAGCAAAGCCTGCACAGCCGAGTCGATGGGGTCGCTCAGCGCCTGCGCCGACTGGTACTTGACGTCGGCGCTGTCGATGAAATGTTGTTGGATACGTTGCTCAAGCATGGAGCGCCGATGATACTTTGCCGACACGGGCGGCACGTGACTGAATTTCCATTTCCGTATCGTGATATGTCTCGCCAGCTTCCTCAACGGATAGCCCGGCAGGGGGAAAAGTTCCAGCCGATGCTCAGTCCGCGGCATCGAAGGCGGCCCGAAGCCATTGCAGTTCCGGCTCGAAAAGCACCACGTCGAAGCGGCAGGGCGGCGGGCTCGCGAGCGCGGCAAGGAAATGCCGGGCCGCCAGGACAATGCGCCGACGCTTGGCCAGGCCGATGCTGGCGCCCGCACCGCCATAATCCGTTCTTCCCCGGCTGCGCACCTCGACGAACACCAGGGTTCCGTCGCGCTCGCGCATGACGAGGTCGATTTCACCGCCACCCCGCCCGGGGGTTCGATAATTGCGGGCAACGAGCCGCAGGCCGGCGTGCCGCAGATGGGCCAGCGCCCGGTCTTCGGCCTGCATGCCCCGCTCGCGCGTGGTCGCCTCGCCCCCCGGCGCCGGCGATGCGGCCCGCGTTGCCCGTTCCACTTGCAATCTCCTCAGGAAGTTCCATGAGCACATCTTTCGCCTCTGCCCTGAATGCCGCCCGCGATGCGGCCGGTGCTCAGAATTATCCGCAGGGAGCGCTGTACGTCGTAGCGACACCGATCGGTAATCTCGCAGATATCACGCTGCGGGCACTGCATGTGCTGCAGATGGCCGACAACGTCGCCTGCGAAGACACCCGCCACACCCAGCAGATGCTGCGCGCCTACGGGCTGGACAAGTCCGGCCAGCAGCTGATCGCCCTGCACCAGCACAACGAGGCGGAACGCGCCTCGCAGGTCATCGACCTGCTGCGACAAGGCAAGCGCGTTGTCTATGTGAGCGATGCCGGCACGCCGGGCGTGAGCGATCCCGGGGCGCGGCTGTGCGCCGCCGTGCAGGCCGCCGGCCTGCGCTCCATTCCGCTGCCGGGCGCGAGCAGCGTGACCACGGCGGTGAGCGTGGCGGGCATTGTCTCGCCCGATGCGCAGGGGTTCCTGTTCGCGGGTTTTCTGCCCACCAAATCCGCCGAGCGTGCCGCGGCCATCGACCAACTGGCCACCGAGCCCCGAGCCGTCGTGCTGCTGGAGGCCCCACACCGCATCGAGGAGATGGCCAAGGCGCTCGCCGTGCTGGGCGAGCGCCCGGTGACGCTCGCGCGCGAGATCAGCAAGCAGTTCGAGCAGATCACCACACATGCGGCCCAGGCACTGCCGGATTGGTTCCAGGCCGACAGCCAGCACAGCCGAGGCGAGTTCGTCGTGGTGATCCACCCCGCGCCGCGCAGTGCCGAACATGACCCTCGCGAGCAGCAGATCCTGGAGCTCCTGCTCGCCGAACTGCCCATGAAGACGGCCGTGCGGCTGGCATCGCAGATCACCGGCGGTGCGCGCAACCGGCTCTACGACCTGGCCCTGGCCCTCAGGTCGGGCAGCGATGCGCAAGCGCAAGACTAGGGCGCCTCCAGCGTGATCGGCCTGCGCATCGCCAGTTGCCGCTGTGCCGAACGCAGATCCGCATCGAGCGTGTCGCGCTCATCCTCGAGTGCATCGAGATGCGCCTGCAGCGCCACCACCTGCTTGCCGGAGATGCCCACGAGCAGCGCCTGTTCGATGTCGGCTCTCAGCACCGCATGCGCGGCGATGATCTCCACGCACCGGTCCGCCTGATGCTGCCCGGGCACATCGATGTCGGCATCGAACCCCGTATGCACGCCGGGAACGGATAGAAACTCGGCAGCGATGCGCAGATAGGCCATGCGCAACGCCTCAAGATCCCTGCAGGCCCTGCTCATGTCGTCCTGCATGCGATGGAGTTTGAGCAGATGGGATTTGGCGATCTTGTCAGGCAACATGGAAAACACTCCCTCGAGGTACAAACAACAGGCGCTGCAAATAGCTCCTGGGATAGTGAATTCCATACAGATTCCACCGGCCCCTGAGCATTGAGGCTGGGCATGGCCTCCGAAATGACGCAAATCAAATAGTCGCCGTGGCTGGCACATTTGGCGAGCTCAAACGCTCACCGAGGGCACGCATGTTGAGAAGGCTCGAGCCACGCCGACCGATCTCACCTGAAATTCACGCTCTCTCTGAAAGAACTCGCACGCAAGGCACCGAGACCTCTTCGCGCCAAGCGCACCTCCCGATCACGCCTTGAGGCCCTCTGCACGCAATGGCGGGCGGATCGAATAACATGTTCAACAATCAATGCACCGAACATGGCAGGCAATGGGTTCAGCCTCAAGGATGCAGGATCAGGAGACGGGCAAGCGATGGATTTGTATCACTGCGTTAGTGCGCGTTCGTTCCGCGTGCTATGGATGCTGGAAGAACTGGGACGGCCCTACCGGCTGCACATGCTGCCCTTTCCCCCACGCGCGCGGGCCAGGGAATTCCTCGCGCTCAACCCGCTGGGAACCGTGCCCCTGCTTCTGGACGGCGACCACCGGCTCACCGAATCGGCCGCCATCTGCCACTACCTCGCCGCACTCGCGCCAGCCACCTCCCTGGCGGTCTCGCAGGATGAAGCGGCCTACGCCAGCTATCTCAATTGGTTGCACATGTCGGACGCCACGCTCACCTTTCCGCAGACGCTGGTGCTGCGCTACACCCATTTCGAGCCCCAGGAGCGCCGCCAGCCGCAGGTGGCGGACGATTACGCCCGCTGGTTCCTCGGCCGCCTGAAATCGGTGGAGACCGCGCTCGCGGAACGTGAGTTCCTGTGCGCGGGCCGCTTCACGGCCGCCGATGTGGCCGTGGGCTACGCGCTGATGCTTGCCGACTTCCTGGGCCTCGCGCCACAGTGGGGGCCGGCCACGCAGGCCTATTGGCAACGGCTGCGCACGCGCGCGGCCTTTGTGCGCAGCGTGGAAATCGAACGGCAGGCGGCCCTCGAGCAGGGCGTCGACCCCACGCCCTCGCCGCTTCTGCGACCCTGAGCGATGCACTCCTCTTTTTCAGGCAGTTTCCGATGATCACAGTGAATGACGACACCACGATCGGCCAGGCCCTGCAGGCAGCCGTCGAGCGCTATGGCAGCCACAGCCTGATGGCGGTGCCTCCCAATCCCCAGCGCGCCTATGCGGCAGGCGGCCAGGAGCTCTCCTATGCCGAAGCCGGGCGCCGCATCGCGGAGCTGTCCGCGCTGTACCGCAGCGCCGGATATGGCCTGGGCCACCGCGTGGCCCTGTTCCTGGAGAGCCGTCCCGAGCACATGCTGCACAAGCTGGCGCTCAACGCCCTGGGCATCTGCTGCGTGCCCGTGAACCCGGATTACCGGCGGCGGGAGCTGAACTACCTGATCGACCATTCGAAGGCCGACCTGATCGTGTGCCTCCCGTCACGCCTCGCGGCGGTGCGGGAATCGCTCGAGGATACGCGGCACCAGCCGCCGGTGGCCACCGTCGATGCACAGGGCCTTGCGTCACTGCCGCCCGCGCCGCGCGCGGCACAGGCCGGCGAGGTGACATCGGACACTCCCGCCAGCATTCTCTATACCTCGGGCACCACGGGCCAGCCCAAGGGCTGCGTGCTGTCCCATGCCTACGAGCTGGCGGCGGGCAAGTGGTACGCCAGCCAGCCGGGCTTCGTGTCGATACAGGAAGGCCGCGAGCGGCTGTTCAATCCGCTGCCGCTGTTCCATGTGAACGCATCCATCCTGTCGTTCTACTGCATGCTGCTCACGGGCGGCTGCCAGGTGCAGACCGATCGCTTCCAGCCCTCGCGCTGGTGGGAGGAGGTCGCGACGAGCCGCGCCACCATCGTCCACTACCTGGGCGTGATCATTCCGCTGCTGCTCAAGCAACCGGAGTCCGCGTGGGAGAAGAAGCACAGCGTGCGCTTCGGCTACGGTGCGGGCGTCGAGCCGCAGTTGCATGCCGAGTTCGAGAAACGCTTTGGCTTTCCGCTGATCGAGCTCTGGGGCATGACCGAGATCGTGCGGACGATCTCGGACCATACCTTCGCGCGCCAGGTCGGCACGCGCTCGTTCGGGCGCGGCGAGTATGGCCTCGAGGTGCTGGTGGCCGACGAATTCGGCGAACCTGTGCCGTTCGGCGTGCCCGGAGAGATGCTGGTGCGCCATTCCGCCGAAACGCCGCGCAAGCATTTCTTCAGTGAGTACCTCGACGACCCCGAGGCCACGGAGAAGGCCTGGAAGGGCGGCTGGTTCCATACCGGAGACGTGGTTGTGCAGGACCCGGACGGCCTGCTGCATTTCATGGATCGGCGCAAGAACATCATCCGTCGCTCGGGCGAGAACATCGCGGCCGCCGAGGTCGAGGCGGTGCTGCTCACGCATCCCCAGGTGCAGGGCGTGGCGGTGATGGCCGCGCCGGATGCCATCCGCGAGGAGGAAGTGCTGGCAAGCATCGTGCTGGTGCCGGGAGTGCTGGCGAGCGACGAGCTCTGCGGCGAGCTGTTCGATTTCTGCCGCGAGGAGATGGCCTACTACAAGGTCCCGGGCTGGTGGTGGTTCACCGATCAGATCCCCACCACCGGCACGCAGAAGATCCAGAAGCACCGCATCCTGCAGGCGGGACAGGATGCGGCAACGCTGCCGGGCGTGCGCGACCTGCGGGCCCGGAAAAAGCGCTGAGAACGTGCAGAGAACGCGCCGGGAACGCCAGCTCAGCGAGCGGTGACCCGGATCAGGTCGGCCCCCTTCTCGCCGATCATCATGGTCGCTGCGCAGGTGTTCGCCGACGTGATCTCCGGCATCACCGATGCGTCGACCACGCGCAGCCCCCGGATGCCATGCACGCGCAGTTGCGCATCCACCACCGCCCCCGCATCGCCAGCGGGCCCCATGCGGGCCGTGCCGTTCAGGTGGTAGGACGACACGCCATAGCGGCTGATGAAGTCAAGGATCTCGTCATCCGACTGCACCTGCGCACCGGGCATCGACTCCGTCTCGCGGAACGGCGCCAGCGCCTTCGTGTGCAGCAGCTCTCGCGCGATGCGCACGCCGCGTATCAACGTACGGCGGTCGTCCTCGTCCTCCAGGTAGTTCGGCTGCACGACGGGGTCAACGCCGGGATCTGCCGAAGCCAGTTCCACGCTGCCCTCGCTGCGGGGTCGGTGCTGCCAGACGCCGCAGGTCATGCCTGGAAAGACATCGAGCATGCCGACATAGCCCTCGCGGTAGCTCGCGGGCGAGAAAACGCCCTGCAGGTCGGGCCGATCCAGCCCTGGACGGGACTGCCAGAACCAATGCACCACGGAAGGACTCAGCTCCAGGATGTTCGGCTTGCCGCGCAGCCAGTCGAAGGCCTGCGCCCACAGGCGCGGGACGCGAGCCATCTCGTTGATCGTGACGGCATTCCTCACCTGGGCCACCAGGCGGATCGAGAAGTGGTCCTTCAGATGCCTGCCCACGCCCGGCAGATGCATGCGCGTGGCAATGCCGAGCGCGCGCAGCTTCTCGCCATCGCCGATGCCCGATAGTTGCAGGAGCCGGGGCGTGTTGATCGCACCGGCGCACACGATCACTTCGTGCCGCGCGCGCACGACCCGCGTGGCGCCGCCCTGCGTGTATTCGACGCCCGTGGCCCTTGCGCCCTCGTCGAGCAGCACGCGCAGGGCCCGCGCATTCACCTCGATCTTCAGGTTGCCGCCCGCTGCGGCCGGGTGCAGGAATGCCTTCGAGGTGCTCATGCGCCAGCCGCGATGGATGGTGCGCTGGAAGTAGCCCACGCCCTGCTGGTGCGCGCCGTTGTAATCGGGGTTGCGCGGCATGCCAAGTTCGGCGGCCCCATCGAGAAAGGCCTCGCACACGGGATGCGGCCAGTGCGGCAACGTCACCTTGAGCGGGCCGTTGTGGCCGCGCAGCGCGGGATCGCCGCCATCGACGAAGGCTTCGGTGCGCTGGAAATACGGCAGCACCTCGTCATACGACCAGCCGGGATTGCCGAGCGCCGCCCAGCCGTCGAAATCCTCGCGCTGCCCCCGGTTGTAGACCAGGCCGTTGATCGATGTGGAGCCCCCCAGGGTCTTGCCCTGGGGCAGCGGAATGCGCCGGCCCCCCGTGCGCGCCGTGGGCTCGGAACCGAACTGCCAGGCCAGCTCCGGATTGAAGATCACCTTGATGAACCCCGCCGGCAGCTTGAGGTACGGATGGCCGTCGGCGGGCCCGGCCTCCAGCACGCACACCGAAGCCGATGCATCTTCGCTCAGGCGGGCGGCAACGATCGCACCGGCTGCGCCGCTACCGACGACCACATAGTCGAACTCGCCTGCCTGTGCCGCGCCGCCGCTCATGCGTGCGCCCCGAGATAGGCCGCGCGGATCTTCGGATCACGCCGCAGTTGCGCCGCGCCGCCCTCGAGCGTGAAGCTGCCGGTCTCCAGGACATAGGCCCGGTCGGCCACGGCCAGCGCCTGGTTGGCCATCTGCTCGACGAGCAGGATCGTCACGCCCTGCGCCTTGAGCTGCCGGATGATCGCAAAGATCTCCTTGACGATCAGCGGCGCGAGCCCGAGCGAAGGCTCGTCGAGCAGCAGCAGCTTGGGCCGCGACATCAGCGCGCGGGCAATCGCCAGCATCTGCTGCTCACCACCCGACATGGTTCCCGCCATCTGCTCGCGCCGCTCGCGCAGGCGCGGAAAGGCATGGAACTGCGCCTCGATGTCGGCGGCAATCGCCGCCGCGCCATCGCGCCGGTGGTAGGCCCCCAGCAGCAGGTTGTCGTGCACCGTCTGGTCGGCGAACACCTGGCGGCCCTCGGGCGACTGCGCGATGCCGAGTGGCACGCGCAGATGGCCCGGCATGCGTGTGATGTCCTGTCCCTCGAAGGCGATGCTGCCCGCGGCGGCGGGTTCAAGCCCCGAGATCGCCTTCATCAGCGTGCTTTTGCCCGCGCCATTGCCCCCGATGATCGTGACCACCTCGCCGGCATCGACATGCAGCGACACCCCCTTGAGCGCCTGCACCGCGCCATAGCGCACCTGCAGGGAATCCACGCGCAGCAATGCCTTCCCGGCCGTCCTGTTGTCAGACATGCTGCCCTCCCGCTGCGCCCTGGTGTTGCTGGTCGTCCCCATCGCCCCCATCATTCACGCCGTCATCCTCCTCGTCCTCGCTGCCCAGGTACGCGGCGATCACGCGCGGATTGTTCTGCACCTCGGCGGGCGTTCCCTCCGCGATCTTCTGGCCGTAGTCGAGCACGATCACGTGGTCGGACACCGCCATCACCAGGTCCATGTGGTGCTCGATCAGCAGCACCGTGATGCCGATGTCGCGGATGCGGGCGATCACCTGGATCAGCTCCTGTGTTTCCTGCGGGTTGAGACCCGCTGCGGGCTCGTCGAGCAGGAGCAGCCTGGGGTGCGTCGCGAGCGCGCGCGCCAGCTCCAGCCGCCGCTGCAGGCCATAGGGCAGGTTGCCCGCGATCTCCTGCGCCTTGTCCCGCAGGTGCAGGCGATCAAGGATCTGCAGCGCCTCGTCACGCGCCGCCAGCTCCGCGCGGCGCGCCTTGCCCACGCCGAGCAGGCTGCTGAAGAAGCCCGCGTCGATGTGCGCATGCAGGCCGACCTTCACGTTGTCGAGCACCGACATGTCGCTGAACAGCCGCAGGTTCTGGAACGTGCGCCCCAGTCCCATGCGCGCGATGCGGTTGGTCGAGACGCCGACGATATCGCGCCCGTCGAAGCGGATCGTGCCGCGCTCGGGCACCACGATGCCCGAGAGAATGTTCAGGAGCGTGGTCTTGCCCGCGCCGTTCGGTCCGATCAGCGAATGCACGTGGCCGGGACGGATCCGGATGTCCACCTCGTTGGTCGGCACCACGCCACCATAGGCCTTGTAGAGGCCGCGGCCGTCGAGCAGCGCTTCCCCGCCGGCCGGCGAGGCCTGCCCGGCAAGGCTGCGAGGCTGCCAGGGCGGCAGGTCCTGGGGCAGCACCTCTTGCGGCATCAGGCCAGGAGCGAACCTGCGGGCCAGCCGGCGCACGAAGCCCGCGAGCCCGTTGGGCATGGCGTACAGCGCGAACAGCAGCAACGCGCCGTAGGTGAAGTGCTGTACGTCGGGCCAGCGCGAGAGCAGCGAATCGAGCAGCGTGAGCACCACCGCGCCCAGCAGCGGCCCATAGACGGAATTCCCGCCGAACAGCACGATCAGCAGGAAGAAGATCGACAGGTTGAAGTTGATGAAGTCCGAATTGATGTACTGGTTCTGCTGCGCAATCAGGGCGCCCGCGATGCCGCAGGTGAATGCGCTGATCACGAATGCCAGCACCTTGAACCTGTAGACGCTCACGCCCACGCTTTCCGCAGCCACCTCCGCCGTGTTCACCGCAAGGAAGGCACGGCCGAAACGGCCGTCGAGCAGGTAACGGAACATCACGTGCAGCAGCACGCACAACGCCAGCACGAACCAGACCCAGTGGCGGGTGCCGAACATCTGCCCGCCGATGCCGAGCGGTATCACGCCGTAGATGCCCTGCTGGCCGGCAAACACGTCCTGCCATTCCGAGACGATCTTCTCGACGACGATGCCGAAGCCGATCGTCACCATGGCAAGCGCCGGCCCCTTCACGCGCAGCGCGGGCAGCGCGATCACCACGCCGAACAGCCCCGCAAGCACCCCCGCCATCGCGAATGCGGCCCATGGATTCCAGCCCCAGCGCGCGGTGAGCAGCGCCACCGCGTAGGCCCCCACGGCGAACAGGCCCGCATGGCCGAGCGACTTCTGCCCCGTGTAGTTCACCAGCACGTTCAGGCCCGACGCGGCGATATAGTTCACGCCGATCAGGAAGAGCACGCGCAGGTGGAAGTCATTGCTGGTGGCCAGCGGCACGCAGGCCACCAGCACCGTGATGACGATCAGCCAGCTGTAGTGTTTGAGCTCGCCCTTCATCATCAGACTTTCTCCACGATCTTCTGGCCCATCAGGCCCTGGGGCCGGACCACCAGTACCAGGATGATCAGCACGAAGATGCTGATCTCGCGCAGCTCCGCGTGCCACAGGCCCACCAGCGCCTCGATGATGCCGAGGATGAACCCGCCGACCATGCAGCCGCGCGGACTGGTCAGGCCGCCCAGGATCGCCGAGGAGAATGCCTTGAGCGCGAGCGACATGCCCATGAAGACGGAGGCCGTGGTGATGGGTGCGATCAGCAGCCCGGCAAGCCCCGCGAGGCTGGAGCTGATCACGAACGCCAGCACGATGATCGCCGACACGTTGATGCCCATGAGCGTCGCCGCCGCGCCGTTCTGCGCCACCGCACGCACTGCCTTGCCGATGCGCGTGCGGCGCATCACGAAGTCAAGCGCCAGCAGCACGACCACACTGGCCGCCAGCACCAGGATTTCCTGCGGGAGCACGCCCGCGCCACCCAGTCGGATCACATCGCTGCCCAGGGGCGAGGGCATCACCATCGGCGAGGGTCCCCAGATCGCGAGCGCGGTGTTCTGGATGATGATGCCGAAGCCGATCGTGCTCATCACCCAGGCCATGCCCGCGCGCCCGACGAACGGGCGCACCGCAGCGTAGTAGAGGATGACGCCCAGCACCCCGAGCATGGCCATCGTCGCAAGGAGGCTCAGCACGTAGCGCACCATGGTGACATCGCCGGGCACCAGCGAATCCGTGATGTTCTTGCCCGCCAGCAGCAGGATCACGGAGACCGCGACGAAGGCGCCGGCCACCAGGAACTCGCCCTGCCCGAAGTTCAGGGTCCTGGTGGTGTTGAAGGTGATATTGAAGCCCACGGCCACCAGCGCGTAGATGCTTCCCAAGGCCAGGCCACTGAAGACCGCCTGCAGTATGGAATCGAACATGCTCTCGCCTCATGCACAAACCTGCCGCACGTCCCGAAGGCATGCGGCCCTGAACGCGAGGCCCGCGGCGTGGGTGCCGCAGGCCCGTGCCGGCTTACTTCTTCAGATCGGCGGGCTTGATCGACTTGTAGATGTCATCCTCGAAGCGCACGACACCGCCATCCTTCCAGCGCGCGAGATAGAAGTCGCTCACGCCCAGGCCTTCATGGCTGGCCTTGGAGAACGGCTTGTCGTAGGTCTTGATGACGCCCTCGGTCTTGCCGAGGTTGTCCAGCGCCGCGGCGACCTTCTCGCCGTCGGTGCTGTTGGCCTGCTTCATCGCGGCTGCCAGCAGCATCACCGAGTCATAGGCCTGGGCCGCACAGGGGAAGGTCGTGAGCGTCGGGAAGTTCACGCGCACACGCTGGCCCAGGGCCTTGGTCTTTGCGGACGTATCCTCCGTGGTCGAGGCCGCCATGATCAGGTGCTCGGACAGCTTGGCACCCGCCATCTTCGGGAACAGCGAGCTCAGGTTGCCCCAGGTGCCGAGCGTGATCGGCAGGTAGTTGATCTTCTCCATGCTGCGCAGCACCTGTGCAGCGCCATCGGCAATGCCGTAGATGATGACGGTGTCGGCGCCCGCGGCCTTGATCTTGTTGAGCTGCGACGTCATGTCGGTGTCCTTGGGGCCGTACTTTTCCACGGCCACGGGCTTCACGCCGTGCAACGCGAGAATCTCGGTCGCGTCCTTGATGCCGCCCTGGCCGTATCCGGTCGAGTCGGCAAGAATCGCGATCTTCTTGTCCTTGGATGCCTTGACCGCGTAGGCGCCCAGCAGCGAGACCTGTTCGCGGTCCACCATGGAGATGCGGTACAGGTAGTTCTGCGACTCCTTGGCGTAGCGCGTGGTGATCTCGGTGGCCGTTCCGATCGGCACGACGACGGGCACCTTCTTCTGCTGCGGGATATGCAGCCATGCCAGCGCATTGCCGGAGTTCGCAGGGCCCACGATGCCGCTGACCTTCTCGCTGTCGATCAGTTCCTGCACCGTCTGAATGGCCTTGGGCGGCGTGCCCTGGTCGTCGCGGACCACGCCGACCACCTTGCGGCCCATGATGCCGCCCGCCTTGTTGATGTCCTCGATGGCCGCCTCGAAGCCCCACCGTCCGGCAATGCCCAGTTCGGCCACGCCGCTCGCGGACTGGTCGGCCGTGTAGCCGATCTTGATGTCCTGAGCATGAACTGCCGTCGCGCCCCATGCGCTCAGCACGCAAACTGCCAATTGGCACACTGCCTTCTTCATCGGTGACTCCTCAAACGCAATCCGTGGCTGGAAAAGCCGCGAGGGCCATGCGCAGGGAGTGCTCATGAAGCCGCTCGATGAGTCAATGTAGCGACTATCCCTGGAACGCGGTTTCGGGTTTATCCGGGTGAAACCACAGGCTGTCTCAAATGGGAACCTGGGCGGCAGGGAAAGTGTTCACCGCAGATTTACCAAAACTTTGTTCCGATATTTGAAACAACAGCCTCGGTGCGGGCCCAACGGCCGGCGTCGCCGGCAAAGCCCCGGCATTCAGGCGTAGGCCAGCCCCGTGGCGACACCGCCGAACAGGTCTCCCTCGACCTGGTCGGTATGTGGAAACTCGACGCGCAACGCATCGCGCAAGGCTGTCAGCGCGGAGGAGCCGCCCGTAAGGTAGATGGCATCCGGCTGCGCCACGCCCGCCATGCGCACGCAGTCGCGCGCACAGGCCACGACCTGGGACAGCAGCGTGGACAACTGGGCCTCGAGATCGGAGGGGGCGATCTGGGCGCTCAGCTCGCGATCCAGCCAGCCGAGCTCGATCGCCGCGGCAGCATGGTGGCTCGACGCCCCGATCTTGGCCCGCTCGACTGCGTCCGCGAGCCGGTGGCCTTCCTTTTCCTCGAGCACATGCATGAGACGCTGGTGCAGCCGCTGGTCGCTGTAGTCGGTGCGCAGGTCGCGCGCCGCGGCAATGGCCTTGGGGACATACAACCATTGGATCAGATGCCAGGTCGAGAGATCGAAGAACACGCTGCTCGGTACCTCACGGCCGCTCGGCCCGGTGTGGCGATAGCCCAGCAGCGGCATCACCTGGCTGACGTTCAGGCGATGGTCGAAATCAGTCCCGCCGATATGCACGCCGGTGGTCGCCAGGATGTCCTCCGTGCGATCGCGCTTGTGCGCAAGCTCCGGACCGAGGCGCACCACGGTGAAGTCCGACGTACCACCGCCGATGTCGACCACCAGCACCACGGTTTCGCGTGTCAGGCGCTGCTCGTAGTCGAGCGCTGCGGCGATGGGTTCGAGCTGGAAGCTCACCTCACCCAGCCCTGCGTCCCTGGCCGCCGCCGCCAGTGCGTTCTGCGCATCGCGGTCGCGCTCGGGATGCTCGTCGACGAAGTGCACGGGCCGGCCCAGCACCACGCGCTCGGGCAGCCTGCCGTCCAGCGAGGCCCGCGCCTGATGCGCCACACGGCGCAGGAACAGCGAGATGATGTCCTGGTAGCTCACAAGCTTGCCGTGCAGCGCCGTCTTCTCCTGCAGCAGGGCACTGCCGAGCAGGCTCTTCAGAGAGCGCATCAGGCGCCCCGTTTCGCCCTCCAGATACTGCTTCATCGCATCGCGCCCGAAATGCGTGCTGTGCTCCTCGAAGTTGAAGAACAGCGCGGTCGGCATGCCCGTGGCCGCATCCTCGAGTGCCAGCAACTTCGCCTGTTCTCCGGGGGCACGCCACGCGGCGGCGGAGTTGGAGGTGCCGAAGTCAATGCCCAGCGTGCCGGGAACGGTGGAGGAGAAAGCAGTCATGTCGATACAACAAAGGAGATTGGCAGGCGGACGACAGCAGGACGGCAGGCAGCTCAACAACACCCCTGAACCGCGGAGCCTACCAATGCCCGAAGCGGGCACGGAAAACAAAAAGCCCGCTTTGTTTAAAGCGGGCTTTTGATTGAATTGGTTGCGCGAGAAGGATTTGAACCTCCGACCTTTGGGTTATGAGCCCAACGAGCTACCAGACTGCTCCATCGCGCGGCAAGTCTGAAATTATAGCACTTTTATGACTCGATGCAATCGCCCAGCGCCCGGATTTATTTCAGGACAGGGTCTGGGTGCACGCCGAATCACGGTGAGGCGGGGATGGCCAATCCTGTCAAGCTCACCGCGCCCAGTCCCAGCCAATGACCGTGGGCATCGCGTGTGCGGCGAAAGAACGATGGATATCTTGATGCATTGGTGCGTGCAAAGGGGCCGATCCGTATCTCGGCACTGCCGAGCCAATTCTGCTGAAGATTGGGCGTAGGCAGCAATGCGCAGAACATGCGGTAGGCTTGGGTGCGTGGGAGGTCCTGATAGCACTGCACGGTGCCATCGGCATTCATGGCAAAACGGCCTTCGACGCGGCTCAATCGAACCCAACCAGGCCTGGTGACACCCACACCTGCACTCCAGCGAATGAAATACTCGCCGAGCATGTGCTCAATGCCATCCGAGACGGGTTCAAGCTGCAGCCGTCTCATCGACTGCGTGGATTCCCCCGGCAGGGTCAGCACACCCGTAGTGATCTCGATATTGTCTCCCCCACCCCCATAGAGATCCGTCTTCAGCGCAAAGGCCATCTGGAATTCTCCGGCATTCGCCACTTCACGCGCCGTTCGGGCAGGGCCGCCGAAGGTGCGTCCGCCCGCATAGCGCAGCAGATCCATGCTCGCCTTCGTTTCTCCATACAGCGTATCGGACGAGCGCAAGGTACTGGCCCCCATGTGAAATGCCGGCGAGCCGTCGGCCAGGTAGTCCGAGGTCTGAACGATGATGGTGTTGTCCTGGACATCCAAAAAGACACCGCGACCGGGTTTTCCGGTGGCTTCATCATCGATGATCCAGGCTCCGCTCGAAGGCAGCAGCGTGACGTGGTCATAGCCGCTGCAGGAACCCGTGATGCAATCACCGCCCAAGTTGTTGGAGTTCACGTGGACGCGAGCGCTGCGCTTGTCAGGTCCATTGCACCACTCTGCGTTGCAGCTGAAGCTGCCTTCATCCCAGCCGTTCAGCATGAGGCGTCGGGTCGCATCCCCCATGGGTTGGATTTCCCCCACGACGTCGCCGCCGACGATGCGAAACCGCAGTCGCCGCACGTCCAGCAGTTCCCTACTACCTGCCAAGGGCACGCAGTCAAACACTTGGGTGCTTGATTCGAACTGACAAGTCAGATCCTGGAAAGCCACATCCCATTGCGACCTGGAGGTGAGGTACAGCACGAGCCCGGCGTCCTCCTTCATGCGAAGCGATGCCTCCCACAGATCATGTCCACCGGCTCTTGTATTGACCACCCAATGCATTTCCTGCAGCCCCTCCTTGCCCGAAGGTGGGTTCGTGGACAGCTGAGTCCACCAAGGCTGAGTCTGCCGGTTCACCAGCAGGCGCGCGATGGGCTGCTCCGCCTCGCCCGGAAAGCGCACCGTGCCGTTGAGCCCATCCGTGAATTTCACCGTGACGTCGCCTGCCGTACCATCCGCCACGGCATCCTGCGGCGCGCCACCCATGGAACGACCACCCTTGAAACGCAAGAGAGGCACCGTCATCGAAGCAGCATCATCGAGCTGACCGACCGCGGTATGGAAAGTGGCCTCGCCCTTGTCCGTGTAGTTGAAGATCTGGAGAAATGCCGTGTTGCCCTGGACATCAAGGGAAAAGCCTCGGCCCGGCTGTCCGTTCGTTTCTGAAGGAATGCTCCACAGGCCCGCCTGGGGCGTGAATTCGCGTGCCGCTGCCGCTTGGCCCCACAGCGTGCACATGGCAACGACCCACGCGCCCATCCAGATCGCTCTTCCCATCAGGCTCCTCACAATCAATCAATAGAACAGGGCCCAGCATTGGCGAGGGAGTCCATGATGTCAAGTGTGCCCATCGTCAGACCATGCAAGAAGAAGCACTCGGAGAAAACAAAAAAGCCCGTATCTTTCGATACGGGCTTTTCCTGTAACTTGGTTGCGCGAGAAGGATTTGAACCTCCGACCTTTGGGTTATGAGCCCAACGAGCTACCAGACTGCTCCATCGCGCGGCAAGCGTTTATTCTATCCCAAAACGGCTGTATTAAGCAGCAGTTTCGTTGTTTTCAGCAGCTTCAGGTGCACGATCCACCAGCTCGACGTAGGCCATGGGAGCGTTGTCGCCCACACGGTAACCCATCTTCAGGATACGTGTGTAGCCGCCTGGACGAGCGTTGAAACGTGGGCCGAGTTCGTTGAACAGCTTGGTCACGCTGTCACGGTCGCGCAGGCGGTTGAATGCCAGGCGGCGGTTGGCAACGGTGTCCACCTTGGCCAGGGTGATCATGGGCTCGATCACGCGGCGCAGTTCCTTGGCCTTGGGAACGGTAGTCTTGATGGCCTCGTGCTCGATGAGCGAGTTCATCATGTTCTTCAGCATCGCGAGGCGGTGCGAGCTGGTGCGATTCAGTTTGCGAAGGCCGAGACCGTGGCGCATGGTAATTTCCTTTTTAAATTTAAAGCGGCTAGCCGTATCAGGTACTAGCCGCTGCGCGGTTTGCAGTGCTCTCTCGATCCATCAAAGATCGGAAGAGCCTGCGATTATAGCGTTTTGGATCAACGCTTGTCGAGACCAGCCGGCGGCCAGTTCTCGAGCTTCATGCCGAGCGTGAGGCCACGCGAGGCAAGAACTTCCTTGATTTCGTTGAGCGACTTGCGACCCAGGTTAGGCGTCTTGAGCAGCTCGTTCTCGGTGCGCTGGATAAGATCACCGATGTAGTAGATGTTCTCTGCCTTGAGGCAGTTGGCGGAACGCACGGTGAGTTCCAGCTCGTCCACGGGACGCAGCAGGATCGGATCGAACGTAGCGTTGGAACGCGAGCCGGCAGGTGCATCGAATGCAGCCAGTTCGCCGCCTTCGAGCTGAGCAAACACGGCGAGCTGTTCCACCAGGATCTTGGCGGATGCGCGCACGGCGTCTTCAGCGGTGATGGCACCATTGGTCTCGATCTCGACGACCAGCTTGTCCAGGTCGGTACGCTGCTCGACACGGGCGCTTTCCACGGTGTAGCTCACGCGCTTGACCGGGGAGAACGATGCGTCCAGCACGATGCGGCCGATGGACTTGGTCGATTCGTCGTTGTAGCGACGCAGGTTGCCTGGCACGTAGCCGCGGCCCTTTTCCACCTTGATCTGCATGTCCAGCTTGCCGCCGGCCGACAGATGGGCGATCACATGATCCGGATTGACGATTTCAACGTCGTGCGGTGTCTGGATGTCCTGTGCCGTGACAACGCCTTCGCCGTCCTTGCGCAGGCTCAGCGTGACTTCGTCGCGATTGTGGAGCTTGAACACCACGCCCTTGAGGTTCAACAGAATGTTGACCACGTCTTCCTGAACGCCATCGATGGAGGAGTACTCGTGGAGCACGCCGGCAATGGTCACTTCGGTGGCAGCGTAACCAACCATGGAGGAGAGCAGCACGCGACGGATGGCATTGCCCAATGTATGGCCATAGCCCCGCTCAAACGGCTCCAACTCGACCTTGGCACGATTGTGGCCAAGCTGCTCAACGTTAATTGCTTTGGGCTTCAGCAAATTGGTTTGCATGCGAACTTCCTCTTAATACCCCCAGCTCGTTACACCGGTAAGGCTAGTGAAGCGCCTAAACCGCGATGCCTCGCGGTTCAGGAACAGTTTCTCGAAAACTTGAGCAAGCAGCGAATTAGCGCGAGTACAACTCAACGATCAGCGATTCGTTGATGTCTGCACCGAATTCGTCGCGGTCAGGAGACTTCTTGAAGACGCCTTCGACCTTGTCAGCATTGACTTCGACCCAAGCAGGCATGCCCACTTGCTGAGCCAGTTGCAGGGCTTCGACAATACGAGCCTGCTTCTTGGACTTCTCACGCACGGCAACCACGTCACCAGCCTTCACCAGGAAGGAAGCGATGTTCACGGACTGGCCGTTCACGGTGATGGCCTTGTGGGACACCAGCTGACGTGCTTCAGCACGTGTGGAGCCGAAGCCCATGCGGTACACGACATTGTCCAGACGCGATTCGAGCACGGTCAGCAGGTTGGCGCCGGTGTTGCCCTTCTTGCGATCAGCCATTTCGAAGTAGCGACGGAATTGCTTTTCCAGCACGCCGTACATGCGCTTTACTTTTTGCTTTTCGCGCAGTTGCAGGCCGTAGTCGGAAGTACGAGCACCCGAAGTGCGGCCGTGCTGGCCTGGCTTGGTGTCGAACTTCGCCTTGTCGGCGATCGAGCGGCGTGCGCTCTTCAGGAACAGGTCGGTGCCTTCACGGCGGGAGAGTTTGGCCTTGGGGCCGAGATAACGTGCCACTTGAGCTTCCTTGTTTTGTCATCTTCCGTGCCCGGAAGGCACGGGAGCCACCAGCGCATGAAGCGATGGTGGCGGTGGGCTTACTGAAAAATCAGATACGACGACGCTTTTGAGGGCGGCAGCCGTTGTGGGGAACCGGCGTCACATCGGAGATCGAAGTGATGCGGATACCCAGTGCGCCGAGAGCGCGCACCGACGACTCGCGACCTGGGCCCGGGCCCTTGATCTCGACGTCGAGGTTCTTGATACCTTGTTCAATGGCAGCGCGACCGGCCACTTCCGAAGCCACCTGAGCAGCGAACGGAGTCGACTTGCGCGAACCCTTGAAACCCTGGCCGCCGGACGAAGCCCACGACAGGGCGTTGCCTTGGCGATCAGTGATGGTGATGATCGTGTTGTTGAACGATGCGTGCACGTGAGCGATGCCGTCCGAAACGTTCTTGCGAACCTTCTTGCGAACACGCTGTGCAGCATTGTTGGCGGGAGATTTAGCCATAGTGCTCTACCTAGTCTTTACTTCTTGAGTGCCGCTGCGCCCTTGCGCGGACCCTTGCGAGTGCGGGCGTTGGTGCGCGTACGCTGGCCACGCATTGGCAGGCCTCGGCGATGGCGGAAGCCGCGATAGCAACCGATGTCCATCAAACGCTTGATGTTCATGGTGGTTTCGCGACGCAGGTCACCTTCGATGGTGAACTGGGCGATTTCGTCGCGGATCTTTTCCAGATCAGCGTCGGTGAAGTCCTTGACCTTCTTGGCGTAGTCGATTCCGCAGGCTTCGCAGATCTTGCGAGCGCGTGTACGACCGATGCCGAAAATGGAAGTCAGGCCAATCTCCGCGTGCTTGTGCGGAGGGATGTTGATACCAGCGATACGTGCCATTTGCGTCCTCTAATGTCTCAATCAGCCTTGGCGCTGCTTGTGGCGGGCATCTGTACAGATGACACGCACAACGCCCTTGCGGCGGATGATTTTGCAGTTGCGGCAAATCTTCTTGACCGAAGCCGAAACTCTCATTGCATTCTCCTAAATTTCCAATCGTCCCGGCTGCCTGCAGCGGAACACAAAGTCTCATCAAAAGTCTTGTGCCCGCGATACATCGAAGGGCATCAATTTACCGTTGCTATCAGGCGAACCCAGCATTATGCCGTATCCGCCCGATTCTTGCTTGACTCAGCGTCAGAGCGTTGTTTTAAAGTTAGCCTTCTTCAACAACGACTCGTACTGCTGCGACATCATGTAGTTCTGAACCTGGGCCATGAAGTCCATGGTCACGACCACGATGATCATGAGTGAGGTGCCGCCGAAATAGAACGGCACGTTGTACTTCAGGATCAGGAACTCCGGCAACAGGCAGACGAATGTGATGTACACAGCGCCCACAAGTGTCAGTCGCACCAGGATCTTGTCGATATAGCGTGCTGTGTTCTCGCCAGGACGGATGCCCGGAATGAACGCACCACTCTTCTTCAAGTTGTCCGCTGTCTCACGGCTGTTGAACACCAGCGCCGTGTAGAAGAAGCAGAAGAAAATGATTGCAGCAGCGTAGAGCAGCACATAGATTGGCTGACCCGGGGTAAGCGTACCCGCGATGTCCTTCAACCAGCGCATGGACTCACCGGCACTGAACCAGTTCACCACAGTAGCAGGCAACAAGATGATGGACGAAGCGAAGATCGGAGGGATCACACCCGCCATGTTGAGCTTCAGAGGCAGATGGGAGGATTGACCGCCATACACCTTGTTGCCCACCTGTCGGCGTGCGTAATTGACCAGAATCTTGCGCTGACCGCGCTCCACGAACACGACGAAATAGGTCACCAGGGCAATGATCACGACGATCAGAATTGCCGCCAGCGGGCCCATGGCGCCGGTACGAACAAGCTCCAGCATGCCACCGACAGCACTCGGCAGGCCTGCAGCAATACCACCGAAGATCAGGATGGAAATACCATTGCCCAATCCACGCTCGGTGATCTGCTCACCCAGCCACATGAGGAACATGGTGCCAGCGGTGAGGCTGACAACGGCCGTCATGCGGAAGCCGAACCCGGGGTTCAGCACCAGGCCGGCGGAGCTCTCCAGAGCGACAGCAATACCAAGCGACTGGAAGATGGCCAGGCCAAGCGTACCGTAACGCGTGTACTGGGTGATCTTCCTGCGGCCGGCTTCGCCTTCCTTCTTCAACTGCTCAAATGTCGGGACCACATAGGTCATGAGCTGCATGATGATCGATGCCGAGATGTACGGCATGATCCCCAGTGCGAACACCGTGAAGCGCGAAAGCGCCCCACCCGAGAACATGTTGAACAGGTTCAGAATGCCACCTTGTTGGCCACTGAACAGCTGCTGGAGCTGCGCTGGGTCGATACCAGGCACCGGGATATGCGCCCCGATGCGGTAGACGACCAACGCCAGCAACAAAAACACCAGCCGGCGACGAAGATCGCCGAACTTGCCCGTTTTCGCGATTTGAGCTGCGTTAGTAGCCACGGATGCCTTTCTTGTTAGCCCAATCAGGCCACGGAGCCGCCGGCTGCTTCGATGGCAGCCTTAGCGCCTGCTGTAGCGCCAATGCCGTTCAGCTTCACAGCCTTGGTGAGTTCACCAGACTTGATCACCTTCACGACCTTGGCCAGCTGGCCCACCAGACCGGCATTCTTCAATGCAGCCACGTCCACTTCGGCCAGGCCGAGCTGGTTCAGAGCCGTCAGAGTCACTTCAGCGTTGAACTTCAGTGCTGCAGACTTGAAACCGCGCTTGGGCAGACGACGTTGCAGAGGCATCTGACCGCCTTCGAAGCCTACCTTGTGGTAGCCACCCGAACGCGACTTCTGACCCTTGTGACCGCGGCCGGCGGTCTTGCCGAGGCCGGAGCCGATACCACGGCCCACGCGACGCTTGGCGTGCTTTGCACCGTCTGCAGGCTTGATGCTATTGAGTTCCATCATCAATCCTTTCAGAGGACTTTGACCAGATAGCTGATCTTGTTGATCATGCCGCGCACTTCAGGCGTGTCCTTGAGTTCGCTCACGCTGTTGAGCTTGCGAAGACCCAGGCCACGCACGGTGGCGCGGTGCGATTCCTTGGTGCCGATAGGGCTGCGCACCAGTTGAATCTTGACTGTTTGTTGCGTTGTCATTGCTTGCCTCTCAATCAGGCTGCGAACAGGTCTTCAACGCTCTTGCCGCGCTTGGCTGCCACTTCTGCGGGAGTCGTGGAGTTAGCCAGTGCGTCGAATGTTGCACGAACCATGTTGTAGGGATTGGACGAGCCGTGGCTCTTCGCAACGATGTCGGTGATACCCATCACCTCGAACACTGCGCGCATCGGGCCGCCCGCGATGATGCCGGTACCCTTGGGGGCCGGAGCAACCATCACGTGTGCAGCGCCATGGTGGCCGTTCACGGTATGGTGCAGGGTGCCGTCCTTCAGGGACACCTTCACCATGTTGCGACGGGCTTCTTCCATAGCCTTCTGCACGGCAGCAGGCACTTCCTTGGACTTGCCCTTGCCCATGCCAACGCGGCCATCGCCGTCGCCAACCACGGTCAGTGCAGCGAAGCCGAGAATACGACCACCCTTCACAACCTTGGTGACGCGGTTCACCGCGATCATTTTTTCGCGCAGACCGTCGTCACGACCTTCGTCTTGCACCTTGGGGGAAAACTTTGCCATTTTTATCCGCTCCGCTTAGAACTGCAGACCCGCTTCGCGGGCAGCTTCAGCCAAAGCCTTCACGCGGCCGTGGTATGCGAAACCAGCGCGATCGAAAGCCACTTTTTCAACGCCAGCAGCCTTTGCCTTTTCAGCAATGCGCTTGCCGATGGCTTGTGCAGCCGAGACGTTGCCGCCCTTGCCTGCACCGCCGAGCGACTTGCGCACGTCGGCTTCTGCAGTGGAGGCCGAAGCCAGCACCTTGGAGCCGTCGCCGGAAATCAGCGTCGCGTAGATATGGAGGTTCGTACGATTGACGGTCAGGCGTGCGATGCCTTGCTGGGCAATACGAATGCGCGTCTGACGGGCACGACGAAGACGCTGCTCTTTCTTTGTCAACATGTTGCAGCTCCTTACTTCTTCTTGGTCTCTTTGATGACGACCTTCTCATCCGCATAACGGATGCCCTTGCCCTTGTAAGGCTCGGGAGGACGCACAGCGCGGATTTCTGCAGCCAGCTGGCCAACGCGCTGACGGTCTGCACCCTTCAGGATGATTTCCGTCGGCGTGGGAGTCGCCACAGTGATGCCCGCAGGCATCTCGAAGTTCACGGGGTGCGAGAAGCCCACGGCCAGGTTCAGCTTGGAACCCGAAGCAGCAGCCTTGAAGCCCACGCCGATCAGCGTCAGCTTCTTCTCGAAACCCTTGCTCACGCCCAAGACCATGTTGTTCACCAGCTGACGCATGGTGCCGCTCATGGCATTGGCTTCGCGGGACTCATTGACAGGGGCAAACGTCAGCTTGCCGTCTTCCAGAGCCACCTTCACCAGGGCGCTGGGGGTCAGGGACAGAGTGCCGCCTGCGCCCTTGACGCTGATCTGGTTGTTGTTCATCGACACGTCCACGCCTTGTGGGACGGTCACTGGGGATTTGCCTACACGGGACATTTCAGTTTTCTCCTCAATGCCAGTGATTAAGCGACGTAGCAAAGCACTTCGCCACCCACACCGGTAGCACGTGCCTTGCGGTCAGTCATCACGCCCTTGGGAGTGGTGACGATTGCCACGCCCAGACCGTTCTGCACGGTAGGAATGGAATCACGACCCTTGTAGACACGCAGGCCGGGGCGGCTCACGCGCTCGATACGCTCGATCACTGGACGACCGGCGTAGTACTTCAATGCGATTTCGAGTTCGGACTTGCCGTCTTCCGTCTTGACTTGGAAGCCGTCAATGTAACCCTCGTCCTTCAGCACTTGGGCAATGGCAACCTTCACCTTGGAAGATGGCACCGAAACGGATGCCTTGGAAACCATTTGCGCATTGCGAATGCGGGTCAGCAAGTCAGCGATGGGATCACTCATGCTCATGTTGTATCTCTCCTGCCTGCTTACCAGCTGGCCTTGGTGACACCGGGGATGTCGCCAGCAAAAGCCAGTTCACGGATCTTTGCGCGACCCAGACCGAACTGGCGGAACGTGCCACGTGGGCGGCCAGTGATTTCGCAGCGGTTGCGCTGACGGGTCGGGTTGGCGTTGCGTGGGAGCTTCTGCAGACCCAGACGGGCTGCATCACGCTCTTCATCGCTACGCTTGGCATCGCCAGCAATTGCCTTCAGTTCTGCGTACTTGGCAGCGTACTTGGCGGCCAGTTTTTCGCGCTTGAGTTCGCGCTGGATCAAAGCTACTTTAGCCATACGCTGCCTTTAGTTCTTGAACGGGAAACGGAAGCCCTGCAGAAGCGCCTTGGCTTCGTCGTCGGTCTTGGCCGTTGTGGTGATGCTGATATTGAGACCGCGCAGTGCGTCGACCTTGTCGTACTCAATTTCAGGGAAGATGATCTGTTCTTTGACGCCGATGTTGTAGTTGCCACGGCCGTCGAAAGCGCGACCGGAGATACCACGGAAGTCACGGACGCGGGGCAGAGCCACGGTCACGAAACGGTCCAGGAATTCGTACATCTGAACGCCACGCAGGGTCACCATGCAGCCAATGGCTTGGCCTTCACGGATCTTGAAACCGGCGATAGGCTTCTTGGCCTTGGTCACCACAGGCTTCTGACCAGCAATCTTGGTCAGGTCGCCCACAGCGTGGTCCATCACCTTCTTGTCAGCCACGGCTTCGCTCACACCCATGTTCAGGGTGATCTTGGTCAGACGCGGGACTTCCATAGGAGACTTGTAGCCGAACTTCTCTGTGAGTTCAGCAACAATCTTTTCGCGATAGTATTTTTGCAGTCGTGCCATGTTGACTCCTTAGGCTGCCTTGATTTCGGCGCCGTTGGACTTGAACACGCGAACGCGCGAACCGTCAGCTTGCACCTTGATACCAACGCGGTCAGCCTTGCCCGTAGCAGCATTGAAGATTGCCACGTTGGACTGGTGGATAGGCATGGCCTTTTCCACGATGCCGCCAGTCGTACCCTTCATGGGGTTCGGCTTGACGTGCTTCTTGACCAGATTGATGCCTTCCACGATTACGTGGGAGTCATCCTTGCGCAGCGACACTGTGCCGCGCTTACCCTTGTCGCGCCCTGTGAGCACGATGACTTCATCGCCCTTGCGAATCTTGTTCATGACTCGTGTCCTTAGAGAACTTCAGGCGCCAACGACACGATCTTCATGAACTTTTCAGTACGCAGTTCACGTGTCACGGGGCCAAAAATGCGGGTGCCGATAGGCTCCAGCTTGGAGTTCAGCAACACTGCTGCGTTGCCATCGAATTTGACGAGCGAACCGTCGCCACGGCGGATGCCCTTGGCTGTACGAACCACCACTGCGCTGAGGACGTCGCCTTTCTTGACGCGGCCGCGCGGTGCTGCTTCCTTGACGCTCACCTTGATGATGTCGCCGACGCTTGCATAGCGGCGCTTGGAACCACCCAGCACCTTGATGCAGAGGACGGACTTCGCGCCGGTGTTATCGGCGACGTCTAACCGAGATTCTGTCTGGATCATTTCAATATTCCCAACTTGCACCGGAAGCCCACACGAATGAGAG
Source organism: Diaphorobacter ruginosibacter (assembly GCF_014395975.1). NCBI lineage: Bacteria > Pseudomonadati > Pseudomonadota > Betaproteobacteria > Burkholderiales > Comamonadaceae > Diaphorobacter > Diaphorobacter ruginosibacter. The sequence continues at coordinate 399,893 of NZ_CP060714.1, read as the reverse complement.
CTACCAGTCAGTCTTGGGCCCGTCGTCAGAGCTGCAAACCATTCACAGCTCATCCGCTGGGCAGAAACTTTCGCGCATAGATTTACGCGAAGCCTTGTATTGTCGCAAAGAAAAATCCGCCCGTCAAGCGAAGCGGATTCCTGAATGCAACAGTGCAGCCTTGAACGGGGGTTCAGGGCTGCGGAACGGTGGCGTATTGTTGCGCAATCGCCAAAAAATCGTCCAGTTGCGGGTCAATACCCAACTCTTCGCGAAGGATTTCCGCCACGCGCGGGGCGATCGAAGCCGCCAGCTTCGCATCCAGGAACAACAGGCGCACGCGGCGCGCCAGCACGTCCTCCACGGTTCGCGCGTACTCGTGGCGAGCGGCAAAGCGCACCATGGCCTCGCTGAAGCCCGGCGCCAACGCGACCTGCGCTCCTTCGAGCGAGGCGACGAATCCAGCCTCGCTGCCATAGGAGTGCAGGCCCTGCGGATCGTTCATGCCCTCGCGCATCGGCTTGCCGACCGTCGCACCGACCACGGGCAGCCTGACCGTGACGCCGCCCGGGCGGCGCGGCAGCAGGTCGGCGTCCATGCACTGCTGCAGCACGTCCTCGGCCATCGCGCGGTAGGTCGTCCACTTGCCGCCCGTCACCGTGACCAGGCCGCTCTTGCTGACCAGCACCGTGTGCTCGCGGCTGATCTTCTTGGTGTTGCCGGCGTCGTCGTCCTGGTGCTTGACCAGGGGACGCAGCCCCGCCCAGATGCTGCGCACGTCCGAGATCTTGGGCGCGCGGCGCAGGTAGCGCGCCGACTCGCCCAGGATGAAGGCCACCTCGTTCTTCATGGCCTCGGGTTCGTAGTCGAGCTGTTTCTTCGGGCTATCGGTGGTGCCCAGGATCACCTTGCCCAGCCAGGGCACGGCGAACAGCACGCGGCCGTCCGTGGTCTTGGGGACCATCAAGGCGTGGTCGGTCGGCAGGAATTCGCGGTCCACCACGATGTGCACGCCCTGGCTGGGCGCCACCATCGGCTTGACCGGCTTGCCCTGCGCCACGCCGTCCTTCTCGCGCAGCGCGTCGACCCAGACGCCAGCCGCGTTGATCACGCAGCGTGCCTTGATCTCGAAGCGCTGCTTCGACCGCACGTCCTCGCAGACCAGCCCGTTGACCTTGCCGTCGGCATAGGTGAGTTCGGTCACGGCGCAGTAGTTCACCAGCAGCGCGCCCTTGAGCGCAGCCGTGCGCGCCAGCGCGAGCGCGAGACGAGCGTCGTCGAACTGGCCGTCCCAGTACTTGACGCCCCCCTTGAGACCGTCACCCTGCACGGTCGGCAGCAGGCGCATGGTGTCCATGCGCCCGAGGAATTCTGTCGCTCCCAGGCCGGCGGAACCTGCCAGGCCGTCGTACATCTTGAGCCCCACGCCGTAGAACGGGGTTTCCCAGAGCTTGTAGGACGGCATCACAAAGGCCAGCGGGCGGGCCAGGTGCGGCGCGTTGTGAAGCAGTGTCGTGCGCTCATGCAAAGCCTCGCGCACCAGCGAGATGTTGCCCTGCGCCAGGTAGCGCACGCCGCCGTGCACCAGCTTGGTCGCACGCGAGGACGTGCCCTTGGCGAAATCGTGGGACTCGAGCAGCACCACCTTGAGGCCCCGGGCGGCGGCGTCAAGCGCCGTGCCTAGGCCGGTCGCACCTCCGCCCACCACGGCCAGATCGTATTCCTGCGGCTGGGCAAGCCGGGCCAGCAGCTCGGCCCGATCCGTCTTCTGTGGGCTGATGGAATCGTTAGTAGTCATGGCTCCGATTGTCCGCTTTTGGACAACCTCTTTCAGGGTAAACCCGATAATTCTCGATGAACCGGAGGGGGCGGAAAGGGCGAGCGCCCCGAGGAAGCGCCCGCCTTGAGGTCGCGCTAACAACCTCAGCGCACCTTTCCGTCCTTCCAAGCCTGCAGCAGCTTGTCATAGGCGATGGTCTCGCCCTTCGGCTTCTCGTTGGCCAGCTTGGCCCACGGTGCGCCCTTGTCGGACAGCCACTTGTTCGGGTCGCCCTTCTTGTTGAGCTTGGGCGCGCAATGCGCCATGCCCGCACGCTCGAGGCGCGCCATCACCTGGTCCATCTCCTCGGCCAGGTTGTCCATGGCGGACTGCGGCGTCTTCTCGCCGGTCACGGCCTGCGCCACGTTCTTCCACCAGAGCTGCGCCAGCTTCGGATAGTCGGGCACGTTGGTGCCGGTGGGTGTCCAGGCCACGCGTGCCGGGCTCTGGTAGAACTCGACCAGGCCGCCGTACTTGTTGGCGTTCTTGGTGAAGTACTCGCTGCGGATGTCCGAGTCGCGGATGAAGGTCAGGCCCTGGATCGACTTCTTCAGCGACGTGGTCTTGGCAGTCACGAACTGTGCGTACAGCCAGGCAGCGGCGGTCTTGTTGGCGTCGTGGCCCTTGAAGAAGGTCCAGCTGCCCACGTCCTGGTAGCCGTTCTGCATGCCGTCCTTCCAGTACGGGCCGTGGGGGCCGGGGGCCATGCGCCACTTCGGCGTGCCGTCGGCATTCACGACGGGCAAGCCGGCCTTGGTCATGTCGGCCGTGAACGCCGTGTACCAGAAGATCTGCTGCGCGATGTGGCCCTGCGCCGGCACCGGGCCGGACTCGCCGAAGGTCATGCCCGTGGCCTCCTTGGGCGCGTACTTCTTCATCCAGTCCACGTACTTGGTGAGCGCGTAGACGGCCGCCGGAGAATTGGTGGCGCCGCCGCGCGAGACCGAGGCGCCCACCGGCGTGCACTTGTCATCCGCCACGCGGATGCCCCATTCGTCCACAGGCATGCCGTTCGGGATGCCCTTGTCGGCGGAGCCGGCCATCGAGAGCCATGCATCGGTGAAGCGCCAGCCAAGCGACGGATCCTTCTTGCCGTAGTCCATGTGGCCGTAGATCGGCTTGCCGTCGATCTGCTTGACGTCGTTGGTGAAGAACTCGGCGATGTCCTCGTAGGCGCTCCAGTTCTGCGGCACGCCCAGGTCATAGCCATATTTGGCCTTGAACTTCTCCTGCAGGTCCTTGCGTGCGAACAGGTCGGCGCGGAACCAGTACAGGTTGGCGAACTGCTGGTCGGGCAGCTGGTACAGCTTGCCGTCCGGCGCGGTGGTGAAGCTCGTGCCGATGAAGTCCTTGAGGTCGAGCCCGGGGTTGGTCCATTCCTTGCCATCGCCCGCCATGTAGTCGGACAGATTCATGATCTTGCCGTAGCGGTAGTGCGTGCCGATCAGGTCGGAGTCGGAGATCCAGCCGTCGTAGATCGACTTGCCCGACTGCATCGAGGTCTGCAGCTTCTCGACCACGTCGCCTTCCTGGATCAGGTCATGCTTGACCTGGATGCCCGTGATCTCGCTGAAAGCCTTGGCCAGTACCTTGCTTTCGTATTCGTGCGTGGTGATCGTCTCCGACACCACGGCAATCTCCTTCACACCCTTGGCCTGCAGCTTCTTCGCGGCATCGATGAACCACTTCATCTCGGCCATCTGCTGGTCCTTGCTGAGCGTGGAAGGCTGGAACTCGCTGTCGACCCACTTCTTGGCCTCCGGCTCGCCCGCCCAGGCCCCGTGCCCCAGGCTCAAAGCCACGGCGGCGAACGCGATCGCCTTGAACTGCAACTTCATGACTCATCTCCTTGCATTGGAACTCCCCATGTTTGAAATGGGTACGGCTGCGGGGAGATGCAGTCCGTCCCTTCTACTTTCACCTCGAAAACCACCCTGCCGGCTCACGGCCTGCTCACCCCTTGCGCAGCACCAGCGCCAGCACCAGCATCGACACCACGAAGCTGATCCACACCGACGGTTCGCTCTCCAGCGAGAACCACTGCGTCATCTTCTCGCCCAGGCCCACCCAGATCAGGTTGATGAAGGCGGCGGTGAGCAAGCCGATGAACAGGCGGTCGCCGCGCGTCGTCGTGATCGGCAGAAATCCCTTGCGCATGACGGTCGGAGACTTGATCTCCCAGATCGTCATGCCGACCAGCATCAGCACGATGCAGGTGAAGAACACCGCCACGGGTGTCGTCCATGCCATCCATTCCCACATGTCGCAAGCTCCTTCAGACGCGGCCCATCGCGAAGCCCTTCGCGATGTAGTGGCGCACAAACCAGATCACGATCGCGCCCGGCACGATGGTCAGCACGCCTGCGGCGGCGAGCGTTGCCCAGTCCATGCCCGAGGCCGAGACCGTGCGCGTCATCGTCGCCACGATGGGCTTGGCGTTCACGCTGGTGAGCGTGCGCGCCAGCAGCAGTTCCACCCAGCTGAACATGAAGCAGAAGAACGCCGCCACGCCCACGCCCGCCTTGATGAGCGGAAGAAAGATCGTGAGGAAGAAGCGCGGGAACGAGTAGCCGTCGATGTAGGCCGTCTCGTCGATCTCGCGCGGAATGCCGCTCATGAAGCCTTCGAGAATCCACACCGCCAGCGGCACGTTGAACAGCAGATGCGCGAGCGCCACCGCGAGGTGCGTGTCCATCAACCCCACCGTCGTATAGAGCTGGAAGAACGGCAGCAGGAACACCGCGGGCGGCGTCATGCGGTTCGTGAGCAGCCAGAAGAAGACATGCTTGTCGCCCAGGAACTGGTAGCGCGAGAACGCATAGGCCGCGGGCAGCGCGACCAGCAGCGAGATCACCGTGTTGATGGCCACGTAGATCAGGCTGTTGATGTAGCCCGAGTACCAGGACGCGTCGGTGAAGATCGTCCTGTAGTTGTCCCAGGTGAAATGCTGCGGCCACAGCGAGAAGCTCGAGAGGATCTCCTCGTTGGTCTTGAAGCTCATGTTGACCATCCAGTAGATGGGCAGCAATGCGAACACCAGGTACAGGATCAGGAACAGCGTGCGTTTCTGAAAGCGTTGCTCACTCATGACCGGCCCCTTCCTTGTCGGCTGTACCCACTCGCTGCATCCAGTTGTAGAGGATGAAGCACAGCAGCAGGATGATGAGGAAATAGATCAGCGAGAACGCAGCGGCAGGCCCGAGGTCGAACTGTCCCACGGCCTTCTGCGTGAGGTACTGGCTGAGGAAGGTGGTGGCATTGCCGGGCCCGCCACCCGTCAGCACGAAGGGTTCGGTGTAGATCATGAAGCTGTCCATGAAGCGCAGCAGCACCGCGATCATCAGCACGCCGCGCATCTTGGGCAGCTGGATGTAGCGGAACACCGCGAACTTGCTTGCGCCGTCGATGCGCGCCGCCTGGTAGTACGCATCGGGAATCGAGCGCAGCCCCGCGTAGCACAGCAGCGCGACCAGCGGCGTCCAGTGCCATACGTCCATCGCCAGCACCGTGAGCCAGGCCTGGGTGGCATTGCCCGTGTAGCTGTAGTCAAAGCCCATCGAATCGAGCGCACGGCCCAGCAGCCCGATGTCGGGACGGCCGAAGATCTGCCAGATCGTGCCCACCACATTCCATGGGATCAGGAGCGACAGCGCCACGATCACCAGCACGGCGGAAGACTTCCAGCCCTGCGCGGGCATGGACAGCGCCAGCAGGATGCCCAGCGGGATCTCCACCAGCAGCACCGACAGCGAGAACGTGAGCTGGCGCAGCAGCGCGCTGTGCAACTCCTCGTCGCGCATCACCTGCGCGAACCATTCGGTGCCGACGAACACCCGCCGCTCGGGCGAGATGATGTCCTGCACCGAATAGTTCACCACCGTCATCAGCGGCAGGATGGCGGAAAACGCCACGCACAGGATCACCGGCAGGATCAGGAACCAGGCCTTCTGGTTGACCGGTTTGGTATTGACCGCATTCTCGGTGCTCATGGCAGCAGCTCCTCGTTCTTGTCATAGAAGCAGGTGTGGTCGCCCAGCAGCCGCAGCCAGATGGCGGAGCCGGCGCCCGGCAGGACCTGTTCGGGGGTGCAGCGCACCTTCAGCAGCTGGCCGTCGATGCGGGCCGTGAGCAGCTGGTGCGTGCCCACGTCCTGTACGCGCACGACCTCGCACGGCAGCGCGCCGGGCGCCTCGGCCGCGGCGACGGTCAGGTACTCGGGCCGCACGCCCAGCCGCAGCTCGCCTTCGGGCAGCGGACGGGGAATCGGCAGCATGTGCCCTGCCACCACCAGCGAGTCACTGAACACGCGGGCATCGAGGAAATTCATGCCCGGAGAGCCGATGAAATGCCCGACGAAGGCATGCCGCGGCTGCTCGAACAGCTCGCCCGGCGTTCCCACCTGCACGGCACGGCCGCGCGTCATCACCACGACCTTGTCGGCAAAGGTCAGCGCCTCGATCTGGTCGTGCGTCACGTAGATCAGCGTGAGCTTGAGTTCGTGGTGGATCTGCTTGAGCTTGCGCCTGAGCTGCCATTTCAGGTGCGGATCGATCACCGTGAGCGGTTCGTCGAACAGCACGGCGGCCACATCCTCGCGCACCAGGCCGCGACCGAGCGAGATCTTCTGCTTGGCATCGGCCGACAGGCCCGCCGCGCGCTGGTTGAGCTGGCCGCTCATCTCCAGCATCTCGGCGATCTGGCCCACGCGCTGGCGGATGCGATCCTCGGGCACCTTGCGGTTGCGCAGCGGAAACGCGAGGTTGTCCGCCACCGTCATGGTGTCGTAGATCACCGGGAACTGGAACACCTGTGCGATGTTGCGCTCCTGCGGCGTGGCGCGCGTGACGTCGCGGCCATCGAACAGCACCTTGCCATGCGAGGGCACGAGCAGGCCGGACATGATGTTGAGCATCGTTGTCTTGCCGCAGCCCGAGGGCCCGAGCAAGGCATAGGCGCCACCATCGTCGAAGGTCATCTTCAGCGGCAGCAGCGCATAGTCGCTGTCCTGCTGCGGATCGCTCTTGTAGGAATGTGCGAGATCCAGTTCGATGCGGGCCATCTCTCACGCACCTTTCTTGCGGACGGGCGCGGCAAGCAGCTTGCCATCGGCGCCAAAGACGAACAGATGATCGGGGCTGAAATGCAGCGTCACCCGATTGCCAATGTCGAGATGGATCACCCCGGTGATCTGCGCCACGAACGGCCCCCAGGCAGAGGTCACGTGCACGAAGGTGTCGGAGCCGGAAATCTCGGCCAGCTCCACCACGCCGGCCAGGGCCAGGTCGCCATCGCGTGCGTCGAAGCGCAGGCTGCTCGCGCGCAGCCCGAGCGTGAGCGCCTCGCCGGAAAGCGCCATGTCCTTCTCGAGCAGCGAGCCATCGGGCATGCGCAGGCCGCCCTGCACGGGCGCGGCGGCGATGAAGTTCATCGGCGGATCGCTGAAGGCACGCGCCACGTCGATGGAATTGGGTTCGTGGAACACCTCGGCCGTCGGGCCGTACTGCAGCAGCCGGCCTTCCTTGAGCACGGCCGTGTAGCCGCCCAGCAGCAGCGCCTCACCCGGCTCCGTGGTGGCGTAGACGACGGTGGAATCGCTGGCGGAGAACAGCTGCGACAGCTCCTCCCGCAGTTCCTCGCGCAACTTGTAGTCCAGATTCACGAGCGGCTCGTCGAGCAGCAGCAGCGGCGCGTTCTTGGCAAGCGCGCGCGCCAGTGCCACACGCTGCTGCTGGCCGCCCGAGAGCTCGGAAGGAAGGCGCGTCAGGAACATCTCGATGTGCAGCCGCTCGGCGAGCTCCTGCACGCGAGCGTCGATGTTCTTCTCCCCGCGCAGCCGCAGCGGCGAGGCAATGTTCTGCGCCACGGTCAGCGACGGATAATTGATGAATTGCTGATAGACCATGGCCACGTTGCGTTCGCGCACCGGCACGCCGGTCACGTCCTGGCCATCCACCAGCACGCGGCCGTGGGTCGGTGCGTCCAGCCCCGCCATGATCCGCATGAGGCTGGTCTTGCCCGCCTGCGTCGCGCCCAGCAACACGGTGACCGCGCCGCTGTGCAGTTCCATGCCCATGTCATGAAGCCACCACTGCGCTCCCATCCGCTTGCTGATCCCATCCAGAACCAACTGCATCGCAACCTTTCCTCGGGCCCCACGGGGCCAACAACGACCTGAGCACGCAGAGGCTCTCCGTGCATCATTTTTCGATTTGGTTCATTTTTGTTCTTTTTTGATCGTTTCGAATTCAGGTTTACCCTTGATGTTTTCTTTTTGCTTCGTTTTAAAGTAAAGCAACTTTCCAGGCTTCGTGCCTCTTTGGCTCCCCTTTTGACCCCCTTGACCCTCATCCGACCGTTTTGACCAACACCAACCCACGACAACTTCAACTGCTGGAACAGGTGCGGCTGCGCAAGAGCGCAAGCGTCGAGCAGCTCGCCGAGACGCTGGGCGTGACGCTGCAGACCGTGCGCCGGGACATCCAGCACCTGGCCGAACGCGGCCTCGTCAAGCGCTTCCATGGCGGCGTGCGCGTGCCCGGCACCACCACCGAGAACCTGGCGCACACCGAGCGCACGGCACTCCATGCCGAAGGCAAGGCACGCATTGCCCGCGCCGTCGCGGCACAGGTGCCCAACGACTGCTCGCTGATCCTGAACATCGGCACGACGACCGAGGCCATCGCGCGCGAGCTCATGCGCCATCGCGGCCTGCGCGTGATCACGAACAACCTGAACGTGGCGGCCATCCTCTCCAACAATGCGGATTGCGAGGTCATCGTGGCTGGCGGCGTGGTGCGCGCCCGCGATCACGGCATCGTGGGCGAGACGGCGGTGGATTTCATCCGGCAGTTCCGCGTGGACATCGGCCTGATCGGCATCTCGGGCATCGAGCAGGACGGCACCCTGCGTGACTTCGATCTGCGCGAGGTGAAGGTGGCGCAAAGCATCATCGCGCAGTCGCGCGAGGTGTGGCTCGCCGCCGATCACAGCAAATTCGACCGCAGCGCGATGATCGAGCTCGCACGGCTCGACCAGATTGATATGCTCTTCACCGACAAGACCCCGCCCCTGCCCTACGCCTCGCTGCTCGAGGACGCGGGCGTCCAGTGCGTGGTCGCGGCGCCGTGAGGGACGCGGCGCGGCAGAACCGGAATGCAACCATGACCTACATCCTCGCCCTCGACCAGGGCACCTCCAGCTCCCGCAGCATCGTCTTCGATGCGCAGGGTCAGATCGTCGCGCTGGCCCAGCGCGAACTCCCGCAGATCTACCCGCGGCCGGGCTGGGTCGAACACAGCCCTGTCGAAATCTGGAACTCCCAGCTCGCCACCGCGCAGGAAGCGCTGAAGAAGGCTGGCGTCACTGCCGGGGACATCGCAGCCATCGGCATCACCAACCAGCGCGAGACCACCGTGCTGTGGAATCGCAAGACCGGCGCGCCGGTCCACAACGCGCTCGTCTGGCAGGATCGTCGTGCCGAGCCGATCTGCGCGCAGTTGCGCGAGCAAGGGCTTGCCGACACCATCCAGCAGAAGACCGGCCTGTTGATCGATGCCTATTTTTCGGGCACCAAGCTGCAATGGCTGCTCGACAACGTGCCCGGCGCACGCGAACAGGCGGAGCGCGGCGAACTCGCGTTCGGCACGGTCGACACCTGGCTTATCTGGCAGCTCACCCAGGGCCGACGCCATGTCACCGACGTGAGCAACGCATCGCGCACCATGCTGTTCAACGTGCACACCAATGCCTGGGACGACGAACTGCTCGCGCACCTGAACATTCCGCGCTCGCTCATGCCCGAGGTGCTGCCCTCCAGTGCGGAGTTCGGCAGCACGGCCGAGGCACTGCTGGGCTCGCCCATCATGATCGGCGGCGTGGCCGGCGACCAGCAGAGCGCCCTCTTCGGACAGGCCTGCTTCAGCGCGGGCATGGCCAAGAACACCTATGGCACGGGCTGCTTCATGCTGATGCACACGGGCCACCAGTTCCAGACCTCGAAGAACGGCCTGCTCACCACGAGTGCGGCGCAGCCCCGCTCGCGCGCCGAGTTCGCCATGGAGGGCAGCGTGTTCGTCGGCGGCGCCGTGGTGCAGTGGCTGCGCGACGGCCTGCGCGCGATCGAGAACAGCGGCGAGGTGCAGTCGCTCGCCGAGAGCGTTCCAGATTCCGGCGGCGTGATGCTCGTGCCGGCCTTCACCGGCCTTGGCGCGCCCTACTGGAAGCCCGATGCGCGCGGCACCATCACCGGCCTCACGCGCGGCACCACGCTCGCGCACATCGCGCGCGCCGCGCTCGAATCGATCGCCTACCAGAGCGCCGCGCTGCTGCAGGCCATGAGCCGCGACGCGGTAGCTGCCGGCGGGGCTCCCGTCACGGAGCTGCGTGTGGACGGCGGCGCGAGCGTCAACAATCTGCTGATGCAGTTCCAGGCCGACCTGCTCGGCATTCCGGTGGTGCGTCCTGCCTGCGTGGAAACCACCGCGCTCGGTGCCGCCTACCTGGCCGGCCTGTCGTGCGGGCTGTTCAAGAGCACGGAGGAACTGTCGGCCTTGTGGAAGGCAGAGCGCCGTTTCATGCCGACAATGCACCGCTCGCGCGCCACGGAGCTGATGGCCCACTGGGAACATGCGGTGCGCCAGACCACCGCGGACTGATCAATGAAAAAAAGACGGCAGCCGTTCGGCTGCCGTCTTGTCTTTCAGCGCATAGAGCCTGTGCGTGTCCGTGATTACTCGTTGTCGTCCGCCAGCAGCGCCTTGTAGATAACGGCGCCGATGATCGCGCCGACGATCGGCATGACCCAGAAGAACCACAGCTGCGACATCGCGATCGACGGACCGAACACCGCCACCCCCGTGCTGCGTGCAGGGTTGACCGATGTGTTGGTGACGGGAATCGAGATCAGGTGGATCAGCGTGAGGCACAGGCCGATGGCGAGGCCGCCGAAGCCGCCGGCCGCACGCTTGGCGGTGGCACCGAGGATGACGATCACGAAGATGGCGGTGAGGACCACCTCGGCCACCAGGGCGGCCGTCATCGAATAACCGCCGGGCGAGTGCTCGCCGAAGCCGTTGGTCGCGAAGCCGCCAATGTCCGCGCCGGGCTTGCCCGTTGCGATCACGTACAGCACGGCACCGGCCACGATGGCGCCCAGCACCTGCGCGATGATGTAGCCGGGCAGCTCGGAGAACTTGAAGCGTCCCCCCATGGCCAGACCCACCGATACCGCAGGATTGAAGTGGCCGCCGGAGATCGGGCCGAGCGCGTAGGCACCCGTCAGCACGGTCAGGCCGAATGCGAACGAAACGCCCAGCAGGCCGATGCCCACGTTGGGAAATGCAGCCGCCAGCACGGCGCTTCCGCAACCGCCGAAGGTCAGCCAGAACGTGCCGATGAACTCAGCGGACCATTTCTTGATGTTGGATGCCATATCCGTTTCCTTTCATTGAAAAACTTCTCTTTTCCAGCCCGTACAGGCCGCACGGCATGCGTCTGAGTTCAGGCTGGATCACCCCGGCAAAATGGTACCCAGCGCACATGACGCGCGATACCGAACAATGTGAACAATTCACTGTACGCAGGACGAATGCGTTTCAAAATGGAACAGATCAGCATTTCACCGCAGCCCATGGGGCTTGCTGCATGAATCGACCGCGGCTCACGAGCACGCGCGCGCTCTCGCTGCTCGCGGCCTGCCTGCTGTGTGCGTGCTCCACTCCGGTGGTGCCCCCCGAAGGTCCCCGTGAGTGCAATGCATCCGCCATGGCCGATGTACCCCGCTTTCGGCTGCTCGGCGAGGTGCGCTGGAACGTGGATACCCCGTACGGCGGCGTGCCCGTGGGCGGCCTCTCCTCCATCGACTGGGATGCGGCGCGCGGCGAATACCTGCTGATCAGCGACGACCGTGCGGTCTTCGGCCCCGCACGCTACTACTCCGCGCGCATGGTCTATGACGACAGCGGACTGCACGATGCCTGGCTGACGGACATGCATGCATTGCGGGGCCCCGGGCAGCACCTCTATGGCGACGCCCGTACCGCGCACGCCGGCATGCCCGTTCCCGACGCCGAGGCGCTGCGCGTGATGCCGGGCAGCGGCGATCTGCTGTGGTCCAGCGAGGGGGATTTCGCGCGCGGCTTCGGACCGGAACTCCAGGTCATCGACCACGACGGCCACTGGCTCTCGACCTGGGCCCTGCCTGCCAGCCTGAGCCAGCCGGACGATGCCTATGGACCGCGTGCGAGCTTCACGATCGAGGGCCTGGGCTTCAGCGAAGATGGCGCCACACTGTGGGCCTCGATGGAAGGCGCGCTCAAGCAGGACGGCCCCATGCCGGCTCCGGGCAGCCCGGGTGCGCCGGTGCGCATCACGCAATTCGACGCCACGAGCCGCGCGCCCCTGCGGCAGATCGCCTACCAGCCCGATGCCCTGCCGGCCGGCATTTGGGCACTGCCGCAGCGCGCGGTGAATGGCGTGAGCGACATCCTGGCCGACGGTCCCGAGCACCTGCTGGTGCTCGAGCGTTCGTTCTCGGTGGACTTCGGATGGGGCGCGCGCCTGTACCGCATCGACCTGCGCTCCGCCACCGACACCCTGGACATGGCGCGCCTTGACCCCGCCCGCTTCCAGCCGGCCACCAAACGGCTGGTGCAGGACTTCGCGCAACTGGGCCTGCGCAGCGTGGACAACCTCGAAGGCATGACCTGGGGTCCGCGCCTTGCCGGCGGCGAGCGTGTGCTGCTGCTGGTGAGCGACAACAACTTCAACCCGGCGCAGGTCACGCAATTCATCGCCCTGGCGGAGCTTCCCCGCTGCAATTCCGAATAATTCACCATGGGCGCGGCGGTATAGTCGTTACATCACCCCTCTTCCTTCTTCACTCTTCAGACAGCGAGACGGTCTCCTCCCATGTCCTCCACTACACCTGCATCCTTTCCCACCATGGCCTTCATTGGCGGCGGCAATATGGCGAGCGCCATCATCGGCGGCCTGATCGCCCAGGGCGTCCCGGCTTCGCAGATCCTGGTGGTGGAACCATGGGATGAAGCCCGCGTCGCGCTCAAGCGCAACTTCGGCATCGATGCACTGGCCGCCGCCGATGCCTCGCTGGCCGCCGCCGGACTCGTGGTGTGGGCCGTGAAGCCCCAGACCTTCAAGGACGCTGCCGCAGCGGCCGCAGCCCACACCGGCCACGCCCTGCATCTGAGCGTGGCGGCCGGCATCACCTCTGACAGCATCGCCGCCTGGCTGGGCAGCGAGCGCATCGTGCGCGCCATGCCCAACACGCCCGCACTGGTCGGCAAAGGCATCACCGGCCTGTTTGCACGCCCCGCCGCGACCGCGGACGACAGGGTGCTGATCGAGCGTGTGGTCAGCACCACCGGCCAGTTCGTATGGGTCAACGAGGAATCGCAACTCGACGCCGTCACCGCGCTGTCCGGCTCGGGCCCGGCCTATGTGTTCCTGTTCCTCGAAGCCATGACGCAGGCCGGCAAGGAAATGGGCCTCTCCGCCGAGCAGGCCTACCGCCTTGGCGTGGCCACTTTCCAGGGGGCCTCCGAGCTGGCGGCACGTTCCAGCGAGCCCGCCGAGGTGCTGCGCCAGCGCGTGACCAGCAAGGGCGGAACGACCCATGCGGCCATCGTGCACATGCAGGAACAGCAGGTGCCGGAGCACTTCGTCGCCGCCATGAAGGCCGCAGAAAAGCGGGCCAGGGAGCTGGCTGCGGAATTCGGCAAATGAGTGCCATTTCGTAGGTTCTGAAGATCACCTGCATGGCACTGCGGACGCAGTGCCGGGAAACCGAACCGTTGCCACACAACCAGGAAAGACACATGCAGTCATTGATTGACCAGTTCATCGAAGCCGACAACTACGAGGATTGGGGCAGCGCGATGCAAATCGCTGAGCAGGCGGTGTTCCAGTATCCGAACGATGCCGGTGCGTGGGCCCTGCGCGCGCGGGCACACTGGCGCCTGGGAGATACGCAGGCGGCGGATGCCGACGTGTCCCGTGCGCTGTCGATCGACCCGCAATGCGGACTTGCCATTGCCACGCAGGCGGGGCGCGTGTTTGACGAGGGGGATGCGCGTACATCCGCCAGGATGCTGGACGATGCGATCAAGCGTGTTCCGCCCCACGCCAATTTGCACATCGCGCGCGGCTTCCAGCGCATGCAGACGGGCGATCACCGGGGCGCGATACAAGACTTCAAGCGCGCCATCGAGCTGGCGCCCAACTACCAGCGCAGCTATGTCAACACGGCCAGCCTGCTGACGGAGACGGGCCACGCTGACGAAGCCCTGGAGTTCTGGGACCAGGCAGCAAGGACTGCCCCCGGCAACGGCCAGCTGGCCTACAACGCGGGCACGGCACACTTTCAAGCCGAGCACTATGACCGCGCCTTGGCGCACCTGGATCGCGCGCGCCAGCTCCTGGGCGAGCGCAACGACGTGCAGATGAACCGCGCCAGTGCCCTGCAAAGGCTGGGCAGGCATCAGGAGGCCATCGACGAATGGCTCAGCCTGTACCAGCGTGAGCCTGACTGGGACTGGGTGCTGCGAGGCCTTGCCGAGAGCTACTACCGCCTGGGCGACCTGGAGAACGCGCGCCGCTACAGCACGGAACTGGATCGCGTGGATGGCCGCAGGGCCGGCGCCGTGAAGCTGGGCTGGCTCCTGTTCCATGACAAGCGCAGCGAAGAACTGATCGCGCATGTGCAGCCGCTGCTCACCACCGAGCCGATGCACCCCGAGTTCGGGCAGATGATGGGCATGTCCCTGCGCAGACTGGAGCGCCATGACGAGGCACTCGACTGGATGGAGCGCAACGTGGCGCAGAACCCGCAATACCACTATGCAAGAGGCGATCTCGCCAAGCTCCTCTCCGAAATCTACGCACGCCACGACGAGGCACTCGCCCACATACAGACCGCCATGTCGCTCGGGCCCGACAGCAGCTTCTACTCGGATGTTCACGCGGAGATCCTGGAGCGCATCAATGGCCCGAAGAAATCCGCCTCCAAGGGCGGATTCTTCAGGCGCCTGTTCGGCGGCTGAGCACCCTCGGCAGGACGGAACTGCGTTCCGCACGAACGCAGGTGCGGTGTTCGGTGGTGACGCTATGCGCCCCAGATCACCGAGCGCATCGAAATCGAGGCCATCTGGAAATCGGCGTTGAAGAAACGCGGCGTTTCACCGTCATGCACGGCCCCCGCCGCGTGCAGCAATGGCAGGAAATGATCATGCGTGGGGTGCGCCATCTGGGCCACCCGGCCCAGATCCTGAAAGCGCGCGAGCGCGCCGAGATCGCCCTGTTCGATCTGCCTGGTGACGAAATCGTCGAACTCCTGCGACCAGTCATAGGTCTGCAGCGGCGATTCGGTATTCGCCAGCGCGCGCAGGTTGTGCACGATGTTGCCGCTCCCCACGATGAGCACGCCGCGCTCGCGCAGGGTGCGCAGTTGCTGCCCGAACGCGAAATGCTCTTGCGGCGAGCGGCGGTAGACCAGGCTGAGCTGCATCACCGGAATGTCGGCGTCGGGAAACATCGGCTTGAGCACGCCCCATGTGCCGTGATCGAGCCCCCATTCGAGGGCGTCCACCAGCACCGGCCTGTCGGCCTGCGGCGCGTTGAGCCACTGCGCCAGTTCGAGCGCCGCCGCCGGTGCACCGGGTGCCGGGTATTGTTGCGCGAACAGCTCCGGCGGGAAGCCTCCGAAGTCATGGATGGTGCGTGGGAACTCCATTCCCGTGAGCTGCCAGTCGTCCCGCGTGAGCCAGTGGGCGGAAACACACAGCACGAGCTGGGGCTTGCCGTACTGGGCTATGAGCGATTGTCCGAGCTGCTGCCAGCTGCGGTGATAGGCGTTGTCCTCGATCGCGTTCATCGGACTGCCGTGGCCAAGGAACAGCACCGGCATGCGCGGCGAGGGCGCAAGCGAGGCAAGCCCTGCGGACGCGGCCAATGAATCAGCGGAGTGAAGCAATGATGTGGTCATGATCTGCTGGATATGCGGGCGGTTCAGCGCAATGCAAATCCCGACACTACGCCGGCAAAGATCGCCACGCCCATCCAATGGGCTTTGCTGAACGCGACAAAGCACCCCTCGCGCGTGCGCTGGCGGATGAGGGTGTAGTGCCACGCCATCTGTGCGGCCGCGATGCCCATGCCCAGCCAGAAAGGCCAGCCGAGTCCCCGGGGGGCGATGGCCGCCGCGGTGAGCGCCCAGCACAGCACGAAGAACAGCATGATGCCCGCCACGTCGAAACGGCCCAGCGTGATCGCCGAGGTCTTCATGCCGATCTTGAGGTCATCGTCACGATCCACCATCGCATACTCGGTGTCGTAGGCCAGCACCATGAACATGTTGGCCGTCCACAGCAGCCATGCCGTACCGGGCACCTCGCCGGTCACCGCAGCGAACGCGATCACGATGCCGAAATTGAACGCAATGCCCAGGAAGGCCTGCGGCATGGCAAAAAACCGCTTGGTGAACGGATAGAGGATGGTGAACAGCACGGCCGGCACCGACCAGGCCACCGCCTCCCAGCGCGTGGTGAGCACCAGAGCCAGCGACGCGAGCGCCAGCACCACGCCCACCATGGCGGCCTCGAACACCGAGATCTGACCGCTCGTGATCGGTCGCTGGGTGGTGCGCTTGACGTGCCGGTCGAAGTCCCGGTCGGCAATGTCGTTGATGCAGCAGCCGGCACTGCGCATCAGCACGGTGCCCAGCACAAAGACGGTCAGCAGATGCCATCCCGGAAACCCGTCGGCAGCCACCCAGAGCGCCACCAGCGTGGGCCACACCAGAACCAGCCAACCCGCCGGGCGGTTCCAGCGGATCAGGTCGAGATACAGGGACAGGCGCGAGCGCTTTGCGGGGACAGACATTCCAGGGGGCCAGACAAAGAGGAGGGACAGAGCGGAAGAAGCGAAATTGCCAGCAATGGCGTCCCTTCGTTTATACGCCATGCGGAGACGTAGTACGGATTGCGGTGCCGGCAGCGGCCCGGCGATGAAAATGGCCCCCACGCTCCCCTGCTTCGCATGGTCCGCTGCCCCCCACGGGGGCGCTTTTCATCTTGGGGCGGCCCGGCGATGAAAAAAGGCGCTGTCCGCAACGAACAGCGCCTTTGAACAGGCCCGAGATGGAGACGGTCACGCTCAGGAGAGGCGGGTCACTCCAGGCAGCTCGCATGCGAACACGGCATTGCGCAGCGCGGCGATGGCCTCGTAGCGTGTGAAGCTGCGGCGCCATGCCAGCACGACGCGGCGCATCGGTGGGCCGCTGCCGTCCTCTTCCTTGATCGGCAGGTAGCGGATGTGTGCGTCGTCGCTCTTGCGGCGGCGCGATGTGGTGATGAGCGCATCGCGGGGCACCGACAGGCGCGGAACCAGGGTCACGCCCATGCCCGCCGACACCATGTGCTTGATGGTTTCGAGCGACGAGCCTTCGAACGTGCGGCGAATGCCTTCGGAATTGCTCGCATAGCGGGCGAACTCGGGGCAGACTTCCAGCACATGGTCGCGGAAGCAATGGCCCGCGCCCAGCAGCAGCATGGTTTCGTTCTTGAGTTCGGAGGCGGACACATAGGGCTTTTCGGCCAGGGGATGGCTTGCAGGCACGGCGGCCATGAAGGGCTCGTCGTACAGCGGCGCCAAGGCCAGCCCCGTGTCGGGGAAGGGCTCTGCCATGATCGCGCAGTCGATTTCACCGGTACGCAGCATTTCCAACAGCTTGGCGGTGAAGTTTTCCTGCAGCATCAGCGGCATCTGGGGTGTGCGGGCGATCGCGTGGCGCACCAGTTCGGGAAGCAGGTAGGGACCGACGGTATAGATCACGCCGAGGGTCAGGGCACCGGCGAGCGGGTCCTTGCCACGCTTGGCGATTTCCTTGATGGCGGCGGCCTGTTCCAGCACGCTTTGCGCCTGACGGACGATCTGTTCACCCAGGGGGGTGACGGAGACATCGCCGGCGCTGCGCTCGAACAGCTTGATTTCCAGTTCGTCTTCGAGTTTCTTGACTGCGACGGACAGGGTGGGCTGGGAGACATAGCAAGCGTCGGCCGCACGACCAAAGTGCTTCTCCCGGGCGACTGCGACGATATATTTGAGTTCTGTGAGGGTCATGTGATTTCCTGCAAGGCCTTACAACATTTTGCACTGCGGCGCTGCCGACAGTATCGTGTGCGCGAATTCCATGCAAACCGCAAAAACAATTGAGTGAATACTAACAATTGAAATCAGCGGGATTTTGCATCTATCGCTGCAAAATCCACGTGCAAAGACAGCTATTTAAAAAAAGACTGGCGACGCTCCTCGAAAATATCGCTCATCCAGAAACTCCACCGCTAAAAATCTGACAGGCATGCACTCTACGCCTTCAAAAAATCAGATTTGCTCCCTAACCAGCGCGCCACGTGCTGCTTGGCCAACATCGGATATTGATCCAGCATTTTGGGCGCAACCGACCTAGCCCAGTCCAACAAATCTGAATCCAACGCTAAATCAGCAAATCGTAACAAAGAGTCACCAGATTGGCGTGCGCCCAACAGTTCGCCCGGTCCGCGTATATCCAGGTCCCGTCTCGCGATCTCGAAACCATCATTGGTTTCGGCCATCGCCTTGAGACGCTCGCGCGCAGTTTCGGCCAAACGACCGCTTTCACCTGTTGAATAAAGTAACACACACGCCGACGCAGCTGCTCCACGTCCCACGCGTCCCCTCAGTTGATGCAGTTGGGAAAGCCCGAATCGCTCCGCGTGCTCGATCACCATCAACGACGCATTGGGCACGTCCACGCCCACCTCGATCACCGTGGTGCTGACGAGCACACCCATACTACCCTCCTTGAACTGTTGCATGACAGCTTTCTTCTCTGCCGACGGCATGCGCGAGTGCAGCAGCCCCACGGTGACCCCCGGCAGGGCTTCGCTGAGATCCAGGTGGGTGGCCGTCGCATTGGAGAGGTCGAGCGCCTCGCTCTCCTCGATCAACGGACAGACCCAGTAGACCTGGCGGCCTTCGGCCACCTGTGCGGCAATGCGCTCGATCACCTGGTCCTTGCGGCTGTCGGATATCACCTTGGTGACGATCGGCGTACGGCCCGGCGGCAGCTCGTCGATGGTCGAGACATCAAGGTCAGCAAAGTAGCTCATCGCCAGCGTCCTTGGAATAGGAGTTGCACTCATCATCAGCATGTGCGGCTCCAGCCCCCGGTCCTTGAGCTTCTGCCGCAAGGCCAGCCGCTGCGCCACGCCGAACCGGTGCTGTTCGTCGATCACGGCAAGCGCCAGGTTGCGGAAGCGCACCTGCTCCTGAATGACCGCATGTGTACCAACAACCAGGGCGGCTTCGCCACTCTCGATCATTGCGAGCATCTGAGTGCGTTCTTTCTTCTTCTGCCCGCCGGCAAGCCACGCCACGCGCCTGCCGCGAGATGCCAGCAGGGGCTCGATCCAGCCGATGAGCTTGGCGAAGTGCTGCTCGGCGAGGATTTCCGTCGGCGCCATCAGCGCGCACTGCCAGCCCGCATCCATGCAGACGGCCGCAGCCATGGCCGCAACCACGGTCTTGCCCGAACCAACGTCGCCCTGGAGCAGCCTGTGCATGGGAATGCTGCGCGCCAGGTCACCAAAGATCTCGGCACAGACGCGGCGCTGTGCGGCGGTCAGGTCGAAGGGCAGCACGGCCAGCAGCTGCTCATGCAGCGCGCTCGAATCCGGCGTGGGCTTGAGTTCGGGCGAGCGCAAACGCGCGCGCTCTCTTTTGGCTTCGAGCTGCGAGATCTGCTGCGCCAGCAATTCCTCGGCCTTCAACCGCTGCCACGCCGGGTGGGTGTGGT
The DNA here is from genome assembly GCF_014395975.1 of Diaphorobacter ruginosibacter. Classification (NCBI taxonomy): domain Bacteria; kingdom Pseudomonadati; phylum Pseudomonadota; class Betaproteobacteria; order Burkholderiales; family Comamonadaceae; genus Diaphorobacter; species Diaphorobacter ruginosibacter. The sequence continues at coordinate 380,247 of NZ_CP060714.1, read as the reverse complement.
CCTCCAGCGTGACCAGCGCCACATCGGGCGTGGGGTGATGCAGGAAGAACAGTGCATCGCGCAGGCTCCACAGCGGCTCGAAGCCCTTGCCGCCGCGCAGGGCCACTGGCGGACGATCAAGTGCCTCGCCCAGTGTCTCCGTCAGGTCCACGCGCCGCAGGGCGCTGGCCACCGCGCGGCGCAGGTAGGCCTGGGGTAGTTGCGCGACAGTGGGATAGACCGGCGTGAGCGCGGCGGGCAACTCGCCCTCGGCCTTGCGGAACACCGGGTGCAGCATCTGCCGCCCCCAGAAGCCGCCCTTCACGTCACCGCGCGCGCGTATGCGCTGCCCCACGGCCAGCGTCTTCTGGTGCGAGGGGTAGAAGCTGAAGAATCGCAGCTCGCACTCCCCGGTGCCGTCATCCAGGCGCACCACGAGCTGCCTGCGCGGGCGCATCTGGATCTCGCTCGCGACCACCGTGCCCTCGATCTGCACCGACTCGCCGTCGCGCGCGTTGCGGATCGGCGTGATGCGGGTCTCATCCTCGTAGCGATGGGGCAGGTGCAGTGCCAGGTCGATGTCACGAATGAGCCCGAGCTTGTGCATCGCCTTTTGCGGCACGCTCAATTCAGCAGTACGGGGGCCGGATCGGGGCTCTGGCATGGTCACGGTGCTGCGCAGCCGGGGCGGCGCTGGACGAGTGAGGAAGTTGGGGCGCGAAGTGAAGGCAAGTGGCGAAGGCTAGCACGTCTGCTGCATGAAAATCAAAAACAAGAGCAACACAGATAGAGATCTGCAAGCATAGGCCCGCTTCCGAGCCACGTTCTTGATGCGGGCAACTGTTTTGGCAACAGCATGTGTCGCCCGCCGCAGACCACCCGAGGCGTGTCCGCGCGCCCGTGTGGAGATCGTGAACACCCTCTAAAATAGCGGCCTTCGTTCAACCCTTCTTCCGACGTCATCCGGACACGTTGCCTGGGCCCGCCCCGCTGTACCTGTCCGGCTCCATTCAGAGGCGCCCGCATGCCCATGCCGTAGCAGCCCGGATGGCACACGCTTTCCATGCCACATATTTCCCAATCCGATCAGCCCGAAGGCGACCGCGCGTTCACGCTCAGCGACTTCGACTTCGAACTCCCCGAATCCCTGATCGCCCAGCACCCCACCGCCGTGCGCAGCGCTTCACGGCTGCTGGATGGCCGCAGCCAGCCACCGGTCGATCGCATCTTCCGCGAACTGCCCGATCTGCTCGAGCCCGGTGATCTGCTGGTGTTCAACGACACGCGCGTCCTCAGGGCGCGCATCTTCGGCGAGAAGGAAAGCGGCGGCAAGCTGGAGATTCTGGTCGAGCGTGTGCTGGAGAACAACCAGGTGGTCGCCCACATGCGCGTGAGCAAGAAGCCCCTGGTCGGCGGACGCATGCACCTGTGCGGCGGCCTGAAGAACGGCGGCTTCGATGCCGTGCTGCTGGGCCGCTGGCCCGACGAGAACGGCGCGCTGTTCCACCTCGCGTTCACCGGTCCGCAGGGAGAGACGCCGTATGAGCTGATGGAGAAGTTCGGCCATCTGCCGCTGCCGCCCTACATCGAGCGCCAGCAGAACACGGACGACGACCCCGACGAAGCCGAGGACAGCGAGCGCTACCAGACCGTGTTCGCCGCCCAGCCCGGCGCCGTTGCCGCGCCAACCGCCGCGCTGCACTTCGACGAAGAGGTGCTCGCACGCCTGGCCGCGCGCGGCATCGAGCGCGCCAGCGTCACGCTGCATGTGGGGGCGGGAACCTTCCAGCCCGTGAAGACGGAGAACCTCGCGGAGCACACCATGCACAGCGAGTGGTACAGCATTCCCCTGCAGACACTCGCCGCCCTCGAGCGCTGCCGCCAGCGCGGCGGCCGCGTCATCGCCGTGGGCACCACCACGGTTCGCACGCTCGAGTCATGGGCCAGGAGCGGCCAGCTTTCGGGCGACACCAACATCTTCATCACACCCGGCTTCAAGTACCAGGTGGTGGACCTGCTGATCACCAACTTCCACCTGCCCAAGAGCACGTTGATGATGCTGGTGAGCGCGTTTGCCGGCTACGAGCGCGTCATGTCGCTGTACCGGCATGCGATCGACAGCCAGTACCGCTTCTTCAGCTACGGCGACTCGATGCTGCTGGAGCGCGCAGGAAGTCGATAACGGACTCCACGAGCTGCGGCACCGGATCGCTGGTGCCCAGCTCCAGCACGGGGCAATGCAGTTCCTCGTCGGCCCAGCGCCTGTGCCGCTGCAGGCTGCGATGGCTGTCCGTGCCCTTCTCGTAGCCCGCGGCCCACTCGAAGAACGCCTCGCTCACCTGCCTGCGCACGGGATCGTTGACGAGCGCATCGCCGAATCGCTCGCGCTCCCGCTCTCTCAGGCGGGCCATGCGCAGCGCATCATCGAGACGCAGGAACACTGCGTGCGTGAACAGCGGGATCACATCCCGCGCCCAGGTGTAGAGCGAGCCACCACTGACGATCCAGTTCTCGTGCCCCTTCAGCGCGCGCAGCATGTTGGGGGCCCGCTCGGCCTCCGGGACTTTCTCGGTGAAGGGCTGCGGCGTAGGCTTCCAGAAGAAATCGTCCGACTCCAGCTGCAGCCATCCCAGCCGCTGCGACAGTGCCTTGCCCAGCGTGCTGGTTCCGCTGCCTGAAGCGCCAAAGATATGCAGATGAACAGGTGCAGGAAACATCGGCAAAAGTGTAGACCAGCGCGCGACTGCGCGTTATGGAAAGCTGATCGAATGCCGCACGGCGAGCGCGCACGACAGCGCACCTCTTTTTATAATCAGCGTCTCCCGACGCCAGGCCCGTCCTGGCGCGCACCTTCAAAGAGCCCTTTCTCGCCGTGCCCCAACCCACTGCCCGTGACTCCACACCCGTCGGCATCGGTGGCGCGGCCTTGCGTCCGGGCTCCGCACTGACGGGAATTCTGCTGACCGTCTGCGCCTGTGCAGCATTTTCCGTGCTGGATGCCGGCTCGAAGTACGTGGGGGCACTCGTCCCCATCTTCATGGCGCTGTGGCTGCGCTACAGCCTGCAAACCGTGATCACCATCGGCATTGGCGTAGCCCGCCACGGGACGCAGGTGTTCGGCACCCGCCACTGGCGCTTTCAGATCATGCGCGCATTCCTCTTCTGCGCAAGCAACGGCTGCGCCATGATGAGCCTGCGCTACCTGCCGCTCGCGGAATTCACCGCCATCGTGGCGATGACACCGATCGCCATGACGCTCGTCGCGGCGCTCTGGCTGCGACAGAACGTGAGCCCGTTGCGCTGGGTCCTGGTCGTCGTGGGTTTCATGGGAACGCTCATCATCATCCGTCCCGGCGGCGATACGTTCTCGTTCGGCGCGCTGCTCTGGCCCATGCTGCAACTGCTGGCCAACACCACCTACCAGATCGTGAGCAGCCAGATGGCCGGCAAGGAACGCCCGCTCACCACGCAGATCTATACCAGCCTCGTCGCACTGACCCTCACCACCGCCATCCTGCCGTGGGTCTGGACGGGACAGATGTCCACCGCGCTGTGGATCGGCGCGATCGCCATGGGCGTGGGCAGCTCCATCGGCCACCTGCTCCTGCTGCAGGCGTACGAGCACGCCAAGCCGGCAACCATCACACCCTTTCTCTACAGCCAGATTCCCTTTGCGCTCTTTGCCGGCTGGGTGCTGTACGGCCACATACCCGACCACTGGGCCGTGATCGGCATGATCACGATTGCCATCGGCGGCATGCTGAGCGTGTGGCTTTCCGTGCGCGAAAGCAGATAGCGTCGCCGACCGCAGGGTGGGCCGGCTGACGCCCTCGGGACTCAGAACAGGTGCTCTGCCTTCATGAGGCACCCAGCTTGCGTACCTTGAACGCGGCCCAGATCTGCAGCACGCCATAGATGAGTGCGCCCGCACCGATCCAGATGGCCCCGACCAGCACGCCTGCAATCGGCGCCATCATGAGCAGCACCCCCAGGACAATACCCAGCACACCGCCCAGGATCAGCATCCACTCGTTGTCGATCTCCTTGCGTACCCGGATCGCCCAGATGATGCGCATGACACCCGAGACGATGAACCATGCCCCTGTCACTGCGGCGATGCTGGCCGCCATCGACAGCGGGTTCGCCACGGCCAGCAGGCCGAAGACGATGGAGATCACCGCGTAGAGGATCATCCAGCCACGCGAGACACCGGCATTCTTCCCAAAGGCACCGATCAGTCCGGCGATGCCTTCCGCCAGCGCCAGCAGGCCGATGGCCCATGTGAGGCCCGCCCCTGCCGCCAGCGGGTTCACCAGCGCCATGATCCCGAACAGCAGCGAGAAGACACCGAAGAGCAGGATCAGCCACCAGCTGCGGCCTACCGTGTCACGAATCTGGCGCGCGGTCACGCCCGTGCCCGGTTGCTGCGGAGTATCCATGTTCGCACCCTCATTCCATCTGTTGAGATGTTGCGATTATGAAAACCCCGCTTCCATTCCCCGTGTCAGTCAATGCCGCCAGAAGCGGGCAACGGTGTCCGTACCGCCATGGGTGCAGCGTCAGAACGCGACTGCTTGACCGTCCTTGCGTGGATCCGAGCCTGCGACATAGTGATCGCCGTCGCGCAGGATCAACTGGGCACCGCCAAAGGCGAAGACGCCATTGCCTTCCTCCACGGTGATTGCATGGCCGCGTGCGCGCAGCTCCGCCAGCACCCCGGCATCGAACGCGGGCTCGACGGCCACGCCCTTGGCTCCCGTCACGCGCCAGCGCGGCGCGTCGGCCGCCGCCTGCGGGTTCTGGCCGTAGCGCAGCACGCGCACCGCCATCTGCAGGTGGCCTTGCGACTGCATGGGACCGCCCATCACGCCAAAGGCCATCTGCGGCGTGCCGTCTGCGTTCATGGCGAACGCCGGAATGATGGTGTGCGACGGGCGCTTGCGCGGTCCCACCTCGTTCGCATGACCGCTTTGCGTCGTGAAGCCGCAGCCGCGGTTCTGCAGGCTGATGCCCGTGCCGGGAACCACCACGCCCGAGCCGAAGCCCATGTAGTTGGACTGGATGAACGACACCATCATGCCGCTGGCGTCGGCCGCCGCGAGGTACACCGTACCGCCGCGCTGCGGGGCGCCATAGGTCGGATTGCCGGCGTGGCGGATGTCGATGAGCTTCGCGCGCTCGCGCAGGTAGTCCCGGCTGAGCAGTTCCTCCTGCGGCTTCACGCGCATGTGGTCCATGTCGGCGTTGTACTCGTGCAGGTCGGCCAGTGCGAGCTTCATCGCCTCGATCTGCAGGTGCACCGTGTCCGCGCTGTCGAGCGGCTGGCCTCCGATGCCCAGTTCATCAAGCATGCCCAACGCCATCAGGGCTGCGATGCCCTGGCCATTCGGCGGGATCTCGTGGATCACCGAATCGCCGAACGGCTGCGACACCGTACCGACCCAGTCGGCCTTGTGTGCCGCCAGGTCCTCGACCGTCATCGCACCGCCGTTGGCCTGCGAGTGAGCCGCCATCTTCTGCGCCAGCTCGCCCCGATAGAACGCCTCGCCCTTCGTTTGCGCAATCAGTTCGAGCGTGCGCGCGTGGGCCTCGCTTTTGAAGATCTCGCCGGCACGCATCGCGCGACCCTGCGGCATGAAGCATTCCGCAAACCCGGGCTGCGTGCCCAGCTTCTGCGCACCGAGCTCCCACAGCGTGGCGATCACCGGCGACACCGGGAAGCCATTGCGCGCAAGGTCGATCGCCGGCTGCGCCACCTGTTCGAGGGGCAGCTTGCCGAAGCGCCGCGACAGCTCCACCCAGGCGGACACCGCGCCGGGCACCGTCACCGCGTTCCAGCCCTTTTCGGGAATGCCGCCAAGCTGCTTGAAATACTCGGGCGTCCACGCGGCCGGGGAACGGCCCGACGCATTCAGGCCATGCAGTTCCTTGCCGTCCCAGAGGATGGCGAAGGCGTCGCTACCGATGCCGCAGCCCGAAGGCTCGACCACGGTGAGCGCCATGGCCGCTGCGACCGCGGCGTCCACCGCGTTGCCGCCAGCCAGCAGCATACGCAGGCCGGCCTGCGCGGCCAGAGGCTGCGACGTGCTCACCACATTGCGGCCGAGCACGGAAGAGCGATGGGAAGCGTAGGGCAGCGCCCAATCCTGGATGGTGGGAGACATGGGCTCTTCTTCCTTTTTAGTCGAGAGTGATGTTGTTGTCCTTGATGACCTTGGCCCAGCGGGCGCTGTCGGCCTTCACCATGGAATGGAACTGCGCGGGGGTCTCCGGCCTCGCGGGCTCGGCTCCCAGCTTGGCGAGCGCGGCCGCGACATCCGGGCTCTGGATTGCCTTGTTGAATGCGGCATTGACGCGCTGGACCAGCTCGGGCTTCATGCCCGCCGGGCCATAGACGCCGAACCAGGTGACCGACGAGTAGCCGGGCAGCGTCTCCGCGATCGTCGGAAGCTCGGGCGCCAGCGTGCTGCGGTGCTCGCTGGTGACCGCCAGCGCACGCAGGCGTCCGCTGGTGACATGCGGCATGCCGGTGGGAATGGAATCGAACAGGACATGCACCTGGCCCGCCACCAGATCGGTGATCGACTGTGCCGTCCCCTTGTAGGGCACGTGCGTGAGCTTGACGCCCGCACGCGCCGAGAATTCCAGCGCGTTCAGATGCACGATCGTGCCATTGCCGCTGGTCGCGTAGTTGAGCTTTCCGGGGTTGGCCTTGGCGTAGGCAATCAGCTCCTGCACGTTCTTGACGGGCAGCGAGGGGGTCACCAGCAGCACGCTGGCGGCATCCGCCACGTGGGCGATCGGCGTGAAATCCTGCTCCACCTTGTACGCAAGGCGCGGCATCAGGTGCGGGGAGATCGCGTGCGTGCTGCTGGTGGTGAACAGCAGCGTGTAGCCGTCGGCGGCCGCCTTGGCAGCCTCGGCGGCACCGATCGTGCCGCCCGCGCCGGGCTTGTTGTCGATGACGAACTGCTGGCCGAGATCCTGCGACACGCGCTGCGCGATCACGCGCGAGATCAGATCGGTGGCACCGCTCGACGGAAACGGAACGATCACCCGGACCGGTTTGCCCGGCCATGCCGCCTCTGCAGGCTGCTGCGCCCATGCGCCAGCGCCGGTCCCCATGCCTGCCGCCAGCACGCCCGCCGCCATCGAATGGATGAGCAGCGTGCGCCGATTCAGTGCAGCCACAGCGGGCACGGCGTGCGGTTTTGCGGCAGAAGATGGGTTCATGGCTCGCCCTCGATCGTGAAAAAGGAGCGTCTATCTTATGCACCGGAGCTGCTTGCAACCATCAGAAATTCAGCAAATCGGATTTGCCGGAACGGCAATGCTTCACAATCAGCGCAATCACATCCGGCAAACCATTGAAATCGCATGTCAGCCATCCACCAGTTGCAGGACACTGCCCTGCGCTACTTCCTGGAAGTGGTGCAATGCGGCTCGGTCAGCCTGGCCTCCGAACGCCTGCATGTGGCCACTTCGGCCATCAGCCGCCAGATCGCCAGCCTGGAGTCGCAACTCGATACCGCGCTCTTCGAGCGCCATGCACGCGGCATGGTGCCCACGGCCGCAGGCGAGATTCTTGCGCAGCACGCGCGGCGCATCGGCCAGGAAGCCGAGCAGGCCGTCGAAGCCATCCATGCCCTGGCCCACCTCCAGAGCGGCGCCGTACGCATCGCCACCTCCGACGCATTCGCCAACGAACTCGTACCGCATGTGTGCGCCCAGTTCCGGCAGGACTACCCCGGCGTGCGCTTCGAGGTGCTGGTCAGCGCCACCGCGCAGGTCCCCCGCAACATCCTCATGGGCGACGCCGACATCGGCCTGTGCTTCAGCCTTGCGCCAATGAAGGACATCCGCGTCGTGCATCGGCAATCGGCGCCTGTCGTGGCGATCCTGCCGCCCGGGCATCCGCTCGCCCGCAAGCGGAGCGTCACCCTGGCCGAGCTCACGCGCTATCCGCTGGCGCTGCCTCCCGCCGAGCTCGCCGTGCGCAAGGTGATCGACATGGCCTGCGCACGCCAGGAACTCGCGCTCGACCCCATGCTGGTCAGCAACCATGCCAAGACCCTGCTCAAGTTCGTGCAGTACAGCGGCGGCGTCAGCGTCTCCAGCGAGGTCAGCGTGCGCCACCTGGTGGCACGCGGCGAGCTGATCGTGAAGCCTCTGTCGGATGAAGGCATGGGCCTGCGCGATATCGAGGTGCAGACCCTCGCGGGCCGCGCGCTGCAGCCCGCGATGCGGGAGTTCCTGGAGTTGCTGATCAGCCGCCTGCAAGCCGATTGAACAGGGCGCCGATGGATTACAGCCCGTTCGCCTCGCGGAACGCGCGCGCCTGGCTGAAATGACCGTTGCCGATGAACGGCACAGGCGGGCGCAATGCGGACAGCGGCGAGGGATGGTTGCTCGTCAGCACCAGATGCCCGCGATCCTGCGGGATGAACGCGCGCTTGGACTGCGCGTGGCTGCCCCAGAGCATGAACACCACGGGCCTCTCGCCCTCCGCGATGTGGCGGATCACCGCGTCGGTCAGCAGCTCCCAGCCCTTGCCCGAATGGCTTGCGGCCTGTCCCTCTTCCACCGTGAGGCAGGTGTTGAGCAGCAGCACGCCATGCGTGGCCCACTTCACCAGGCTGCCTCCCGGCTGGGGAAACGGCGGAAACGCCACGCCCAGGTCGCGCTGCATCTCCTTGAAGATGTTCTGCAGCGAAGGCGGCAGGCGCACACCAGGGGCCACAGAAAATGCCAGGCCTTCCGCCTGCCCGCGCCCGTGGTACGGATCCTGGCCCAGGATCACGACCCGCACGTCCTCGGGCGGCGTGAGCCTCAAGGCGCGCAGGGGTTCGGGCGGGAAGATCACCGCACCGGCCTCCAGCCGCGACTGGAGGAACGCCAGCAGCGACTGCCCCCTGGGGCTCGCGAAGAATTCATCCACCAGGGGCTGCCAGCCCGCGGCGACGGGCCAGTCGGCCGGTTGGGCGCTGGTGAGCTGGGTAGATGCTGGCAAGGCGGCGGAGGCACCGCCAGCGGGAGAGAAGGTGTCAGAAGGGCTCATGCGGTCGGGTGGCTGAAGCGTTGGGCTCAGCGGTGCCCCGAGGATAACGGATGCATCGCCGATGCATCCGTTTCCCGCGTTCCGATTCAGCGCCTCACGACTGCGGCGCGGCGATTCCAGCTGAACATCGCTCCCAGCAGCGCGAGCGAAGCAAGCAGCCATCCCGCCGTGCTCCACACGGGAACCGCCGTCGCAGCCGACGATGAAGCGTTGGGAACCATGATGCCGCCGGGATCGACGATCACACCGTTCTTGAGCAGGTCGTCGTCCCCGTCTTCGCCGTCGGTGAGCGTGAGCGTCAGGCGATTTCCGGACAGGCTCGCAGACCCCGCGAACGGATACCAGTGCGCACCGGGCTTCTGCTGGGTGGGGCCATATTTCCAGTACTGTGCGTTCTGCGGGATGGCGCCCGGCAGGTCCACCTGCAACTGCACCTGCGCACCGGCAGCCACACCGCTCACGCGCACCGCGATCAACCCGAACGGGAAGGTGGCATCGCTCGTGGGCAAGGTCGGCGTGGTGGCTGCAACCGGCTCGATCACCACCGATTCGAGCACGCCTGAGGTCGCACCGCCGCCGGGCCCCGCAAGCTGCACCGCGGCGATCCCGCCGCCCGGCGTGCTCACCGCGGCGCCCGTGACAGGTTGCGTGTAGTGAACCGGCGGCGAGAACGTGCCGGTGGCCGAGCCGCTTTGAGCAGCGACCTGGCAGCTGTAGGCCACGCCCGCCGTCAGGCCGCTGAGCGCGATGCTGGTGCCGCTCGACGTCCCCGTCACCACGGCTCCGCCCCCCTGCGGCGTGCATTGGGCGACATAGCCCGTGATCGTCGTGCCTGGCGCGGGGGTCACGGGCGTCACTTCAAGCGTGGCCGTGGAGCCCTGGGCAAAGAGCTGTGTGCCGGTCGGCGCCGGCAGGGCCCCTGGCGCAACGGCAACGACACTGACTGCATCGACGCCGAAGAACAGGCTCTGGCGGTTGTCCACTTCCGCAATGCGAAGGCGCACCGTCTGTCCCGCATAGGCAGTGAGGTCAAGGGATACGTCCTGGTAGCCGCTGCTCCCCACCGGGTGGCCGGGCGCACCGGAGGCGGGCCACTGGAACACATTGGCCCGCACGCCCGAACCCACATCGTCGAGTGCAGCCGACGGCTGCATCACATCGATGCGCGCCTGCTGGTTGGGAGCCGAGCCGCTGAAATCGAGCGATGCCGGAGCGGCAGCCAGCGGCGCCGCATTCCGGACGAACACGCGCGCGTTCAGCATGACCTGCTGCTGCCCCGAGGGAATGGCGATATCCTGGTACAGCACATGGCTGCCCGGCCCGGGCTGATCGCTCATGGCCGCATAGCTGCCCTCGATGGGAGAGGGAACCGCCACCGGCGTGAGTGCGCCCTTGGTTCCTTGCTGCGCGAAGAATCCGCCTTGGGATCCAGGTTGGGAGGCACTGGTCCACCCGGTGAAGCCTTGCGAGCCCGCTCCACCGTTCTGCTCGAACCCGCCGTTGACGACCAGTTCGGCCGCACGGGCCGGGCCCAGCGATGCACATGCCAGCACGACCAACGCAGCGCTGGATGACCTGAGACTGTTCATGGCTTGTGACCCTGAGTGAGTGCTGCAGATCAGCGTTCGTAGACCACGTCGGTGGGCGTGCTCGGCTGCGAATTGCCTTCCGTGCGATTGTTGTTGAAGGAAATGATCTTGCCGCCCGACAGCGTCGTCCCGTTCGCGGACGTGCTGAACGCCTTGTAGTTGCCGAAGATCGTGGTGTTGGAGACATACACGGTGCTGGCGGCATCCAGGACCTGGATGGCCGCACCATCCGCGCCGGACGCGGGAGCGCCGCTCACATCGACCAGCGATGACCGGTCCACGAACACGGTCGCCTGTGCGCCGCTATCTACCAGGATGCCGGCATTCGAGGCCGTGCTCATGCGCACGTTCTCGATGAACACCTTGCCCGCCTTCAGGATCCTGATGCCGTTGAATCCACGCGTCGTGCCCGCCCCATTGAGCTCGATGTTGCGCAGCACCACCGTGCCGGTTCCCGCGTTGATGTTGATGCCGTTGGTGGACGAAAACACGATGCTGCCGACGGCACCTTTATTGCCATCAATGGTGATGTCCTTGGTGATCGTGACCGTACCGAACCCGCCCGGATCCAGCACGCTGATTTCTCCCCCAGCCGCTGTCTTGCTGATACTGCCTGCAAACGTCTTGCATGGTGCAGTCCGGCTGCAGGGGTTGACGTCGTCACCCACGCCCGAAACCCAGGTGCGGGTGGCCTGGGCGTGCACCGCGGTGGAGGCGAGCAGCAGGGCCGCGCACGCGAGTTGCACATGGAGCCGGACACGGGAAAGGCCGCGCGAATTCGATTGCATATGCATGTCCCCATCTCTTGTTGATTGCTATTGATGGTCGTAGTATGTTGCAAAAAGTAATGGCGCGGCGGAGCCCGTTTTAAAATTTTTAACTATCAAAACCAAAAATAAAATAGCCTGCAAACCCGCTGCGGCGGGCCCTTGCAGGCTATGGGAGTCGGGAGAAAGCAGGCCCGCGCAGTGCCTCAGCCAAACAGCTTGGCCAGCGCCTCGCCCGGCTCGTCCGCGCGCATGAAGGCCTCGCCGACGAGGAAGGCGTTCACGCCCGCATCGCGCATGGTTTTCACATCCTCCGGTGTCAGGATGCCGGACTCGGTCACCAGCAGCTTGTCGGCCGAGACGCGCTTTTGCAGGTCGAGCGTGGTCTGCAGGCTCACCTCGAATGTGCGCAGGTTGCGGTTGTTGATGCCCAGGAGCGGCGTCTTGAGTTGGAGCGCGCGGTCAAGCTCCTCGGCGTCGTGCACTTCCACCAGCACGGCCATGTCGAGCGAACGCGCGATGTTTTCCATCTCCACCATCTGCGCATCGTCGAGGCAGGCTGCGATCAGCAGGACCGCGTCCGCGCCCATCGCGCGCGACTCGTAGATCTGGTAGGGGTCGACCATGAAATCCTTGCGCAGCACGGGCAACAGGCAGCTGGCGCGCGCCTGTTTCAGGTAGTCGGGCTGGCCCTGGAAGAACTGGCGATCGGTCAGCACAGAGAGGCAGGCCGCGTTCACCTTGCCGTCCCCCTCGGCATAGCTCTGCGCGATGTCGGCGGGAATGAAGTCGGCGCGGATCACGCCCTTGCTCGGACTGGCCTTCTTCACCTCGGCGATCACCGCGGCCTGGTTCTTTGCGATCTTGGCCTTGAGCGCACCGACGAAGTCGCGTGTGAGCACGCGGCTCTCGGCGTCGCGGCGCATGTCCTCGAAGGACATGCGCTTCTTGGCCGCGGCGACCTCCTCGACCTTGACTTCGCAGATTTTTTTCAGAATGTCGGACATGAAATGAGATCCTTTGCTACCGCGTTCAGGCCGCGAATTTCTGTGTGAACGCCACCAGCTCTTCGAGCTTCCTGAGCGCCGCGCCGCTATCGAGCGCCGCCTGCGCCCGCGCGAGGCCGTCCTCGAGAGAGGAGGCCACGTTCGCCGCATACAGCGCCGCCCCGGCATTCAGGCACACGATATCGCGCGCCGGGCCTTGGTCGCCCTTGAGCACGCCCATCAGCATGGCCCTGGATTCCTCGGGCGTCTCCACGCGGAAGGCGCGGGTGCCGACCATGCGCAGGCCGAAGTCTTCGGGGTGAACCTCGTACTCACGCACCACGCCGTCCTTGAGCTCGCCCACCAACGTGCCCGCCCCAAGGCTGATCTCGTCCAGCCCGTCGCGGCCGTACACGACGATGGCATGCTCGGCGCCCAGGCGCTGCAGTGCGCGCACCTGGATGCCGACCAGGTCTTCGTGGAACACGCCCATCAGGATGTTGGGCGCGCTCGCGGGATTGGTCAGCGGGCCGAGGATGTTGAAGATGGTGCGCACACCGAGCTCCTTGCGCACCGGCGCCACGTTCTTCATCGCGGGATGGTGATTGGGGGCGAACATGAAGCCGATGCCCACATCGGCAATGCTCTGCGCGATCTGTTCGGGCTTGAGGTTGATGTTCACGCCCAGCGCCTCCATGACGTCCGCGCTGCCCGACTTGCTGCTCACGCTGCGCCCGCCGTGCTTGCTGACCTTGCCGCCGGCCGCCGCGATCACGAAGGTGGAGCAGGTGGAGATGTTGAACGTGTTCGCGCCGTCGCCACCGGTGCCGACGATGTCGACCAAATGCTTCTTGCTCGCCACGTTGACCTTGTTGGAGAACTCGCGCATCACCTCGGCCGCAGCCGAGATCTCGCCGATGGTTTCCTTCTTGACGCGCAGGCCGGTGACGATGGCCGCCGTCATGACCGGCGACATCTCGCCGCTCATGATCATGCGCATCAGATGCAGCATCTCGTCGTGGAAGATCTCGCGGTGTTCGATGGTGCGCTGCAGCGCTTCCTGCGGGGTGATGGACATGCTGGCGTCTCTTTCTATGTTCGTGTGCTTTCAGATTTCAATGGCGCAACGCCTGAACCCGGCGCGGCCCGTGCGCGGGCAGCCCCGCAGCGAGGCTGCGTCCCCCTCCCGTAGCGCGCGGCGCGAAGAGAGAGGGGGAAGGCGCGAAGCGCCTCAGGGGGTGTTTCATCTCTGTTCGAGGAAGTTGCGCAGCATGGCATGGCCGTGCTCCGTGAGGATGCTCTCCGGGTGGAATTGCACGCCCTCCACGGCCAGCGTGCGATGGCGCACGCCCTGGATCTCGCCGTCCTCGCTGGTCGCGGTGACCTCGAGCACGTCGGGGCAGGTCTTGCGGTCGATCACCAGCGAGTGATAGCGGTTCACCGTGAACTCCTTGGGCAGGTCCGCGAAGACGCCCTTCTGGTCGGTTGCGATCACGCTGGTCTTGCCATGCATCTGCTGGCCTGCGCGGATGATGTCGCCGCCGAACGCCGCGCCAATGGCCTGGTGCCCAAGGCACACGCCCAGCACCGGCAGCTTGCCCGCATAGTGCTTGATGGTCTCGACGGAAATGCCCGCCTCGTTCGGCGAGCACGGACCGGGCGAGATCACGATGCGGGTGATGCCTTCGCGCTCGACGAGCGCCTTCACCTCGTCCAGCGTGGCTTCGTCGTTGCGCACCACGTGCACCTGCGCGCCCAGTTCGGCGAGGTATTGCACGATGTTGTAGGTGAAGCTGTCGTAGTTGTCCACCATCAGAAGTTGGATCTTCGAGCTCATGATGCATTGCTCCCCGATGCGGTACGGGGCTTCAGCCCCGCGGCGCGCATGCGCGCCAGTTCCTCATGTTCGTAGTCGATGTAGCAGGTGATCATCGCGCGGTAGAGGCGCTCGATGAGGTCGGCGTTGCCGCCTTCGCGTTCGGCCTGGGGCCGCACGCGTTCGATGATGGCGTCGATGCGGTCCTGGTCATAGACGAGGTTCTCGTCGTTCTTCACCTTGGCCGCCTGCGTCATGTAGCCGCCACGCTCCACGAGCAGCGGCACCAGGATGTCGTCCAGCGCATTCACGCCGGCCCGTACCTCGGTCATCGTTTCGCAGTTCTTCACCTTGTCAATTGCGCGGGCCATGTTCACTCGAGTCCTTCTTCCACCAGCTCCGATGCACGCACGAGCGCACGCGCCTTGTGCTCGGTTTCCTTCCATTCCAATTCCGGCACCGAGTCCGCCACCACGCCGGCCGCGGCCTGCACGTAGAGCATGCCGTCCTTGACGATGGCGGTGCGGATCGCGATCGCCAGGTCCATGTCGCCCGCGTAGCTCAGGTAGCCGCAGGCGCCGCCGTAGATGCCGCGCTTCGTGGGCTCGAGCCGGTCGATGATCTCCATCGCATGCACCTTGGGCGCACCCGTGAGCGTGCCCGCGGGGAACGTGGCCTTGAGCACGTCCATGTTGGTCATGCCGTCGTTCAGGATGCCCTCGACGTTGCTCACGATGTGCATCACGTGGCTGTATCGCTCCACCGCAAAGGCCTCCGTCACCTTCACGGTGCCGGTCTTGGCGATGCGGCCGATGTCGTTGCGCGCCAGGTCGATGAGCATCACGTGCTCCGCGCGCTCCTTGGGATCGTTGATCAGTTCCTGCTCGGTGGCCTTGTCCTTCTCTGGCGTCGCGCCGCGCGGGCGTGTGCCTGCGAGCGGGCGGATCGTGACCTTGTGGCCCTCGGGCACGGCCTCGTGGCGCACGAGGATCTCGGGGCTTGCACCCACCACCTGGAAGTCGCCGAAGTTGTAGTAGTACATGTACGGCGACGGGTTCAGGGAACGCAGCGCGCGGTACAGGCTCAACGGGCTCTCGGTGTAGCGCTTGTGGATGCGCTGGCCCACCTGCACCTGCATGAAGTCGCCCGCGGCGATCAGTTCCTTGGCTTCCGCCACGGCCTTCAGGTAGTCGTCCTTGGCGAAGCTGCGTTCGGCGGGATGGTGCTCGGTGGCTCGCACGACGGGCGCGCTCACCGAATACTTCAGTTGCTCCTTCAGCTCGCGCAGGCGTTTCTTGCCCCTGGAATAGGCCTCGGGCTGCGCGGGATCCGCGTAGACGATGAGATAGAGCTTGCCCGACAGGTTGTCGATGACGGCGACCTCCTCGCACTGCAGCAGCAGGATGTCGGGGCAGCCCAGCGCATCGGGCGGGCAGCTGTTCTCCAGCTTCTTCTCGATGTAGCGCACCGCGTCATAGCCAAAGTAGCCCGCGAGGCCCCCGCAGAAGCGCGGCAGGCCTGCGCTCAGGGCCACCTTGAAGCGCTTCTGGTAGTCGGCGATGAAGTCGAGCGGGTTGCCCCCTGCCGCCTCCACCACCTTGCCGTCGGTGACGACCTCGGTCCTTGCGGCACTGCCGAAGCCGCTGGCGCGCAGCAGCGTGCGCGCGGGCAGGCCGATGAAGCTGTAGCGCCCGAAGCGCTCTCCGCCCACCACGGATTCGAGCAGAAAGCTGTTCGTGCCGTCGCCGCGTGCGTGCGACAGCTTGAGGTACAGCGAGAGAGGGGTTTCGAGATCCGCAAAGGCTTCCGCGATCAGCGGGATGCGGTTGTAGCCGTCGGCGGCCAGGCTTTTGAATTCAAGTTCTGTGATCACAGGAGAGTTCCCAGCTCTGCAACACAGGTGATCCGCGCTCTGTACATGGCGGTGTGGGGATGTGTTGCGGGTTCATTCATTTTTCCGCTTCCTCGGGGGAAGCGACGGGCGCACGCCGGGGGTGCCCCAGGTGCTGTCACGACATCGATGGCGCAGGCTTACGCCAGGGCCAAGCTCCCCGGTCTCCAGAACCTGCAATCGAAATGCGATGAATGAACATATGAGCATCAGTGTAGCAAGTCTCGATGACATTTCGTGGCGCATGCACTGAATAGGGAGGGTGGAACACGGAATCCCGGGGAAAAACGGCCTCGGACCGCGAGAAAACCCTGTGGATGCACCTCTCATTTTGTTTCACACTGTTAATACAAAAGCACGACCGTTCTTTTTCATCACGGAGACAATGATGACCTCCTCCATCCGTCGCGCCATGGTGCTGAGCCCCCTGGCCTGGTCGATTTCGCCGTGGGCCGGCGCAGCCGACTCCATTGAAGTGGCCGGCGTCAAGTTCCCGTCCACGCTGCAGGTGCAACAGACCCCACTGGAACTCAACGGCGCCGGCATCCGCTACAAGGCCGTCTTCAAGGTCTATGCGGCCGCGCTCTACCTCGAAAAGGCAGCGCACGCCCCGGCCGAGGTGTTCGCCCAATCAGGCAAGAAGCGGCTGGTGGTCCACATGCTGCGTGACATCGATTCCGCCGAGCTGGGCAAGCTGTTCTCGCGCGGCATGGAGGACAACATGGACAAGGCCGCCTTCTCCAAGCTGGTTCCCGGCGTGCTGCGCATGAGCCAGATCTTCTCCGAGCACAAGAAGCTGCTCGCGGGGGACCAGTTCATGGTGGACTGGCTGCCCGGCACCGGCACGGTGATCACCGTGCGCGACCAGAAGCAGGGCGAGCCGTTCAAGGAGCCGGAATTCTTCAACGCGCTCCTGGGCATCTGGCTGGGACCGCAGCCCGCCGACTGGAAACTGAAGGACGCCCTGCTCGGCAAACCCGCTTGACATGGCAGGACTGGCAGGCAATGACATAAATTGACAAATAATCGCCAATTGAATTGCACGATGAGCGTATTGGAGCGAATTCAGCAGTAAAACTGCGCACGGCACGTACGGCCGTCGTCGGCAGCCAGGGAGACATGCTCCGTCACGGCGGGCCATGTCTCCAAAAAGCCTCAGATTCGCACCGTCGCGCGTTTTTCAATTTGCGTTTATTGTTAGAAACTATTGCCAAATCGGGGGCTTCCCGCCCTCGACGTCTGCCCGGAGGAACTGCTTGATGAAATTTGCCAACGCCAAGGTAGGTGTGCGCCTGGGCTTTGCCTTCAGCCTGATTCTCTTGATTACGCTGGTGATTGCCGGCATGGGTGTGTGGCGACTGCAGGAGCTTGCCGACACCACGCGCCAGCTCACCACGGTGGACAACGACCGCCTTCGCGCGGCCATCAAGTGGCATGACGCCGTAGAACAGAATTGGCTGCGCACGCAAACCGCGCTGCTCGACTCGGATATCGGGAACCTTCCGAGCTGGAAGGAAGACATCCGCAAGACCGTCGAAGCCACCGACATCGCCCGCAAGACCCTGGTGGACCTGGTTTCCGGCGAAGGAGCGGAACTGCTCAAGCAGGTCGACACGGCACGTGAGGCCTATCGCAAGGTACGCGAGACACTGCTCAGCCAGCACAGCGCTGGCCAGGATGTCTCGGACCCAGTAGAGCGCGAGCTCCGGCCGCTGGCCGAGGCCTACATCGGCGCCATCGACCGCATGGAGGAAAGGCAGCTGATGCTCTACGAACGCACCCGAGACGAGGCCGAGCAGAAGGCCACGCAAGGGCGCCGGATCGTCATCGCCGCCACCATCGTGGCACTGCTGCTGGGCATTGTGCTGTCCTACCTGCTCACACGCTCCATCACCGGCCCCCTGCAGCTCGCCGCACAGCGTGCGGGACAGATTGCGGAGGGCGATCTCACGCAGCCCATTGACGCCGATGGCAAGGACGAGGCCGCGCGCCTGCTGCAGGCGCTGCAGCACATGCAGAGCAACCTCTCGCAACTGGTATCCGGTGTGCGCGCCAACGCGGAAAGCGTGGCCATCGCCAGCACGGAAATCTCGGAGGGCAACAACAACCTCTCCGTGCGCACCGAACAGCAGGCCAGCGCACTCGAGGAGACCGCGGCATCCATGGAGGAGCTCGGGTCCACGGTACGCCAGAACGCCGACAACGCGCGCCAGGCCAACCACCTCGCCATGAACGCCAGTTCCGTGGCGGTCGAAGGCGGCCAGGTCGTGGCCGAGGTCGTGGACACCATGAAGGGCATCAACGATTCGAGCCGCAAGATCGCCGACATCATCGGTGTGATCGACGGAATAGCCTTCCAGACCAACATCCTGGCGCTGAATGCCGCCGTGGAGGCCGCACGCGCGGGCGAACAGGGCCGGGGCTTCGCCGTGGTTGCCGGCGAGGTGCGAAGCCTTGCACAGCGCAGCGCGGAAGCCGCCAAGGAGATCAAGGCGCTGATCACGGCCAGCGTGGAGCGCGTCGAGCAAGGCACGCTCCTCGTGGACAAGGCCGGCGCGACGATGACCGAAGTGGTCACGGCCATCCGCCGCGTCACCGACATCATGGGCGAGATCAGCGCGGCCAGCAGCGAGCAGAGCGCCGGCGTGAGCCAGGTCGGCGAGGCCATCACGCAGATGGACCACGCGACGCAGCAGAATGCAGCGCTGGTCGAGGAAAGCGCCGCGGCAGCCGACAGCCTGAAGACCCAGGCCGCTCAGCTGGTGCAGGCTGTCGCCGTGTTCCGGATCTCGCAGGAACATGAACAGCGCTCGCAGGCGCTGCCTCTGCGCAAGCCAGCTTCGCTCGCTGCGGAGAGCCACCGAGCCCCGCCCGCAAGAACCGCCCCGGCATCGCTCACGCAGCGGAACAGCCAGGGAACTGCGGTTCCGGTGTCCCCGGTGATGGCATCCGTGCAGCGCAACAAGGACCGCAATGCTGCAGCCGACGCCCATGACCACTGGGAGAGCTTCTGAGAGCGCGAACACGCACCACCCGAGGGCAAGGAATGACAATGAAGAAGCACCCATGGATCCTGTGCGCCGCGGCAGCGCTGGCGCTCGCCGCGCCGCTCGTGCAGGCCAAGGACCTCTCCGAGAAGGCCGCGCGCGACGAGATCGTCACCATGAAGGACGAGGACCCGGCCATGCAGAAGGCCTTCGACAAGGCGCGCAAGACCCTCTCCGAATTCCTGAAGAAGGCCGCCAACCCGGCCGACGGCACGGACAACTACGCGCTCAAGGTGGGCCTGTCCGACGGGAGAAACACCGAGTACTTCTGGGTGACCGATTTCGAGCAGGAGGGCGACCGCTTCACCGCCACGCTCGGCAATACGCCCCGGCTGGTGCGCAAGTACTCGGCGGGCGATGAAGTCAGCTTCGCACGCACGCAGATCGTCGACTGGCTGTACATGGACGAGGCCAAGGGCCGGATGATGGGCAACTTCACCGCCTGCGCCCTGCTGACCAGGGAATCCGCCAGCAGCGCGGCCGCCTTCAAGAAGCAATACGGCCTGTCCTGCGACGACTGAGCATCATTCCGGGCCGACTCAGGCCAGTTCCGCAAGCGAGTCCACAAAGCCGTCCGCATCGACGCCGCGGATCGGCTCGCCGTGGTTGTAGCCGTAGGTCACCAGCACCACCTTGCAGCCCGCCGCGTGCGCTGCTCGCGCATCATTGCTGGAGTCCCCGACCATCAAGGTCTGCGCAGGCGTCGTTCCGAGCGCCTCGCAGGTCTTGAGAAGCGGCATGGGATCGGGCTTCTTGCGCTCGAACGCGTCACCGCCAAACACGCAGCTGAAATACGTCCGCAGCCCCTTGGCGGCCAGCAGCTCGATCGCGAATGCCGTCGGCTTGTTGGTCAGACACGCGAGCTTCAGCCCCCGGGCCTGCAGCGCCTCCAGCCCCTCGACCACGCCCGGATACGCACGCGAGTACTGTCCGTTGATCCGCTCGTAGTGCCTTTGGTAGCTTTCAAGCGCCTGCGGCAGGAGGGCTTCGGCCTGTGCGGCCGCGTCTTCCTGCCCTCTCTCGCCCAGCACGCAGGTGAGCACCGAGACCAGCAGATGCTCCGACCCCTTCCCCACCATGTTCTCGATGCGCGCGGCATCGATGGCCGGCAGCCTCAGATCCTGGAGCATGGCATCCACCGCCTTGGCGAAGTCGCCGATGGTGTCCACCATGGTGCCATCCAGATCGATCATGGCGGCTGTGCTTTGCTGTACCAATTGCGGCACGGAAACCAGGGTCATACCTCTTACCTTTCTGCTTGTCCGTTGTGCTTGTTCATAGGAAACGTGAATCGGGATGGGAAATCCCCTCGAACCGCCAATTGTCCGTCCTGTCCGACACGGCGAACACAATCGAGCGGACAAGATTGCGCGGATACCCGCCGTAAGCTTCGATCTCTAGAACAGATGGTCCATTGGAGATCCAATGGAATAACTTTTCAGGAGGTTCCATGATGCGTTTCACATCCCGAGTTACCAGCACCTTGCGCACGGTTCCGGCCATTCTGCTGCTGTGCGCGGCCGGCACCACGTTCGCGCAAGGCGCGGGTGACAAGTGCCCGGCCAATGGCCCCGTCGACCGCCAGGCCTGCCTGCGCGAAATGGCCGCCGCAAAACAGGCCGCCCGCTCCGGCGCCCTGACCACCGCGGACGACGCCACCCTGCAGCGCAATGCGCTCGCACGCTGCGGCGTGTTCAAGACGCCCGATGACCGCCGAGCCTGCGAGGAACGTGTGCGCGGTACGCCCGCTGCGGGCTCCGTGGAGGGTGGCGGCCTGCTGCTGCGCGCGGAGACCACCGTCACACCCAACTGAACGGGCTTGATCGCCCTCGCGGTTGAATGCAACAGGAGGCGCCCGGGGCGCCTCCTGTTGCATTCATGCGGTTTGCGCCGTCCCCGTCAGGCCAGCTGTTCGCGCATCTGCCGCACCACCGCGGCGTAGTCGCTCTTGCCGAAGATCGCGCTGCCGGCCACGAAGGTGTCGGCGCCGGCGTCGGCCACGCGGCGGATGTTGTCGACCTTCACGCCGCCATCCACTTCAAGGCGGATGTCCTTGCCGCTCGCGTCGATGCGCTTGCGCGCATCCTCGATCTTGCGCAGGGCGGAGTCGATGAAGCTCTGGCCGCCAAAGCCCGGGTTCACGCTCATGATCAGGATGAGGTCGATCTCCTCGATCATCCAGTCCAGCACGTCGAGCGATGCTGCCGGGTTGAACACCAGGCCGGCCTTCACGCCCTTGGACTTGATGGCCTGCACGCTGCGGTGCACGTGGGCCGAGGCATCCGGATGGAAGCTGATGTAGTCGGCACCGGCATCGGCAAACGCCGCCGCGAGCGCGTCGACCGGCTCGATCATCAGGTGCACATCCACCGGCACGGCCACGCCGGCAGCGGTCTTCGCATGGGGCTTGAGCGCCTGGCAGACCATGGGGCCGAACGTCAGGTTGGGCACGTAATGGTTGTCCATCACGTCGAAGTGGATCCAGTCGGCGCCGGCGGCGATCACGTCGCGCACTTCCTCGCCCAGACGGGCGAAGTCAGCGGAGAGAATGGAGGGGGCGATGCGGAATTGGGAGCTCATGCCGCCATTGTCGCAGCAGCGTCCCGACCTTGCCCCGCACCGCCGGAATCTCGGCTGTCCTACGAGGACAAAATCGTAATTTCGATACCATACCGCCATGCCCAAATACCAATTCGCGGTCGAGGTTTTCCCCGAATACCTGCCAGACCAATCCGATCCGGACAACGAAGTTTTCGGCTTCGCCTACACCATCACCGTGACCAACACGGGGGACGTGCCCGCGCAGCTGATCTCGCGCCACTGGATCATCAACGACGCACGCGGCCACACCGAGGAGGTGAAGGGGCTGGGCGTCGTCGGCCAGCAACCCCTGTTGCGCCCGGGCGAGGCCTTCCAGTACACCAGCGGCTGCCGGCTGCGCACCACGTCCGGCACCATGCACGGCAGCTATTTCTGCGTGGCCGAGGACGGCGAGCAGTTCACCTGCCCCATTCCCCTGTTCGTGCTGGAGGCCCTGCGCGGCGGCAGCACCGACACCTCACTGAACAACCGAGTGCTCCATTGAAAAACAGCACAGAGAACAAGTCCCTTTCCCAGCTCCTCGCACCGGTCGATCCCAAAGCCTCCCTCGCACAGCGCAATCTGCAGTTGATTGCGCTGCTCGACTGGGTCCGCGGTGACGGCCAATCCGTCGAGGCAGCAGCCGGCCGGGTGGCCGAACTCGTGGGCCTGGCGGAGCAGTCGCCAGTGCTGCGCGAGCGCCTGCAGGCCTGGTGGCAAGCCATCATGCAGTCGGTGGACATCACCATGCTGCTGGCCGATTTCGGCTTCGCGCAGCGCACATCGATGGTCAGCGAGCTGGCGGAGCGCCTGCGCTACAAGCTCCTGCCGACCAACCCCGACACGATCGATGCATCCGAGCTGTTCATGTCGGCCCTGCACAGCGAGTTCGACGCACGCTGGCTCAATGCGCTCGATGAAGACCTGCTCAACCGCCTGAGTGCGGTGTTCACGCCCGAGCATGAGCAGACCGAGGGCGCCACGCGCTGGCACCATGCGCTGGCCGATGCCATCACCTATTGCGCGGGCAACATCCTCGCCACGGGCTTTGCGCCCGAGCTGCGCCTGCGCATGACCGACGAGATGCGTGAGGCGCAGCCGTTCCACGAACTCCTGAGCGATGCGGAGAGCCTGCGCGTCGAGGTGCTGCATCCGCTTCGCACCAGCAATCGCCTGGACGCCACCGTGGCGCGCCTGCGCGAGCGCCTCGATGCCTGCCGCAATGCGGCCAACTCGGTCTACACCCATTTCGAGGACAACGGCATTTCCGTCGGCCTCGTGTTCCGCATCCGCCAGCTGCGCGCCCGCATCCTGCGGGTGCGTGAACTGCTCGAATGTCTGCTCTCGCCCAAGCCGGCCGTGGCCACCACGCGCCTGATGGCACGGCTGGTGGGTGTGGGCCTCGAGCGCCGCAGCCTGCGGGCGCTGCTCACGGCCAACTCCTCGCTGCTCGCCGCCAAGATGGCCGAGCGCAATGCCGAGACCGGCTCGCACTACATCACGCGCACGCCCTCGGAATACGTCTCGATGGTGAAGAAGGCGGCCGGAGGCGGCCTGGTGATGGCATTCACCACGCTCATCAAGTTCTGGCTCTACACGTTCGCGTTTTCCGCGTTCTGGGGCGGCTTCTGGGCCGGGGTGAACTACGCGGTCAGCTTCGTGCTGGTGCAGCTGCTGCACTTCACCGTGGCGACCAAGCAGCCCGCGATGACGGCGCCCGCCATGGCCGCCAAGCTCAAGAATATCGGTGACGAAGGCGGCGAGCAGGCCTTCGTCGACGAGGTGACGCATCTCGTTCGCTCGCAGGTGGCGGCGGTGCTAGGCAACGTGCTGATCGTGTTTCCCGCCGTGCTCGGCATCACGCTGCTGCTGGCCAGGATGTTCGGTCACCCGGCCATCACCGAGAAGGAAGCGCTGCATGTGATCGACACACTCAAGCCCTGGGGCGGCTCGCTGCTGTTCGCGGCGTTCACCGGCGTGCTGCTGTTCTCCTCGAGCATCTTTGCGGGCTGGGTCGAGAACTGGTTCGTGCTCCACCGCCTAGACGCTGCGATCCACTACAACCCGCGCATCACGCGTTCGATCGGCGCGCAGCGGGCGATGCGCATCGCCCGCTTCCTGCGCAACAACCTGTCGGGGCTCGCGGCCAACATCTCGCTGGGTTTCATGCTCGGCCTGGTGCCCGTGATCGCTGCGTTCTTCGGTCTCGGCCTCGATGTGCGGCACGTCACGCTGTCCTCGGGCCAGATGGCTGCGGCGGCCTCGGCTCTCGGCCCCGACGTGATGCACATGTCCGCATTCTGGTGGTCCATGGCCACGCTGCCGTTCATCGGCGCGCTCAATGTGCTCGTGAGCTTCTACCTCGCCTTCCGCCTCGCACTGCGCGCGCAGAACGTGACGGGCGTCGAGCGCTCTCGCATCTATCGCGCGCTGCGTCAACGCCTATTCCATTCGCCACTCAGTTTTTTTGCTCCGTCACGCGCCAACGTCTGATATGGTGCACGGACACGCCGCGAACACTTGCGCAACGCATGCGCGGGTTCGCTGCGGCAAATGGCTGCGGCCCTTCTCGCCTGACGTCCGAGCACGCAGGGCCGCTCTCTGTGCCATGGCAACGACACGGCGGCTTGCCCGGCAAGCCATCCGGGATGGCTTCTTCGCACCCCGCTCGACTCAGGTGCGGATAGCGCGCCCCTGAGGCAATCGACACAAGGACAGCGAACATGAATGAGCTGATGAGTTTCTGGGGACAATGGCTGCGCCCCTCGGCGGGACTGCCGACGGTGCAGTGGTCACTGCTGCTGGCCGTGGCATCCACCTGCGGCTATCTCGTGTACCGGCATACGGGGCTGCCGAAGGTGGTGGGTTATTCCATCGTCGGCATGGTGGCCGGACTGCTCGGCTTCAGCGGCGCCGTCTGGCCGCTGCAGGGCATTGGCCTGTTCCTGATCGAACTGGGCATCTCCATCGTGCTGTTCGATGCCGGCGGACGCATTCCATGGCGCTGGTTCCGGCACAACCCGATGGTGCTCGTGCAGAGCATCGCCGAATCCGCGCTCACCTACTTCGCCGTGTACTTCACCATGCTGTGGCTGAACGTGCCGAGGGAGGCCGCCGGCCCGATCGCGCTCGTGGCCATGGCGGCGTCACCTGCCGTCGTCACGCGCGTGGTGGCCGATACGCGCGCGGCCGGCCCCGTCACCGACAGGGCGATCGTGCTGGCGACGCTGTCCACGCTCTACGCGCTGACGTTCGGCGGCGCGCACGCCGAGATGCTCAGCCGCCCCGGCAGCAGCTTCTTCGAGGCGGTTCCACCGGTGATGGTGATGTTCGGTGTGTCGATCGTCGTGGGCGCGCTGCTCTCCGGCCTGATCCGACTTGCGCTGCGCTACATGAGCCCGTCGAGCGAGAACACCTCCATCATGGTGCTCGCGCTGATCGCGGCGAGCACGGCGGTCGCGGCACACCTCGGAGGCTCTGCGCCGCTGGCCGCCCTGCTGGGGGGCATGCTGATCAAGCAGTTGCATCCCCGACCCTGGGCCCTGCCCAGGCAGCTCGGTACGGCGTCGTCGGTGATCACCATGCTGATGTTCGTGCTGGTGTCCACCGTGGCCGCGCAGGCGGACTGGAGCGCCGCCATCGCGGGCACCGTGCTGGCATTGATTGCGGTTCGCCTTGTTGCCAAGGCACTGGGCGTCGGCATCGGCAATGTCGGCAGCGGCGCCAGCTGGCGCCAGGCCGTGTGGGTGGGCGCGGCGATGATGCCGATGTCGTCCATCGCGCTGCTCATCGCATCGCAGTTCATGGCGGCCTCCGCATCCACCGGCGAAGCCATCTCGCGCATCGCGCTGCCGACCATCCTGCTCATGGAAGTGTTCGGCGCTGTGATCGCCACCGTCGCGCTGTACCGCGCGGGCGAAACCCACAAGCCCTGGGCCGAGCTGCCCACGGGCACCGCACGGGAGGAACAACGTGAGTCTTGAAGCCTTTCACCACTCCGAACCGCTCACGCTGGGCGTGGAGCTCGAGCTGCAGCTCGTGAACACGCACGACTATGACCTCGCGCCCTACGCCGAGGACATGCTGCGCCTCATGCACAAGAACACGCTGCCCGGCAGCGTGGTGCCCGAGATGACGAACAGCATGATCGAGATCTCGACCGACGTATGCCATTCGTGCAGCGAGGTCATCAGCCAGCTCACACCGATCCGCGATGCGCTGGTCAAGAGCGCGGACAAGCTCAACATCGCCGTCGTGGGCGGCGGCACGCACCCGTTCCAGCAATGGCACGAGCGGCGCATCTACGACAAGCCGCGCTTTCACGAGCTCTCTGCACTCTACGGCTACCTGACCAAGCAGTTCACCATCTTCGGGCAGCATGTGCACATCGGCTGCCCCGATGCCGATGCCGCGCTGCTCATGCTGCACCGCATGTCGCGCTACATCCCCCACTGCATCGCGTTGTCGGCATCGAGCCCCTACGTGCAGGGGCAGGACACGCAATTCGACTCCGCGCGCCTGAATTCGGTATTCGCATTCCCGCTGTCCGGCCGCGCGCCCTGCGTGCTGCGCTGGAGCGAGTTCGAGTCCTACTTCGACAAGATGACGCACACCGGCGTGGTCAAGAGCATGAAGGACTTCTACTGGGACATCCGCCCCAAGCCCGAGTACGGCACCATCGAGATCCGCGTGTTCGACACGCCGCTCACCATCGAGCGCGCCGCCGCACTCGCGGGCTACGTGCAGTCGCTCGGCGCCTGGTTCCTTGAGGAGCAGCCGTTCACGCCCGAGGAGGACGACTATCTCGTCTACACCTACAACCGCTTCCAGGCCTGTCGCTTCGGCCTCGATGCCGTCTACGTCGATCCGCCCACGGGCACGCACATGCAGCTGCGCGACCACATCCTCGAGACCATGGACCGCATCGCACCCTACGCCGAGGCACGCGGCGCCACGGGCGCGTTGCAGTTGCTGCGCAAGGACGTGGAGGCCGGCCAGAACGATGCACGCTGGCTGCGCGACCGCCAGCGCGAGGAGCAGATGCTGGCCGAGGTGAGCCGCCAGGCGTCGCTGCGCTTTCGCGGAGCATGACCCATGCGGTGGCCACGCGGGCCGTCCCCTGGAAGGATGACGACGTTATTTTCAGCAAGGTTTTCTGCACGAAAGGCAATACCGGCAGGCCATGGGTGAATTCGATCTGATCGCACGCTATTTCACGCGCCCTGTGCGGCGTGCTGCCCTGGGCGTGGGCGATGACTGCGCGCTGCTGCGCGTCGAGGCGGGCATGCAGCTGGCAGTGTCCAGCGACATGCTGGTCGCGGGAAGGCATTTCTTCGAGGACGTCGATCCCCGGCATCTCGGCCACAAGTCTCTGGCCGTGAACCTGAGCGACCTGGCGGCCAGCGGCGCAAAGCCCCTGGCATTCACGCTCGCCCTGTCGCTGCCGAGTGTCGACGAGCATTGGCTCCAGGGCTTCTCGCAGGGACTGCTCGCGCTGGCGGACCAGCATGGCTGCGAGCTCGTGGGTGGCGACACCACGCAAGGCCCGCTCAACATCTGCATCACCATCTTCGGCGAGGTGCCCCCGGGGCAGGCGCTGCTGCGCAGCGGTGCCAGGGTGGGCGATGACATCTGGGTGAGCGGCACGCTCGGCGATGCGCGGCTGGCGCTCGATGCCATGCTCGGCAAGGTGCACCTCCCGCCCGATCTGTTCAAGGTGGCCCGCCAGCGCCTCGAGTGCCCCACCCCGCGCGTGGCGCTGGGGCTGGCCCTGCGCGGCATTGCCAGCAGCGCGCTGGACGTGAGCGACGGCCTGCTGGGCGATCTTTCCCACATCCTCAAGCAGTCGCTCGCGGGTGCGGAAATCGACGCGGAAGCGGTGCTGCAGACCATGCAGGCCCGCCAGTCCGGGCTCTCGCTGCCCGATGACCTGTGGTGCCAGTGCGTGCTGGCCGGCGGCGACGACTACGAACTGGCCTTCACCGCCCCCGCAGGCGCGCGCGAACATGTGCTCGCAGCGGCGCACTCGGCGCAGACGCGGGTCACGCGCATCGGGCGCGTCACCGAGGGACAGGGCATCCGCCTCGTCGACGCCAGGGGCCAGCCGCTCGCCCGCCAGCGCTGGAACTCCTTTGACCATTTTGCGTGAAGCGGCGCTGCAGGAGCCACGAGCAGGTGCCCTGCGCGCTCCCTGCGCGCTCCCTTCGCACTGTTAGCATGTGCGCTGCCGGTCTTCCGGCCCAACGAACGAGGTTGTATGCCCATCAGAATGCCTTCGCAGCTGTCCTCCCTTCCCGCCCGTCCCCTCAAGGCGCCGCTGCTGCCCGCCGCCATGCTGCTGGCATGCAGCGGTGTGCTGGCCGCCCCCACCTCCGTATCCGCTGTCTCGGCCGACGGCGGCTCGCGCATCACGCAGGTGAAGGTCTATCCGGGCAGTGCCACCGTGGAGCGCACGGCACGTGTGCCCGCTGGCGCGCGCAGCCTCACCATCCGCTGCCTCTCGCCCCAGCTCGACGTGCAGAGCCTGCAGGTGCAGGCCGACGCCCATGTGCGCATCGGCGAGAGCAGCGTCAAGGTGCAGGATCGCGACCTCGACAAGGAATGCGCCACGCCGCTCGACGATCAGGTGCGCGATGCCGAGGACCGGGTGGCTTCCGCGAAGGCAGAAACCGATTCGCTCGAACTGGCCACCAGCTATCTCAGGACCGTTGCCACCGTGCCGCCCTCGGAGCCCCACAGCGGGCCGGGAACGCCGGGGTCCGCATCGATCAACGGCACCACGGACACGCTGCGGCGCTCGTCGCAGGACCTGCTGCTCAAGCTGCACCAGTCCAAGCGCCGCCAGGAGGCCGCGGAGCTCGCGCTCAAGGAGCTCACGGAGGAGCGCAACCGGATCGCCGGCCCCAAGGCGCGCACGTCCACCGTGACGATCACCCTTGCTAGCGATCGTGAAGGCGAGCTGCGGCTGTCCTATCAGTTGCGCGGCCCCGGATGGTCGCCCAGCTACCGCGCCGCGCTGGACAGCACCAGCGGCGTGGTGAAGTTCGAGCGCCTGGCGCTCGTCGCGCAGAACACGGGCGAGGACTGGCGCAACGTGCAGCTGGCGCTGTCCACGGGCCAGCCCACACGCTCGACCGCCGGACGGCTGCCCGGCCCCTGGACGATCAACGTGGCGCCTGCGGAGCAGTTCACGACGGAAATTCGCGCCATGCCCGCCCCGGCACCCGTGGCCGCATCCAAGGTCACTCTCATGTCCATGGGAGATAGGGGTGCGGAAACCACGCCCGCGATGCCGAACTTCGACGTGCAGGTGAGCGACGACGCCTATGCCACGGAGTTCACCGTGCCCCAGCGCATCACCGTGCCCTCGGGCGGGCAGCGCATCACGCTGTCGCTGGGCTCGCTCGATGCACGCGCGCAACTGGTCTCGCGCACCTCGCCGGGCGTGGAGCCCGCCGCCTACCTGATCGCACAACTCTCCGCACTGCCCGGTGTATGGCCCGCCGCCCCGGTCGCCCTGTACCGCGACGGCGCCTATGTGGGGCAGGGCCGGCTCGACAACAACAGCGACGAGCTCTCGCGCACCGGCCTGTCCTTCGGCCGCGACGAACGCGTCGTCGTCACGGCCGAGCCGCAACAGCAGAACTCCGGCAGCGCAGGGTTCACGGGCGCGAATGTCGAGCGCAAGGTGCAGCACGCCTACCGTGTCGAGAGCCGCCATCAGCGCCCGATTGCGCTGCAGGTGCTGGACGCCGCCCCCGTGTCGCAGAACGAGCAGATCGACGTGGTGTCGCAATACGACCCCTTGCCCGCCGACAAGGCATGGAACCGTCGCCCCGGCCTGATTCTCTGGAGCGAAACCCTTGCCCCCGGCTCTTCCCTGCGATTCACTGCTGCGCATACACTCCGTTACCCGAAGGATGCGCGCCTGCAGGAGTCGAAGTGACGGCCTGAAGGACGCATGCTCGTCCTCTGAACGCCTCCATGCAAGATTTCCCAGCCTCTCCTGGATCAACGCCCGCACCGATGCCCGAGCCGCAGCCTCATGCGCCGCCGCCCCCGCCGCGCTACTCGCTGCGGCGCTTCATGCTGTCCCACCCCCTGCACCTGGTGGCGCTCGGCTTCGGCAGCGGCCTTTCGCGCTTCGCCCCGGGCACTGTCGGCACGGCCTGGGGCTGGCTGGCCTATCTGGTGATGCAGATGTGGCTCACACAGGCACAACTGGGCCTCGTGATCGCCGGCTCGCTCGTGCTGGGCTGGATCGCCTGCACCATCACGGCCCGCCACATGGGCGTGTCCGACCCCGGCAGCATCGTCTGGGATGAGGTGGTTGCCATCTGGATCGTTCTCTGGCTTGCCATGCCCATGGGATTCTGGGGCCAGCTCATCGCGTTCGGATTGTTCCGCTTCTTCGACGCGGCCAAGCCCGGCCCGGTGAAATGGGCCGACCAGCTGTTCAAGGGCTTCGGCTGGCGCGGCGGCTTCGGCATCATGTTCGATGACCTGGTGGCTGCCTTCTGCACCCTCCTCGTGATCGCCTTCTGGAGATGGATCTGATGCTCGAGCAAGACAACCCGCAGGGCGTTTCGCAATCGGCCGGCAAGGAGCTTTTCGGCCTGCCCAGCGAGCAGCTGGAGCCGCATCTGCGCCAGCTCGCGGACACCCTGAGGTCGCGCAAGCTGATGCTGGCCACCGCCGAGAGCTGCACCGGCGGCATGATCGCCGCGGCCTGCACCGACCTGGCGGGTTCCAGCGACTGGTTCGAGCGCGGCTTCGTGAGCTACAGCAACGCCGCCAAGACCGACCTGCTGGGCGTTCCCAGCATGCTGGTGCTGCTGCATGGCGCCGTGAGCGAGCCCGTGGTGCGTGCCATGGCAAGCGGCGCGGTGCTGCGCTCCCAGGCCCAGGTCAGCATGGCCGTGACGGGCGTGGCGGGACCCGGCGGCGGCACGGCGGCCAAGCCCGTCGGCACGGTCTGGTTCGGCTGGCAGGTTGATGGCGTGCTGCACAGCGAGGTGCGGCAGCTCGCGGGCGACCGCGCCACCGTGCGCTCGGAGACGGTGCGGCACGCGATCGTGCGGCTCAACGAACTGATGGCCTGACGCGCGCGGGAATCAGAACACCACGCCCGAGATCAGCGCGATGTTCGCGTAGGGTGTGAACTCCCCCGTGCGCACCACGGCCACGGCGCGCTGGCTCAGTTGCTTGAAATCCTCGTGCGACACGGTCTGCGCCTGAGGCAGATGCGCGGCATTGTCCGCATACCAGGAGGGCATGTCACCGCCACTTCCGAGTGCTTCGCGCGCGATCACGGCGCGCTCCACCTGCAGCTCGGTCAGCACGACCTCCAGCACCGTGGATACGGCCGGCACGCCCGCACACAGCGCCAGGTCGACGCGCCGCACGCCCGGAGGAACGGGCAGGCCCGCGTCGCCGATCACCAGCACATCGCCATGCCCCATGCCGGCAATCAGCTGCGAGAGTTCCGCATTCAGCAACGGTGTGCGTTTCATATCCGGCTCCAGCGCGTGGCGCTCGTCAGTTGTTCGACCTCGGCCGCATGCGGAATCGAGGGCTGGGCGCCCGCGCGCGTCACGCAGATGGCGGCCGCGCGCATGGCCCATTGCGTGGCATCGTCGAGCGGTGCCCCCTGTGCCAGCCGCACGGTGAGCGCCCCCAGAAAGGTGTCGCCCGCCGCCGTACTGTCCACGGCCTGTACCTGCACGGCCTCGTGCCAGCGCGTGCCGTCCGCGTCGCAGACCACGGCGCCGTTCGCGCCCAGCGTGACCACGACCCGCGCGATGCCGTTGGCCAGGAGCTGCCGCGCCGCCACGGCCGCCTGCTGCGGAGTGCCCACGGCCAGCCGGCTCAAGGCACTGGCTTCGGTCTCGTTCACCACCAGGACATCGATGCCGCTCCACCACGCCTGCGGGAATGCCTGCATCGGCGACGGATTGAGCGCCACCCTGCATCCCACCTTGCGCGCGATGCGCAGCGTCTTCTCCACTTCGGCAAGAGGCGTCTCGAACTGCAGCACGACGAACTGCGCATCGCGCAGCAGGGACTCCAGCAGGTCCTCGGGCACGCTCAGCCACTGGTTCGCGCCGGCCAGCACCACGATCTGGTTCTGCCCGGCGTCGTCCACCGAGATCACGGCCACGCCGGTGGCCGCATCGCTCGCCTGCATGACATGCGACACGTCGATGCCGTCGCCCTGCAGCGAAGCCAGCAACTGCTCACCATAGGCATCCCTGCCCACGCAGGACAGCAGGCACACCTGCGCGCCCTGGCGCGCACAGCTCACGGCCTGGTTGCCGCCCTTGCCGCCCGGCACATGGCGCAGGTCGCGGCCGAGCAGCGTCTCTCCCGCCACCGGCATATGCGGCACGCGCAGCACCATGTCCATGTTCAGGCTGCCCAGCACCACGATGCGCGGGCGGGAGTCCCGGGCACGTGTCTTGTCATCGGTCGAATCAGTCATCGGATCGTTCATCCCCTTGCCGTATCCCGGGGCCGGCCGCTGCTGGCACGCACCACCAGTGACGGTGCCAGCAATTGAATGGAGGAAGTGCTCCCCGCCTCCGCCACCGGAGCGGGCTTCGGGGTGCGCTTGCCCGCCGCCATCAGCGCGAGCAGGCGGGCCAGCGCCTCGCCCGCCATGCGCTGCACGGGCTGCGCCACCGTGGTGAGCGCAGGCTGCGTGTAGCTCGCCAGCTCGATATCGTCATAGCCCACCACCGCCATGTCCTGCGGCACGCCCAGCGCCTGCTCATGCATGGCCCGCAGCGCCCCCATGGCCATCAGGTCGTTGCAGGCGAATACCGCGCTCGGGCGCGCCGCCGCGTCGCGGTCCAGCAGTTCGCGCATCGCGAGATAGCCGCCGTTGACAGAGAAGTCCGCATAGACCAGCAGATTGACGTCACGCCCCGCGCGCTGCAGCTGCTCCCGCCACCCCTGCACACGCGATTCGCTCGAATGCAGCCGTGCAGGTCCCGCGATGCATGCGATGCGCTCATGGCCCAGCTGCAGCAGATGCTCCGCGGCCAGCGCACCTCCCTGCACGTGGTCCGTCTGCACGCACGGGCAGTCCAGCCCGTCGATGTCGCGGTCGATGAGCACCATCGGCATGCGGGTCTCCGCCAGGTGGCGCGACATGCGCTCGTCGTCGGTCGTCGATGCGACGATCACGCCGTCCACGCGCTTCTTGGCCAGCACGTCGAGGTAGACACGCTGGCGATCCGCGTTGTCGTCGGTGTTGCACAGCAGCAGCGCATAGCCCGCCTCGAAGCAGGCGTCCTCCACGGCGCGCACCAGCTCGGCGAAGTAGGGATTGGAGTTGTTGGGCACCAGCATGCCGATGGTATGCGTGGCATTCATCTTGAGGCTGCGCGCCACGGCGCTCGGCACATAGTCCAGCGTGCGCACGGCCTCCAGCACGCGTGCCTGCGTGTCCACGTGCACCGCGCGCGTCTTGTTGAGCACGTGCGAAACCGTGGTCACCGAGACCCCGGCCAGCCGGGCCACATCCTTTATGCTGGTCATCGCCGAATGCTCTTCACGCTTCGCGTCACGCGGCCACGCGCTTCTGGCGCAGGGTGTCGATGATTACCGCGACGACGATCACCACGCCGGTGATGATGCGCTTTTGCGGCTCGCTCGCCCCCACCTGCGCAAGGCCGGCCTCGAGCACGGCGATGATGAGGACGCCAAAGAACGTGGCGATCACCGAACCGCGGCCGCCCATCAGGCTGGTGCCGCCGATCACCACGGCGGCGATCACCTGCAGCTCCATGCCGACGCCCGTGTTCGGATCGGCAGCCTCCAGGCGCGCGGACTGCATCAGCCCCGCGAGCGCCGCCAGCAGGCCCATCACCGCAAACACCGTGATGCGGATCGGGCGCGGATCGATGCCCGCAAGGCGCATTGCCTCCTCGTTGGTGCCGATGCCGATGACGTACCGCCCGAACACCGTGCGCGTGAGGACGACATGCCCGATGATGACAATCGCCAGCGCAATCAGGAACGCCGACGAGACACCCTCCATGATGGGCGCAGCAAGGCCCGATATCGCATCGCCCACATACTGTGTGCGCGAGTCGGTCACTACATAGGCCGCTCCGCGCAGCGCCTCCAGCATGCCCAGCGACACGATGAAGGTCGGAAGCCGCCAGACCACCGACACCGCGCCGGTCACCGCGCCGCACAGCAATCCGGTGAGCAACCCGAGCGCGCCGGCCAGCCACACATTCATTCCCCAGATCAGGATCGCCTGCGCCGCCACTGCCGCCGACAGGGCCAGCACCGAGCCCACCGACAGGTCGATGCCCGCGATGATCAGCACGAAGGTCATGCCCACCGCCATCACGGCCAGTGCCGGAATCTCATTGGCGATGGTGACGAAGGTCTCCTTGCTCCAGAAGTATTCGGAGAGCGCGCTGAACAGCGCCACCATGCCCAGCAGCACGACCAGCAGGCCCAGATACGTGCCCCATGAGCCGCGCAGCGCCTGGCTCCATGGCGAGGCGGCCTTAGTGTCCTTGGACGTGCTCGTACTCGTGCTGTTCATGGGGAGGGTGCTTTCTTTCTCTTGTGTTCTTCCAGGGTGTTGCCGAATGCGGCGGCGAGCAATTGCTGCTCCGTCCACTCGCCGCGCTCGAACACCGCCACCAGGCTGCCGCCGTGCATCACGCCGATGCGGTCGCACATGGCCATCAGCTCACGCAGGTCGCTGGACACCATGAGCACCGCCTTGCGCTCGGCCACCATGCGGTCCATCTCGTTGTACAGGTCGGCGCGCGCGCCCACGTCCACGCCGCGCGTGGGCTCGTCGAGCAGCAGCACGTCGCAGGGCTGGTGCAGCCAGCGTGCGAACACCACCTTCTGCTGATTGCCACCACTCAAGGTGGACACCGCCTGCTCCGCGCTGCGGGAGCGGATGCGCAGCCGCGTGATCCAGCTGCGCGCGACATCGCCTTCGCGCCCCTTCTGCAGCCAGCCCGCGCTCGCCACCTTCCCCACGCCCGCGAGCGTGGTGTTCACGCGGATCGACTGCGGCAGCAGCAGGCCTTGCGACTTGCGGTCCTCCGTGACCAGCCCCACGCCCGCCTCGATGGCATGCACCGGGCTGCGCCAGTTGGGTGAGGCATCCGAACGCGGCTTGCCGTGCTCGTCGAAGATGCTGATCTCGCCCGCTTCGGCGCGATCCGCACCGAACAGCAGGCGCACGAGCTCGGTTCTTCCCGAACCCACCAGGCCGGCCAGCCCCATGATCTCCCCCGCATACAGGTCGAGGCTCACGTCACGCACCCATGCGCCCCGGCGCAGGCCGCGCGCCGACAGCCGCCGCTCGCCGCGGCTGCGCCGTGCACGGCCTTCGTTGTCCTGCACCACATGGCCGACCATGCGCTCGACCAGCTCGTGCTCCTGCACGCCCTGCATGGCGCGCACGTCCACCAGCCGCCCGTCGCGCAGCACGGCCACGCGGTCCGCGATGCGCTGCAGCTCCTCCAGCCTGTGCGACACGTAGACGATCGCCACGCCGCGCGCCTTCATCAGCGCGATCTGCTCGAACAGATGCTCGATCTCGGCGGGCGTGAGCATGGCGGTGGGCTCGTCGAGCACCAGCACGCGCGTGCCGTCCTGCAGGTTGCGGGCGATCTCCACCATCTGCTGCTGGCCGATGCCCAGGCGCGCCACCGGCGTGTCGGGATCGATGCCGGTCAGGCCAATCTTCGCGAGCTGCTCGCGCGCGAGGCTGCGAATGCGCTCGTTGTCCAGCCAGCCCATGCGGTTCGGCAACCGGTCGAGCAGCAGGTTCTCGGCCACGGTGAGCGTGGGAATCAGGCCCAGCTCCTGCATGACCATGCGCACCCCGTGCGCCTCGGCGTCGCGGCGCGAACGTGGCACGAAGGCCGCACCGTCCAGTTCGAGCGCCCCATCGAAATCCTGCACCAGGCCGCACAGGATCTTCGACAGCGTGCTCTTGCCGGCTCCGTTCTCGCCGGTGAGCGCCAGCACCTCGCCCGCGTGCAGCTCAAGCGCCACCCCTTGCAGCACCACGGTGCCCGCATAGGACTTGCCCACGCCCCGCATCGCCACGCGCACCACAGGTGCGGGGATGTTGGCGGGGTCTCCTTCCGGTGGCGCCATCACTGCCATATCACGGCCATGTCGGTTTGCAACGCAGCCGACGCTTACTTGCTGTCCTTGGTGACCAGGACCACGTCGGTCTTCACCTCGGCGGGCAGGTCAGCCTGCTTCTTGCCTTCGGCGATCGCCTTCAGTGCGATGTCGATGCCGAACACCGCCTGCTTGGCGGCGAACTGATCGGCCGTGGCCAGCACGCGGCCGTCCTTGAGCATCGGCTTGAGCGCGGCGATGTTGTCGTAGCCGACCACGTCCACCTTGCCCGTGCGGCCCGCGGCCTTGACGGCAGCCACCACACCCAGCGCCATGCTGTCGTTGCCCGCCAGGATGGCCTTGAGGTCCGGATGCTCGCGCAGCATGCCGGCGGCCACCGTGTTGCCCTTATCGATTTCCCACTGGCCGGACTGCACGCTCACCACGTTCGCGCCCACGGCCTTCATCGCATCCTGATAGCCCAGCGTGCGCTGCTGGCCGTTGAACGACGTGGACACGCCCTCGACGATGCCCACCTTGTCGCCCGAGGCCAGCTTCTTGGCGAGGAAATCGCCCACCAGCTTGGCGCCGGTGCGGTTGTCCGGGCCCACGAACGGCACCTTCAGGTCCTTGCTCGCGAGCGCGTCGGCGTCGAGCTTGTTGTCGATGTTGATGATCAGCACGCCCTTGTCGGCCGCGGCCTTGAGCGCAGGAACCAGCGCCTTGGAATCGGCCGGTGCGATGACGATGGCGTTCACGCGCTGCGCCACCATCTGCTCGACCATCTTGATCTGCGCGGCCGTGTCGGTCTCGTCCTTGATGCCGTTGGCCACCAGCGTGAACTTGCCGGCGTTCTGCTTCTGGTAGGCCTTCGCGCCATCCTCCATCGTGCGGAAGAACTCATTGGCCAGCGACTTCATCACCAGGGCCACCTTGGGCTTGTCGGCGGCAGAGGCGTTGTGGGCAAAGCCGGCTACCGATGCCAGGGCCAGCGCAGCAGCCAGGGTACGACGGGTAAAACGCATGGGTGTCTCCAGAGAGAGTGATGATGAGGATTCCTGCCTTTGCCGGACCAATGTGGCAAAAGAGCGAGGATGCGGATTTTTGCACTCACGCAAACGTTTGCTATTCAGGGAATACCCTCAAATCGCGTTCGACGCAGATCCTCCTGGTAAGCGGCTGCATCCTCCCGGACGAACCGTTGCCAGCCCTCGACGGTGAGCGGATGGTCGCTGGCGGGCGGCGCGTTGGGCAGGGTGATTTAATCCATTCAATTTCTGTCACCGATAGAGAAAGCTATTCCACACAGGCGCCTTTCATCCATGCGCAATCCTCTCTATGTCCTGCTCTCGGTGGTGCTGATCGACGCGATCGGCATCGCGCTGATCATGCCCGTGCTCCCCAGCCTGCTCCATGTGCTGGTCGGCAGCGGCGGCGACAACAGCTTCCACCTGGGCGCGCTGATGGCCGTCTATGCATTGATGCAGTTCCTGTTTGCACCCATCCTCGGCTCGCTGAGCGACCGCTGGGGACGCCGGCCGGTGCTGCTGCTCTCACTCGCGGGCGCGGCCGTCGATTACCTGCTCATGGCATGGGCACCCCATCTCGCCTGGCTCTATGCCGGACGCCTGATCGCCGGGCTGCTCGGCGCCAACATGGCCGTCGCGTCGGCCTACATCACCGACATCACGCCCGAGGAGCAACGCGCCGCGCGCTTCGGCCAGATGGGGGCCATGATGGGGATCGGCTTCATCGCCGGGC
Organism: Diaphorobacter ruginosibacter; assembly: GCF_014395975.1. Lineage (NCBI taxonomy): Bacteria > Pseudomonadati > Pseudomonadota > Betaproteobacteria > Burkholderiales > Comamonadaceae > Diaphorobacter > Diaphorobacter ruginosibacter. Next base: position 342,655 of record NZ_CP060714.1, on the reverse strand, counting down.
CGGTACTGGGCGGCCTGCTGGGCGAATGGTCTCTGCGCGCGCCATTCCTGTTCGCCGCGGTGCTCAACGGCCTCAATTTCCTGGTCGGCTGGAGGGTGCTGCCCGACTCGCGCGAGCGCCCTGCCGGGCAGCACCCGGCTTCCACGCCCCTTCAACTGAATGCATTCGCCAGCCTGCACCGCCTCCACGGCACGCCAGGGCTCCTGCTGCTCGTGGGCGTGTTCGGGGTCGTCGCACTGGCCGGGCAACTTCCGGGCACGATCTGGATTCTCTACGGCCAGGACCACTTCGGCTGGAGCACCTGGATCGCCGGGCTGTCCCTGGCCACGTATGGCCTGTGCCACGCGCTGGCCCAGGCCTTCGCCATCGGGCCGCTGGTGCAGCGCCTCGGGGAACTGCGGGCGCTGCTCGTGGGGCTGTTCTGCGACGCGCTCGGCATGCTGCTGCTTGCCTTTGCCACGCAGGGCTGGATGCCTTTCGCGCTGCTGCCCCTGTTCGCGGCCGGTGGGCTCTCGCAACCGGCGCTGCAGTCCATGATCACGCGCCATGTGGACGATGCGCACCAGGGCGAACTGCAGGGCACGCTGGCCAGCATCATGAGCCTGATCGGCGTGGGCGGCCCGCTCGTCGCCACCGCGCTGTTTTCCTTCAGCCGCCAGCACTGGGGCGGCATGGTCTGGGCGATGGGGGCCGCGGTGTACCTGCTGGCGCTGCCGTTGCTGCAGCGGTACCGGCGAAGCGCTGCGGCAGGGCGCGGCGCGGGCACCCTGGGCGACTTCTAGCCGCGCCTCCTGCTCAGCGAGCGTCGATCACGCTCCGTGGCACTTCTTGTATTTCTTGCCGCTGCCGCAGGGGCATGGATCGTTGCGACCCGGCTCGGCTTCCTTGCGGATGGTCTCCACGCGTGGCCCGAAGCTCTTCCAGATCTGGCGCAGGTCGTAGCACGCCCAGATCGCCTCGCCCACCTGCTCCACGCGCTCCTGGCTGGTGCTGGCGGGACCTGCGTCGTCGTACATGTTGACGGCGGGCTTGCCCGTGTCGTCCTCGGTGATCGCCACGATCTTCTCGAGCGAATCGTCGATCCACTTGGCCGCATCCTTGTCGCGCGGCGCGGTCCATTCGTCGGGCCAGTTCTCCACGGCGAACATGAAGCCCAGCGCCCAGACCTGCGCGAACGAGGGGATGTCCTGATCGGCCATCTCGGCGCGCTCTTCCTCGGGCAGCATCGAGATCGCGCCACGCATGTCCATGCACTCGGGCTGGAAGGCGTCATCGGCGTCGAGCGAGTCGGTTTCGATGTCCAGTTGCGATGCCACTTCGTGCAGGCGCAGCCCGCACAGCTCCAGGAAGCGCGCCTGCTGGGCCTCGTCCTGGAAGATGTCGGCCTGCAGCGGCAGCGGCTGGCCCTCCTGCTGCACGCCCTCGATCTCGGCGCCGTCGCCCAGCAGCATCGGCAGCCATTCGGTCACGGGAACGGGCCGGCGCGTGCAGACCAGCGCGGTCAGGTAACCGTCGCAGAATTCCCATTGCGGCGTTTCCTCGTTGCGGCTGCGCACGTCGTCCAGGATGGCGTCGAGTTCGTCAAGCGCATCGTTGCTCAGCGCTGGATTGAATTCGTCTGTGGAAGGGGTCGCGTCGAGCGTGGGGTCTTGTGCTGCCATGGGAGTCCGGTGTGAGAGGCATGCCACCGGCAGGCGGCCGGAAAGCCGCATGGGATGTGCATGCAAAAGGGCTCGATTTTACGACGCCCCTGTGAAAGGGGCGTTTCGCGTCCCCGTTCCCGACCAGGCTTCCACCGGCGCCCTTCCGACATCCAAAGGGTATTTCCCCGACGCCGGGCAGCCGCCTGCCGGGTGCAATACGCTTGGGTCGGTACGATACCCCAGCGCAGTTCCAGCCACCCGTTGTGATCTGCAGAGTCCATCCACCCAAGCTACAGCCTGACCGATGAGCACCACACTCGCACCCCGCCGCCTTCCCGCATGGGTTCCCCTTCGCTACACCACGTTCTGCATCGCGCTGCTCGGCACCGGCCTGTTCTTCGCCGCCGCGCGCCTGTGGGGCGGCGGCTGGTGGTGGACGGGCTATGGTGTCTGCCTTGCGCTGTCGGTGCTCGGCGTATGGGACATGCTGCAGACGCGCCATGCCATCCTGCGCAACTATCCGATCATCGGGCACTTCCGCTTCATGCTGGAGTACATCCGGCCCGAGATCCGCCAGTACTTCATCGAGTCCGATCAGGAGGCGCTGCCCTTCTCGCGCGCGCAACGCTCACTGGTCTACCAGCGCGCCAAGGGCGAACCCGACAGCCGGCCGCTCGGCACGCTGCTCAACGTGTCCGCACAGGGCTACGAATGGGTGAACCACTCGATGCAGCCGACGAAGCTCGATTCGCACGATTTCCGCATCTGGATCGGCGGCGAACCGGGCCAGCCGCGCGAAGGCGCATCGCCCTGCACGCAGCCCTACCACGCCAGCATCTTCAACATCTCGGCGATGAGCTTCGGCGCGCTCTCGGCCAACGCGATCCTCGCGCTCAACAAGGGCGCGAAGGCCGGCGGCTTCGCGCACGACACCGGCGAGGGATCGATCAGCCAGCATCATCGCGTGCATGGCGGCGATCTGATCTGGGAAATCGGGTCGGGCTATTTCGGCTGCCGCAATGACGACGGCACCTTCAACGAGGAAAAGTACGTCGCGAATGCCACCGACCCGCAGGTCAAGATGATCGAGCTCAAGCTCAGCCAGGGTGCCAAGCCGGGCCATGGCGGCATGCTGCTCGGCCCCAAGGTCACGCCGGAAATCGCGGCCGCGCGCGGCGTTCCCGCAGGCGTGGACTGCATCAGCCCGCCCGCGCACAGCGCGTTCAAGACGCCGGTCGAGATGATGCATTTCATTGCCCGCCTGCGCGAGAAATCCGGCGGCAAGCCCACCGGCTTCAAGTTCTGCGTGGGCCACCCCTGGGAGTGGTTCGCCATCGTGAAGGCCATGCTGGAAACCAATATCACGCCGGACTTCATCGTCGTGGACGGGGCGGAGGGCGGCACGGGCGCGGCTCCCGTGGAGTTCGTCGACCACGTCGGCGTGCCGCTGCAGGAAGGGCTCACGCTGGTGCACAACACGCTCATCGGAGCGGGCCTGCGGCATCGCATCCGGATCGGAGCGGCGGGCAAGGTGATCACCGCGTTCGACATCGCGCGCATGATGGCCCTCGGTGCCGACTGGTGCAACGCCGGGCGCGGCTTCATGATGGCGCTGGGCTGCATCCAGGCCCAGAGCTGCCACACAGGCCACTGCCCGACAGGCGTCGCCACGCAGGACCCGGGCCGCCAGAAGGCACTGGTCGTGCCCGACAAGGCCACGCGCGTCGCCAACTTCCACAGGAGCACGCTGCACGCCCTGCAGGAGATGGTGCAGGCCGCCGGCCTCGAACACCCTTGCGACATCACGGCGCACCACATCGTGCGCCGCATCTCCGACACCGAGGTGCGCCAGCTCGCCCATCTGGTGATGCGCGTGGAGCCCGGTGCGCTGCTCGGCGACCTGGAGGGCCAGCACAACGTGTTCAAGCAATACTGGCCGGGAGCCAGTGCGCGCACGTTCCAGTTTTCCCCGCCGCCGCTTGCGCCCAGCGCCAAGGAAACGCAGGGGAAAGCGCAGGCGGTGGCCGCATCCTGATACCCTTGTGGCCTCTTTTCGTTGTCCCGCCCCCTTTTCCCTGTTTGCCCTGCCGCCGATCGACCCACCCATGGACTTTGATGCCTTCCTCGAGGAACACCTGCACACCCAGTCCAAGAACATCCAGCGCTACGAGGTGGACGGCCAATGGTTCTGGATCAAGCGCACCGGCCCGCTGATTCCTGCGTGGCGCTACCGCATCCTGCGGGTGCTGCGTGCGCTGCTGAACGAACCCGTGCTCGGTCCCGTGGTCAACCATGGGGGGCGCGAGGCCATTGCCACCGAGGTGCGGCGCCTGAAGGACCTTGCCGCGCGCGGCATCCGCGTTCCTGCCCTGCTGGCCTCGCAGGACGACGGCTTCATCATGAGCCACCTGGGCGTGGCGGGCCATGACGTTCCCTCGCTGGGCAACAAGATCCGCGCCATGGTGCCCGAAGGCGCGCCCGGTGTCATGCCGCTGTGGCGACAGGGGCTCGCCATGATCGACCAGGTGCACCGCTCGGGCACCGCGCTCAGCCAGGCTTTCGCGCGCAACATGGTCGTGTGCCCCGACGGTGAACTGGCCTGCGTCGATTTCGAGGACGACCCGCTGGCCGTGCTGCCGCTGGCCGTCTGCCAGGTGCGCGACGCGCTGTGCTACGCGCATTCCACCGCCATCTACCTGAGCCACGCGGGTGCGCAGGCCGAGGCGCGCGCGGCATGGCGGCAGTGGCTTGCGCAGCCGGAGCGCAGCCCGGAATTCCACACGGTGCTCGCCAACACACTGGCACGCATGCGCTGGCTGCGTTTTCTGCCCGCCAACCGCAAGCTCGGCCGCGATACGGAACGCCTGCGCGCGATGTGGGACCTGATGCAGGCCTGATGGAGGCCTGATTGCAGGCCCGATGCCGCGGGCTGGAACCCGGCGCCAAAGTCAGGCCCAGGCACGTGCGTACGCCATGCACATGGCACAGAATGATCCTGTCACTGAATTCCCATCACACAGGAGACCCCCTTCATGTCCGATCAACAGCCTCTGCTCGTCGAAATCCGCGACAACATCCAGATCATGACGCTGAACCGGCCCGAGGCGCGCAATGCCGTCACGCTGGAAATGGCCGAGGCGATGGTGTCCGCGCTGGATGCGTTCGACGCCAATCCATCGCTGAGCGTGGGCATCATCGTCGGTGCCGGGGGCACGTTCTGCGCCGGCATGGACCTCAAGGGGTTCCTGCAGGGCAAGCGCCCGACCATTCCCGGACGCGGGTTCTGCGGCATCACCATCCAGCCGCCCCGCAAGCCCATCATCGCCGCCGTCGAAGGCTACGCGCTGGCGGGAGGCCTCGAGGTGGTGCTGGCCTGCGACCTGATCGTTGCATCGCGCGAGGCCCGGTTCGGGTTGCCCGAAGTGAAGCGCGGGCTGGCGGCTGCGGGCGGCGGGCTGCTGCGCCTGCCGCACCGCCTGCCCTATCACGTGGCGATGGAGTGCATCCTCACCGGAGACATGCTGGGCGCCGAGCGCGCACAGAGCCATGGCCTGGTCAACCGGCTGACGGAGCCCGGCGGCGCACTCGATGCCGCCATCGAGCTGGCCCGGGCGGTGGCGGCGAACGGACCGCTGTCGCTGGTGGCGAGCAAGCGCGTGGTCAATGAGTCGGTGGACTGGGGCCGCGAGGAGCTGTTCGAGCGCCAGGCAGCCATCACCAATCCGGTGTTCGCCTCGCAGGACGCGCGCGAGGGCGCGGCCGCCTTCGCGGAAAAGCGCAAGCCCGTCTGGAAAGCGCTGTAACCGGCCCTCAGCGCCAGGCGCTGGCGCCCTGGCCGAGCGCCGCCAGCACCTCCTGCGTATGGGCTCCGGGCTCGCAGGTCCTTGGCGTCTCGTAGGGCTTTCCGTCGAAGCGCGGCGCGGGGGCGGCCTGCAGCACGCCGCCCTGCTCGTTGTATACGCCGCGCGCCTTCATGTGGGGATGCTGCGAGGCCTCCAGCGGGCTGAGCACCGCGCCGAAGCAGACGTCGGTCGGCTCGAGCAGGCTTTGCCAGTGTTCGCGCGGATGCTGCAGGAAGATGCGCTGCAGCCGCGCACGCCGCCGGGGCCAGGCCGCCCGGTCGTACTGCGGCGTGGCGAAATCCGGGTCATCGGCAAGGCCCAGCACCTCCAGCAACAGCGCATGGAATTGCGGCTCGATCGCGCCGATCGTGATGTGGTGGCCATCGGCGCAGACATAGGTCTCGTAGAAGGGCGCGCTGTCGTACATGCTCTCACCGCGCACGTCGGCCACCATGCCGCGTTCGCGCGCGCTGAGCGCCAGATTGAGCATGTGCGCCGAGCCATCGACGATGGCCGCGTCCACCACCGTGCCCCTGCCCGTGCGGCGGGCCTGCACGATGCCCGCGAGCAGGCCTGTCATCAGGTACAACGCACCTCCGCCGATGTCGCCCACCATCGCGAACGAGGAGACCGGCCGGGCGTCCGCCGGACTGCAACCCCAGAGCGCCCCCGCCACCGAAGCATAGTTGTTGTCATGGCCCGCGCGGGCACTGAGCGGGCCGTCCTGGCCCCAGCCGGTCATGCGGCCGTAGACCAGGCGGGGATTGGCGCGCAGGCACTCCTCGGGACCCAGCCCCAGCCGCTCCATCACGCCGGGGCGCATGCCCTCGATCAGCACATCGGCCTCTGCCAGGAGCGACAACACCAACTGCCTGCCCGCGTCGCTCTTGAGATCCGCAAACACCGAGCGCTTGCCTCGGCTGAGCAGCGTCCCCGTGGGCCCATTGTTCGGTGCATCGCGCACCACCGAAATCACGTCCGCACCCAGATCCGCCAGATGCATGGCACAGAACGGTCCGGGCCCGAGCCCCCCGATTTCCAGCACGCGAACGCTCTCCAGAACCTTGCCTGTCATTCCGCTCATTCCTTGTGTCTCCTTGATGTTCATTGCCCGATGGCTCGAATCAATTTAACAGCAGAACCCGCGATCAAGCGCAATGCCTTCCAAACGGCAGCCTGCGCAGCGCGCGCCCGCCTTGAACTGTTCACCCCAATGCTGAGATGGCCCCTCAGACGCGACGCAAAGGCGCTGACAGTACTTCTGTACGGCAAGCCTTTGCAACAAAGTATGAGGGGCCATATCAGCACCTCCACACGAAGACTCTCACCGTAAGCGCCGCCCGTTCATTCGTCACTCAAACCCATTCACCCCGGTATTCCTCAAACACAAAACCCCAAAAGAAAAGCTCCAGCGCCTGATAGCGGTGGAGCCTGACTCTGCAATGATCTGCGCGAGCGCGCAGCGGCACGCGAATTACTGGTTGGCGACTTCCAGATGGGCTTCGCGGGCTTCCTGGATGAATGCGATCAAGGATTCGATAACGTAACGCATGGTGAACTTTCCCATGAGATGCCTTTGGGGCAACCGGCGCCGTGCATCTCGGACGGCACAGTTGCTAGGGCAACCATATCAGCGTTAACCCTATGATCGTAAGTATAAACCGATATAGGGTTAACACCAACCTCGCGGGCAACAATGGCGTTCGGACACCAGGGTTACTACCTACATCACTCCTCCTCGGTCCACTCCACCTGGGCTCCCAGGCTGCGCAGGTTTTCCACGAAGCGCGGATGGGCGCGGCGGATGGGCGTGGCGTTGCGGATCTCCGAGCGGCCATGGATGCTGGCCGCCACCATGAACAGGGCAATCGCCACACGGATGATGTAGGGGCTCTCCACCGTCGCCGGCGCCAGCTTGCCGCCACCGAAGGTGATGATGCGGTGTGGATCGGACGAGAACACGTGAGCGCCGAACTTGGAGAGTTCGCCCGTCCAACCGAGCGCGCCGTCGTACACCTTGTTCCAGAACATGGCGTTGCCCTCTGCCGACACGCCCAGCGCAATGAAGATCGGCAGCAGGTCGACCGGGAAATAGGGCCAAGGCGCGGCCTCCACCTTGGTCAGCGTGTTCGGCGTGAAGGGCGTCTGCACCTTCAGGGTGCCGTCGCGCCAGGCACGGGACCAGCCATCCTTGTGCTCGACATGCACGCCGAATTTGGCGAACGTACGGTCGATCAGCGGGAAATTGTCGGGTGCCGAGTTCTTGACCACCACGTCGCCGCCGGTGATGGCACCCAGCGCGAGGAAGGTGGTGATCTCGTGGAAATCCTCGTCGAAGCGGAACTCGCCCCCACCCAGCTTCGCGCCCCCGGTCACGGTGATGCGTGAGGTGCCGATGCCCTTGATATGCGCTCCCAGCATCTGCATGAACTGGCAGAACTCCTGCACATGCGGCTCGGAGGCGGCGTTGTTCAGCGTCGACGTGCCTTCGGCAGCCACGGCGCAGAGCACGAAGTTCTCCGTGGTCGTGACCGAGGCGTAGTCCAGCCAGTGCCTGACGGCCTTGAGCGGCCCTTCGCGGTGGATCAGCAGCGAGCCCAGCGAACGCTCGACCTTGCCGCCGAAATTGCGGAACACCTCCACGTGCGGATCGATCTCGCGCACGCCCAGCGTACAGCCCTTGACGTTGTCCTCAAGCCGCGCCACGCCGAAGCGCGCGAGCAAGGGCGGCACCAGCATGATCGATGAACGCATCTCCTCGGGCAGGTGATGCTTCGCGGGGTCGAAATGCGTGTCCTTGTGGTGCAGGCTCAGCGTGGCGTTGTCGCGGTCCCAGTCCACCGCGCTGCCGAGCTCGCGGAAGATGTCGAGGATCTTGCGCACGTCGGTGATGTCGGGCACGCCGATGAGCTTGAGCGGCTCCGAGGTGAGCAGCGTGGAGCACAGGATGGGGAGCACGGCATTCTTGTTGGCGGACGGCGTGATGCGCCCGCGCAGTGGCATGCCTCCATGCACGATCAGATTGGACATGGCAGTGAGTACGGTTGGCAGGAATTGAGAGAAACAGGGTGAACGACATCCGCCCCACGGCCTGCCCGGGGCAGGAGATGTGGCGGATTGCCTTGGATTCCCGAACTGTACGCTGTGTGAACCGGCCTTGCTCGCCACCGGCCCGAAGACATGGACCAAGTTGTGTCAACAAGTATTCACAAACACCGTCAGGCGTTCGACGAGAGCTTCATCAGCACCAGGCCGCTCACGATCAGCACGGCCGCCAGAATCCGCATGGGCGTGACCTGCTCGCCCAGAAAGGCAATGCCCAGCACGAACGCACCCACCGCCCCGATGCCGGTCCAGATGGTGTAGGCGGTTCCCAGGGGCAGTGAGCGCATGGCCGCTGCCAGCAGGCCGAAGCTCGCGATCATCGCGACGATGGTGATGGTGCTTGGAACCAGCCGCGTGAACCCGTGCGACTGCTTCATGGAATAGGCCCAGACGACTTCGAGGGCACCCGCGAGCAGAAGATACAGCCATGCCATGACAAACCTCACTTTGGAAAATGCAAGTGAACCGGGTCGTCCCAGGAAAGGCGAAAACGGCAGAGCGATGCTGCGTGCGGGGTCGTCCCCCATCCTGCCTGTGGCCGGAAGGCCGTGCGGATGTCCGTTTTCGATGAACTGGCGCTATCGTAAATCAGGCGCACGCGAAGTGCATGCCCCGGCGTCCCGACCCGCCGCCCCATGGGTGGTTGCGGCACAACACTCCCGTGCAGGCCGCCGGGCCGTTGCGCCTCAGACTGCTTCGTGCAGCGCAGCCTCCCGGACCTGCGTCGGCTCCGTATCCAGATCCGGGGCCGCAGGCGCGTATTCGACGATGTTGCCCACGGTCGCGCCGTAGTACTGCGCCACTCGCTTGCGCAGCTTGAGCACGGCCTTGTCCTTGCTCACCAGAACCGCCTTGTGGGCGCTCGCGAGATCGAGAAAGTGCTGGTCGTCCGGGTCGGTGCAGGTGAAGCGAATCTTCGGTGCGCCGGGCACGTAGTCCACCGCCTCGTCGAATGCCGCGAGCACGCCCGCCACCGTCTTGCCGTAGTAGGCCACGCGCGGCGCGATCTGGCTGTATTCGAGCACGCGCTCCAGCTCAATGCGCTGCGCCTGGTCGGCAATCCAGCGCAGCTCGCCTGCGGCAATGAGCTCGCGGATCGGCGGCACGTGCGGATCGTCAAAGATCAGCATGTCCAGCACCACATTGGTGTCAAGCACGAGCGGCCGGGGCGCCACGCCCTCGTAGCCTTCGTTGCATTGCGGCCAGCGCAGAACGATTCTCACGCCGTGCCGCCCTGCTCGTCCGCCGCCGGCTTGCGCGGCTTGACGGCCCCCTTGATCATGTCGAAGCGGAACAGGCGGCACTCGATGGGGCCGTTCCACATCGGCGTGCGACGCGACTCCTTGAGGCGCATCTTCGAGGGAAGCTTCAGGTCGGGCGTGAGCATGAAAGCGCTCCAACCGCTGTAGTTCTTCTTCCAGTGCGATGCCAGCTGGCTGAAGAACTCCACCCCATCCTCGGTCTGCGCGGTTTCGCGCCCCGCCCGCAGGGACACATCCATGCGCTCCTGCGCATTGCGGCCCGCCGAACCGGCTGCGGCGATACGCTCACCGTAGGGAGGGTTGAGCAGAAGGACACCCGGCGTCTCGTCCGGCGGCATGCGCTGCAGCGCGTCGCCGCCACGCAGTTGCACCGTGTCGGCGACGCCCGCGCGCCCGGCGTTGTTCTGCGCGAAGTCGACCATGCGGAACGAGATGTCCGATCCGTAGATGCCCACCGGGCTCTCGGGCAGGATGCGCGCCTCGGCCTCGTCAAGCATCGCCTCCCAGACATGCCTCTGGAAGGGCACCAGCTTCTCGAATGCAAAGCGGCGCAGGATGCCCGGCGGGATGCGGCGGGCGATCTGCGCGGCCTCGATCACCACCGTGCCCGAGCCGCAGCAGGGGTCATACAGGGGTTGCAGATGCTCGCCGTGCGGATCCCAGCCCGAGGCGGCAATCATCGCCGCGGCGAGGGTTTCCTTGAGGGGCGCATCGCCCTTGTCCTCGCGCCAGCCACGCTTGAACAGCGCCTCGCCCGAGGTATCGATGTAGATCGTCGCCTCGTCGGTCGTCAGGTGCACATGCACGCGCACGTCGGGATGGCGCGTCTCCACGCTCGGGCGCTGGTCGTTCTTCTTGGCGCGAAAGCGATCTGCGATCGCGTCCTTCACGCGCAGCGCGGCAAAGTTCAGGCTGGTCAGCGGGCTGTGCTGGGCCGTCATCTCGATCTTGAAGGTCTCGCGCGTGGAGAACCAGATCTCCCACGCCACCTCGCTCGCCGCGCGATACAGGTCGTTCTCGCTGCGGTACAGGGTCTGCGACAGCTGCACCAGCACGCGCTGCGCCAGGCGGCTGTGCAGGTTCAGCAGCATGGCATCGCGCCAGGAGCCGCGCACCATCACGCCGCCGCGGCCGACCATCAGGTCGTGGCCGCTGTAGCCGGTGATGGCATGCACCTCATCGGCCAAAAAGCCCTCGACGCCGGCGGCGCAGGGCAAAAACAAATGCAAAGGATTCATATCTGGGGCCCAAGGATACGCGTTTGCGCTTTTCCCGGCTCATTGCCGGAAGAAAGTTCAAGCGTTGCTCTACAAAAGGGAGCACGAGCAGGGCGCATCATCGGCAGCCAAAGGAGCCAATTGCAATGAATGAGATTGCCTGGGACGACTTCATGAAAGTCGAGTTGCGCGTCGGCCGCGTGGTCGCCGCGGAGGTCTTCAAGGAAGCCCGCAAGCCGGCCTACAGGCTGCAGGTCGACTTTGGCGAGGAACTGGGCATGCGCAAATCCAGCGCCCAGATCACGGCGCTGTACCAGCCGGACGAATTGATCGGCCGCCTCGTCGTTGCCGTGGTCAACTTTCCGAAGAAGCAGATCGGCCCGCTGATGAGCGAATGCCTGGTGACGGGCTTTCACAACGCAGCGGGCGAGGTGGCGCTGTGCGTTCCCGACCGGGAGGTGCCGCTGGGCACGCGGCTGCTGTAACAGGCAGAGGAGCTCTGCAAAACCCTCGCCAATCGGTTGGGCACGGATCGGAATGAGCCGCAAGGCGTCTTTTGAAGGCGAGCCGTAGCTGTTGACGAAAAAGACAACGCCGCGGATCGCCCGAGGCCGCGCTAGCATGCGTCGATCTGAATCGTGCAGAGGGTCCCTAGTGCGCACCGGAGGATGGGCAAACCGCTAAACTCGGGGGTATGGAGGCTTCCGGCTCTCCGGTGGCGCCCGTCCGATCGACCCATCGATCCGCGCCACCACTACAGCTTGCGGGCCGGTGCCCGTCGGACATCCAAGCGGTGCGCACATGGCCCTGAAAATCATCCTCCTCGTCATCATCCTCATCTTCCCGCTGTGCGGGCTGTACATGCACCTGCGCGGCAAGGTGCGGCACAAGGCGATGCGGCAGCTGTTCGATCACTCGACCTTCACCGCGCCGTTCAATGTGTTCATGCTGGCCTTCTCCCGGGTGCCGCGCACGCCCTACCTGCCCGTGAGCACCTTTCCCGAGCTCGCTCCGCTGCAGGACAACTGGCAGGCGATCCGCGAGGAGGCCGTCAATCTGCACCGCAACATGCAGATCAAGGCCGCGGCGAACAATGACGACGCGGGCTTCAACTCGTTTTTCAAGACCGGCTGGAAGCGCTTCTACCTGAAGTGGTACGGCGACGCCCACCCCTCCGCCATGGAGCTGTGCCCGCTCACCACCTCGCTGGTCGCCAGGATCCCCACGGTGAAGGCGGCCATGTTCGCCGAGCTGCCTCCCGGCGCCAAGCTCAACCTGCATCGTGACCCCTATGCGGGCTCCCTGCGCTATCACCTGGGGCTGGTGTCGCCCAACGACGACCGCTGCATGATCTCGGTGGATGGCGAGCCCTACAGCTGGCGCGAGGGCCAGGGCGTGATCTTCGACGAGACCTACATGCATTGGGCGCAGAACGCCACCGAAGGCAATCGCATCGTGCTGTTCTGCGATGTGGAGCGCCCCATGACCAATCGTTTTGCACAGTGGCTCAACCGCTGGCTGGGCAAGAACGTGGTGGCCGCCGCCAGCTCGCCCAACAACGACGGCGATCCGCGCGGGCTGATCAGCCGGCTGTTCAAGGTGTCCTTCTACGCGGGCCAGTACCGCCGCCGTTTCAAGGCCTGGAACAAGACGGCCTACAAGCTCACCAAGTTCGGCCTGATGCTGGCGGCGCTGGCCGCCATCATCGCCATCTTCGTGAAGCTCTGAACACGACTCAGGCCTGCCTGCGCAGCCCCCACGCCCCCAACAGACCCAGCAACGAAGCAAGCGCCACCAGCCCCCACTGCGAGAGCGTGGGAATGGCCTGGGGCCTGAAAACGCCGCCCTCCTGCGCGTTGTAGGTGCTGGCGGCAGGGGCTGCAAGCGCCACGACTCCGGACGGAATGGCCGCCGGGCTGCGCTCGGCAATGCCCGAATCCCACTGCCTGACCGGCTGCGCCGCCATGGCATTGCTCGCTTCCGCCAGCGATGCCGCGCGCCCATCTTCGGCGCCCGGTGCGTCCCCATCCACTTCGGCGATCAACGCCGGCCCCACGCACGTTTTGGCGTTGGCCTCGATGGTGGCAAACGGCTTGTCGAGCAGGCCGGCGAAGCGAACGTTGTCGACCTTCCAGTATTGCGACCCCACGCCCTCCGCCCTGTCGGAAGTGCCCATGCGCCAGCCTATGCGTACGGTGCGGCCCGCGTACTGGCGCCCCAGATCGACCGTCACGTTGCGGCGCCAGTCGCCGCTGCGGCGCACGAAGGCCGGCTGGCCGCCCAGTGGATTCGCATTGGGCACGTTGTCACGCGACAGCCAGATCGTGCCGGTGTACGGGACGACGTCCCCCGCGAGCGCGACCTCCGTCTTCTGCGCCTCGGCGATCGTCAACTGGCCGCCGTTGCTGTCGTCCAGGCCAAAGTCGTACTGCTGGTCGAAGGTGAGCACGAAATCCGACTGCGGATCGACATTCAGCCATGGAGAGTACAGCGCAGCCGTGCCCGGCGCGGCAGGCACGCGGACCTGGTACCACCGCCCGGTGGCGTCGGAGGCCACCGCCCAGGCGGGGTTGCCAGGCTCCATGCCGGAACCCGCGAAATCGGCGGTATCCAGGAAGGTGCCGTGCGGATGGATGTCCGCATTCAGCCAGACCTGCAGCGACCGGCCGAGGCCGGCGCCCTGATCCCCATCGGGCGCGACCGGCATGGCGATGCCGACACCGAGCGTGCTGCGGGCATGGCCGGCCAGGCCCGCGAGGGACACGGGAACCGACAGGTCGCGGCCCTGCCCCGGCTGCAGCGCACCATCGATGGCTTGCTCCGTTCCCGCGGGAAACAGCACATGCGGATCATCGGCCTGCAGGCGAAGCGCCGCACCGCTCACGGCCACGTTGCCGCGGTTCACCACCCGCACGAGCAGCCGCGCGGTCTCGCCGTTGTCGAGGATGGCATCGCCGTCGCATGAACTCGCGGCCGGATCGCCCATTGACAACTCGAGCGTCTCGACCGCCAGCATCGGGCCTGCGTCAAAGCTCTCCACCACGCCCCGGTTGTCGATGGAATAGGTGTCGGGCCCTTGCGCGCCCAGTCCCGCCCCGCGCCGTGCAAAGCCGGTCAGGCAGGCGGCATAGTCCTGCGGGTCGTTGGCGGCCATCACCGCCAGCAGCGCATCGCGCGCGTTCAGCAGCGTGGGGTTGATGGGCGTGAGCTTCATGCCCGCCACCAGATACGACTTCATGCGCTGCTGCGCTTGCGCGAACGGGTGTGTGTTGAGCATGCCGGCGTAGCATTCCCACAGCATGCTGGCCCAGACTTCACCCGCGTTGTGAAGCTCCGAGTTGGGCGCGCCATTGCCTGCGAGGGCCGGGTTGATGGGGACGGTGCCGGTCAACGGCGCGCCATCCTGGATGTGCCGCAAGCTCAGCGGGTTGCGGCCCATGTCGGTCGAATAGGGATAGCGGCGGCTGCCGAAATACGAGGTGTTGCCCCCATCCACGGCGGGTGGCATCACGGCACCGTTTGCGTAGGCCCCGTGGGCGTAGGCGCCCTGGAAGCGGTCGTTGCCGGGCCTGAGCCGGTCCTCGCCCGTGACGGTGACAAGCTGCGCCACGAAATCGCTCCAGCCCTCGCCCAGGGCGGCGGCCTGCCGGGTCGACAGGCCCGTTCCGTTGCCGATCAGTCGATTGCTCAGGTAATGCGCCCATTCATGGATGACGATGGTGTTGTCCAGTGCCCCGCTGCGCATGGGCGCCGAGCGGTTGTACAGGTAGCTGCGCAGGATGGGGGGCGCACCATCGGCCGGCGTGCTCATCGCCGAGTTGTTGAAGCCGATGTAGTTGAGCGCGCGCGCGGAGATCGCATCGTTCTCGAGGCCCCCACGCCCGAAGTTGCGGGCTTGCGCGTTGCCAGATGCCTCGTCGAAGCCGGCATCGTAGAACCAGTCGTGCAGCCAGTTGAGCACATAGAAGATGTTCGCCAGGGAGCTTGACGCCTGGCCCAGGTTGGCCAGGGGGCTCGCGGAGAAGTCGTAGCCATAGGCGAACGAACGGCTGGCGGTGCAGGCATGGAAATCGGCCTCCACGCGCGACGCATTCGGCTCGCAGAACACCCTGCCGGCGAGCGGCGACCCGCTGTCTCCGTCCGGCCGCACCACATCGGCAAAGGCACGCACATTGTTGCCCGCGGTGAAGCCGAGCTGTGTGTTGATACCCGAATCCACCCACGGATCAGCGCGCGAGAAGGCGGCGCTGGCCAGCGTGATCTTCGCGGGTGCCACCATCGCAGGCGCAAAACCGCTGGGGCCCCCGCCCGGATAGGGACTCAGCCCCATGCCCTGGGGTCCGCGCAGCGGCACGCCGGTCTGCGGATCGGCCCACACGCCATAGGTGTAGGCGGCAGCCCCCGCGTCGTGGGCCACCATGCTGCTGCGGAACAGCAGGGCGCCGCTGCTGCTGTCGATCACATAGGCGTAGGCACTGTGCACACCGCCCTCCAGCACGCGCAGCTCCAGGTAGTAGGCGGCCAGCAGGCCCTGCGGCATGCGAAACCAGGTGGGACGATAGCGGATCGCATCCTCCAGCACGGCTCCCCCAGCCCCCTTGACCGTCGATGGCAGTTCGAGCCAGCGGTAGCCGCCCGCATCGGCCGCCTGCGCGCGCTCGGTAAGCTGCGCATGAGCATCGGCCGCGAAATCGAAGTCGCTCAAGGCCTTCTGCGCCGCCGCCGCGGGGGACAGGGCAGACGACGCGGCTGACTTGCTCGCGCCGCCGGCAAGCTGGGTGCTGCCAATGGAGCCGCCCACGCTCAGTGCCTGCTGCCGCGCATCGAGCAGCACCGTGGCCTGCTCGCGGAATACCGGGATTCCTTCACGCTGGCTCGTGAGGCGCACCAGGCGGGCACCGCTTGCGAGCGCCTCGCGCTGCACCTGCACGGAAGCGGCATCGATGTCGGATGCACTCACCCCATAGAGAGGCGCCAGGCGCTTGAACACGTCGCGTGCGGCACGCGTCGCATCGATGGCAGGGGCCTGCTTGCCATCACCAACGGTGGAAACACCCTGCGGCACGAGTTTCACGAACACGGGCGATCCCAGCCTACTGTCGCGCGTGATCTGCTGCACCTCCGCAGGCAGGGCCACACCGTCCTTGCCAAGGGAACTTGCCCGCGGGGGCGCCGCCATCAGCGCGTCGACGGAAACCAGTTCACGTGCCGCTGCACCACTGCCTGGTGCAAGGCATGCGGCGAGCGCCGCATAGAGACAGTGCTTGCACGAGTGCTCGAACGCCTTCTGCATGTGTCGCCTCCCGCACGCGGCGACCACAGGCGACACGTTGCTTCCAGGAAGACGGGCGCGTCACCCGCTGGCCGCAGCCGCAAAAGATGATGCGGAAATCGGCCCCATCCTGCGAGGCCGCACTCTGTCGGTTCGGCACATGTTAGGAGGAAACATGTAAGGATTCTGTTTCCTTTTGTTTTTCTTATTATGAAATTTGAATGCCGGAACTATGCCAGAAGCGGCCTGCCATCGATTTTCATACGCAAGAAAACGTTTCAGCCGATCTGCTGCATGGCCTGCAGCCGCTCCAGGACGGCGCCGGGAACCGGCACCACCTTGCGGTCCGTCCGGCTCACGAAGACGATGCCGGTCTTGCCGCGCGCAACCTCGCGGCCCTGGGATTTCTCGGTGACGCTGAACACCAGGTCAAAGCCGTAGCGGTTGAAATCCGCAGGCGTCATCCGGATGCACATCACCTCGCCGTGAAAGCCTTCCGACTTGTATTGCGCGACGATGTCGCCCACCACGATGGTGGTGTCCGGGTCATCCTCCGCGGGAAACCCGATGGCCTGGAAGAAGCGCAGGCGCGCCTCCGACACCAGGCTCAACAGCTGTGCATTGTCGAGATGACCACCCTGGTTCACATGGCTGATGTAGATCTGCACCTCGGTGCTGAAGGCGAAATGCGCTGGAAGTTCGAAGACGATGCGTGCCATGGGCGAGTGAAGGGGGTTCGGAAGAGAGTTCGGAAGGGCGTTCAAGAAGAGAACTCGAAAGCGCTGCATTCTGACATTGCGCGGCAGCGACGCCCGCCTGGCACATGTGTCCATGTCCTGCACCGCTGCGTGCAGGGCTGAGGGCCCACATGTGCCGGCGTCGTCTTGGCGGCCTTTTTCCTTGCACCAGGCACCGCCGACGAGGACATCCATCGTCCGGGCCGGTGCGGCCGCTGCGCTTCCCCTTTGCACTCCACCGGAATGCCCCTCGAGATGTGCTGCACCGCCAGCCGGAAGCGGGGTGCAGTTCGCAATGCACCAATGGTCACGATTTCGGCCGGTGCTGGCAATACCTCATTCGGGTGAAATTGAAAGCAGAGCAGACAAAAAACGACGTTTCTTACCCATGAAAACCCTTGGCGCGTTCATGGGCCGCTGCCCTCACACCGCCTTGCGCAGATTGGCCGGGGGAATCTTCAGCGCCTCGCGGTACTTGGCCACGGTGCGGCGGGCGCACTCGATGCCCTGCTCCGCCAGCATGTCCGCGATCTTGCTGTCCGACAGCGGCTTCTTCGGGTTTTCGGAGCTCAGCAGCTGCTTGATCAACGCCTTCACGGCCGTGCTCGACGCGCTGCCGCCCGTCTCGGTTCCCAGGCCCGATCCGAAGAAGTACTTGAGCTCGAAGGTCCCCTGGGGCGTGGACATGTACTTGGCCGTCGTCACGCGGCTGATGGTGGACTCATGCAGGCCCAGCTCGTCCGCGATGTCGCGCAGCACCAGTGGACGCATGGCCAGTTCGCCGTGCACGAAGAAATTCTTCTGGCGCTCGACGATGGCCGTGGACACGCGCAGGATGGTGTCGAAGCGCTGCTGCACGTTCTTGATGAACCAGCGCGCCTCCTGCAGCCGCTGCTGCAGGCCCGCATGGGCCTCGTTGCCGCGCTGGCCGCGCAGGGCGTTGGCGTAGACGTCATGCACGCGCAGGCGCGGCATCACATCCGCGTTGAGCTGCACCGTGAACCGCATCTGCGCGCCGCGCCCCACGTTCTTGACGATCACGTCGGGCACGATGATCTGGCGCTGGACATCGGCAAAGCGCCGCCCCGGGCGAGGTTCCAGGCGCGCAATCAGGTTCATGGCCGCGCGCGTGTTCTCCTCACCGGCGCCACAGGCCTGCGTGAGGCGCTTGACGTCGCGGCGCGCCAGCAGGTCCAGCGAATCGCGGCAGATGTCGAGCGCCACGGCGATGATCGCCGGATCGCCCTCCTCGTCCTGGTTCATGCCGTGCAACTGCAGCGTGAGGCATTCACCCAGGTTGCGCGCGCCGACGCCCGCTGGCTCGAGGCTCTGCAGCAGGCGCAGCGCCACGGTGAAGCGATGCACGAGCTCTTCGAGCTCCTCGGTGGGCGCATCGTTGCCTGCCAGGGCAATCGCCAGTTCGGCAAGCGATTCCTCCAGGTAGCCATCGTCGTTCAGCGATTCAATTAGGAAGCGCACGGCGGCACTGTCGATCTCCGACAGATGCAGCGAGAGTGCCTGCCGGTGCAGGTGGTCGGTGAGCGACTCATGTGCACGCGCAAGATCGATGGCGTCCACTTCATCCTCGCCGGACCCGCTCGTATGGGTGCGCGCGGGAGCATCGCCCCCCCACTCGCCATCATCCGGCTGGACATCGACCGTGCCGTCGCCATCCCAGTCGACGCTCTCGGTCTGGGCCGCCGGCGGGTCTGCATCGGCTGCGGAACCTGGCTCGTCGGCGCCTGCCGAGGCCGTGGTGGAGCCTGCGGCATGCAGGGAGAACTCCGCCTCTTCGCCGCTTGCCGGCGTGTCCGCGCTGTCGAGCCCGAACTCCTCGCGGGTGGCGGTATCGGTTTCGCGCTCCAGGAACGGGTTGTCATCCAGCATCTGCTCGACCTCCTGGTCGAGCTCCAGCGTGGAGAGCTGCAGCAGCTTGATCGACTGCTGCAGTTGCGGCGTGAGCGCCAGATGTTGCGATACGCGGAGCGACAGTCCCGGTTTCATTGCCCGCAGTCCTGTCTCGCGATGAAGCGTCCCCTCAGGTCGTCACCCATGGCACTCACATGCGGAAATGTTCGCCGAGGTAGACCCGGCGCACATCGGCGTTGTCCACGATCTCCGAGGGCGTGCCCTGGGCAAGCACATGGCCGTCGCTGATGATGAATGCGTGATCGCAGATACCCAGCGTCTCGCGCACGTTGTGGTCGGTGATGAGCACCCCGATGCCGCGCGCCTTCAGGAATCCGATGATGCGCTGGATCTCGATCACCGCGATCGGGTCGATACCCGCAAAGGGCTCGTCGAGCAGGATGAAGCGCGGCTGTGTCGCGAGGGCGCGGGCGATCTCGACGCGGCGGCGCTCACCGCCCGAGAGCGCCAGCGCAGGCGATTCGCGCAGGTGGTCCACACGCAGCTCCTGCAGCAGCATGGTCAGGCGCTCCTCGATCACCGCCCGCGAGAGCGCGTGGCCGTTCTCATCCTTCTGGAGCTCGAGCACGGCACGCACGTTGTCTTCGACGTTGAGCTTGCGAAAGATCGATGCCTCCTGCGGCAGATAGGACAGCCCCAGGCGCGAGCGCTTGTGGATCGGCAGGTCCTGCACGGACTGGCCATCGATGTAGATCTCGCCGGCGTCGGAGCGCACGAGACCCACGATCATGTAGAACGACGTGGTCTTGCCGGCGCCGTTGGGGCCCAGCAGACCCACGACCTCGCCCTTGCGTACCGACAGGGACACGTCCTTCACCACCTTGCGGCTGCCGTAGGATTTCTCGAGATGCAGGGCCTCGAGGCGGCTGTGCGCATCCACGCTGCTCGTCATGGGCGCTGCTGCGGAATCAGGGTTCAACACGTCGACACCACTACTCACTTGCTGCCGCCCGTGCTCAGTTCGGGGCTCGAGCGCAACGCGGGCGCTTCTCCCGTGCGTGCAGGCCTTGCGGGCTGGGACGCCGCGCCTTCCGCCGGTTTCTCCTTGGGCGTGAGCGTCATGCGCACGCGCCCGGAAGGCGTGCCACCCTGTGCATTGCCCGGCGTGGTGCTCTTGACGCCATCCACCGTGAACACGTCGGTGATGTTGTTGTAGACGATCAGTGCGCCATTGACCTGGTCGGTCAGCGTGGTGTCGCGGTAGCGGCGCAGCTCGGCACGGCGGATGAACTTGACGATGTCGGCCTTGCCGTCGTATTCGATGACTTCGCCCTCGCCCTCGACGAACTCGTCCGGCGCACCGGGAGCGGAATCACGCTTTTGTCGGAAGAATGCGCGCTTGCCGGCGGCAGCGGTCACCGTGCCGAACTGGAAGCCATCGGGGTCCTGCCGCACCTCCAGCTGCGCACCGCGCAGCACGATGGTGCCCTTGGTCATGACCACATTGCCCGTGAACACGCTGATCTGCTTGAGCTCGTCATGGCGCAGTGCATCGGCCTCGATGTTCATCGGCTTGTCACGGTCGGCTTTTTCAGCATGGGAGGCCACCGAGCCGAGGGCCAGCAGGCAGCCAAGAAATAACGGGATGAGTCTGTTTTTCATAGGGCATGAATCTTGCTCGGCCATTGTACTGAAGCCCGGGCAAGAAGGTATGGAAACGACCCCGCCACGATAGGCGGACAAGGTAAAGATCGTGCACCCCGACACGCCGGACCAAAAAAAACGCGCCCCAGGGGACGCGTTCTTCAGCCGTGGCGAGACGAGGAGTTCGATCCGATCAGGCCTTGAGCGATCCCAGGTACTCGACGACCTGCAGCACGCTCTGCATGTTGCCTGCCATGGTGCCGTCGGTGTAGTACTTGCCCGCCACGCCCATCGATGGCACGCCTTCGACCTGGTAGGCCTCCTGCAGTGCGGCCGCCTTGCGCAGCAGGTTGGCGGTGTTGAACGAGTTGTAGGCTTCCTTGAACTTCGCCACGTCCACGCCCTGCTTGCCGATCCACTCGAAAATGGCATCGTCCTTGTTCAGGGGCAGGCGCTCCACGTGCACCGCATGGAACACCTTGGTGTGCAGTTGCGGCAGGAGGTTCATGGCTTCCAGCGCGAAATACAGCTTCTGCTGGGGCACGAAGCTCGCGTTGAAGGCCACCGGCACGCGGCGGATCGCCATGTTGGCAGGAGCGCTCTTCGCCCAGGCCTCGAAAGCCGGCTCGAAGGCATTGCAGTGCGGGCAGCTGTACCAGAAGAACTCGATGACTTCGACCTTGCCTGCGGGCGCATCGGTCGCCACGGGCTTCTTGAGCTTGACGAAGTCCTTGCCCTCCTTGAAAGCGCGGGCCTGGGCCTGTGCGTTCATCGACAGGGGCAGTGTCAGGGCGGAAGCGGCGACCGCCGAGGCGGTGGACAGGGAAAACTCGCGGCGTTTCATGAGATGAACATTCCTCTTCAGTTTTTTTGTAGCAACTTGGGATTGTGAGCGAAGGACGGCAAAAAAGTTCAGCGCTGCACGCGAACCAGTGCCGTTTCGATCCCGGCCCCATCCAGCTTGCCCTTGAGCGAATCGGCATCGTCACGCTTGCTGAACGGACCGATTCGCACCCGGAACACGGTACGGCCATTCTGCTCGCGCTCGCTCACGCGGGCCTCCCAGCCCAGCATCGCCAGCTTGGCGCGCTGCGCATCTGCATCGGCCTGTGAACGGAAGGCGCCGGCCTGCACGAAGTAGTCGAACGGATCGTTGGTCGTGGGCACGGGCGCCGGTGCAGGGGCCGCAGCGGCGCGTGCGCGCGCCAGATCACCCAGCGGGTCGCTGCTGGTGGGCTTGGGCTGCTGCGATGCGGTGGTCGACGACGCCGTGCCACGCGGAGCGGAGGCCGTCGTGGTGGAGGGTGCCGGCGCCGACGCGACCGGCGCGGGGGCCGGGGTCACCGTGCCCGTCACCGCCGGCGGCGACGTGGTCGCATCCTGCGGCGTGGAGCCGGGCTTGGCCGGATTGCGGCCATAGAGGCTGGAGTTGGGGTCCCAGTTCTTGTTGCGCTGCGCTTCCGCCTCGTCCTGGTCGGCGCCCCGCGACGCGTTCTTGTTCAGGAACGGCACGGGCACCTTTGTCACATAGACGGCAACGGCCAGGGCCGCGGCCAGACCGATGAGCACGCCCAGAATAAGGCCCAGGATGAGGCCGCCGCGTTGCTTGTGAAGATTCATAGATCCGTTGGAGTCACTCGAAGTTACATACGCTCGGGAGCCGAGACCCCCAGAACGGCGAGGCCATTGTGCAATACCTGCGCGGTCGCTGCGACCAGCGCGAGGCGTGCGAGCTTGACCTTCTCGTCATCCACGAGGATACGCTCTGCGTCGTAGTAGGAGTGATAGGCGGACGCCAGATCGCGCAGGTAAAAGGTAACGTCATGTGGCGCGTTGCCGGTGGCGGCGGCCGTGAGCATTTCCGGATACTTCGCGAGCAGCAGCATCAGCGCCTGGGCCTGCGGTCCCTCGAGAGCCGCGAGATCCACGTCACTGAGCGCTGGAACGCCCGCACCGCCCTGCTCTGCCCAGGCGCGCAGCACCGAGCAGATGCGCGCATGGGCGTACTGCACGTAGTACACCGGGTTGTCGTTATTCTGCGCCACGGCCAGATCCACGTCGAACGTGTACTCGGTGTCGGGTTTGCGCGACAGCAGGAAGAAGCGCACGGCGTCCTTGCTGGTCCATTCGATCAGGTCGCGCAGCGTCACGTACGAGCCGGCGCGCTTGCTGATCTTCACTTCCTCGCCGTTGCGCACCACGCGCACCATGGTGTGCAGCACGTAGTCGGGATAGCCCTGGGGAATACCCACGTCGGCCGCCTGCAGGCCGGCGCGCACGCGCGCGATCGTGCCGTGGTGGTCGGTGCCCTGGATGTTCACGACCTTGCCGTAGCCACGCTTGAACTTCTGGATGTGGTAGGCCACATCGGGCAGGAAATAGGTGTACGTGCCGTCGGACTTGCGCATCACGCGGTCCTTGTCGTCGCCGTAGTCCGTGGACTTGAGCCACAGCGCGCCGTCCTGCTCGTAGGTATGGCCGCTGGCGATCAAGCGCTTGACGGTGTCTTCCACATAGCCGTTCTTGTACAGGCTCGATTCGAGGTAGTACTCGTCGAACTGGAGGTTGAAGGCCTGCAGGTCCTTGTCCTGCTCGTTGCGCAGGTAGGCGACGGCGAAGTTGCGGATGTTGTCGTAGTCCTCGACATCCCCGTTCGCGGTGAATTCACGGTCGTCGGCCTTGACGGTTTCCTTGTTCAGGAAGGCCTGGGCGATGTCGGCGATGTAGTCGCCGTTGTAGAAATTCTTGGCCAGCGGGTTCTCGGCATCGGTGGGCCAGCACTCGTCGCCCGGCTTGAAGCCCTTGGCGCGCAGCTGCGTGCTCTTGGTGAGGGTGTCGATCTGCACGCCCGCGTCGTTGTAGTAGAACTCGCGGTGCACCTTCCAGCCCTGGGTGGAGTACAGGTTGCTGATGGCGTCGCCGATCGCGGCCTGGCGGCCGTGGCCCACGTGCAGCGGCCCCGTGGGATTGGCTGAGACGAATTCGACCAGGACATTCTCGCCACGCTGCGGCTGGAAGCCGAACCGGTCGCCCTGCGTGAGCACCTCGCGCACCACTTCCTGCTTGGCGGCGGGCTTGAGGCGGATGTTCAGAAAGCCCGGGCCGGCGATCTCGATGGCGTCCACCCACTTCTGGAAGGCCGGGCTCGCCTCCAGCGCGGTTTTCAATTGTTCACCAAGCGCTCGCGGATTGGCCTTCAGCGGCTTGGCGAGCTGCATCGCAGCCGTGCAGGCGAAATCGCCATGCGCGGCCACCTTGGGGTTTTCGAATGCCGCGCGCGCGCCTGCGCCGGGCGAAAGTGTTTCGAGCTCGGCAGCCAGGGCGGCGAGCAAATCCTGTTTGACGGAAAGCATCCGGCAATTTTACGTGCCCGTGTCATCTGACGTATGTCAACTGGCGTTATGCTGAGTGGCCCGCCCTTTTTTCGGGCATTTCTGTGGTTTTTTGCAGGAGATCAACATGAAGAAACTGCTTTCCGCTCTCGCCTCCGTCAGCTTCGCCCTCTCCGTGGGCATGATCGCCGCCACGCCTGCCTCCGCCAAGGAGCCCACGGCGCAGCAGCAGAAGATGGCCACCTGCAATGCAGATGCCGGCTCCAAGGAACTGAAAGGTGACGAACGCAAGGCATTCATGAAGTCGTGCCTGTCGAACAAGCCCGCCAAGCCGGCAACCCAGCAGGAGAAGATGAAGACCTGCAACGCGGACGCCGGCACCAAGAGCCTCAAGGGTGACGAGCGCAAGGCGTTCATGAAGGAATGTCTGAGTAATAAGTGATCCCCCCTGAGTCGCTTCGCGCCTTCCCCCCAAGGGGGACGACGCCTTCGCCGCGAGGCGGCTCTTGCTCGGCGTCTGCTTGCTTGGCCTGCTCCGCGGCCTTTTGAATCTTTGGGGTTGGAGGCCTGCTGGCGGTGGGCTGGTTAAGCGCCCCCTGAGTCGCTTCGCGCCTTCCCCCCAAGGGGGACGACGCCTTCGCCGCGAGGCAGCTCTTGCTCGGCGTCTGCTTGCTTGGCCTGCTCCGCGGCCTTCTGGATCTTTAGATTTTGGGGGCCTGCCGGCGGTGGGCTGGTTAAACGCCCCCTGAGTCGCTTCGCGCCTTCCCCCCAGGGGGGACGACGCCTTCGCCGCGAGGCGGCTCTTACTCGGCGTCTGCTTGCTTGGCCTGCTCCGCGGCCTTCTGGATCTTTAGATTTTGGAGGCCTGCCGGCGATGGGTACCCTGGGTGGCACGCCGTGGGTCAATCAACCGCCGCGCGCCAGAAATACCGCCAGCAGCGGAATCAGCGCCAGCAGGTGCGCCTCGATCATCACCAGGCGGCGCGTATTGCGGATCTCGGTCTCGGAGGGCAGTGTGCCCGAGGCGCGCAGTTGACGCCGCCAGCGCAGAAAGCGCACGGTCGGGCCGATCGATATCAGCCCGATCACCACGAAGAGCGTCACCTTCGCATGCAGCAGCGGCTGGCCCCAGTACCAGCCCGTGCCCTTCATGCCCCACCATGTGCGCGCCACGCCGGTGAGCAGCACGGCGATCGCGGAGATTCCGTAGATCATGTCCACGCGCGCCAGCCGCTCCACGACGGCGGCGTTCATCCACTCCTTGCGGCACAGCGCGGCCTCGCTCGCGAGAAAGACCGTCATCGTGAGAATGGCCAGGAAATGCGCGTAGGCCAGCAGGGCTTCTGTGGTCATGGAGTGGAATCCTTCATCAAGTGAGGGAGGTGGATGGAGTGCGGCCCACGGGCAGAATCACTCGTCATCGTCCTCATCGGGCGGCAGGTGGGACACGTCCACCTCCGTCACCTGGTTCTCGCTGTCGCCAGCAAACATGATCGCCCTGTCGCCCAGATCGATCATGTAGAAATGTCCCTGGTCGGTAAGAAAGTGCCACGCCAGCACCGACTGTCCCTGGTAGTTGTGCGCGGGATCACCGGCAGTGATGCGCTCGAGTTCCTGCCCCGTGGCCTCGCACAGCGCCGCGATCACCTTCACGTAGCGTGGCTCATTCTCCCGCGCCGCCTGTTCGCGCGCCTCGATGTCGGGAATCTTGTCCGCAATCCCGTCGAGCACGTCTTCCAGGTCCTCCTCATCCACCACCTGCAGTTGCGGGTGCTGCCGCAGCCAGCGGCTGTTGGCCTCCACCAGGCTTTCCTCCTCGTCCAGCGCATAGAAGTCGCTGCTGTGCGCATTGAGCAGGTCGCGCTCGGCGTTGTCGCCGAAGAACTCGCTGTCAAGGAAACGATCCAGCGCCTCCTCGCTCATGTCCTCGATGCTCGCCAGGCTCCTGTCGAGCAGCGCCGCATGGCGTTCGGCCCGCATGTCGGCCAGGCCCTGCTGCACGAACTCGATGATCTCGCCGTCGCAGCCGATGTTGTAGATGAACTGCGCAAAGCCGCCGTTCTTCACCTGCGCGAGGTAGTAGTCCACGTAGTAGCTCTTGAGCGCCTCGGGCGAGATTTCCTCGTACTCGAGCAGGCGGCCGATCAGCTCGTTGACGCTGTCGATGTTGGACTCGACGAGCGCATAGCTGTCATCGCTCTGCAGGCTTTCGGATGTCACCAGGATGGAAGGGGAAAGCAGCGTCATCAGGCAGGTCTCCAAAGTTGCATGGACGAAAAAGGGGAAGGTCTCAGCGTGCGGGCGAAGTGCGACGGCGTGATGTCAGGGCGCGTTCATGCTCCCCCGGGCAGCCGCTTATTTGCGCGGCGCTCCGAACTCCTTGCCCACCCAGTCGTCCACCATGGCCATCTCGTAGCCGAGCGGCTGGCCGGCATAGCGCCGCCCCTTCAGCTGCAGCGATGTGTCCTGCAGCGTGCGCGAGGCCGACTGCATGACCTTCCCCTTGGGCGACAGGCGCTTGAAACTCAGCGCGATGCGCGGGGGGACGATTTCCTGCGCGCTGCCACCGGCGGGCATCGCCACGGCGCGGCGAATGTCGGAGATGTTCACCTCGGCGCGCTCGCCCTCGGGCAGCGCTGCGGCAATGCGGTCGGCCATGTGCTCGCACAGCTTCTCGACCCACTCCCTGCGGGCGGCCTTGGTCTCCCGCACCGGAGAAGGAACCGGGGTGAAGGCATCCGGGTTGGAGGTGGTCACGCTCACCGTGCCCGCCAGGATCTCGCGGGGTTGCGACTCATCCTTGCTGAAGGTGCCGCAGCCGGTGGCCAGCAGCAGGACGGCCGCACTCGCCAGGATCGCAGCGCCCACACGCCTGCCGCATCGCACACCATGTTGCGCGCCGCGATGCGGGGCCGGGGGCAGGCCTGCGCCGGAAACCATCTCCAAAGGCATCGCACTCTCCTCTCTCGCTTCAACCCTCGTTCGCTCGCGGGCCCCGGGCCCACGGCGGCAGACAGGCGTCAGCCGTGAATGTCGCGGAGCCAGAACGCCGGGTCCGCATATTGCTGTTTCAGATACTCGATCCACAGGCGCACCCGCAGGGGCATGTGCTTGCGCTGCGGGAACACCACGAAGATTCCATTGGGCGGCGCGGCGAAATCCTCCAGCACGGGCAAGAGCCTGCCGGCCTCGATCTCGGCCTCGACCTCCCACGTGCTGCGCCAGGCAATGCCCCAGCCACCCAGGCACCAATCATGCAGCACCTGGCCGTCGGAGCAATCCAAAGGCCCCCCGGGCTTGAAGTGAACTACTTCGGACGAGCCGTCCTCATGCGGTATGCGAAAGGCCCAGCCGCGCGTCTGCGATGCCTCGCTCGACAGCGTCAGGCAATCGTGCTGCACCAGCTCGGAAGGGTGCTGGGGCGTGCCGCGCCGACGCAGGTATTCGGGCGTCGCCACGCACAGCCGGCGGTTGTCCGCCACACGCACGCTGACCAACGACGAATCGGGCAGGTCGCCGACGCGCACGGCGCAGTCATAGCCCTCGCCCGTGAGATCGACGACGCGGTCGCTCAGGTTCAGCGAAATCGTGACGTCCGGGTGCATCTCGCGATAGCGCGGCAGCAGCGGCGCCACATGGCGCCGCCCGAATCCGGCCGGTGCCGTGATGCGCAGGTGGCCCGTGGCCTTCACGCCGCCCGCGCTCACGCTGGCCTCGACGCTGGCCAGATCCGACAACAGGCGCTGGCAGTCCTCCAGGAATGCGATGCCCTCGTGCGTGAGCGACAGCTTGCGCGTGGTGCGCACCAGCAGTTTCACGCCCAGGCGCTCTTCCAGCGCATCCAGGCGCCGCCCCATGATGGCGGGCGCCACGCCCTCCACCTTGGCCGCTGCCGTGAGACTTCCGCGCGTGGCTATCGCAACAAATGATTCAAGCTGTTTGAGACGATCCATGGACGAAGAAGAACAAGTTTTTTTCTGGCTGCGGCGCATGCCGCGGGAAAGCCGTGGAATGGCGTCATCCAACCCGCTCGCCCAGTTCCATTCCGACCTATTATCAACGGTGTCAACACACTTTGAGCAAATGCAGCGAAGCCCGTCGAACCCGCCACCCCTCCCCATGGCAGAGTCCTGGTACGCCCCCGGCCAGCTGGCGCGGCTGTTTGGGCAAACTCCCGTGCTCCTGGCGTTCTGGGGCCGGGACCAACGCCTGCGCATGGCCACGCCCGGCTGGTGTGAATGGTTCGGCCTCGATCCCGCGAACGTGATCGGCAGGACGCTGCCCGAGCTGCTGCCCCCCGCCTATCTGCAGGCATGGCGGCCGCAGCTAGCGGCCGCGGCGGCAGGCCAGAACGTGCGCTACACCGAGTCGAGGCCGGACCGTGCCGGCACACCGGCGTGGCGGCATGTGCATCTCTCGCCTCAGGTGCCGCATTTCCCCGAGCCGCAAGGCCATGGAGCGCCGCCCGTGGAGGGGATGCTCATGGTGATGACGGATGCCACACCAGAACATGCGCACGAGCAGGTCATCGAGCGCCAGCGCGAACAGATCCGGCAACTGGAGGAGGAACTGCAGGGCCGGGAGCCCCGGCAGGCTCCGCAGGGCGACAGCGCGGAGGTCGACAGGCTGCGCGCGCTTCTCGACTGGCGCACAGCCATGCTCACCGAGCACAACGAGATGCTGCAGTTGCTCTCGCACGAGATCCGCCAGCCGCTGAACAACGCGTCGGCCGCCATGCAGGCCACGATGAAGGCCATCGACGACCTGCACCTGAAGGACACCGACCCGGCCACCAAGGCGCTCACGCGCGCGGAACACGTGCTGCAGCAGGTCATCGGCACGCTGGACAACACGCTCGCGGCCGGCACCATCCTGGCGGTGGGCGGCAAGGCAAGCTCCTCGAGCGACACCGACCTGCCCACGCTGATCCGCCTCGTGATGCATGACATCGCCGCCGACCAGCGCCCCCGCATCGACACGCAATGGCATACCGACACCCGCACCGTGCAATTGCACCCGGGCCTGATGCGCCTGACCATCCGCAACCTGCTGAACAACGCACTGGCCTATGCGCCCGAGAACTCCCAGGTGGCCTTGCGCATCTCGGAATCCGACGATCCGCTCGCGCTCATCGTCGAGGTGCTGGACAGCGGCCCGGGCATTTCCGAGGAACTGCGCCCGCGCCTGTTCGAGAAGGGGTCGCGCGGCAGCGACACGCGCAACCGATCGGGCGCCGGCCTGGGCCTGTTCATCGTCCGCTCGGTCGTGCAGCTGCATCACGGTACAGTAGAGGCATTGCCCAACGAGCCCCAGGGAACGATCATGAGACTGGTCCTGCCCCAGGGCCTTGATGACTGAGGCCGCCGACACCCTCTGAAACCGGGGCACCGATCCGGCGCTCGTGCGGCTTTTTCCGTTCCGTCCCATAGTCCCCGGCGCCCTGGCGCCCCCCTGCCCAACCTGCCATGCTGCCCGTCACTCTTGCCCTGGTCGATGACGATACCGAATACTGCGAATTCCTCGCGGAGCACCTGCGCGCGCAGGGCGTGGAGGTGCAGGCCTATACCGACAGCTCCGACCTGCTGGCCGACATCGCGCCCTACCGCTTCGACTTCTATGTGCTCGACCTGATGCTGCCCGGGGTGGACGGCTCGGAGCTGGTGCGCATCCTGAGAAAGCGCACCCAGGCCGGCGTGCTGATCGTCTCGGGAAGGCTCGGCCCCGAGGTCTTTGCCGAAGTGATCAATGCCGGCGCCGACATGTACCTGACCAAGCCCGTCACCTTCGAGCAGGTCGAACTGGCAATCCGCGCCGTGCATCGCCGCATCATGACCACGGCCAAGACCGCCACCGCCTGGAAGCTGGACAAGCGCCGCAGCATGCTCACCGCACCCGACGGCCAGACCGTGGAGCTCAGCCCCACCGACCTGGTCCTGATGGAGTGCTTCCTCAAGGCCCAGGGTGCCGTCGTCACCCGCGAGCAGATCCGCGAGTTGCTCGAGGGCACCAGCGCCGCGGAGTCGGACAACAATCTGCATGCCACCATCTACCGGCTGCGACGGCGCATCGAACGCGTCACGCCGCTGGCCGTGCCCCTGCAGTCGCAGCAGAAGGTCGGATACCAGTTCCGCGCGCCGCTGATCGCGGGCTGAGACCAGGAAAGCGCGGCAACGCCGCGAGAGCAGGCAAAGAAAAACGGGCACAGGGCCCGTTCTTCGAGGAAGTCAGCCGACAGGCCCTTACATGGTCATCTTGGATTCGACATCGTTGATCTTGCGACGTGCGAGCGCCAGATTGGCACGGCCGCTGTCCAGCACGTAGTAGATGAAGATGCCAGCCAGCTTGGCCGAGGGGCGAATGATGTGGTACTGGCGACCCAGCGTGATCAGGATGTCCTCGATCGCGTCGTTCAGGCCCAGCGCCTTCATCGTCTTCATCTTGGCGCGCACCACTTCGGTATTGCCCGCAGCGGCGAGTTCCATGTCCACGCCGGAGCCGATGTTGCCCAGCATCATGCCGCTGTTGTAATCCACGACGGCGGCGCAGATCGCGCCTTCCATTGTCATCAGGTCCTGCAGGCTTTCATTCAGATTGGCCATGTTGCGTATCTCCCATCAGTTGATTGGTTGATTGATCGCTACTTGTTTCAAGTAGTGCGGAAATGATTCTATTTGCTCAGTTCTGATTTGGCTCAACACATTCGAATTCATCCTTGTTTGAATTGTTATCAATTGTGAACAATCCAACAAAAGGATTCTAATCACACAAAACAATAGCAACAAATGGCTTGTTTGCTAGTTTTTCTTGTTACACCATGCAAACAACCAGCAAGCAAGCCTCTTTGCAACACCGTCCCTGCCTGGCAGGCAGAACCGGGCAAAGGGTCTCACGCTGTCTTACACATTGAAATCAGAACTGATCGATATCATTGCATTGATGATCGACTTTGTCTAATCGATAGATTTTTTCTTGATCAATTCGACGTCTATTCGCCACGCTTTGCTCATGAAAGCCAAGCCCGCCCATTAATTACATCCATAAAAGTCACAAATAAAAAGCATTTCTCGTAATTGATCTATGAAACGGTTCGCAATACAGTGTCGTATCACGATGCCGGTCTTCCCTGCTGTGGGGATCGGGCCAGTGGCATCACCGTTTTCCAAATTGAAGCGTTGAAAAAGGTAGACATCACCATGACCGACCGTATTGCCGTTCACGGCCTGCAAGTGGCTCCCGAGCTGTACAACTTCGTGGAAAAAGACGTCCTGCCGGGCACCGGCGTGGACAGCGCCGCATTCTGGAAGGGCTTCGATGCGCTGGTCGCCGACCTCGCGCCCAAGAATGCCGCCCTGCTGGCCGAGCGCGACCGCCTGCAGAAGGAACTGGACACCTGGCACAAGGCCAACCCCGGCCCGATCGCCAACATGGCCGCCTACAAGGACTTCCTGACGAAGATCGGCTACCTCGTCGAGCCGCCCAAGGGCGCCAAGGCCACCACCGAGAACGTGGACGCCGAGCTCGCCAAGATCGCCGGCCCACAGCTCGTGGTGCCCATTCTCAACGCACGCTACGCACTGAACGCCGCCAACGCCCGCTGGGGCTCGCTGTATGACGCGCTGTATGGCACCGACGCCATCAGCGAAGAAGGCGGCGCCGAGAAGGGCAAGGGCTACAACCCCGTGCGCGGCGCGAAGGTCATCGAGTTCGCACGCAACTTCCTCGACCAGGCCGTGCCGCTGGCAGCCGGCTCGCACAAGGACGCGACCGCCTACAGGATCGTGGACGGCAAGCTTGAAGTCACGCTGAAGGACGGCTCCAGGACCGGCCTGAAGGATGCCGACAAATTCATCGGCTACCAGGGCGACGCTGCCGCACCGTCCTCCGTTCTGCTCAAGAACCATGGCCTGCACATCGACATCCGCATCGACAACACCACCGCCATCGGCAAGACCGATGCAGCCGGTGTGGCCGACGTGGTGGTGGAAGCCGCCGTCTCCACGATTCTCGACCTGGAAGACTCCGTGGCCGCGGTCGATGCCGAGGACAAGGTGCTGGGCTACAGCAACTGGCTGGGCATCCTCAAGGGCACGCTGACCGAATCGTTCGACAAGGGCGGCAAGACCGTCACGCGCGGCCTCAATGCCGACCGCCAATACACCGGCGCCGATGGCCAGCCGCTGAAGCTGCACGGCCGCTCGCTGATGTTCCTGCGCAACGTGGGCCACCTGATGACCAATCCGGCCATCCTGTGGGGTGCGGACAAGAAGGAAATCCCCGAAGGCATCATGGACGCCGTGGTCACCACCGCGATCGCCATCCACGACCTGAAGGGACATGGCGCCAACGGCCTGCGCAACAGCCGCACGGGCAGCGTCTACATCGTGAAGCCCAAGATGCACGGCCCGGCGGAAGTCGGCTTTGCCAACGAACTGTTCGGCCGCGTCGAAAAGCTGCTCGGCCTGCCCGAGAACACCGTCAAGCTCGGCATCATGGACGAGGAGCGCCGCACCAGCGTGAACCTGAAGGCCTCGATCGCCGCGGCCCCCGCACGCGTGGCCTTCATCAACACCGGCTTCCTCGACCGCACCGGCGATGAAATGCACACCGCCATGCAGGCCGGCCCGATGGTTCGCAAGGGCGACATGAAGTCCAGCGCCTGGCTGGCCGCCTACGAGAAGAACAACGTGCTCGTCGGCCTGACCATGGGCCTGCGCGGCCGCGCCCAGATCGGCAAGGGCATGTGGGCCATGCCCGACCTGATGAAGGCCATGCTGGAGCAGAAGATCGCCCATCCGAAGGCCGGTGCCAACACCGCCTGGGTGCCTTCGCCCACCGGTGCCACGCTGCACGCGCTCCACTACCACCAGGTCAGCGTGGAAGACGTGCAGAAGGAGCTGGAGAAGACCAGCGCCGACACCGAGCGCGACAACATCCTCGCCGACCTGCTGCAGGTTCCCGTGGCCAAGGACCCGAAGTGGACCGACGCCGAGAAGCAGCAGGAACTCGACAACAACGTGCAGGGCATCCTCGGCTACGTGGTGCGCTGGGTCGATGCGGGCGTGGGCTGCTCCAAGGTGCCCGACATCCACAACGTCGGCCTGATGGAAGACCGCGCCACGCTGCGCATCTCCAGCCAGCACATCGCCAACTGGCTGCTGCACGGCATCGTCACCGAACAGCAGGTGCGCGACACCTTCGCACGCATGGCCAAGGTGGTCGATGGGCAGAACGCCGGTGACGCCTCCTACATCAGCCTGGAGAAGAACCCGCAAGGCGCCGCCTACCAGGCAGCCCTCGACCTCGTGTTCAAGGGCATCGACCAGCCCTCGGGCTACACCGAGCCCCTGCTGCATGCCTGGCGCCTGAAGGTGAAGGCCGGCGCAAGGTAATCTCCACCAGGCCGCCATTGGGTCCCAGGACCCGGTAACGAAGCATCACGCCGCGTGCCCCCTTTCGGGGACACGCGGCGTTTTTCTTTGTTTGTTCTGCAAGATTCTGCTGAGGAAAACCTGCCCGGATGGCCAAACCGGGTCCTTCACAGATACATCTAAATGTAAATATCTGCACACTGATCGTACGCGGCGTTACCGGATGCGAAAGCAAAAAGTTCTTGATTTTTGGGTAGAACAGGCTACCCCGTTGTCATGACATCAAAGACAGGTGGCAACGGCCCTGCTTCCCCAAAGCCACCTCCGCATCTACCCCGTTTTTCCTCATCAAATTCGAAAGCGAATACCCACATCTAATCAGTGACGCGCAATTGCATCTAAAAATCTATAACGAAACAATAAGTACAAATTTTTCAGAAAAGTCAGAAAAAACACCTATTCAAAGATAACAAAAGCGACAAAACAAAAACAATTCAACTTGGCCATTCCATTGCGGTTCTTAAAAATCCGTAAACAATCAAAACTATCGATTAAGTCAATTTAATAGTTTTGTAAAGATGAACGGGCTTCCTGCCTGGCGACCGCCCCACGGTTCGCACGGCACGGCACCTTCCATCTGGAGGGATTGCACTGCAATCACAGGCCGCGATGAAAACACTTTCTGTCTTTGGTACATGCCCCCGGGCAAACAGGCCAGCGCCGCTGGTGCCAGCGCATGCGCGCGAGCTCGATCATGCGTCTCGGAGCGGCGGCAACGCGGAGCACACCGCCGTGGCCCGGCCCCGCCAGCCATTCGGCGCGAGCCGCTGAGGACCGAGGTGCGACATGCCCGCCCGCCCCCCCATCACTGCCCTGTTCCGTCCCGCGTTGCCGCTCGCCATGCTGGCGTGCGTTCTCGGCGCTCATGCCAGCCCGATCAGCGACAGCCTGGAACAGCTCACCCAGGGGCAGCGCTTCGAGCGGCGTATCTCCCTCTCCACCCTGGGTCTGCTCGGGCCGAGCATCAACGTGCCGCCGGGCTCCCTGCAGGAGTTCTATTTCCCCGCACATGGCAGTGACGACGCGCGTGCGCTGCTGGTGAGCGTCCCGCGCAATCAGCCCGGCGCATCATTCGCCGTGAACGGCGTACCCGTGTCCCCATCGACCGTCGCCACGAAGGGCGGCACGAACCACGATGCACATGGCAGTTCGCCCACCACTGCCAGCAGGTTCCCTCTGAACGGCCAGGCCACCGAGACGCGCCTGGGCATGCAGGCCGGCGCCATGCCGCAAGACGGCTGTACCGCCGTTGCGGACAGCGGGGTTGCACTCAACCCCGACAGCCACCTCTCCTACTACCCGTCGGCCCAATCCACCGCGGCAGCCAGGATGCGGGGGGCCGCCGCGCTGCCGGACAGGCCGTTCCTGCTTGTTGCCGCCCCGCCGCTGAGTTCGCAGACATTCGACACCGCCTGGCGCGTCGGCGTGGCCATGTCCCAGCAGGGCCGGCCGGCCATCGTCCACACGCTGCCCGCGGTAGGTGATACGGTCGATACGCGCACACTTTCCATCCCGCCAGGACTCGCGTCGATTCCCGCCTTTGCCGCACTGGGCGACGCCAAGGAGCGCCATGCCATCTCGAACGCCGCCGAGATCGGCGCACTGCTGATGCTGGATGCACCCGGCCTGCTTGCCGACGTGGTGGTGGTGGACCCCGCGCTGCAAGGCCAGGTCGGGGATGCGCTCGATGCGCTGGGCGCGCAGATCACGGACCCCGACGCCCGCAGCCTGTTCACCCAATGGCGCGACAGCAGCATGCCGCTCGCGCGCAAGGGCCTGGCTGCCACATCGGGCACCACCATCATCCGGTCGCGGTTGGGCGCCCACCCCGTATGGGCCGTGCCCGCCACGGGAGCGGCCGGGCCGGATCTGCCGGGCGGAGGTGCCGGCTGGCAGCGCCTGAGCGCAACCGCCAACGGCGCCGCACGCACGGCGGACCACCAGGCCAGCCATCCCATCGTCCGCTGGTCGGGCGACACCGCGCGCGAGCAATACATCGTGGAGGCACCGCAAAGCTGGTCCGCCACCTTTGCCATGCTGCCGCCCACCGCATCGAGCCACACCCCTTCCCGCATCGAGGTGGGCTTCACGCTGCCCGCCGGCTCGGCCGTCCGCCAGCCGGTCGGCGTGCTGCACTGGAACGGCGTCCTGCTCGCCGCACGGCAGCTGAAGGCAACGGATGGACGGCGCCAGGTCCTCGCGGCAGACATTCCGGTCTACGCGCTGAGTGCATTGAATCTGCTGCAGGTCTCGCTCGAGCAGGACGCTCCTGCGGGCGACTGCCGGACTATGCAGCCCGCGCCGTCCGGGCCCGCCACCACGCTCGACCTCGACGTCCGCTTCCGCGCCGCTGCGCCGAAGGAACTCCCGCGCAACGCCACCTTCGCGGACCTGATCCCCGCCCTGGGCTTCGACGCTGAAATGGCCGTCCCGCAGGCCTTCCTCGGCAGCCCCCGCGAGGGCCTTTCGACGGCCATCCACCTGGCCGCGGCAGCCAACCTCTCGCCCGGAGCAGCGCGCCTGGTGCTGGTGCAGGACGGCACGTCCTATGTGCCCACGCGACCCTTCATTGCCGCAGGCGTGGCGATGCAGGATGCCAGAGCGCAGGTCACGCTCGCGGACCAGGAGATCCGCTTTCGCGACCACCCGATCGCCGGCCTTCCCTGGGAGGCCCCGGAGCGCCGCCAGGTGAGCGTGATGCAGGTGGTGCGCACCGCAGGGCAGACGGGATTGCAGTGGTATCCGCTGGGCAACGATGCCTGGCCCGGAGCGACCGGCCTGCTCGTCAACCACGCATCGCTGGCACTTCTCGGGCCCGGTGCCGAGGTGGCGTGGATCAGCGGCTCCGGAGCGCTCGTGCATGCCTCGGACGCCAACCATGCCGGGCCGATGTATGAGTGGCGCAGCCTCTTCTCGTGGGGCGTGCCGGTCACCCTGGGGCTGCTGGCCCTGTTCATTGCGCTGCTCGTGGCGTCAGTGATCGCCACGCGCATCGCGGAGCGCCGCAAATCGGCTGCAAGCGAGGGAACGCCATGATCTCCTCCCACTACTGGCCCTATCTTTTGGCCGACTACTACCGCTGGCTCGAGATCTTCGGCGTCGTGGTCGCGGTGGTCATCTTCGTATCCAGCGTCGACGACCTGTTCGTCGATGCCTGGTTCTGGCTGCGCAAGATCCAGCGCCGCTTCTTCATGCGACGCTACGAACCGCTGAGCACCGCGGCCATCCGGTCGGTCGACGAGCAGCCGATCGCCATCATGGTGCCCGCATGGCTCGAGTACGACGTCATCGCGATGATGCTCGAGAGCATGGTCAGCACGCTCGAATACAAGAACTACATGATCTTCGTGGGCACCTACCGCAACGATGATCGCACCAAGAATGAGGTGGAGCGCATGCGACGGCGCTACCGCCAGCTGGTGCGCGTCGAGGTGCCGCACGACGGCCCCACCTGCAAGGCCGATTGCCTGAACTGGCTCGTGCAGGCCATCTTCCGCCAGAACACCCTGCAGAGCGTGCCGTTCGCGGGCATCGTGCTGCACGACAGCGAAGACCTGCTGCATCCGCTGGAGCTCAAGTACTACAACTACCTGCTGCCGCGCGTCGACTTCATCCAGCTGCCCGTGACATCGATCGAGCGCCACTGGTACGAGCTGGTGGCGGGCACCTACATGGACGAGTTCGCCGAGTGGCACACCAAGGACCTGGTCGTGCGCGAGAGCATGTCGCGCATGGTGCCGTCCGCGGGCGTCGGGACCTGCTTCTCGCGCAAGGCGCTCGAGCATCTCGCAGCGCAGACCGACAACCAGCCCTTCAACACCGATACGCTCACCGAGGACTACGACATCGGCGCACGCCTGGCCCGCATGGGCATGAAGCAGATCTTCGGCCGCTTCCCGGTGGACCACACCACGCACCGCAAGCCCTGGTTCGGCCTGGGCAAGGAGCGCGAGGAAACCAGGGTTCTGCCGCTGGACATCCGCGAGTACTTCCCCAACACCTTCCGCACGGCCTACCGGCAGAAGGCGCGCTGGACGCTGGGCATCGGCCTGCAGGGCTGGTCGCAGGTGGGATGGAAGGGATCGCTTGCGGTCAAGTACCTGCTGTTCCGCGACCGCAAGGGCCTGGTGACGGCGTTCGTCGCCATGGGCGGCTACTTCCTCATGCTGAACTTCCTGGTCTTCTGGCTGGCCAACCGCATGGGCTGGTGGCAGACCTACTACCCCTCGGTGTTCTCGCCGAGCGGCTGGGTGGGCACGCTCATCGCCATGAATGCCATCGCGCTGCTGCTGCGCGCGGTGCAGCGCGCGTTCTTCGTGCAGCGGCTGTATGGCTGGGAGCACGCCCTCCTGTCCGCGCCGCGCATGGTCGTCGGCAACTTCATCAATGCCATGGCGGCGGCGCGCGCGTGGCGGCTGTTCCTCGTGCACCTCGTCACCGGCAAACGCCTGGTGTGGGACAAGACCATGCACGACTTTCCGTCGGCGGACCAGCTCGTGCAGCAGCGCCAGCGCCTGGGACAGTTGCTCGTGAGCTGGCGCGTGATCACCGAGGAACAGCTGGCGCGTGCGCTCGACAGACAGCAGGACGCGGGCCTGCCGCTCGGAGAAATCCTGGTGCAGGAACACCTGCTCGACCAGGACACGCTGCAGGAGGCGATCTCCTACCAGCAATACGTGAAGGATGTCTCCCGCCCTGCCCCACAGCCTTCGGAGGCCACATGACCACCGCACGATTGACCGGCGTGGCTTTCGCCGTGGCACTGCTGGCCTGCACGG
This sequence comes from Diaphorobacter ruginosibacter, assembly GCF_014395975.1. Classification (NCBI taxonomy): domain Bacteria; kingdom Pseudomonadati; phylum Pseudomonadota; class Betaproteobacteria; order Burkholderiales; family Comamonadaceae; genus Diaphorobacter; species Diaphorobacter ruginosibacter. Next base: position 304,526 of record NZ_CP060714.1, on the reverse strand, counting down.
GTGCGCACGCCGCACCGTTGCAGCCCGCAGAAAAGCAGACCGCATCCCCCACCGGGGAGCGGCCGTTGAAGGGACAGGCATGGCGCCTCGCCCATCAGGGCTTCGCGAGCTTCGATGCCGGCCGCTACGCCGAATCGGAGCGGTTCGCACGGCGCGCCTTGGCCTTGCGTCCCGACGTGCTGCGCCTGCACATGCTGCTCATCTATGCGCTGCAGAAGCAGGGCCGCATCGAGGAAGCGCTCGCCGCCGTGGCGCAGGCCGAATCTGCCGGACTGGACGCCAGCGAACTGGCCCGCGCCCGCAGCAACCTGGCCTCGGGGGGCGACGCCAGCGGCAGCGAAGCCTTCCGCAAGGGCTTCCCGATCGCCACACAGGCCTTCCAGGACTACAACGACCAGCGGTACGAAGCCGCCGCGCAGGGAGCAGAGGAGGCCTTCCGCACCGACACGTCCCAAGGCAACTGGGCGATGCTGTGGATCGCATCACTGGAGGCCCAGGGCCGGCTGCAGGCGGCCATCGACGCCACCGACACGGCCATGGAACTGGGCGCTCCCAACAGAAGCGATTTGATCGCACGCCGGCAGACGCTGTTCAAGGCCCTGTCCACCGAACCCGCCATCTCCGCCTACCAGGCGCTGAACGACAACAACACGCAACGCGCCGTGGCGATGGCCCGCGAAGCCGTGCGGCTGGCGCCCGACACCCAGAGCCACCGCCTGCTGCTGCTCACCGCCCTGCTCCTGAACGGCAGGATCGCGGAAGGCGAGGCGGCCGCGACCGACGCACTGAGGCAGGACAGCGAGGACACCTCCACGCTCGTGCTGCGCGGCTACTTCAGGCAGCGGCTGCAACGGACCGAGCAGGCCGCGCGCGATTTCGACGAGGCGATCGCGCAGGACTGGCTGGACGACGAACAGCGCGCCAACCTGCGCCTGATCGCGGCCGACGCGGCGCTCGCCAGCGGGGACTTCGCGCGGGTGAAGGCGCTCATGGCGCCGCTCGACGCAGGCGACAAGGCGGTGGCGCTGCGCCTGCGGCAGGCGGACGAAGCGGCCACCCCGCCCAAGGTGCTCACCAGCCTCAACTACCCGCCACCGTTCCAGGACTGCCATGACACGCCCTACGGCACCGCCTGCGAGATGAAGCCCGCCGACGCCGCCGGCGCGGCCAGCGCCAGCACGCGCGCCTATGCGGCCTATGGCCGGCAGGACTACCAGGAGGCGATCGCCCAGGCGCGCCAGGCGGTGGAGCAGGCACCCGACAACGCGACGATGCAGCGCCTGCTCACCATCACGCTGGCAGCGGGCAACGATGCGCAGCAGCAGGAGGCGCTCGCGCGGCTCGACGAGGATCTGGCGAAATCCCCGCAGGAAGCCTCCCTGCTGATGCAGCGCGCCTACCTCTGGCAGCGCAGGCAGGCGCCCGACAAGGCACTGCAGGACTTCCGGGCGGCCAGGGCCACTGGCAATGCACCGCCGATCGTGATCCTCGACGAGGCCTATGCGCTGGCCGCCACGGGTGACAAGACACAGGCCATCCGCACCTTCAAGCAGGCCATCGACGACAACGACAGCGGCGAGCTCGAACTCACGCCCGACCAGCGCTACTTCACGCGCGGGGCGATCGCGGGCCTCTCGCGGGAATGGGGCGCATCGGTGTCGACCAGCTATCGCGGCGCACGCCCCGCGGGGTCGGGCCTGAACGGCACGCCCGTCACCACCGCGTCGGACTCGGTCTTCGCCATGGCCGACGTGTACTGGCGCCCGCCGATGTTCCTGAACAGTGGCAAACAGGTCTTCGAGGTCTATGGGCGCATTGCCAACACGCTGTCCGGCGGCTCGTCCACGGTGCGTGACCAGCGTGTCGTCGATCCCTGCACCGGCTTGCCCGTGGATGTCACCGCCAGCCGGTTCAAGGCCGCCTCCGGCCTGCCCACCACGATCGGCTCGGTCGGCGTGCGGTTCACGCCATCGACCGACTACGCGCTCACATTCGGCCTGGAGCGCCGCTTCCTGCTCGGCTCCGCCACGCAGAGCGGCAGCGTGACGCCGGGCTCGGACGCGCTGCGCTGCCAGCTCAGCGGCCGCGACCCATCGCGCCCGGGCGCACCGGTCGTCGGCAACCCGCAATCCATCCAGTTCGACACCGGGGCAAGCAGCGGCGGCTGGCTGGGCTATGTCACCTGGGGCTTCTACCGCGGCACCGGCCTGCGCTTCGATGTGCCGAGCTGGTTCACGATGGAGGGCTACCTGCAGGGCGGCTACTACCGCGAGGACCTGTCGGCCGATTTCTGGACGCGCGACCAGGTCACGGGCGCCACCAGCGAACGCAGGCGGGGCAAGTACCGGCGCGACCAGTGGTTCGCCAACGCCGAGCTGCGCGTGGGCCGGAGCTTCCGCATGGACTCGATCAGCGACCACCTGGTCATCTTCCCCCACATCGTGGCCGCGGCCGACTTCCAGCGCCAGAACTACCGCGCAAGGGTGCCCGGCTTCGCAGGTGACATGGCGGTGCTCGGCAATGGCTCGACCTGGTCGTCCGGCGTCGGCGCGGGCGTGAGCCTGCGCTATGCGTTCCGCGAGGACCACTACAACGCCGCGCGCTCCTACGTGGACTGGACCGTGCAGTACCGCAAGAACGTCGGCGGCGGACAGGCCGATCGCGCCAAGGGCTGGTTCATGAGCCTCTCCATCTGGTATTGAGCCGCGCCTTCTCCACCGCAACGACATCGACAGAAAGAAAGACACATGACAACGACAGGACTCCAGCACCCCACCCCGCCGCGACGCGCATTCGCCAGGGCGCGCGGACTTGCGGCGGCGGCGCTGTTCGTGCTCGCCGGCTGCGCCGCGGCGCAGGACAAGTCCGCCATGGTCATCAAGGGGCAGGATGGCTGGCTCTTCGGCGGCTGGGGCAGCCTCACCCAGGTGAACGAGGCCGGCATCGACCGGTCGGTGCAATTGGTGGCACAGGCACGGGATCTGCTTGCCGCGCGCAACATCCGGCTCGAAGTGCTGCTGCTGCCCGACAAGGTGCACTTCTATGCCGACAAGCTGCCTGCCGGACGCAGCATGAGCCCTGCCGTGCAGCAGCGCTATGCGCTCATCCTCGGCAAGCTGCAGAAGGCCGGCGTATCCACCTTCGACGACCTGGCGGTGCTCAAGGCCGTCGAGGACAGCGGCAGGAATGTGTTCTATCGCACCGACCAGCATTGGACGCAGGACGCGGCCGATGCGACGGCACAGGCCACGGCCGACCTGATCGGCAAGAGTGTGCCGCAGCTCGAAGGACAGCCCGGCAGCGGCACGCCGCTGGGCGCGCTCACCAAGGAACGCCGCTACGGCGACCTGGCCGAACTGTTCCTCACCCCGGACGAGAAGAAGCAGATCGGCCGCGAGGTCTACACCGTGCGCCGCCAGGCCGAAAGCCAGGGCCTGATCGATGATGCACCGGCGCCGGTGCACGTGACGGGCCACAGCATGGTGCAGCCCTATTTCGGTTTTCCGCAGAAGCTGTCGAACCTGCTCGACCGGCCCGTCTCGCTCAACTGGAAACCCGGCAACATCGGCCCCTGGGTGATGCTGCTCGAGTACCTCGAATCCCCGGCCTTCCGTCAGAAGCCCCCGCAGGTGCTGGTGTGGCAGATGTTCGAGCCCAACTTCGAGCAGGGACCGGACGCCGCCGGCCTGTGGGACAACGCGTCCGTGATGCCGTCCGACACCTGGACGCAGCGCGTTCGCAGCGCGCTCGCCAAGTGAGGCCCGCGATGAGCGATCCTGACGTCCTCCCCGATTCCGCGCACCGCATGACCGCCGCCGTGTGGATGGTGCTGCTCGCGGTCGGACTGGCCGTCGGCATCGGCGCACTTGGCAAGGTCGAGCTCGCCCCCCCGTTGCGGGGCCTCGATGCATGGCTCGACGGCCGCACGGAAACCGCGCTGAACCAGGCGATCAAGCTGCCGGGCCAGGAGCGCATAGAGACCGCGAATGCCGCCGTGCGCTACCGCATGCTGGGCGATCTCGGCACGCAGGTCGCGCTCGGCTGTCCGCAATGGATGTTCTACCAGGACGGGCTGCGTGCACAACCCGGCACGCAGCCGCAGGTGCAGGGCGAGCGCCTGCGCCTGCTGAAGAGCTGGAGCGAACAACTCGCCGCACGCCAGGTGCGCCTGCTGGTGGTCGCGGTGCCCGACAAGGCGCGCATCGAAGCCGGACACCTTTGCGGGCGCGCGATGGCGCCGGGGCTGCAGGCCCAGTACGACACGCTGGCGCGGGCGCTGGATGACAGCGGCATCGCCTTCGCCGACCTGCGCGCGGTGCTGGGCCATCGCAACGAGGACATGTTCTTCCGTACTGACGTGCACATGAACCCCGCAGGCGCCCGGCTCGCGGCGCAGGCCGTGGCCCGGGCCGCGCTGCCGCTGCTCGGCGGCGCGAAGGGCGAGCAGGCATTCGAGGTGTCGCCGCCCGGGACGCCGCAGCCGCGCATGGGCGATCTGCTGGTGCTGTCGGGCCTGAAGAGTGCGCCCCCAGGCTGGCGGCCCGACATCGAGACGGTGGCGGAACAGGCCGTGGCACCCATGCGCGGTGGCGGGCTGCTGGACGACACACCGCCCGTGCAGGTGCTGCTGGCTGGCAGCTCCAACGGCCTGCGCAGCCACTTCGCCGAATGGCTGGGCATGGATCTGGGACGCGAGGTGTGGAACCTCAGCATGGACGGCGGCCAGTTCTCCGGAGCGATGCTGAAGGCGCTCGGGCAATCCGGCCAGTGGCCGCAGACGCTGCGCCTCGTGATCTGGGAGTTCTCGGAAAACACGCTCTCGCTGCCGCTCACCGACGACGAGAAAAAGGCGCTGGCACAGCTGCCCGCCGCCCGCAACTGACCACGCCATGCTGTTCAACTCCTACCTCTTCCTGCTGCTGTTCCTGCCCATCGCGCTGATGGGCTACTACGGGGCGGCCCGCGTCAGCCTGCGCCTTGCGGCGCTCTGGCTGTGCCTGGCCTCGTTCGTCTTCTACGGCTGGTGGAATCCGCAGTTCGTCGCGCTGCTCGCGGTCTCGATCCTCTTCAACTACGTCGTGGGCCTGCTGGTCCTGCAGGCTGCCGGTGCGCCGCGCAGGCAGTTGCTGATCACGAGCGCGGGCGTGATCGCCGACCTTGCCGTGCTGGTGCACTACAAGTACTTTGCGGCACTGTTCAACTTCCTTGGCGAGTGGGGCCTCACGCATGGCGCGATGGACACGCTGATCCTGCCGCTGGGCATCTCGTTCTTCACCTTCACGCAGATCGGCTTCCTGCTCGATTGCCGCTCGGGACTGGTCAAGGAAAAGGGATTCCTGAGCTACGTGCTGTTCGTGACCTTCTTCCCGCACCTGATTGCCGGCCCGATCCTGCACCACAAGGAGATGATCCCGCAGTTCGCAGACCCCGCGAACTACCGCTTCAAGGCAGAAAACCTGTCGATCGGCGGCATGCTGTTCGTGATCGGACTGGCGAAGAAGGTGCTGCTGGCCGACGGCATTGCGCCCTATGCGGACGCCGGCTTCGCAGCGCCCTCGGGCCTGGATTTCTGGGGTGCCTGGGCGACGAGCGTGAGCTATGCGCTGCAGATCTACTTCGACTTCTCGGGCTACTCCGACATGGCGCTGGGTCTCGCGAAAATGTTCGGCATCCGCTTTCCGCTCAATTTCAATTCGCCGTACAAGGCCGCGAGCATCGTCGACTTCTGGGCGCGCTGGCACATCACGCTCACGCGCTATCTCACCTCGTACCTGTACTACCCGGTGGCCATGGCCGTCTCGCGTGCCCGCGAGCGGCGCGGCATGGCCGTAGGCTCCCTCGCCGCCAGAACGCCGGGAGGATTTGCCGCCACCATCATCGTTCCCACGCTGTTCACCATGGGACTGGCGGGCATCTGGCATGGTGCGGGTCTGCAGTTCCTCGTGTTCGGCATCTGGCATGGGCTGTGCCTGTCGATCAACCATGGCTGGCGCATCTTCGTCGTCGGCAGGAAGCCGCCATCGGAGCGCCACAGCGGCCCCGCAGCCAAGGCGCTCTGTGTGCTGATCACCTTCGTGGCCGTGTTGATCGGACAGGCGTTCTTCCGCGCCGACGGCATGCACAGCGCCTGGCAACTGCTGGCGGGCATGATGGGACTGCATGGCTTCGGAGGCCTCGAATCGCTGTCGCATGCGGCAGGCCTCCCGTTCGGCGATGCGTGGCGCCTCGTGATCGGCCACCACCTGCAGGCGGTCTACATCGTGCTGCTGCTCGGCATCGCCTGGTTCACGCCCAACGCGCATCAGATCCTCGGCGTCCACTCGCCCGCGATCTTCAAGACCCTGCCCAACCCGAACCGCCTGCTGCGCTGGCGCCCCAGCCCCGGCTGGCTCATCGCAGCGCTGTTCCTTCTCGCACTGTGCCTGGCCACGCTGCACAAGGAAACGCGTTTCCTGTACTTCCAATTCTGACCCATCTGCAAAGGAGTTGCACCATGAACATGACCATTACCGACATCCAGGCCCGGGCGGCATCGCTCATCGGCGACATCATCATGACGCACGTCGACACCGATGCGCAGCTGATCGACTCGGGCCTGGTCGACTCGCTCTCCGCCGTCGACGTGGCACTGGCCGTCGAGCGCGAATTCGGCGTGAAGATTCCGCCTTCGGAGATCGACGTGCACCTGCAATCCGTGCACACACTGGCCGACTACATAGCGGCCAACCGCAAGGTCTGAGCCGCCCCATGCGCCTTTCGCGCCTTGTGCGCCCCGACCGCATCGATCATGTAGACCGGACTGTCCGAACTGGAGGACACCATGCCATTTGACTTCGACCGCTTCGATTTCGTCGACGCACAGGAACACGCCGGCGCCCCTGCCATCCACGATGCGCAAGGCACCATGGGCTGGCGCGACCTGCATGCCGCCGTGGAGGACTGGGTTTCCCAGGCCCGGGCCGCGGGCCTGCAGACCGATGTACCCCTGGTGATACGCGGACACAAGGAGGCAGCCTTCGTCGTTGCCATGCTCGGCTGCCTGCGCCTTGGCGTGCCCTTCGTGCCCGTCGATGTGATCAATCCCGAAGAGCGCATCCGCCGCATCACCGAGCTGGTGCACGCGCCCATGGTCTTCGACTCCCAGTCGCTGCAATTTCTGCCGACGGGCCACGCGCCCCAGGCGCTCGAGCAGAAGGGCCTGGCCTACATCATGTTCACCTCGGGCAGCACGGGCGACCCCAAGGGCGTGCAGATCGGGCGCGAGAGCGTGGGCCTGTTCGCACGCTGGATACGCGACTGCCTGCAGCTGGGGCCGCGCCCGTGTTCATGGACCAGATGCTGTTCAGCTTCGACTTCTCCCTCTTCAACTGGGTGGGTGCGCTCGCCTGCGGCGGCGCCGTGGCGCTGTGCGCGCGCGAGACCATCGAGGATCGCGATGCGTTCACACGCTATCTCTCCGAGGCGCGCGTCTCGGTCTGGGCATCGACGCCCTCGTTCGTTCGCCAGCAGCTGCTCGACGCCAGCTTCACCGCCGAACAGCTGCCCGACCTGCAGGTGTTCGTGTTCGGCGCGGAATCGCTCACCCCCACCATGGCCGAGGCCGTGTGGGAACGCTTTCCCCAGGTGCGCATCATCAACTCCTACGGACCGACCGAGGCCACCTGCTCGACCACATGGGTGGAAATCGATGCCGCCCTGCGCAAGGCCGCGCCGCTACCCTTCCCCATCGGGCGTGCCAAGCCCTATGCGCATGTGTTCATCGACAACGGCGAGATCTGCATGGCGGGCGACCACGTAATGCGCGGCTACCTGAACCGCCCCGACCTGAACGAGACACGCATGTTCATGTTCAACGGCAAGCGTGGCTACCGCTCGGGCGACCTCGGCGACATGGACGAGTGCGGCCTGGTCACCTTTCGTGGCCGCCGCGACGACCAGATCAAGATGCACGGCTACCGCATCGAGCTGGCAGAGGTCGACGCCGCACTGGCACTCCTGCCCGGCGTGCGCGCGGGTGCGGCGATCGCGCTCAGGCGGCCCGACGGCGTGATCGTGCGCATGGTCGGGTTCGTCGACCCCGACCGCCCCGGCCCCGCGGGCCTGCATGCGCCGGACAGCGCCCTCGCCGACTGGAAGGCCGTGCTCGCGCGCCGTGTGCCCTCGTACATGATTCCCTCGGAACTGCTGGTCTGCCACGGGTTTCCGACGACGCAGACCGACAAGGTCGATCGCAAGCGGCTGGAACAGCTGTACCGCGAGTCGCGAACACCCCGGCAGGCCACTGCTGCTGCCTCGGCGGCCGTCACAGGATGAACGACATGACACTCATTGGTCACCTCCAGGTTGCACGCTGCGCGGCGCTGGCCCTCCTCGCCGCCGCGGTGGCACCCGCACTTCACGCGGAAGGCGCATTCTCCCAGCTCTACGCGGCGCGGCCGCCCGCCGGCTCGTCCTTCGTGCGCGTGCTCAACCCCGGCAGCGCACCTCTGCAGGTGAAGATCGGCCAGGGCCCCGTGCAGACGATCTCCGGCGACGCCGTCGCCTCCAGCTATGCCATCGTCAAGGGGAACACCGAGTTCGCCGTCGTCCTCGACGGCAAGGCCGGTGCCCCGATGAAAGTGGCGCCCGACAGCTTCACCTCCCTGGTGCCCACATCCGGAAGCGCCGCCGCGCTCAGGGCTCTCGACGATTCCGCGGGAGCGACGCAGGATGCGCTCAAGGCCGAGCTGCGCTTCTACAACCTGATCGACGGCTGCGCTCAGGGCAAGGTGGGCATCGCGCCGGCTGGCACGCCGCTGTTCGCCGCCCTTGCCGGTGGAGGCTCCGCCGCCCGTGCCATCAATCCCGTGAAGGCGACGCTCGTCGGCAGTTGTGGAGAGGTTTCGACGGCTCCCCTCGCACTGCCGGCCCTGCAACCCGGCGACCACTACAGCCTGTTCCTCACCGGCACCCCGGCCCGCCCCATCCTGCGCGGGCAGCGCAGCACCACCGACAGCTACCGGCCGTGACCCCTCGCATGACACCCATGGCCTTTCACGCCCAGAAAGAAGAGCACGATGCGCACCGTATTCCGTGATGATCATTGGATGCTGCAGACGCAGGTCGCGCGGTTCGTGGAGCAGGAAATCCTGCCCTACTACGCGCAGTGGGAAGACCTGGGCGTCACCCCCCGGTCGCTGTGGCGCAAGGCCGGAGCCAACGGACTGCTCAATTGCGCCATTCCCGCGCCCTGGGGCCATGGCGGTGACTTCGGCCATGCCGCCGTCGTGATCGAGGAGATCGCGCGGGCCAACTGCCTGGGCATCGGCTTCTCGATCCATTCCGACATGGTGGCCCCCTACATCCTGCGCCTGGGCACGCAGGAGCAGAAGAACCGCTGGCTGCCGCGCATGACCGAGGGCGAATGCATAGGCGCCATCGCGATGACCGAGCCCGACGCGGGAAGCGACCTCAAGTCCATCCGCACGCGCGCGAAACGATCCGGACGGCACTATGTGCTGAGCGGCCAGAAGACCTTCGTGACCAACGGCTCCCATGCCGACCTCGTGCTGGTGCTGGCGAGCACCGCGCCCGAACTGGGGGCGCGCGGGCTCTCACTGTTCGCGGTGGAGCGCGGCATGCCCGGATTCCGGCAGGGCCAGCCGCTGCGCAAGATCGGCCAGCATGCGCAGGACACCTGCGAGCTGTTCTTCGACGACGTGCAGATTCCGGCCAGCCACCGGCTCGGGGACGAGAACGCCGGATTCGAATACGTCACGTCGGAACTCGCGCAGGAACGCCTGGCCATCGCGCTGCGCGCCGCGGCGCACCTGGAGGGCATGATCGAGTCGACCTGCGACTATGTGAAGCAGCGCAAGGCCTTCGGACGGCGCGTGATGGACTTCCAGAACACGCGCTTCACACTGTCCCGGGCCATGTCCCAATCCTCCATGCTGCGCGTCTTCCTGGATGACTGCCTGGCGCGCCACATGCGCGGCGAGCTGGATGCGGTGACCGCCGCCATGGCCAAGCTGAACGCCACCGAGATGCAGAATGCGCTGCTCGACGACATGCTTCAGTTGTTCGGCGGATATGGCTACATGGCCGATGTCGGCATCGGACGGGCCTGGGCCGATGCGCGCGCACTGCGCATCTTCGGCGGCACCAGCGAGATCATGAACGAGATCATCGGCAGGAGCCTGTAGTCACCCTTACGGTTGCGGCATGGCGGCGCGCCACGCGCTGCGCAGCCGCGCGCTCTCCTCCGATGCCCCCGTCACCCAGGGGTCCAGCGCATAGGCGACGATGCGGCGCGCGCCGTATTCCCTGGCAATGCCCCACTGTGCCTGGAGGCGCTCGAAGCTGGCAGGCCGCGCGCGGAACTCGCCGGGCATGTTGGCTGCGTCGGGCAGGCGCTCGAACACCTCGACGATCAGGTCAAAGCCCGTGCCGCGCCGCAGCAGCATGCGGTGTAACGGCTCGAGCCGCTCGTAGTTGGCGATGCCGTGCACGCCGACGCCGTCCTGCAGCATGGGCCGCACCACGACATGATCGAGCAGCACGCTCCACACCTGTGCCAGCAGTTCCCCGGACTCCATCTCGCTGCTGTACGTGGACACGCTGGGCTCCCGGCCCGACGTGGCAATGGCCGCATCCGACAGCCCCTTGAGCCACGGCACCAGCATCGCGATGCGTGCGGCCGAGCCCCAGTGGTACTGCTCCAGCTCATAGGGGATGTACCAGCCGCGGAATGCGGCGTGTCCCGGCCAGCTCACCGATTGCATGTAGCTTGTCCCATGTGCACCCGTCGCGCGCAGGAAGTCCGCGAGGCGATCAAGGTCAGGCTGGTGGATCACCTTCCACCATGCTTCGTTGTAGGGCAGGCCGAGGTGCACGCCCATGCCCTGTTCCGCAGCCTGGTCCAGCAGCATCTGAACCATGGGAGCGCGCGCGTCCCAGGCGGGCTGCGGCTCGCCTTCGAGGCCGACCCACTGAAGAAAGACCTCTTCGCAGCCCAACTCGCGCATGCCCGACAGGCTCTGCCCCCAGCGTTCGCGCGACCAGCCGAGATGTTCGTCCCACGGCTGCAGGAACGAGCCGCCGACGGCCATCGTGCCATCGCACCCCAGGAGTGCCAGCGTGGAGCCCATTGCCGAGGCACGCAGCAACTGGCGACGCGTAAGGCCAGGACGGATGCGGATGGGCAGGGGCTGCATCGCGCCACTGTATCGGGCGGCCCGGCAGGGGGCAAGCGCCCGGCACCCGCCGCATCAAATTCGCACAACGGTTACCGGCGTGCGCTCTCGTGCGCTCTCACAGCGTGCCCGCGCCCTCATGTCGGGGCACGCCGCAGCACCAGCATGTCGATTCGCGAAGGAACGCCAAGGCGCACAGCGAAACCGGCCCAGAGTCCCGCGCCGCTGCTCACGAAGAGCTTCATGCGGTCCACGTCGTAGGCGCCGCGCACGAAACCGTTGTTGACGGGGGCGACGAGCCAGCGATCCATTCCCAGGACATGGCCGCCGTGCGTGTGCCCGGAAACCTGCAGGTGCACGCCCTGCGCGGCGTTCTCGCGCGCGAGCCTGGGCTGGTGGGCGAGCAGCAGGTGGAAGTCCGCGCCCCGGGCCTGCCGGGCGACGGCCTCGATGTCGGGCGGCAGCCCCTCGGCGACGGCGGGATCGGCATTCTGCCGCGACAGCCGGCCATAGGCCGGATCGCCCACGCCGGAGACCGCGAGCGTGCGCCCGCGGATCTTCACGCGCTGCGTCTGGTTCTCAAGGTAGGTCAGCCGCAGCGAACGGAACACCCGGGCCCAGGCGTCATAGCCGCTGTAGTACTCGTGGTTGCCTGGCGCCGCGAACACACCGTACTTCGCCGACAGCATCGCAAGCGGAGCGATGTTGGCCGCCTGGGTCGGCACGTCCCCATCCACCATGTCGCCCGGCAGCACGATGAGATCGGGCTGTGCGGCCAGCGTGCGATCGACGATGCCCTGCACGTAGCGCGCGTTGTTGACCGGGCTGGCGTGGATGTCGGCGATCACCGCCACCCGCAGGCCGTCGAACTCGGCCGGCAGCGAGGGCAGCACGATCTCCTGCTCGTGCACATCGGGAATCCTCAGCGCCTGCATCACGCCGAACCCCGACACCAGAAGCGCCACCGCGACGCCGAGAACGGCAGTCGCGATCCGCGTGCGCGGCTGCATCCCGTTGCCCACGAGGCGCTGCAGCAGGCCTAGCAGATCGCGCAGCAGCGCCAGGATGAAGGCCAGCGCCAGAGCCGCCAGGATCCAGCCGCTGGCCACCTGCAGGTGTGCAATCACGTCATAGCTCAGCGTGGTGTTGCGCATCGCCCAGATCAGCGCGGCCGGAAGCGCGCCGAGCACCGACGTGACAACGACAGCCCACCAGAAGGCGCCACGCCGCTCGCGCAGGAGCAGCGGCCACCACAGCCACACTGCCATCGGCAGCACGGCCAGACTCGCATAGAAGATCATTGAAAGAAATCCACAGAAATCCGCCCAGCGCCGCCTTTACACTGTGCGTGACGGAGTACCCCATGAGCACCGCAGAAAACGACGCCCCCGAGACCAGCCGCTGTCCGCTGTGCGGCCAGGCCAATCAGTGCGCGATTGTCGCAGGCCTTGCGCCCGAGAGCTGCTGGTGCATGAAAGAACCCGTCTCGCGCGAGGCACTCGCGCGCGTGCCGGAGCAGGAGCGTGGCAAGGCATGCATCTGTCCGCATTGCGCCCGGCCCGTCGAAGCCTCCTGAAGCGCCCCGCGCCTGCAGACAGTCCGTTCAGCCGATATGATTCGCGCTCGATTTCTTATCTGCAAAAGGAGCTTTGAATGCCAACGTACCACATCGAGATGATGGAAGGCCGCACCGTCGAACAGAAGCGCAAGCTGGTCGAGGAAATCACCCGCGTGAGCGTGGAAGTGCTGGGCGGCTCGCCCGAGTCCGTGGACATCCTGATCACCGACGTCAAGCGCGAGAACTGGTCCACCGGCGGCAAGCTCTGGCTGGACCGCCAGTGAGAGGTTTCCTGCAGGCCACGTTCAGCGGCTCTGCATCCGCCAGCGCGCTGCGCGAACGCTACGGCGCGCGCTACCGCTGGCTTCTCCTTCTCTCCGTGCTGGCAGGGACGATCGCATCGCTCATTCCCTCGACCAGCGTGAACGTGGCCATCCCGGCCATGAGCGCCTATTTCGAGCTCGGCCAGGCCCGCGCCCAATGGATCACCTCGGGCTTCATGGTGGCATCCACCATCGCCATGCTCACCACCCCCTGGCTGCTCACCCGATTCGGATACCGCGCCACCTACGTGGGCGCGATACTGCTGCTCATGGGCGGCGCAATCGTCGGCGGCTTCGCGGCACATTTCCCGCTGGTGCTCGCCTCGCGCGTCGCCGAGGGGCTGGCCGCGGGCATCATCCAGCCCATTCCGGCCGTCATCATCCTGCATGCCTTCCAGCCGCACGAGCAGGGGCGCGCGGGCGGCCTGTTCGGCATGGGCGTGGTGCTTGCACCGGCCATTGCCCCGGCGCTGGGCGGCGTGCTCACCGACCTGCTCGGCTGGCGCAGTACCTTCTTCATGGTGGTTCCGGTCACGCTGGCCGCGCTGTGGCTGGGCTTCAAGTTCGTTCCGCACTCGTCCCCCGGCGGCAGTGCCGTCGGCGAGAACAGCGCCGGGCTCGACTGGATCGGCCTCACGCTCGGCGCGGGCGGCACGCTGTGCCTGCTCAACGGCATGACACAGCTGCACAACGAGCCGCGCGGCCCCGCCTTCATGCTGATCGCGCTGGCGCTGCTGTTGCTGGCCGGCTTCGTGGTCTGGCAGAAGAGGATGCTGGCACGCGGCCGCCGGCCGCTGATGGACCTGCGCCTGTTCCGCTGCCGCCCGTTCGTGATGGGCTGCATCGTCTCCGCGGTCTATGGTACGGCGATGTTCGGATCGACCTACCTGCTGCCCCTGTTCATGCAGATGGGCATCGGCCTGTCCGCCAGTTATGCCGGCAACCTGCTGCTGCCCGCCGGCCTGGTGCTGGCGCTGACGTTTCCCGTGGTCGGCCGGCTGGCCGACCGGCAGCCCACGCACTGGCTCGTCGGGATCGGCCTCGGGCTGCTCGCCCTGTCGTTCGTCCTGATGATCCTGGTGGGCAGCTCGACGGCGCTGTGGCTGCTGGCGGCGTTCATCATCGTGGGACGCATCGGCCTGGGCTTCATCCTGCCGAGCCTGAACCTCGGCGCGATGCGGCCGCTCGACAAGAGCCTGATCGCCCAGGGTGCCGGCACCATCAGCTTCATCCGCATGCTGGGCGGCGCGGCCGGCGTGAGCCTGATTGGTATCGTGCTGCAATGGCGCCAGGCGGTGCACGCGGCGGATGCCGCGCTGGACGCCAAGGCCGGCCAGCTGATGGCCTTTCACGAGTGCTTCGCCCTGCTGACCGCCCTGTGCCTGGTCGCACTCGCAGCCGCCACCCAGCTGCGCGAGCAGCCGGTGCCCAAGGCCGAGTGAGATCGTCAACACCTGGGCCCCCTGCGATCCGTTTTGTACTAATCTATGGCGGTTTCCAGCCGGAGCACCCCGCTTCGGCCCTCCCACCGCGAAAGCATTCATTGCATGTGCCAGCTTCTAGGAATGAACTGCAACACCCCGACTGACGTGCGCTTCAGTTTCTCGGGGTTCACCCAGCGCGCAGGCAAGACCGGCGACCATACCGACGGATGGGGCATCGCGTTCTTCGAGGACAAGGGCTTGCGCCATTTCGTCGATCACGAGCGCGCGATCGATTCGCCGGTCGCCAAGCTGATCCGCGAGTATCCGATCCGCAGCAAGAACGTCATTGCCCATATCCGCAAGGCCACGCAGGGCGTGGTGAGCCTCGAGAACTGCCACCCGTTCGTGCGCGAGCTCTGGGGCCATTACTGGGTGTTCGCGCACAACGGCGACCTGAAGAACTTCAGCCCCAAGCTGCACAGCCATTTCCAGCCCGTGGGCAGCACCGACAGCGAGCAGGCCTTCTGCTGGCTGATGCAGGAGCTGTCCAAGTCCCATGCGCGCATGCCGAGCATCGACGAACTCACCATCACGTTGCGCGAGCTCGCTCCCGGCATCGCCAAGCACGGTACGTTCAACTTCCTGCTCTCCAACGGCCAGGCACTGTGGGCGCATGCGTCGACACACCTCTACTACATCGAGCGCAAGCATCCGTTCATGCAGGCACAGCTGTGCGACGAGGACCTCAAGGTGAACTTCGCCTCGGAGACCACGCCCGACGACAAGGTGGCGGTCGTGGTCACCGCGCCGCTCACCTCGAACGAGGAATGGACCGCGTTCCAGAGCGGCGAACTGAAGGTGTTCGTGAACGGGCAGGCGCGCGAAAGCTGAAAATCACGCGTCGATGCCCGCCGTGGTACCGATGCCCGCCGCGAGATAGCCGCCATCGATGGGCAGCGTGACGCCATTCACATAGGCCGCGCCATCGCCGCACAGGAAGACCACCGCATCGGCGATCTCGTCCACGCCGCCCATGCGCTTGGCGGGAATCATGGCCTCGAAGGCCCTGCGCGTCTGAGGGGTGTAGTTCTGCTCGGTCATGGGTGTCAGCACCGGACCCGGCGCCACCGCGTTCACGGTGATGCCATGCGCCCCGAGCTCCATCGCGAACTGCCGCGTGAGTCCGCAGATGGCCGTCTTTGACGTTCCATAGGCCACGCGCCCCACGCCCGCACGCTCCGAGCTGATCGAGGCCAGGTTCACGATGCGGCCGTACCTTTGGCCGATCATGCCCCGCGCCGCACGCTGCGAGCACAGGAACGTGCCGCCCACGTTCACGTCCATCACGCGCCGGAAGTCGTCCACGGAGCACTCCATCACCGGCGCCACGTGCATGATGCCCGCGCTGTTGACCAGCACGTCGACGCACCGGCCCCACTGCTCCACCGCCGTGAACGCCTCATGCACCGAGAGCTCGCTGCGCACGTCGAGCGCCACGGCCAGCGCCGCACCGGGCTGCTGCGCATTCAATGCGTCGGCGACCGCCCTGGCATGGTCGATCTGGATGTCCATCACCGCCACACGAAAGCCTGCGCGCACGAGGCGCCCGGCCACCGCCGCGCCAATGCCCGAACCTCCGCCCGTCACCGCGGCCACCTTGCCGGATGTGCCTTCGGTACCCTGCATCAGTGCACCCCGCCTGTCATCGTCCGCTGCATCCGTCTGTCTCCTTGCATGCCTGTCTCCTTTCATTCCATGGGCAAGGGCCCATGAGCCCTATTCTGCGCCCGTGGTGACCGATCGCAGTCCAAAGGCCTCACATCGCACGGCGTCCACCGTCAACCCCATTGACCGAAATGCGGGTTAGCCTGTGCTTGAACCGCGCTGCCGCGGCGGGGATACTGCATGTAAGCAAACATTTCATGCGGAGTGAGGAATGACAACAACCCTTCAACGATGGGCGCGCCTTGCCGGCGCGCTGCTGTGCACGGCCATGCTGGGCACCGGCCTGCCCGCGCAGGCGCAGTCCGTATCGCCGTCACCATCGCCATCCATCGCCAAGCTGGCCGAGCCCTATGTGGAGCCCGTCACCGGCTGGTACTGGAACGCCCGCGAGAGCGGACGCGGCTTTGCGATCGAGCGGCAGGGCGACCGGCTGTTCCTCGCCGGCTTCATGTACGAGGAAAGCGGCGAGGCCGTCTGGTACACCTCCACGCTCGCCCGGCAGCCCAACGGCGCCTATGCGGGGCAACTCGACCGCTTCCAGAACGGGCAGTCGCTGCTCGGCACCTACCGCGTGCCCACCTCCTCCAACGTAGGCTCCGCCACGCTGGCGTTCGACGCGGACATGCATGCGGAAATGCAGGTCGCTCCCAACGGGAAGGCTCCGTCCACCATCCTGCTCGAGCGCTTTCCCATTTCCGTCCCCGCGTTCCAGCCGTCCAATGCGCCCTTCCGCAACGGCTGGTACTGGAGCAAGAATGAAAGCGGCCGCGGCTACTTCATCGAGGTCCAGGGTTCCACCGCGTTCATCGCCTCGTTCATGTACAAGGACGACGGCAGGCCCACCTGGTACACGATGACCGCGACGCTCACCCAGACGCTGGCGCTGACGGCTCCGCTGGTGCAGTTCAGCCACGGCCAGCCGCTGCAGGGCGCCTATCGCGAGCCCGTGCAGGTGCCCGGCCACTCGGGCAAGGCCACTTTCAGCCTGTCCGACAGCGGCGACGGCGTGCTGCTGCTGCCCAACGGCAAGGACGTGAGCGTGGAGGCGTTCGACTTCAACGGCGGCCAGCCCAGCCCGCGCGACCATGCCGGCCAATGCCCCGAAGGCGAGTACTGGGCCCAGGGCAAATGCGTGGCCCCCAGCAGCGGCGTGCGCGTGGCTCCGATGGGTGTCATGCTGCGGATCGGCATCGTTCCGCAGATGGGCCAGACCTACCAGTTCAACTACTGCTTCGACTTGTACAGCTGCACGCCGCTGCACGCGGAGAAATTCGTCAGCTACGAAGACCTGCAGGACGA
Organism: Diaphorobacter ruginosibacter; assembly: GCF_014395975.1. Taxonomy (NCBI): domain Bacteria; kingdom Pseudomonadati; phylum Pseudomonadota; class Betaproteobacteria; order Burkholderiales; family Comamonadaceae; genus Diaphorobacter; species Diaphorobacter ruginosibacter. Next base: position 287,023 of record NZ_CP060714.1, on the reverse strand, counting down.
GGAAACGCCCCAGATCGTCGCCTATGTGTATGAGGTGATGCGCGAGTTCAACAAGATGCTGCAGTGGTTCAACAAGAACGACAAATCGCCTCCGACCAACGTGATCACCTCGGTGCTGGGCAATGCGGTCGTCAAGGCCATCGCCAACGAAACACCCACCGCCGTGCAGGACGCGCGTGCCGACTTCGCCAGCCGGGGCTATCCCCTGCCGGGTGACACCGCCACTCCGCCCGAGACCGCCACATGCACGCCCGATGGCGGCTCGCCCCGAGGTTCGGGCACCGGCCCCGCGCTGACGACCAAGCCGCCGGAGGCCTGCTACAAGGGTCGCCTCTACACCTTTGGCTGGCTGGACATGGGCGTGGATGGCACCGTGCAGGATGCCTGCCGCATGGCCCAGAAGCGCGACCTCAATGGCGACCTGGAGATGTACAACGCGCAGAAGGTCTCTGCCTGCTACTGCGCTGAAAACGGCAAGGTCAACGGCAGTCCCGTGAAGTACCTGTGCAACGTCTTCTTCGACGCGGGAAATTGACAGCACCCACCCCCGCCGCCGCCGGCCCGCGGCGCGTCGTCCGGCCGCGTCTGCGGCCATGCGCCGATCAGGCGGGCCTGGCCGGGGCGTCCGAGGGGCGCCACGTGCCGAGGTAACCCACCACCTCAAGCTCCGCGCCGGTATCGTCCGCGATCAGCTTGCCGTCCGACGTGGTGCTCACGCGGCGGTTGTTGACGAGCAGTTCCTCGGCGCCATCGGCGCCGCAGGTGCAGGTCAGGGTCGCTCGCGAACCGTCTTCGAGCTGGACGATGGCCACGTCGGTGATTCGGGAAGCTTGCGTCATGGTTTGACTCCCTTGCTCTCGAACGCTCCATCCAGGAAGCGCCGCGATCGCATCAACGGCCCGGGCGGCTCCTCCACCGGCGGGTGAGGCTGCGGCGGATCAATGGGCTCGGGTGGTGCGGGGGGTGGTTGCACGGGCGGAGCAACGGGCGGGATGGGCTGAGGCGAATGCAGGCGCACGGCACAGTTCTTCCGCAGCACGGCTGCCTGCAACAGGGATGGCATGCACATCATGAGCTCACTCCTGCTCCGCATGCGCCGGTTGGGCGAAGGAGGCGCCTTGCGGAATCCGGACGACCTTCTCCGTCTGGACCCCGTTACGCCTTGCGATCTCCAACAACTCTTCATACCGGCGCTCGCCAACGTCCGGTGAGCGGGCAAGAATCCAGAAGTACTGCGTGCCATCACCCACGACCACTGCGGTCTCGTAGTCGTCGTCCACGTGCACTACGTTGTAGCCGCCATAGAACGGCCGGAAAAACGACACCTTCAATGCTCCGACCGTCGGATCACCAGCCATGCGCGCCACGGCGCGCGCTTCCTCCCAAGAACCCGTCTCCGGGTTGTAGCCCCGGTTGACCACCTGGACGGTTCCGTCATCCTGCAAGGTGTAGTCCGCCGAGGTCGAAGTGAGGCCCCGCTCGAATCGCTGCTCCAGCCGCGCAATCTCGTACCAATGTCCCATGTACCGGACGATATCGAAATCGCGCTGCGGAGTGACGCCTGCCGGCACCTTCACGCGTTCACCGAAGAACCACAGCGCGGCGCTGCCGGCAGCCGCCATGGCCAGTGATCTGGAGGCCAATGGAAACAATCGTCTTGCAATCAAGTTCATGCTGAATCCTCTGCTGATTCCCTCCAATGGAAGAGAGGGGTCTTGTTATTCACCGGACCACATTCCCTCATCTTCCTGAAATGAATTCAATGAAATCACACGGGCCTCGCATATCCCATGCGCATTCCGATAAATGAACATAGGGGTATATGACCCGACGTTTCCCGATGATTTTCATCGCCTATATGAGATACCAAGCGATTAATCACCTCAATACCCTCTCGTTTCATGCTAACCCTTGCCGCGCCTCAGCTCAGTAGGACACCTCCCCCAAAACATCGACCTTTCCATTGAATGGTCTTTAAATGTTCACCCAGGTATCAAATTACAAGCCGTTTTAAATAATGCAAACCCTATAAGCTCGATCCTACACACCATATTCTTCATGGATGGCAGACGATGAATATCCCCTGATCTACGATAAAGGCTCCTAATGTCAATGGAGAAAAAAATGAATATCAGCATGAAAATCACCAGCGCTGTCGCGGCCTCTCTGTTTTCCCTTTCCGGGTTTGCGCTGACCGGTGACGAAGTCAAGGCTGAGAAAAACAATATCGACGCGCAGTACAAATCCGCCATGGCCCAGTGCAAGACCCAGAACGGGAACGCCAAGGACGTGTGCGAGAAACAGGCCAAGGGCAATGAAAAGGTGGCACGAGCCGAACTGGAAGCGCGCGCCGATCCGACGGAAAGCCGCCAGTACAAGGCGCGCCTGGCCCGCGCGGACGCCGACTACGAAGTGGCCAAGGAACGCTGCGATGACCAGAGCGGCAATGCCAAGGATGTCTGCAAGAAGGACGCCCAGGCAGCCCACGTGAAGGCCAAGGAAGCGGCCAAGGTCATGCGAGCCGAGGCCGACCCGGCAGGCGCCACACCGCAGCGCCGTGCGGCCGATGTCTCCGAAGTCCGCAAGGAAGCCGCGGAGGAAACGCGCGACGCGCAATACAAGGCGGCCAAGGAGCGCTGCGACGCCCTGTCGGGTGCGGCCAAGGACACCTGCGTGAACGACGCCAAGACACGTTTTGCCCAGTGAGGCACAAGGAAAGGAACAAACTTATGACTACCCCCAATACAGCATCCAGCGTGATCTCGTCCGACAAGGTGAATGGCACCACGGTCTATAACCCTGCGGGCGAGAAGCTCGGCTCCATCGACTCGCTCATGATCGACAAGCTTTCGGGCCGCGTGCGCTACGCGGTCATGGAGTTCGGCGGGTTCCTCGGCATCGGCACCGACCGCTATCCCCTGCCTTGGGAAATGCTGAAGTACGACCCGATGCAGGGTGGCTACGTTGTCTCGTTGGCCAAGGAGCAACTGGAGGGCGCACCCCGCTACGCGCAGGACACGACCCCCGAGTACACGGACGAATACGGCCGCAGGGTCTACGACTACTACGGCCTGCCCTATCTTTGAGGTGGGCAGCCCGCCAGGCGGCCTGCCGCCCGGGGCGGGCACCAGCCCCGTGATCATTCACCACACACACGAACACACAGGAGCGATGCACCATGAAACTGTCATCCCACTCGTCATCCAGCTCGCTGGAGCAGCTGCTGGGCGACCTGAACACCCTGCTGTCATCGACCCGGGACAGCGCGCGCGACACCATCGTCGGCGCTTCCGACGAGGCTGTGAGCCGGGCCAGGGATGCCGCACACACCACCAACCAGTATGCGCACGATGAACCCTGGCGCATCGCCGGCGGTGCGCTGGTGGTCGGCGCGCTGCTCGGCTACTGCCTGGGCCGCAGGTGATCCGCATCGGGCCGCCTGCACTCTCGATGAAAATCCCGCAAGGCCGATCCTGGCCTTGCGGGATTTTTTCTGCCTGTCCCTCGGCACGTCCCCTCGAGACCGGATGAGGGTCACCCGGTCAGCGAGGACGCTGCCCGCACGCTAGCGGGCTGAAGCAGCCGCTGCCGCATTGCGCTTGCGCGTTGCGGCCGCCTTCTTCGCCGAGGCAGATCGTTCGGCAGCGGATCGCTGCGCGGAGGCCTTGCCCCCCAGCCGTCCGCCCTTGCGCGCGGACACATGGGTATCGGGCACGCCCCTGCCCGACCCGGACAGATTGCCCCCACCCGATTGCTTGTTCACCGTGGCCCAGGCACGCGCCTCGGCCACATCGTGCTTGACCCCGCGCGATTCGTAGCTCTCCTCGATATGCTCGGCCTGGCGCTTCTGCTTGTCGGTGTATGCGGATTTATCCCCTCGTGGCATGTTCGACTCCTTTCGTTCATCGATCCGGCGCAAGGCGTTCTCCATGCACCGGAACTCCATGCTCCGCCCCAGGGGAGGCGGGGTCTGTCAGCAAGGCACGGATTCGACCGGCAGGAATGTCTTGCGCGCTGTCGGCAGGGATGCATCCGATATGCATTTTTCGAAGGCCTATCGACGAAAAATAAAACCGGCCGTGGTGCCCCCATTTGAAGCCACACACCTACAATCGCCGGTCATGCAAATGCTGCGCAACTCCCGGTTCCTGGCCCGCCTCGTGATGGCGTGGTTCATGCTGACCCTGGGCATTGCCGTGGCTTCGCCCATCGTGCACCCCCAGGCCATGGAAGTGGTCTGCACGAGCAGCGGCAGCATGCAGGTGATCATGCTGGACGAAGACGGGCAGGCCGTTCCCGGCCCCCATCATTCGCTGGACTGCCCGCTGTGCTTGGCGATCATCACGCCGCCGGCCCATCCCACCCTGCATTTCGAGCAGTTGCAGCCGCTGGGGCTTGCACTGCACCCCGTGGTCTCGGCGCGCATTGCCGCGCTGGTCGGCGCACCTCTTCCGCCCCGGGGCCCTCCCGTCCTCATGTAAGCCCGCACAGCCGGCAGGAACGCCGGTTGCGCAACGTCGCCGCCGGGCCCTGCTCTGCCCGGCCGATTCACTTGCATGCAGAACCACCATGACCCGTCCCCTTCTTGAAGCGACGCTGGAAAGCGCCGCCCGTCCTTTGGCGTCCGCGCCCACCGGAAACGCCCAACCTTCATCGGCCAGAGTCCGGCTGCCCTGGTGGCTGGCGCTCCCGCTCCTTTCCTACGCAGGTACAGGCACCAGTACAGCCCAAACCGTGCCCACGCTGGAAGCCGTGACCGTGCACTCGGCCGGAGACTCGGCGCTGGAACGCCCGACCGGCACCGGCAGCCGCCTCGATCTGAGCCTGCGCGACACGCCCGCCAGCGTGGAGGTCACCACGCGCGAACAGCTGGAGGCCAGGGGGGACGCCTCGCTGACCGATGCCATCACGCGGTCCACCGGCATCACCAGCCTGGGGCATCCGGGCAACAGCGGCAGCGCCCTGTCGGCGCGGGGATTCACTGACGCCACATCGGTGATGCGCCTCTATGACGGCACGCGCCAATACGGCGGGGTGGGCATCAGCTTCCCCTTCGATACCTGGTCCATCGACCGCATCGAGGTGCTGCGTGGCCCGGCCTCCGTGATCTATGGCGACGGTGCCATCGGCGGCGTGGTCAACGTGGTCCCCAAGAAACCCACGCGCGAAGCGATACGCAGCGAGGTCCAGGCCACGGCGGGAACCCGTGGCAAGCGCGCGCTGGCCTTTGGCAGCGGCGGTGCGATCAATGAGCAATGGTCGTACCGGCTCGACGCCAGCGGCGAGCAGTCCGATGGCTGGGTGGATCGCGGCGACTCCAGCAACCGCTCGTTCTCCGGCGCCCTGCGCTGGGATGCGACGCGCGACCTCAGCCTCCAGCTGTCGCATGCAGAGGGGCGCCAGAGCCCCATGCGCTATTTCGGCACGCCGCTCATCAACGGCGTGCAGGACCCCGCCCTCCGCGAGCGCAACTACAACGTCGCGGACAGCCGCATCCGGTTCAAGGACCAGTGGACCGAGCTGCTCGCCCAATGGGCGCCCGGCGACCATGTCATGGTGCGCAGCAAGCTCTATCACATCCGCAGCGACCGCTACTGGCGCAACGCCGAGGCGTATGCGTACAACGCCGCCACCGGCCTGATCGACCGCTCGGGCAACACCGAGATCGGCCACGACCAGACCCAGACCGGCAACACCACGGACATCACGTTCAGCGGCAGCCTGTGGGGCCGGCCGAACCAGGCTTCCATCGGGTTCGATGTCAATCGAGCATCGTTCCAGCACACCAACAATACGTACACCGGCAGCTCCGGCTCGGTGGATCCCTACCACCCCGACCCGGGCTACTTCGCCAGCCCCGAGCCGTTCATTCCGCGCTACCGCAACAAGGCGGAACAATACGCTCTGTTCGCGGAAAACCGGCTGGAGCTGACCGAGCGCTGGTCCCTCGTGGCCGGCGCACGCTTCGACCATGCCGATCTCTCCCGCCAGGACCTCGTCGCAGGCACGCAGGCATTCACGCGCAGCTATGCCAACACCGGCTGGCGCCTGGGCACGGTCTACAAGCTGACGTCCGACACCTCCCTCTATGCCCAGGCATCGAAGGCGGCGGATCCGGTGAGCGGACTGCTCATGCTGACGGCGGCCAACTCCGCCTTCGATGTCTCCACGGGCAAGCAGTTCGAGGTCGGCATCAAGCAGTCGTTCGCCGATGGCAAGGGCGACTGGACCCTCGCGGCGTATTCCATCACCAAGAACAACCTGCTCACACGCGACCCATCGAACCCCGCACTGCGCATCCAGGTCGGCGAACGCTCATCCCGAGGCATCGAGGGCACGCTGTCGGTGCAGGCCGCACGGTCGGTGCAGATCGATGCCAACGTCGCCCTGCTCAAGGCACGGTACGACGACTTCAGCGAGACGGTCGGCGGAAAAGTCGTCTCGCGCAACGGCAACGTGCCCACCGATGTGCCCGAGCGCGTGGCCAACCTCTGGGTGGGATGGAAGTTCATGCCCCACTGGACCCTGTCGGGAGGCCTGCGCCACGTCGGCAAGCGCTATGCGGACAACGCCAATACCCTGAAGCTCCCGGCCTACACCACGGCCGACCTGGCGCTGCAGTGGAAGGCCGGCGCGGACACCACACTGACGCTGCGGGGCTTCAACGTCTTCGACAAGCGCTACTTCACAACGGCCTACTACACCAACAGCCAGTGGTTCGTCGGCGAAGGCCGGCGATACGAGGTCACCCTGAACCACCGCTTCTGAGCGAGGCCGCCATGGTGTCCGTTGCCCATGCCAAACGGCTGGTGTTCCTGGTCCATCGCTGGACAGGGGTGGCCGCCTGCGTGCTGATGGCCCTGTGGGTCGTGAGCGGAGCGGTGATGCTCTTTGTGGGATACCCCAAGCTGCTGCCCGCGCAACGCCTCGGGGCCTTGCCCCCGCTGGCGGCCGCACGGTGCTGCCTGCCCGTGGAGGCCGCGTTGCTGCACAGCCGAGCTCCCGAGGCCGTGCAGCAGATCACGCTCACCAGCGTTGCTGGGCATCCCCGCTACCGTCTCAAGGAGGGAGACGGTACGCTGCGGATGGTCGATGCGGTCACGGGTGCGGTGCTGCCGCGCGCTGACGAGGCCGCCGGATTGCGCAGCGCCCATGCGTTCCTGCCCGGCTCGGAGGGCACCGTGCAAGGCTGGACGCAGGACGACCGCTGGACTCACTCGGGCCAGCTCGATCCGCACCGGCCGCTGATCCAGGTGCAGATGCAGGACCCTGCCGCGAACCTGCTGTACATCTCGTCCGCCACCGGCGAGGTGGTCATGGCCGTGCCGCGCATGCAACGCTACTGGAACTACGTGGGCGCATGGCTGCATTGGGTCTATGCGTTCCGCGACGGCGCGAGGGATCCGGTGTGGAGCTGGATCGTCATCGGGCTGTCGGCCGTCGGAACCCTCTCCGCCCTCGCGGGAGCCCTGGTCGGCATCTGGCGCTGGCGGTTCGCGGGACGCTACAAGTCGGGCTCCAGGACCCCGTACCGTGAATTCCAGATGCGCTGGCATCACATCACGGGCCTGGTGTTCGGCACCGTGATGATCCTGTGGATCTTCAGCGGCCTGATGTCCATGAACCCGCTGGGCATCTTCAGCCCCGCCGGAGCACGTCCCGACCTGCGCGCCTACCAACAGGGAAGTCCCGGCACGACCCGTCCCGCCCTCGGCGCGCACGACGCCCTCACCATGCTGCAGGCCGCAGGCTTCGATACCCGCGAGATCGACTGGAAGGTGCTGGGCGGGCAGCCCTATCTGCTGGCCTCCGATGGCACGGGCGCCACGCGCGTGCTGGTCTCCGCGAGCGACGGACTCATCCAGCTGCGCGAGGAACTGGAGCCCGCGGCGCTGGAACGCGCCGCGCGCACGCTGCTGCCATTCGACCTGCGCTCGGCCACCTGGATGCAGTCCTTCGATGCCTACTACTACCGTCGGGACGAGGCGTCCATGTATGGCTCCGCGTCACGCGGCCTGCCCGTGCTGCGGGTGCAGTTCGGCGATCCCGGCGCCACCATGGCCTATATCAGCCCCGCTTCCGGCGATGTGGTGCTCAGCGTGGATCGCGCCCAGCGCACCGGCCGCTGGCTCTTCAACTTCCTGCATAGCTGGGACCTGTCGTGGATGCTGCGCAATGCCTGGCCACGCCAGCTCGTACTGGTTCTATTGAGCATGGGCGCATTCGCGCTGGCAGCCACGGGCGTGATCCTCGGATACCGGCGGCTCGTCCTGTCCGTGGGCCGCAGGGTGCGCACCCGCAACCAGCGATCAGCCACCGCAGAAAAGGGGGTTGCGCACAGCCGCGGATGACCGCGCGGATCCTTCACAGCCCCGGTCCGATGTTCACGCCAGCGAAATGAATCGAGCCATTCGGGAGGGGGAATTTCCGAGTCTAAATAGTTGATTCTGTTAATTAAACTGCCACTCAAGCCAACGTACCTTGAGCGACAAGACTTTCATTAACTTTATCAACCTGTGAGGGATCCATGCGAAACCGGTTTGTCCATGCCAGCGTCCTGCTGGCTGCAATTTCAGCGCCTGCCGCCTATGCCCAGAGTACGTCGTCCCTGACGATCTACGGACGCGTCAACACCACTGTCGAATCACAGAAAACGGGTGACCAGTCCCGCGTGAACGTGCTTCAGAACAATGCATCTCGCTGGGGCCTGCGCGGCACGGAAGACCTGGGCGGCGGGTTGAGCGCCTTCTTCCGGCTGGAGCAGGGTTTCGACTCCAGCACCGGTGTGACCGCCAATGGCTTCGACCGCGATGCCTACATGGGCCTCAAGGGCAAGTTCGGCCAGTTCAGGATGGGGCACATCACCAACATCACCTACCTGACCAGCGCCGACTGGGTCAGCCTGCACAACCACGACACGGGAACCTCGTCGGACACACTGTATGGCTTCGGCGTCGCATTCGGCGCGCGCAGCAACACGGTCGCCTACTCCACGCCCGTCTACAACGGTTTTCGCGGCGAGTTCTCGTACTCGTTCAAGGAAGCGCGCCCAGCCGATGCACGCAACGCCACGCTGGAATACAACATGGGTGGCTGGGAGCTGTCCGCAGGCTATTCGAGCAGCGGCAACAACAAGCTCGGCGTGCTGCGCGCGCTCTACTCCGTCGGCCCGTTCAAGGTGGGCGGCTACTACGAGCGTGACGACTTCAACGGTGCCAAGCGCAACAATGCGCGCCTCATGGGCATGTATGCCTTCGGCGCGTCCGAACTGCACCTGAACGTGGGTCGCGCCGGCAAGCGCGGCGATGTCGCCGACAGCGGCGCCACGCAGGCGACCATCGGCTACAACTACAACCTGTCCAAGCGCACGAAGCTGTACGCCTTCTACACGATGGTGGACAACGACAAGGCCGCTACCTACTCGGCATTCGGCAGCGTGCAGCCGGGCCAGGACCAGAACTCCCTGGCCATCGGTGTACGGCACGCATTCTGACGCCTGGTTTGTGGAACGCGGCTGGGGTTAACAGAGGGGTCTCAGCCGCGTTCGTTTTCTTCCGCGAGAAGTTCCTGTCCCACCACGGCGAGCTTCTCCAGCGCCTGCAGCAGAATGTCCTGCTCGGAAGGCGTCAGGCTCTCCATCAGGCGGTTGTGGTAACGCACGGCTTCGGCCAGCAGCTTGCGGTACAGCGCCTTTCCTTTCGGCGTCAGGGACAGGCTGACCCGCCGGCCATCCTCCTCATCGGTCTGGCCGATGACCAACTCCCGCTTCACCAGGCTTGCGATCGTCCGGCTGGCCTGCGCCAGCTGCGTGTCGACTTCTTCCGCAAGGCGCACCAGCGACATGCTTCCATCGGAATAGAGGTTGCCCAGCAGGCGCCACTCCACGGGCGTGATCTCGTACTCGTGGGCATAGAAAAGATACGCCCCCTTGGTGGCAAAGTAGGTTGCCTTCTGCAGGCGATAGGACACCAGGTCTCGAATGCCGATGGCCGCCTTTCCATCGGAAGAGCGTGTGGCACGGCTCCTCGGCTTGGCGGGTTCTGTTGGCTCTGTATCTGGCATGTTGGACTTTTTCTTGCGCACTCTTACCCCCTTCAATGCGACATCAATGGTTGCCGTGGTCGGTCATGCGTGAACCGCACTCTCTCCCGGCATGGTACGGGCAGGGCCTCGCCAGCGGATTGCGCCAAGGATGCATTTGCACTCGCCGGCGCCGCCGTGTAGGCCCTGCCATTGCTACGAAAACAGATGGCATGCAGCCATGTGCTGCGGTGCGACCTCCTTCAACTCGGGTGCCTCCTGCCTGCAACGCTCGCTGGCATGCGGACAACGCGGATGGAAGTGGCAGCCCGACGGCGGTGACAGCGGCGACGGGATTTCGCCCTGCAGCGGAATGAAGGCGCGCTTGCGGGACTCCAGCCGGGGCACGCTGGCCAGCAGGGCCTGCGTGTAGGGATGTGCCGGCTTGTCGTAGAGCTCTTGCGTGGGACAGGACTCGACGATGCGCCCGAGATACATCACCACCACCCGGTCGGCAATATGATGCACCACTCCCAGGTCGTGGCTGATGAACAGATACGTCAGGTTGCGTTGCTGGCGCAGGTCCATGAACAGATTCAGGACCTGTGCCTGCATCGATACATCGAGTGCCGCAACGGATTCGTCGCACACCAGCAGCCTGGGCTGCACCGACAAGGCCCGTGCGATGCCCACGCGGGCGCGCTGGCCTCCCGAGAACTGGTGCGGGAAGCGGCTGACCCAGTCGGCCTCGAGCCCCACCTGCTCGAACAGTTCCTTGACGCGCGCACGCGCCTCGCTGCGTGGCACCATGCCGTGCAGCACTGCGGCCTCGCCCACCGCGCGCCCCACAGGAATGCGCGGGTTCAGCGACGCATACGGGTCCTGGAACACCATCTGGATGTTCAGGGCGCTGCGCAGATGTTCGTCACCCTGCAGGCGATCGATCTCCTTGCCGTCGAAGAAACGATGGCCCGTGTCCGACCGGTGCAGTCCGGCCACGATCCGCCCGAGGGTGGACTTGCCGCAGCCCGACTCGCCGACCAGGCCGACCACCTCCCCCTGCTTCAATTCCAGATCGGTCCTGTGCAGCGCCTGCACCGGTGCTGACGGCGCGCGGCCCAGCAACCTGGATCCCAGGCGGGACACGATGCCCTGCGGACGGGAGAACGATTTGGAAACACCTTGCAGTTGCAGCAACGCAGTCATAGTGAAGCGGCCGGGAGTTCGGCGTCTTGATGGTTGGATAGGGTGAGCAGCTTCGATCCGCGCGGACTGTTCCCGGGGATGGCTCTCATCAGCGCCTGGGTATAGGGGTGCTGGGGACGCTCGATCACATCGTCGGTCAGCCCGACCTCGACCAGCCGGCCCTTCTTCATCACGCCGATGCGGTCCGCGAGTGCGGCCACCACGGCAAGGTCGTGCGTGATCCAGATGAGCGAGGTCCCGGTCTCGCGAACCAGCTTCTGCATCTCGAACAGGATCTGGCTCTGGATCGTCACGTCGAGCGCCGTCGTCGGCTCGTCGGCAATGAACAGGTCCGGCTTGTTCAGAAGGGAGATGGCGATGACCACGCGCTGGCGCATCCCGCCGGACAGTTCATGCGGGTAGCACTTGAGGCGCTGCCCCGGCGACGGGATGCCCACCTTGACCAGCGCGTCATGCGCCTCCTGCAAGGCCTGCTCCTTGCTCACCTTGCGATGCGCCAGGATGGCCTCGGTCATCTGGGTTCCGATGCGCAGAACGGGGTTCAGCGTCATCATCGGATCCTGGAAGATCATCGCGATGCGCCGCCCGCGAATGCTGCGCCAGCCGGCGTGAGGCAGGTTCACCAGTTCCTGGCCGTTCAGCTTGATGCTGCCGCTCGCGATCCGGCCGGGAGGATCGATCAGGCCCATGATGGAGTAGCCGGTCTGCGACTTGCCCGAGCCGGACTCGCCGACCAGACCGAAGATCTCACCCCTCTGCAGGGTGAAGCTCACGCCGTCCACCGCCCGCACGATGCCGTCCTGGGTTGCAAACTGCGTGTGCAGGTCGCGGACTTCGAGCAGGGGCGTGTTGTCTTGATGGGAGATCTGCCTCATTTCTTGAACCTCGGATTCAGGATGTCCCCCAGCTGGTCGGCCACGGTGTTGAGGCTCAATACCGCCACCAGCAGCGCCAGTCCGGGAAAGAAGCTCATCCAGTAGTAGCCGGACAGCAGGTAGGCATAGCCGTTGGACACCAGCAGGCCGAGCGATGGCTCGGTGATCGGAAGCCCCAGGCCCAGGAAGGACAGCGTGGCCTCGAGTCCGATGGAGATGGCCACCTGCACCGTGGCCACGACGATCAGCGGCGACATGCAGTTGGGCAGCACATGCTGGAACATCACGCGTGCGTGCGAGATCTGCAGCCCGCGCGCGGCCTCCACGTATTCGCGCTTGAGCTCGACGATCGCCGAGCTACGCACGGTGCGCGCGTAGAAGGTCCATTGCACCAGCACCAGCGCATAGATGATCTTGTCCACGCCCTTGCCGAAGAGCGCCAGGAAGATCAGCGCGATGAGGATCGACGGGAACGACAGCTGCGCATCGGCCAGGCGCATGATGAAGCTGTCGACCACGCCGCCGGTGTATGCCGCGATCAACCCGAGGATGGTGCCGACCACGAAGGCGATCAGCGTGCAGACCACGCCCACGAACATGCTGATGCGCAGCCCGTAGATGATGGCCGACAGCATGTCCCGCCCCTGCTCGTCGCTTCCCAGCCAGTAGGTGATCTTTCCGTCGAAGGCCGGCGAGCCGGGCGGCAGCCGGGCGTCCATCACGGACAGCTGCTGCAGGTCGTAGGGGTTCTGCGGCGTGATCCAGGGCGCCAGGATGGCGATGACGGCCAGCAGCACGAACACCGCCAGGCCGATGCATGCGATGCGACTCTTCTTGAATTCGCGCCACAGCGCCCATCCGGGCGAGCGCTTGCCGCCTTTCGAGGTCAGGGCGCTGGTTCGCTTGTCGCTTGCCGGGGAGGGCTCCAGCTGGTCGCTGGTGGAGGCGGGATGGATGTTGCGGACGCGCAGGACCTGTTCTGCCACGGCATCTGCATGAGAGGTGGATATCTCGCTCATTGGGAGTCTCCCAGCACGATGCGGGGGTCAAGCACGGAGTAAAGAATGTCGACGATCAGGTTGATCACCAGATACATCACGACAACGAACATCAGGTAACCCAGCACCACGGGGCGGTCCAGGGCGTTGATGGAGTCGATGAGCAGCTTGCCCATGCCGGGCCATCCGAAGATGGTTTCGGTGACCACGGAGAACGCGATGATGCCGCCGAAGTTGATGCCGATGACCGTGATGATCGGGATCAGGATGTTCTTGAGCACATGCACGCACACCACGCGGCGCTCGCTCAGGCCCTTGGCCCTCGCGAACTTCACGTAGTCCAGCAGCATCGCCTCGCGCGTGGAGGAACGCGTGAGGCGGATGATCATCGCCGCGTTGAAGATGGCCAGGTTGAGCGCGGGCAGCAGCAGGTACTTCAGTCCGTCCCAGCTCAGGAAGCTCACCTGCAGGCCCAGGAAGCTCGAGGTCGGGCCGCGCCCGTTGGAGGGCAGCCAGCCGAGCAGCACGGCGAACACCATGATCAGCATGAGGCCCACCCAGAAGGTGGGCAGGCTGAACCCGATGGACGACAGCGTGGTGATCACGCGGCCCGGCAGGCGCTCCGGATAGAGGCCCGCCAACAGACCGAGCGGGAGGCCGACCACGATCGCAATGATCATGGCCGTGACGGCCAGCTCCATCGTCGCGGTCAGGCGGCTGCCGATGAGCTCGGCCACCGGCAGGCCGGTGGCGAACGAGCGTCCCAGGCTGCCCTGCAGCAGCTGGAGGACGAAGTCCCAGTACTGGTGCAGGGGCGAGCGGTCGAGGCCCAGCGCGGCCACCATCTGCGCACGCATTTCCGGTGTCACGCTGTCCGGGATCATCATGGCCGTCGGATCCCCGACGATGAAGATCCCGGCAAACACGACGACGGACATCAGCCACAGGACGACCACGCTTTGGGCGAGCCGTCGAAAGATGAATCCGATCACAAATTACTCGCTTGCTTCAAATGCGTACAGGCGCTCGTCGAAGCGCGGAGTGATGCGCACGCCCTTGCGCGCCGCCCAGGCACCCACGAGCAGCGTGGTGGGCAGGACGCCGGCCTCGTCGTGCAGCACCTTGCTGACCTGCCGGTACAGCTCGGCGCGCTTGGTGTCGTCCACCGACTCCAGGCCTTCGCGCAGCGGCTTCCAGAAGTTGGGCGAGTCGTAGGTCTGGATGTTGATCTTGCGGAACGGATTGTTGGTCGGGTTGCTGAACATGTACTCCAGCGACACGCCCATGTCACCGCCATCGTTGCCGGCGGACATCAGCATCATGCCCAGCTCGAGCTTGTTGGCACGGGTGAACAGCACGCTCGTCGGAATGGATTCGACCTTCACCTTGCAGCCCAGGCGCGACAGCATCTGTCCCACGGCCTGCGCCTGGATGGGCTCTGTCGGATGGTTGTCGTTGCGGGCGTAGAGGGACAGACCGAAGCAGTTCGGATAGCCCGCTTCGGCCATCAGCTTCTTGGCGCCCTCGAGGTCCGGACGCTCTGGCTTGAGATCGGGGTTGTAGCCGAACATGGCGCTGGGAATGGTGTTCTGCGTGGCGACCCCCAGGCCTTCCATGGCGCGGGTGGCGATCGCCTCGCGGTCGATGGCCTTGGAGAAGGCCAGGCGCACGCGCACGTCCTTCATCGGGTTGACGGCAAGCGGCTTGCCCGCCAGGTCGGTGCCCTCCGGCAGGGCATCGGAATACTGGTTCATCACCCAGAACGTCACGCGCGCCGTGGGCTTCTTGTACACGGTCAGGTTCTGGTTGTTCTGGATGCGGGGCAGGTCTGCAGCAGGCGCAGCCGTGATCGCATCCACCTCGCCCGAGAGCAGTGCGGCCGTGCGCGCGGGCGCATTGGGCATGATGCGCAGCGTCGCCTTGTCGAAGCTCGGCTTCTTGCCCCAGTACTTGTCGTTGCGCACCAGTTCCAGGCGGTCGCCGCGCAGGAAGCGCACGAACTTGTAGGGCCCCGTGCCGACCATGCCGCGGCCGGTCTCGAAATCTTCGGGCTTCAGGCCTTCGGTCACCTTCTTGGACACGATGGGTACCGCCGCCAGGTAGTTGGGCAGCACGGCAAGAGAGGTCGTCGTGGTCAGGCGCACGACACCGCTCTGCGGAACCTCTGCCTTGCTGATGTCCTTCAGGAAGCCATTGAGCGTCGCCGGTGAGCTGGTCAGCGTGGCGGGGCGCGCGAGCGAATAGACGACATCCTCGGCCGTCAGCGGGGAACCATCCTGGAAGACCACGCCCTTGCGCAGGCGGAACTCCCAGGTGCGCGCGTCCACACGGCTCCACGACTCCGCCAGCGACGGCTGCAGGCGTCCCTCCGGATCGAGCTCGGTCAACGAATCGAACATGTGCTTGGCGGCCGTCAGGTTGCCCGGGAGATTGGCGAACTGCGGGTCCATGGAAGTGATGTCCGTCGCCTGCGCGATCTTGATCTCGGCGGCATGGGCGGGCGTCATTCCGATGAGGGTGGTGCTGACGATGCCAGCAAGGATGGTCGGGATTCGTTTCATGGCAAAAGTCTCCGTATGGTTCGAGTTGAAAGGGCCAAAAATCCGTGAATTCGCTGTCGAAAATTTACTTGACATAATCAATTACAGTCAACAGAATTCTATGGAATCGAATGACAAAGTCAATTAATTCGAATTGGTGTAAACGCGAATATCAAACCTCAAATTCAAGGAGATGAAACAATGGAAATGACCGGCGGACAGGCCCTGGCGCGACAGCTGGTGGCGGAAGGCGTGAGCGATCTTTTTGGCATTCCGGGCGTGCAGCTCGACTGGGCGACCGATGCGCTGCTCGACGTCGAGAAGGACCTGCGCTATGTGACCCCTCGCCATGAGCAGGCCACCTCGTACATGGCCGACGGCTATGCACGCACGAGCGGCAAGGAGGGCGTGTGCATGGTGGTGCCCGGCCCCGGCCTGCTCAACGCCATGGCCGGCCTCTCCACGGCCTATGCATGCAACTCCCCGGTGCTGTGCATCACCGGCCAGATCCCTTCACACCAGATCGGCCAGGGCCTCGGCATGCTGCATGAGGTGCCCGGACAGTCGCAGCTGCTGAACTCGGTGACCAAGTGGAATCGCCTGGCCCGCACGCCGCAGGAGATTCCGTCCCTGGTCCACCAGGCCTTCGAGCAGCTGCGCTCCGGCCGTCCCCAGCCGGTGGCGCTGGAGATCCCGCCCGACGTGCTGCAGGCACGCGCCGATGTGCAGCTGCTGGGTGCGGCGGCCGCCAGCCCGGCCGCCATAGAAGACAAGAAGGGCATCGAGAAGGCAGCCGAGCTGCTGCGCAAGGCCCGCTTCCCGGTGATCTACGCGGGTGGCGGTGTCCTGGCCGCGCGTGCGGCGGATGCGCTGCGCCAACTGGCGGAAACGCTGCAGGCCCCGGTGGTCATGAGCGACAACGCGCGCGGCGCGCTGTCCAGCCGCCATCCGCTGGCACTTCCGCACCTGGGCGGCCGCTGTGTGTTCCCCCATGCGGACGTGGTGCTGGTGATCGGCAGCCGCTTTGTCGACGGCATCGGGCGCCCCACCCACGCGTCGGACAAGACCCAGTTCATCTACCTGAACGTGGAGGCCCGCGACATGACGACGCCACGTGCGAGCGGCTTGGCGATCGAGGGTGACGCCCGCCTCGGCTGCCTGGCCCTGCTGGAGCGGGTCGAAGGCCTCAAGGCCCCCTCCCGCTCCACCGAAGTCTCCCAGGTGAAGGCCTGGTGCGACGAGCAGATCGCCTTCATCCAGCCCCAGCTGTCCTACGTGCAGGCGCTGCGCGATGCGATCCCGGAGGACGGCATCCTGGTGAACGAGCTGACGCAGATCGGCTACGCCTCGACGTTCTCCTACCCGGTGTACTCGCCGCGCACGTTCATCACGCCCGGCTACCAGGGCACGCTGGGCTATGGCTTCGCCACGGGCCTTGGCGTGGCGCTCGGCAACCCGGACAAGGCGGTCGTGTCCATCAACGGAGACGGCGGCTTCGGCTGGAACCTGCAGGAACTCGCCACCGCGGCCAAGTACCGCGCCAACCTGGTCACCGTGGTGTTCGCGGATGGAGCCTTCGGCAACGTCAAGCGCATCCAGAGCAATGTGTTCAAGCGCGAGATCGGCACCAACCTGCACAACCCCGACTTCCTCAAGCTCGCCGACGCATTCGGCCTGAATGGCGTGCGCGTGGATTCCCCGGACGGCCTGGGCAGCGCGGTGAAATCCGCGCTCAAGGCCGGCGGCCCGACGCTGATCGAGGTACAGGTGCAGGCCATGCCCGGCCCGTGGCACCTGATCCATACCTTCTCGAAGGCCCCGCGCGTGGCCCCCCGAACCCGCTGGGCGAAGTCTGAAGGACGGCCATGAAACAGCAAGACGCGATTTATGTCGACGGTGAATGGATTCGCTCCTCCGGAACCGAATTCATTCCCGTCGTGAATCCGGCCTCGGAAGAGGTGATCGGCCACGCCCCCGCGGGCAGTCCCGCGGATGTGGACCGTGCGGTGGCGGCAGCCCGGCGCGCCTTCGCGGGCTGGGCCGCGACCCCGGTGGCCGAGCGCATCGCGGCGGTGGACCGCGTACGTGAAGGCGTGCTGCGCCGCTCCGAGGAGCTGGCGCTGCTGGTGACGTCGCAGATGGGATCGCCACTCGCGTTCTCCCGCCTTGCGCAACTGGGCCTGCCCGTCAAGAACCTCAACATCGCGGCCCGCGCAATGGAAACGCTCGCGCTCGAGGAGGTCATTGGCGACACGCTGGTGGTCAGGGAGCCCGTGGGCGTGGTCAGTGCGATCACACCCTGGAACTTCCCTCTGCATCAGATCACTGCCAAGGTCGCGCCGGCCCTGGTGGCCGGCTGCACCGTCGTGCTCAAGCCCAGCGAGATCACGCCCCTTGACGCCTGCGTGTTCGCGGAAATCGTCCATGAAGCAGGCCTGCCCGCCGGTGTCTTCAACCTGGTGCTGGGAACCGGCCTGAACGTGGGCGAGGCCATGGTCCGGCATCCCGATGTGGACATGGTCAGCTTCACGGGCTCCACGCGCGCCGGGCAGCGGGTGGCGGAAGCCGCCGCCGCGACGCTCAAGAAGGTGGCGCTGGAGCTCGGCGGCAAGTCGGCCAACATCGTGCTGGATGACGTCGACCTGGGCAGCATCGTCGCCACCGTGGTCAAGCAGGGCTATGCGAACTCCGGCCAGGCCTGCGCCTGCCTGTCGCGCGTGCTCGTCCCCCGCTCCCGCCAGGGCGAGATGGAGCAGCAGATCGCCCTGGCCGCACAGGCCTGGACGGTCGGCGATCCGCACGACCCGGCCACGAAGCTCGGGCCCGTGGCATCCCTGCTGCAGCAGCAGCGGGTGCGCGGTTTCATCGAGTCCGGCGTGCAACAGGGTGCACGGCTGCTTCTGGGAGGTTCAGGGCAGCCCGAGGGCATGGCGCGCGGTGCCTACGTGCGGCCCACGGTCTTCACCGATGTGCGGCCCGAGATGCTCATCGCGCGCGAGGAAATCTTCGGCCCGGTGCTGTCCATCATTCCGTACGACGACGTGGACGACGCGGTGCGCATCGCCAACGACAGCGACTACGGCCTGTCGGGCGGCGTCTGGTCCGCCGATCGCGCACGGGCGCAGGCCACGGCGCGTCGCATCCGCACGGGCCAGGTGGTGATCAACGGCGCGCCGTTGAACCTCGAGGCCCCGTTCGGGGCTACAAGATGTCCGGCCTGGGCCGAGAATACGGCCGCTACGGACTGGAAGAATTTTTCGAAGTGAAGTCGCTCCAGGGCGCTATGTGAGGTATTGCTATGAGTACAGTCAGCACGAATTTGACCCCCGCCGATGTCGCACCCGAGTACATCCGCGGACTGCCCCCCTATGTGCCGGGAAAGCCTTCGTCGGAGGTGCGGCGCGAACAGGGCGTTGACAGCATCACGAAACTGGCCTCCAACGAGAACCCGCTGGGCGCAAGCCCCAAGGCCATCGCGGCCGTCAGCGCCGTCATGCAGGGGATGGCCATCTACCCGGACCCCACGGGCTATGACCTGAAGATGGCGCTGTGCAACCGGTACGGCGTGCAGCCCGAGCAGATCGTGCTGGGCAACGGCTCCAGCGAACTGCTGGATCTGTGCGCACGCGCGTTCCTGGTGAATGGCAGCGAAGCCGTCTATTCACAGTATTCGTTCATCGCCTACCCCGTGGCGGTGAAGTGCGTGGGCGCCACGGGCGTCAGCGTTCCCGCCATGGACTACGGCCACGACCTGGACCGGATGGCCGCGGCCATCACGGAGCGCACACGCCTGGTGTTCGTCGCCAACCCCAACAACCCCACGGGCACGTTGCTCACCGAAGCGCAGATCCGCGGCTTCATGACCCAGGTTCCCCAGCACGTGCTCGTGATCCTGGACGAGGCCTACACCGAGTATCTGCCCCCTGAAAAGCGCATGGATTCCATGGCGCTGCAGCACGAGTTCCCGAACATGGTGGTGCTGCGTACCTTCTCCAAGGCCTATGGCCTCGCGGGCGTGCGCGTGGGCTTTGCCGTCGCGCATCCTTCCGTGGCCGACCTGCTCAACCGCACGCGCCTGGTGTTCAACGTGAATGCACTGGCACAGGCTGCCGCAGTAGCCGCCCTCGGCGACGACGAGTTCGTCGCCCGGACCTACGAGACCAACCGCGCGGGACAGCAGCAGCTGACGGCGGCTTTCGAGCGCATGGGCCTGCCCTATGTGCCTTCGTATGCCAACTTCGTGCTGGTCGATTTCAGCGGGGCCAACCTGCCTGCCGGCGAGATCAACAAGCAGCTGCTGTCGCGCGGGATCATCGTGCGCCCGGTCGCGCCCTACGGGCTGGCACAGCATCTGCGCATGACGGTGGGCCTGCCCGAGGAAAACGACATCCTGATCTCGGCCCTGGAAGAGATCCTGAAGAAGTGAAGCACGGTTAACTCCGTGAAAGACCAAGGCTCGGGCCGGCCGCCGCATGGCGTGCCAGCCTGACGCCTTGGCGGGATATCACGCGGCGGATGGCGGGTCTTCGAGGAAGTTGCCGGCATCGAAGAACACCGGCGCCGCATCGGGATCGAAGTCGGTGCCCGCCGGATTCTCTCCCCGTTCCATCGCCTCCAGCTGCCTGCGCAGATAACGGCGCAGCATGGCGACGCCACGGTCGCTGCTCGCCAGATGCTCTTCCGAATGATGGGCGATCCTGCCCTGGCTGACCATGGCCTCGTAGTCGCCCGGCGACTGCCGGTGTTCCTCCTCGGTGAGTTCCTCCCACAGCTTGCCGTTCTGGCGCGAGCGCATCTGCGCCAGTTCCCCCGGTGCCTTCACGCGACCCACCACATAGATGCGAAAGTGATGATCGTCGATCGGCAGGATCCAGCCCAGCGATTCCACGCGGCCGTACTTGCCCACGCGCGGACTGGGAATCACGCGCAGGGTGGGCACCGCCGCCTGGCTGACGCGCCGGAAGATCCTGCCGTCCGGCATTTCCCGGATGGAAACGGCCTTCACGCCGAGCTCCGTCGTCTCCCAGGTCACCTGGGGCATGAGCGCCATGGCGTCCACGAACTGCGTTCCGCTGAAGGTCGAGTGCAGGACGATCACATGGAACTGGTCGACAAGATTCTCGTAGTGCTGCAGCCAGTTGCAGTCGATGATCTGCGGCCCGCCGCCTCCGATGCTGCGGTCGTTGCACTCCAGCATTTCGCCGGCGTCGAGGGATTCGAGGCATTCATAGCGCGACAGCACCGGCTTCCTGTCCGGCGGTCCCATGTAGGCCCAGATCAGTCCGTAGAGCTCCTGCACCGGATACCACGGTTGGCGGATGCGTTCGCGCGCGTGGCCGCCGCCCCCGGGCTCGCAGGGCTGCTCAAGGCAATGGCCCTGCACGTCGAACAGCCAGCCGTGATAGCAGCAACGGATGCCGCGCTCCTCCACCTTGCCGTAGTACAGCGACGCACCGCGATGCGCGCAGTGCGGATGCAGCAGTCCCGCGCGGCCCGCCTGGTCGCGAAACAGGATCAGGTCCTCCCCCAGCACGCGCACCTTGCGAGGGGTACCGGTGGCATCGGACGCGAGGCCGACCGGATGCCAGTAGCGCCGCAGCAACTCGCCCATGGGCGTGCCGGCGCCCACCTCCGTCAGTTCCTTGCGATAGGTCGGCACCGGCCTTCCATAGGCCGTTCCGGTGTCCGGACTTGCGGCAGCGATGGGGATGGTACGCATGGTCATGGGGTCTCCTGTCTTCTATCCTTCGATGGCACGACGGCATGCCGTGCATGCACCGAGAATAGAAGCGGCCCATGCCGATCGCCAGCCGAACGTTTCAATATCAGATATGCCTCCCACCGATATCCGTCACCTGGACATCGGCATGCTGCGCACGTTCGATGCGCTGCTTGCCGAGCGCAGCGTGTCCCGCGCCGCGGAGCGGCTGTTCCTGAGCCAGTCGGCGGTGAGCTCGACGCTCAGGCGCCTGCGCGATGCATTCGGCGATCCCTTGTTCACGCGCATGGCCCATGGGGTCGAGCCGACGGCCCGGGCCCACGCGCTGGCTCCGCATGTCAGGGCCGCCCTGTCGGAGATCGGCAAGCTGCTGACGGCGGGGCGCGATTTCGATCCCGCACAGTCCGACCGCATCTTCCGCATCCACGGCAGCGACAACATGGGCGCTCGCGTGTTGCCCCTGTTGTGCAAGGAGCTCGCGGCCATGCAGTCGGGCATCCGCATCCTGTGGGAGCCCGCTGATCACCGCACCTGCGACGCGCTGCTGCGCGGAGATGCGGATATGGGCCTCCTGCCGCGCTTCACGCCGCCCGAGGGCCTGCTAACCGAAGTGCTGCATGAGGGCCGCCACGTGCTGGTGGCGCGTCCGGGCCTGTTGAGCGGACCGGTGACCCTGAATCAGTTTTGCGCGGCGCCCCAGGTCGTCCTCGGATACGGGCGCTCAACGATCGAAGACCTTGTGGACCAGGTCGTCGCACGCGCACGGCTGCGGCGCTACCCGCAGGTCGCGCTCACGAGCTTCGCGCAGATCGCGGCCCTGCTGGAGCAGAGCGACCACATCGCCATCTTTCCCGAAGGCGTCGCGAGGGCCTACGCCGCCCGGCTGGCCGTCCATGCGCTGCCGTTCGAGCTGCCGCGCTACCAGCTGCATCTGTGCTCCAGCCTGCGCTCGGAGGCAGACCCGGCCCTGCAGTGGCTGCGTTCGCAATGCAGGCAGGTGCTGCGGTGCCCCGGGGATGCGGATCCGCTGGAGCTGCCGGGCCGCAGTTGAATTTCGCCAGTCGCAACAAAGGGCCTGTCCGCCTGCCGGGCTCGCCCTATGGCTCCTTCGGCCCGCGCCCCGTATCGTTGCGGCCAGCATCCACAATCCGGAGAGCCCGGGCTGCGGAAACCACGAAGGCCCTGTTTCCTTGCACGAAACATTCCAGCGAAAGCGGCCTTCCTACCCCTTGGCAGGCAGATAGGTACATACATGAAATTGCTGACGTTTGTGTCCCCGCGCGGAGAGCGCCTGGGCGCTTTGACCGCTGCGGGACACGTAGTGGATATTCAGGACCTGGCGCAGGCCGCAGGTGCAGCGCATGCAGCGGACATGGGCTCCATGCTGCAGTTGCTGCGAGGCGGTCAGGCGGCACTTGATGAGGTGCGCGCCCTGATCGGCAACGCACCCGCCGACGCGGGCGAGCCTCTTTCCCAAGTCCGGTTGATGGCCCCGCTGCCGCTGCCCGAGCAGATCAGGGACTTCGCCAACTATGAGCTGCACGTCAAGCAGGCGCTGCGCTCGTCCATGCGCATGCGCGCATCGGCAGCGGCGGACCCTGCGAAGGAAGAGGAAAAACTGCAGGCCAGCGGCATCTTCACCATTCCACCGGTCTGGTACGAGCGCCCGCTGTACTACAAGGCCAACCGTTTCAGCGTGGTGGGCCACGATGCAGACGTGATCTGGCCGCACTTCTCCAACCGCATGGACTACGAGATGGAGCTGGCCGTCATCATCGGCAAGAAGGTCAAGAACGCCACGGTCGAGGAGGCCATGGATGCCGTGTTCGGCTACACCATCTTCAACGACTTCAGCGCGCGCGACACGCAATCCCAGGAGGTGTCGTTCCGCATGGGCCCGGCCAAGGGCAAGGATTTCGACACCGGCAATGCCCTGGGTCCGTGGATCGTCACACGCGATGAAATTGCAGACCCCTACAGCCTCGGCATGCGCGTGCGCGTCAACGGCGAGGAGCGCAGCCGCTCGGTCTCGGGCGGCATGCAGCACGACATCGCGCGCAGCATCAGCTTTCTCTCGCAGTCCGAGACCCTCTATCCGGGCGAGGTGCTGGCGATGGGCACCGTGGGCAATGGCTGCGGCTACGAATCGCTCACCTTCCTCAACGCAGGCGACGTCGTCGAGATCGAGGTGGATGGCATAGGCACGCTGCGCAACCGCCTGGTCAGGCACTGACTACACGGCTCCTTCCCACCCAAACAAAAGGCCATGCCCCGGGGCATGGCCTTTTGCGTGGGTTCTTCGCGGAATACCGGGTTCTATAGGTCGTGTGACGAATGGGCACACCGTGCTCGCGGTGAGAGTCTTCGTATGAAGGTGCTGAGATGGCCCCTCATACTTTGTTGCAAAGGCTTGCCGTACGCTTGTACTGTCAGCGCCTTTGCGTCGCGTCTGAGGGGCCGTCTCAGCATTGTGGCGAACAGTTCATACAGGGCGCGCGCTGCGCAGGCTGTCGTTTGGAAAGCCTCGCGCTCATACCGACAATGCGTGATGAACCTTTTGTTTGGGTGAGATACCCGGATCTGCGGATCAGCGGATCACGGGCACCTGCACCCGGCCGTCATTCCTGGTGCGATTCGGAGAGGGTTACGACCAGAGCACGAAACCCGCGCCGGTTCCCGTGCCGCCTTCGGAGCGGTAGCAGGGCACATAGTCCACCACGCGCGCCTTCAATCCCGATCCTTCGAGCGCGCCCGCCGCGGCGATCCAGTTCTTGCATTCGGACGTACCGGCCTGGAACCAGCTTTCCGGATGGTTCACCGTGGCCTCGTGGTCGCCCCGGACCAGGGCATCCATGAAGGCGTGGTCGAACTGTTCGTCGATCACGAAGTGGCTGAGGCCGCCCGAGCCGATCACGGCCACGCGCAGGTCCTTGTCCCAGCTCTGGATCGCCTTGCCGACCGAGCGCCCCAACGCAAGGCAGCGCGCCGCCGTCGGCTGGTTGGGCGCGTAGAAGGTGTTGATGATGACGGGTACGTGCGGCGGCACGCGGTCCTTCATCACGTTGCGGTAGACAAAGCCATAGGCGTGCGGCATGCCGGTGCTGAAGCTGATGCGCTGGTCCGCTTCGCGCAGCCACTGGGATTGGGCCACGTCGAAGCCGTCGACCATGGTCTGCTCGATCATGTGCCGCCCGAGTTCGGGGCATCCGGGGTGCGTGAGCAGTTGCGGTGGCGCATGGCCGTGGTGCGCGACGTGAATGCCCGGCGGCTTGCGCGCGGCCTGGTCGTCGCGCGAGGGCATGTTCTGCACTTCCTTGCCCCAGAAGATGGTGAAGGCCGGCATGACGTCCTCGACGAACAGCTCATGCTGGTCGTTGCCCATGATCACCGCCACATCGGGGCGTGCCTTCTCCCATGCCTCGGCCAGCACCTCCACCGCGGCGTTGGCGCGTGCGTGGCGGCGCTCGCGCTCCTCGGGCTCGGCCTGCACGGCGAGGTTTTCACCTGCGCGCTCCGCGCACAGTGCGTCCCATTTGTAGGACTTTCCCCGGAACCACAGCGCCGGGTTCTTGCGATCCGCCTCGATGCGCGTCTGCCACTGCTCGGGCGGAGTGTGCATCTGCGGCGTGTGGGCCAGGCCCATGCCAAGGACAATGCGTGCCATGTCTGTGACTCCTGTTACTTGAGGTTGGCCTTGGCGAACGAGCGGCCCAGCATCGCGTCGACGCGACCGAACAGCTCTTCCTTGGGGTACTCCATGTAGTAGCCGATGGCGCGGCGCACCGGGTCGCCCTGGTAGTAGCGCTCATACAGTACCTGGCGGCCCGCGAAAGCGGAGATCGATGCGTCGGCGGCCAGTCGCATCAGCTGGATGCGTTCCTTGGAGGTCTGCCCCGCGCTGGCGAAGTACTGCTCGACCAGCTCACCGATCTCGCCCTGTGTTTCGCCATACGAGGGCACACCGACCAGGCCGCCCGCCGACACGGTGCGCACCACGTCGATCATGCGGGCATAGCGCTCATGGAAGTTCAGCTGCGCGCTGTGCAGCGGCCAGCGATTGGGAGCCCAGGTGCCGAACGGCGTCTCGGTGGCGGTGGCTTCGGCCCGATCCACGAAGGCCTGCTGCATCTCCAGGAAGATCAGCAGTTCGGCGAGCATGCCCTGCACGTTGGGGAAGATGTCGACCTTGATGCTGCGCGCCACATAGGCGGCCAGGCCGGCCATGAACTCGGCCTTGGCAATCGTGCGCGACATCGTCTGGTGCGTGTAGTGCTCGCCCAGGTAGGTGAGCTTGTAGATCTTGTTGCACAGGTCCGGGTCACGGTACACGAAGGTCCGCTCCCATGGCACGAAGACGTTCTCGAAGATCAGCACCGCATCGCCTTCGTCGAACTGCTGCGACAGCGGATTGTCCAGGTAGTGGCCGGCCCCATAGGGCACCACGGAGGGACGGCTCACCATCTTGAGGCCGGGCGTGGCCATGGGTAGAGCGAACGCGAACGCGTAGTCCTCCCCCTTGCTGTCGTTGGTGATGACGACCGAGGGCATCACCACCACTTCATCGGAAATCTGCGCGAGCGTGCCCACCCAGCGGCTGCCGCTGACATAGAAGCCGGCATCGGTTTCCTTGACCACCTTGAGCGCGATGTCGTGCTTTTGCTCGAACACCTGCTTGGAGCGGTCCACCTGCGGATTGACCTGCACATGGGTCATGGTCAGGTCGTTGCGCATGACGTGCTGGTGGTAGGCCGTGATGTTCGCGCCGAAGCTCCGGCCGCCGGGACTGGCGTCGAACACGGGCCGCGCCGCGGCCAGCGCGGCGATGCCGACGTTCATGAAGTCGGGAGTGCGCGCCAGCAGGCCGCAGGTGTGCTGCGCGGTGCGGCGCAGCGCACGGCCGCGGGTCACCAGGGCCTCCTTGCTCGTGGGCAGCACGTGCGAGCGTGCGACCCGCTCACCGGTGGCCGCATCCACCTGCGTCAGCACGTCCTGCGTGTCCGCGGCGTGCTGCAGGTCGTACAGCTCTGCAATGGTCTGCGCCGCGCCGCGGAATGCGGGGTCGGAAGTGACGTCCTTGACGCGCCTGCCGTCGATGTAAACCTCGCGCTCGTCGCGGAGGCCTTCCAGGAACTGTTTGCCGGTACGGATACCCATGGATGAATCCTTTTCGTAAGAACTAGGGAATAGGCGTTGTCACGTATTGCGCGCCTGTGTTTCGCTCCATGATACTTTTCATGAGCAAAAACTGGCTCATAAAAAGAATCCCGATAGGGAAAGTCATACGGAGACAAAAGCATGAATTTCGCGCACCGAAACAAAGAGGAAGAAAGCCCCGCGAACGATGCCGGCGTGCGCAGCGTGGAGACCGCCGTGCGGATCCTCGAACTGCTCGCGCACCATGTGGGGCCGGCGCGCGTGACGGACATCGCCCTCCGGCTGTCGCTGGGCAAGCCCCGCGTGTGCAGGCACCTGTCCACCCTGGAGTCCATGGGCCTGGCGCGCAAGGTGGGACGGCAGGGGTATGTGTTCGGCGAACGGCTTACGCACATGGCCCACCATGTGCTGCGCGAAAGAACGCTGGGCGAAATCGTCCGGCCCGCGCTCGAGGCCCTGTGCGAGGAAACCGGCCAGACCGTCACCTGGTCCGTGCCGTCACAGGAGGGGGCGGTCGTGCTCCAGTGCTTCGAGAGCAGCCGCGCCTCCATGAGCATCAGCGTCAAGGCAGGCACCGCCCTGCGCTATCCGCATTCGCCCGCCGCGCGTCTCGCAAGAAGCTTTCAAGCCGCGGCTCGGGGCGACGAGGACGTGACCCGGCAGTCCTGGAGCCGCTACCATGAACTGGGCGTGGACTATGAGATCGACACCCAGCGCACCGGCCTGGGCGGCATTGCCGCACCGGTGCTCTCGGGCGACTCCGTGCTGGGCCTGGTGTCGCTGGTCATGTCGTCGCGCCTGCTGATGCCGAAACCGTCATCGCAATTGATCGGCGCGCTGCGGCGCTGTGTGGCGGTGATCCAGGAGAGTGTGGACCAGTAACCTGCTGCCCTCCGGCCAGGGTAGCCGAGCAAGGGTCGCCCCACAGCGCCTCAGAGGGTTGTCATCACGGAAGCAATGAGCACGCTCCATGAAACTGGCAGGGCCCCTGCCAGAGCAGCCGAGCAAGGGCCGCCCCTCAGCGAAGGCTGCGTCCCCTTCCCGAACTGCGCAGCAGCTCGAGAGAAGGGGGAAGGCGCGCAGCGCCTCAGGGGGTTGTCCCTATGTACTCAGCCTTGATGCCCGCAGTGCACCGGGCAAGCGCCGCGACCAGGGAGGCTGCGGGCTTGGGGCGCAGTGCGGTGGACGGCGCCACGATGGAGATGGCCGCGACCATGTTGTTGCGGTCGTCCAGCACGGGGGCGGCGACGCCGCCGAAGCCCCGGCCGGTATCCAGTTCATATTCCGCACCGAACCCCGGCCAGTGCTTGAGCGGGCTCTTCGCGGGCCTGCCGAGGCCCGGTTGATAGGCCAGCGACAGGCGGCCGGCGGGCGACGCCGGTGGCACGAGCATGCTGGCGATGCGCACCGTGACCGGGGTGATGTCCAGGCTTTCCACGCACGCCAGCACCACCGAGCCGTTGGCGGCGGGCACGCTGAGGATCACGGTCTGGTTCACCTCGTCGCGCAAACGCACCATGTGCGGCTTGGCGACATCGACCAGGGTGCTGTCCTGCAGCGCGGCACGCCCCAGTTGCAGCAGTTTCCAGCCGAAGGTGTAGCCCTCGTGCGGGCTGCGCGCCACCAGCCCCAGGTTGAGCAGCGTCTGCATGTGGCGCGACACGCGGGCCTTGGTCATGCCCAGCTGGCGCGCCAGCTCGTTCACGCGCACGAGGCCGTTGTTGTCGGCAATGCCGTCCAGCACCTGCACGGCCACCTCCACGCTTTGCACGGTGGGGGACTTGCCGGCTTCCGGCTCGGCGGAACCCGACTCGATGCTCGGCAACTCTGTTTCGTCAGGCGGCACGACCTGGGCGGTTTTTCTGGGGCTCATGAATGGATTGTCGGTGTTGGTGGAGTGATTTTGTTCTTCTCTGCGAAATAACTTCGAAGTCTTTCCGTGGGACTGCCCCAATTGGTGAGCCACCCCTTCTGTCTTAAATTATGAGACACCATCTTGCTTTATGTGACTGGAGTTTAGAGTGAAACTTGGAACCATCCGCCTCAATGGCACCCCCACTGTGATCGCACGCGTGGAGGGCAATATCGCCGTCGCCGTTGACATGCCCGACATGGAGGCACTGATCATCTCCGGCAACGAAGGCCTGGAAAAGGCCAACAATGCCATCAACGCGGCCCGCGCAGGCACTGCCGCCACGATCGATGTGTCCGCTGCCGACTGGATGGCGCCGAATCCCCGTGCCTCCAAGATTCTGGGCTGCGCCGTCAACAACAAGAACCTGAACCAGCACGCGTTCAAGCCGATGAAGTCGCCCATGTTCTTCACCAAGGGCCGCTCCGCGCTGACCGGACACAACAAGCCCATCGTGCTGCTCGAGCGCCACGGCCGCTGCATTCCCGAGCCGGAGCCGGTCGCCGTGTTCGGCAAGCTCGCCAAGGACGTGCCGCAGGAAAAGATCCTCGACCACATCTTCGGCTGGACCATGACCAACGACGTGACCGCCAGCGGCATCAAGTTCGGCGAAGACTCCATCGCCCTGAACATGGATCCGAAGTTCACGGCGCCTCACCATTTCGCCTGGCGCGAGAAGTTCGGCGACCAGGACAACTACGTGTACTTCGTCTACCACGCACGCTCCAAGGCCGCGGATACCTTTGCGTCCATGGGCCCGTGGATCACGACCAAGGACGAGGTGCCCAATCCCAACAACCTGGCCATCCGCGGCTATGTCGATGGCGACATGTACTGCGAGGACAGCACGGCGAACTACTTCTTCCCGGTGGAGCGCGTGCTTCATGAAGCCAACATCTGGTTCACCATGGAGCCCGGCGACTGCGTGCACTGCGGCACCGCATCGAAGGGAACGCCGAACCACCCCAAGGGCAACATCGGCACGTTCCTGTCCCAGTACAAGAACACCGAGGTCGAGATCGAGTCGCTGGGCCGACTGCTGAACACCATCGAGCAGCGCTGACCCGCCGGGGCACCCGGCAGGGGATGCATGGCGGTGCCCCGCCCACTTGCAACGAGATCCATGACCATGACGCACACCTCAGACCTTCCACTGGCGATCGACCCGCGCGAGCTGCGCAAGGTGCTGTCCAGCTTCGTGACCGGAGTGACCGTCGTCACGGCGGTGGATGCGCAGGGCAACTACCACGGCGTGACGGCGAACTCCTTCAACTCGGTCTCGCTCGATCCGCCCCTGGTGCTGTGGAGCCAGGCACTGCGCGCATTCAGCCATCCGGTGTACCGCGATGCCAGGCACTTTGCGATCAACATTCTCTCCAGCGACCAGATCGACGTCTCCAACCGTTTCGCCAAGTCCGGCGAGGACAAGTTCTCGGGCATTGCGATCCGCAAGGGCTTGAACGGCGTGCCGCTGATCGAGGGGTGCCTTGCCTATCTGGAATGCAGCCGGCATGCCGCGCACGAGGCCGGCGATCACATGATCTTCATCGGCAGGATCGACCGGATGGAGTGCAACGGCAGCCGGCCCCTGGTGTTCGGCAGCGGCCGGTACCTGGTTGCGGAGACGCACGACCATGCGCGCCTGTCCAAGGCCGATGCACAGAACAACCGCGCGCGCCTGCACGCCATTCGCCTCGCCACGCATGCGGCGGTGGATCTCTCCTCCCGCCTGGATGTCACGGTCGGCGTGGCCGTGTGGGGAACACACGGCCCGACGATCGTGCACTGGGAGCCATCGAGCCAGCCGGTGAGCATGAACCTGCGGACGGGTGCTGTGCTGCCGGTGAGCGAATCGGCCACCGGGCGCGTATTCGCCGCGTGGCTCGACCAGGGCGCCGTAGAGCCCGTACTGAGCGCCGAGGCCCTGGCCCAGGGCGCATCGAGCGACAGCCTGCTGCAGGCGCTGGAAGAAGACCTGCAGGCAGTGCGCGCGAGCGGCAATGCGCTGGTGAGCGGTGTCTCCAGCTTCGTGGATCGCGAGAATGTGTCCGTCACCTCGGCGAGCGTTCCCGTCTTTCACACCGACGGCAGCCTGCTCGCGGCACTCACGATTCTGGGTGAGGCCGGCCAGATGGACCTGGGATCGGACTCCGAAGCGCTGCGTGCGCTGAAGGCCACGGCCAGCGAGTTGACCAGGCGCTTCCAGCCTGCCGAGGCCATGGCAGCAGGCTGATCTGCTTGAGGAAAAGAAAAAACGGCAGGGAGCTCCATGCTTCCTGCCGTTTCTTTTGTGAGGAACCGGGATGCGCGCGCGAACCGGCGAACAAGCGTGCCGATCAATCCACCGTGGCGCCCGAAAACCGCACGACAGCGGCCCAGCGCGCCGTCTCGGAGCGGATGTACTCGGCCAGTTGCTCCGGCGCGATGCTGCCAGGTTCCAGCCCGTCGCGCGCGAGCTGGGCGCGGACCGACGCCTCGGACATGACCTTCGAGAGCGCAGCCGCCATCTTGCCGACAAGCTCCCGGGACGTCCCCGCCGGGGCGACCAGGCTTTGCCAGGCGACCGCGTCAAAATCGGCCGTTCCCTTGATGCCCGACTCGGCCACGGCCGGCACGTCGGGCATGGAGGCCTGCCGCCGCGGCGACGTCACGGCCAGGGCGCGCAGCCGCCCGCTCTTCACATGCTGCAGCACCGGCGCGATGTCGCTGAACATCACGTCGATCTGCTGGCCCAGCAGGTCCGTCACGGCCAGGGCGCTGCCCTTGTAGGGCACGTGGTTGAGCCTGGCGCCCGTGGCGGCCTTGAGCATTTCCGCCGCCAGGTGCTGCGGGCTTCCATTGCCGGCCGAGCCGTAGGACAGGCCTTCCCGCCTGGACCTGGAAAGCGCCACCAGTTCCTCCAGGGTCCGGGCCGGCACGGAGGCATGCGTCACCACGGCCAGCGGCACGGCGCCGATCATTCCGACCGGCACGAAGTCCCTGGCCGGATCGTAGGGGAGCTTCCTGTAGAGGGACGGGTTGATGGCCAGCGTGGTGCTGGTCGCCACCAGCAGCACGCTGCCATCCGCGGGAGCCTTGGCGACGTAAGCCGCGCCAATCGCGCTGCCCGCGCCGGGCTTGTTGTCGACGATGATGGTGCGCCTGAGCAGCGGTGCCAGTTCCTTGGCGAGCAGGCGCCCCAGCATGTCGGTGGTGCCTCCGGCAGCGTAGGGCACGACGATGGTGACGGGCTTGCCTTCATTGGCCATCGCGGCCATCGGGGTTGTCGCAAGAGCGGCGGGAAGCGCCGCGAGGGACAGTGTCCATTGACGTCGGTTCATCATGACTCAGGCTCCCACGCCGGCACCGGCATCCTGGCGCGCACCGCGCAACTGGTCGATCAGCCCCAGGGAGTCCTCGGGGCATCGGATGCCGCGCCAGGCCACATGCTGGTCGGGACGCGAGAGCACCAGCGCATGCCGGTACAGGCCACGGGCCTCCGTGGACTGCACATCCATCACCTTCAGCGGCACGCCTCTGGCGGCGGCTGCCTCCTCCAATGGCGCGGTGGAGACGGCCGGATCGGTGCGCAGCAGCGTGTAGCCGGCGCCCATGGCGTCGTACAGCGAACGGCCGTCGTCGAGCCACACGTGCGGCGTGCGGCAGCCCGGCACGGTCGACGGCGTGAACTGGTCCATGGTGTAGCCGGGCTGGGGAGTCCCGTCGTACGCGATGATGGGCGACTGGTCGTAGAAGTAGCCGAAGTTGAGGCCGCCGCAGCAGTACTGCTTGACGTTCAGGTCGTACAGCGATTGCCCCACCTCCCGGCGCGTGGCTTCGCCGCAGCTGTCGTCGTCCTCGAGATGGGCGGGCACGCCTTCGCGTTTGGCCTGCAGGGCGATCGCGTGCTTCATGGCGAAGTTCGACACCTGCTCGGTGATGGGCAGGCGCTCGGCCTCGTAGGCCGAAAGAATCGCCTCGGTGCCC
This sequence comes from Diaphorobacter ruginosibacter, assembly GCF_014395975.1. NCBI lineage: Bacteria > Pseudomonadati > Pseudomonadota > Betaproteobacteria > Burkholderiales > Comamonadaceae > Diaphorobacter > Diaphorobacter ruginosibacter. Next base: position 254,633 of record NZ_CP060714.1, on the reverse strand, counting down.
CAGCCCTGCAGGCGCGCCGCCAGCAGCCAGGACAGGTTCATGGCGTCGGCAATGCCCGCATTCATGCCATAGCCCGCCATCGGGATCCAGAGGTGGGCCGCGTCGCCGCAGATGAACACGCGGCGGTCACGGAACTTGTCGGCCACCAGCCGGCGGCCGACCCAGTCCTCCTTGCTCAGGATCTCGTACTGGAAGTCGGCTCCGACGCCCAGGATCTCCCGGATGGCCCAGTCGCGGTCGACCGAATCGAAATCCGTCTCGTCGGACTTCAGGTAGTTGTGCAGCAGGAACGTCTCGCGCCCGTCGATGGCATACACGTTGCCCGAGCGGCGCGGGTTGATGGAGAAGGTGGCCCATGCGCGCTGGTTGCCGGTCCGCTGGTACAGGTCCGGTGCGCGGAAATAGGTGGACTGCACGCGGCCGACGACGGCGGTTCCCGACAGCTTGGCGCCGATCGCCTTGCGCACGGCGGACTTGCCGCCATCGCAGCCGATCATGTACTGGCTGCGGACGGTGAAGCGCCTGTCCGATTCCAGGTCCACCGCCTGCGCGGTGACGCCCTGCTCGTCCTGGACGAACTCGTCGATCCGCGTGCGGTTGAGAATGCGCAGGTTCGGCTGGGCGAGCGCATGTTCGAAGAGAACGGGCTCCAGGAAGATCTGGTTGATGCGGTGCGGAGGCTCGGGCGTGGGCCACCAGGTATCGGGCCCGCCGGTGGCCGAGTAGCGCACGTCGCGCGCGGGAATCGGGATCCGCGAGAGCTCGGTGCCCGTGAACGTGGTGCGGTAGGCCACGTCGTTGGGGTAGTCCGCGGGCAATCCGGCGTTGCGCAGGGCCTCGGCCACGCCCAGGCGGCGGAACACCTCCATGGAACGCGCCGACGTGTGATTGCACTTGACGCTGGGCGGCTCGCCGCGCTCCCGGGTCTCCGCCAGCAGCACGTCGATGCCGCGCTGCGCCAGGTCCATCGCCAGCGTGAGGCCCACCGGGCCGCCACCAACAATCAGGACCTGGGCCGTCAATTCTTCCTTCATCTCATCGCTCCAAAGTTCGTACCGGTGATCCAGGGCGCTGCAAAACGCCACAGGGGGTTGCTTCATTTCAGCGTGGCATTGAAACGAAAGATCGCGGACGAGTGAAATGAAGGAATTGCGATGATCAATAAGGAAAGGTTATTTATCCCTTCAAGCGCTTCAGCAGCAGCTCCTGCAGGCTTGCCGCGGTGGGCGGCAGCGTGCGCTCCCGCTTGTAGATGAACGCGGTGTTGCGTTCCACCAGCGGACGCAGGATCCGGCGCGTGACCAGCCCCTCGCTGCTGGCCGCGCCAACAATCGAGCCCGGCACCACGGCCACGCCGAGGCCTCCGCTCGCCAGCGCCAGGGCGGTGGTGAGCAGGGACACCTCGTGCTCGACGCGCAGCGCCACGCACGCCTCGGATGCCGCGCGCTCGATGCGCCGCCGCACGCCGTATCCGGCCTTCACCGTGATGATCGGAAAGGCGCCAAGCTGCTTCCATGTCAACGGCCTGTCGGAGGCGAAGAACCTGGCCTGCGCCACCGCGACCAGCGGATCGTGGCGGAACACCTGCTCCTCCAGTCCGGGGATGGGGGTTTCCAGCGTGCCGATGCCGCAATCGACGCGCTCGCTCATGATCCGCTCGACAAATTCTCCCGGCGCGCAGTCGTCGATGAGCAAATGAACGTCGGGGTGCAGCGCGGTGTATTCCCTGAGGATCGAGGGCAGCAGCGTCTGCGCCACGGTCGATGTGGCCGCGATGCGGAGCCGACCCTTCCTGCCCGCGGAGAAATCGACCATGCTCCTCCCCAGGGACTCGAGCTCGGCGAGCGTGCGCATGGCATGGCCGTAGGCCTCGGCAGCGGCCTCGGTCCGCCGCAACGCGCGCGTGGACCGGTCGAACAGCCGCACGCCCAGGCGCTCCTCCATTTCCCGCAGCAGCACGGTAACGGCGGGCTGGGTCACGGACAGCATGTCCGCCGCCGCCGAGATGTGGCCGCTCTGGTAGACCGCGACGAAGGCGCGCAGTTGCCGCACCGAAGGCAATCCTCGCAGCGATGGAAGCTTGTTCTCAGTCATCCGGCTATTCTCGGCGCATTCCCTGCCCGCCGGGTCACCGCGAAGCCCGCTCGAGGCACGGGTGGGGGTGCGGGGGCGTCAGTCCGCGCTCGGGCGCGCTTCGTGTGCATCCGCCTTGCCCGGATGATCCGAGCCAGCGGACTCGCAGACCGTCAGCAGCCGGCTGGGCACGTCGCCCACGGCGAGGTAGGCATGGCCCATGTTTCCATCGAAGTAGATCGAGTCGCCTGCATTGAGCACCACCGGGGCATAGAGCTCGGTATGGAATTCCACCTGGCCCTCGATCACGTAGCTGAATTCTTCACCGGGGTGACGGACGAAATCGCCGAACTCCTTGAGGAATTCCTCGATGCTTCGCGCCTGGATGGTGGTGATCATGGGAATGAGCCGCTTGTTCAGCAGCTCGGTGGCCAGATACGTCGTCCCGTAGTTGGGATTGCCCAGCGGCAGCCCCTCGCCGCTGCGCTGGATGGTGCGGCGCCCGGTTGCGCGGGTGTGGGGAGATGCGGCACTTGCCGAATGATTGCCCGCCGGGGCGATGACCTGCGACATGTCCACATTCAGGCCACGCGCAATCAGGTGCAGCTTCTCGTAGGAAAGCGACGCATGGCCCTTTTCGAGCTTGGACAGCGTGGACACGCTCATCCCCGTCCGCTTGCTGACCTCGCCCAAGGTGAGTCCGAGGCGTTTGCGCAGGGCGCGAATCGCCTCTCCCGGAGGTTGGCGAGGGGTGATGGGGGCTGGTGACGCGTCAAGCATGAAGGGTGAAGTGGTTGACTCTGCGGTCAATGCAAGTGGCGATAACGGAATTTATACCCGGTGAGAACTTTTGTCTAATTCTATCCGCTTTATCGAATTGGAGAAAAATTATCCAAATTGGAAAAAACATTGTAGGATTCATTCCACCGCGTGCGACGTACCTCTTCAAACTCATACCGCACGACGCGAGGACAACCCATGAGCGAACTAGGCAAGACGGAGACAAAACCCTCAACAGCCCGCCTCGACGCGGCCCAACCTACCGCGGAGGCCACGGCAATGACGGCCGCGCTGGACGAAGTATTCGCATTTGCCAATCGCAGCGATGCGCCCGGGATGGTGGTGGGCGTGGCCCAACGCGGCCGCATCGTCTACCGCCGCGGCTTCGGCCTGGCGAACGTGGCCCTAGGGGTGGCGAACACACCCGCGACGCTGATGCGCATCGGTTCGAGCAGCAAGCACTTCACCTGCCTGGCGGCACTTCTGCTCGCCGAGGAGGGCCGCCTGGACGTGGATGCCCCGGTCCGCACCTATCTTCCCGAACTGCCGCAGCGCACGGTCGACCCTAGCCTGCGCCAGTTGATGACGCACACCAGCGGCTATCGCTGCCATGTGGACCTGAGCTCCCTGTCGGATGGCCTGGCCGTCCAGCCCAGGGGAGCCGGACTGGCGACGATGGTGCGCCAGTCCGAATCGAACTTCGAGCCCGGCGAAAGCCAGCTCTACTGCAATGGCGGCTACCACCTGCTGTCCCTGGCGATCGAGCGCGCGAGCGGCATGCGTTTCGAGCAATTCATGCAGGAGCGTATCTTCGGACCGATGGGCATGGTCGATACCGCGTCGGTGCCCTGCGACTTCCGTATCCACCGCGGCCTTGCCACGCTGCATGTGCCGCAGCCCGCCGAACTGGGCGGCGGCTGGCGGCTGGGCGTCTTTCCCTCCGAGGAAATCCTTGGCGAGGGAGCCATGGTGTCGACGGTCGACGACATGCTGCGCTGGCTCGCGCACCTGCGTGGCCCGAAGACGGTCGGCAGCGCGGAGAGCTGGCGGCAGATGCTGTCGACGGCGACACTGAACAATGGCCTGCAGTCCGTCTACAGCCTGGGCCTGATGCAGCACCTGTACCGAGGGGTCAAGGTCATCCACCACGCCGGCGCGGTGGTGGGCGGCAGTTGCCAGATGCTGACCGTTCCGGACCATGAACTGGACGTCGTGCTGATGGCCAATGGACTCGAGGCCAGCATGCCAAGCCTGGCGAACAAGGTGGTCGACGCCGTGCTCGGCGATGCAGCGCTTGCCGCCGCCGAGGCCCGGGTGGCAGGCGCGCGCTTCCAGCCCATGCTCGGCTCGTGCTACCGGGATCCCTGCTCCGGCATGGTGGTCGGGTTCGCCGAAACGCCCGAAGGCCAGCTGGGGCTGAGCCTGTTCCGCCGTCCGCCTGTCGCATTGCGCGATGAAGGTGACCTGCTGCGTATCGGGTTCGAGGACCTGGCGGCGGGGCCCTTCGTCGTCGAAACCTCCTCGTTGGCAACGGAGGGAGCCCCCCGGGGCACCTGCGGTTCAGCGAGGCGGGTTGCGCCAGCCAGCTCGAACTCATCACCGGAGCGCCCCCCGGCGTGGAAGAGGCCGCGCCCGCACTGGTCGGCCGCTACCACGCGGCCGACCTCGGGGTGGATGCATGCCTCACGCTGGAGACGGAGGCAGGCCGCCAATTTCTGAAGCTGCAGACATTCGGCTCGATCGCCACGCCATCCGTGGAGCTCCTGCCGCTGTCCCCCGACATCTTTGCGCTGCAGGGCGACCTGTCTCCCGGCGCCAAGGCGCACGGCGTGCTGTGCCTCGTGCGCGAGAGCGACGGCCGCATCACGGGCTTTCACGTGAGCAGCCTGCGCTCCCGGCACGTTCTCTTCAGGCGCCTGGCCGAGGCCTGAACACGCGGCCACACACCAGACGCTACAGCGTTCCCTGTTCCGCGCATCCGGCTGACCGGCCGCGCGCGGAGTGAAGCGGCGGGGGCCTGCCCCCGCCTTTCAGACCAGGCGCCTCCACGCGAGGGAGGCGACCTGGTCTTTTTTTTCCAATTTCGACAATGTGGAAATTTCATGCCATCCCCATGCATGGCGTGGCTGCGGCATGCCTTTTCGTCGGATCTGCGGTTTCGAATGGCACGCCAGAGGGGAAAGCCGCTCCGGAATACAGGGTCTGTACGGATTGCGGCACGAGGATTTGTATGCCGCAAATTATCAATTTCTGAAATTTTTATACAAATTAGAAAATTAATTGCCAATACGTATATTTATTTGTAGCATCGCGACTGAATCGACCCCACTCAAAAAACTTTCTGGAGACATCAGCACCATGAGTCGTTCTGCCAAAGCCCGGCCTGGCCGGTTTTCCCCATCCGCCGCACCCCGCGCCAGGCAGCTTGCACTGCTGGTCGCCTCGGCCGCCGCATTGATGAGCCAGGCCACACAGGCCCAGGCACAGGAGACCCCGGCATCCGAATCGCCCGCCGCCGCCTCGACGGAAACCACCGACGCCAAGGCCCAGACCCCTCCCACGCTGGACGCCATCACCATCACCGCCACGCGCCGTCGCGAGCCCGTGCGCGAGGTGCCGATGCAGGTCAACCTGATGAAGGGCGAGGAACTGGAGCGCTCCGGCGCCAAGGGGCTGCCCGACTATCTCGCCGAGCAGCCCGGCGTGAACCTCACGAGCAGCGGCACCGTGGGCGGCGTGCTCAGCATGCGCGGGCTGACCACCGGCCCCTCGCAGACCGTGGCCACCGTCGGCGTGTACGTGGACGATGTCGCCACGGGCCTGAGCTCATCGGCGGCGCTGGGCGGCTTCACACCGCTGGACATGGGCCTGCTCGACCTGAACCACATCGAGGTGCTGCGCGGTCCGCAGGGCACCCTGTATGGCGCCGGCGCCATGGGCGGCGTGCTCAAGTACGTGACCAACCAGCCCGACACCACGGAGTTCTCCGGCTCCATGAAGCTGGGCGCCTCGGCCACCCAGGGGGGCGGCCCGGGCATGACGCTGAGCGGCGTGGTCAACATTCCGCTGAAGGAAGACGTCGCAGGCCTGCGCATCGCCGGCTTCACCGATCGCGTCGGCGGCAGCTACGATGCCGTGGGGCCCGCTGCCATGTCGAACGTCAATCGCGGCCATACCGAAGGCGGCCGGCTTTCGCTGCTGCTCACGCCGACACGCGAGCTGACGGTGCGCCTGACGGGCACGGTGCAGGACATCAAGCGCAAGGGCCTGGGCTACGAGGATCTGGACATGCGCACGCTGCGCCCGGTGATCGGCGAGCGCCAGCGCTTTCTCTCGGTACGCGAGCCCTACGCCAACCGCACGGCCATCATCGGCGCGGATGTGGAGTACGACTTCGGGTGGGCACGCCTGAACTCGATCACGTCGGCACAGGACACCGAGATCCGCAGCAACACGGACATGACCGGTCTCTATGGGCCCGCGCTGCGGGCCGCGGGCCTGCCGGTGAGCACCGTGCCCCTGTTCAGCAACGTGGACCAGAACCGGGTCAGCCAGGAGTTCCGCCTGACCTCGCGGTCGGGCATCGAGTTCGAATGGCTTGCAGGCCTGTACCTGAACCGCGAGCGCGGCGCCGTCAACGGCGGCATCAACGCCAACGTGACCGGCAGCCCGAACATGGTCAACCTGCTCACGTCCTCGACACCGAGCCGCTACCGCGAGACCGCCGCCTACGGCGACGTGACGTGGAACGCGACACCGTCGCTGTCGATCACCGGCGGCGTGCGCATTTCCCACAACAGCCAGTCCTATACCAACTCCGGCGACGGGCTGCTGGTGGGCGGCAAGCCCATCCAGGGCGGCGAGTCGGCATCGGACAACGCCACGACCTACCTGGGCACGATCAAGTATGCGCTGGACAAGACCAGCAACGTGTACTTCCGCGCGGCCAGCGGCTACCGCCCCGGCGGACCGAACGCGCTCAAGCCGGACACCGACCGCAACATCGTCAAGCCGATGTACACCTCCGACACGCTCTGGAGCTACGAGCTGGGCTACAAGGCCGACCTGCTGGATCGCACACTCTCCATCGAAGGTGCGCTCTACGACATCGAATGGTCCGACATCCAGCAGCCCATCAAGAGCGGCAACTTCACCTTCGTCACCAACGCGGGCAAGGCGCGCGTGCGTGGCGCTGAGCTGGCACTGAACTGGCGGCCCAACTCCGCCTGGAACGTGAACGCGTCCACCTCGCTCATCAACGGCAAGCTGCTCGACGATGCGCAGGGCCTGGGCGCCAAGGCCGGCGACCGGATGCCCGACACCGCACGCTTCTCCGGTGTCCTGGGTGTCACGCACTTCTTCAAGCTCGCGGACCACAACTCCTACGTGGGTGCATCGGTGCGCTACACGGGCCAGCGCAACTCCGGCTATCCGGGCAGTGTGCTGGTGAACAACGTGAGGATGCCGGCCTTCTCCATCGTCGACCTGCAGGCCGGCATGGACTTCAAGTCGTTCAGCCTCGCCGCCTACGTGCGCAACGCCACCAACAAGCGCGGCATCGTGTCGGTCGATCCAGGCCTCGCTCCCGCATCGAACCCGTACCAGACCGAGGCGGCACTGACCCTGCCACGCACCATCGGCGTGAACATGACCGTACCGTTCTGACCATGACCATGTCGGCCTTCAAGCAGGAGGCGGCTCCGGTCGCCCTTTCAACGAACGGGAAGGCGCCCATCAGCGCCTGGTATGCACTCGCCGTGCTGATCATGTCGACGGTGCTGGGCGGGGTGGACAAGCTCATCCTCAACCTCCAGCTGGAGCCGATACGCATCTCGCTCTCGCTGACGGACACGCAGATCGGACTGCTGCAGGGCGCCGGCCTGGCCCTCTTTGCCGGGCTGGCGACCCTGCCGCTGGGCTGGCTGAGCGACCGCTATGACCGGCGCGTCGTCCTGGCCGCCTGCGTGGTGCTCTGGAGCGCGGCCACCGGACTGCGCGGAACGGCCGAGACCTATGGCGTGCTGTTCATCGCATCGATCGGCCTCGGGGTCGGCGAGGCGGGCCTCACACCGATCACCAACAGCCTGATTCCCGACCTGTTCTCGCGCGCCCAGCGCGTGCTGGCCAATACGGTCTATGCCCTCTCCACGATCTTCGGGGCCGCGCTGGGATCGATCCTGGCCGGCTCCATCGTCAAGATGATGGATGACCTGCGGCCCGTGCTGCCGGTCTCGATGCAGACGCTCGAGTCGTGGCGGCTGACGTTCTTCTTCATGGGACTCGTGGGCATTCCCGCGACCCTGCTGGTGCTGTCGATCCGCTCGACCCAGCGCACCAGCAAGGCCGAGCAGGCCGTGCGCGCAGTCGCGAAGGTCGAACCGGACGAGAACCTGGTCACCTTCCGCGAACACATGCTCGCGCACTGGCGCACCTTCATCGGACTGATCCTGGGCACCGGGCTGGCGGGCATCGGCCTCAGTTCGCTCGGGGGCTGGATCCCGGTGCTTGCCGTGCGCACCTTCGGCTCCACGCCCGCGGAGGTGGGACAGGGCATCGGCATCGCCATCCTCTGCGGCACGATCGTGGGCGGCGCCGTGGGCTTCTTCGCCGTGCGCTATGCGCAGCGCGTCGTCGGCCCCGCCGCCGCGGTGCGCGTGGTCATGGTGGGCAATGTCATCGCAGCGCTGCTGTCGATGCTGCTGCTGCTCGTGACCACCTCCACGCAGGCGTTCATGCTTCTCGGCCTGTTGGTCACGCCGCTGATCGGTGGAGCCGTCGCGGTGCCCAACGTCCTGCAGGACGCGGCGCCGCCCCACCTGCGCTCGCGCACCATCGCCGTGCTCACGATCCTGGGCCTGCCCTTCGGCGTGATCGGTCCGTTGATGGTCGGCGTGCTGTCCGATGCGTTCAAGCATCTGGACAACGGCCTCGCGCTGGCCATCGTCTGCACGACCGTGGTCGGCGGTCTGGTGGGTGCGGTGGTGCTCTATGTGACCGAGCGACCCTTCGTGCGGCTGATGCGCGAGGCGCACATCACCTGACCGGGCGCTCGTTCCGCTCGCAACCGGCGGCAGCCCGAGAGCTGCCGCCCAGGCGCCGGAGGCCCGACCCGGCACCGACGAATGCCATGGCCTTGCGGCCAGGCCTTCCCTTCCGCGCACCCCTCTTCTTCTTTCCTGACCCAACCCTCTGTCTTCCATGTCTGAAACTACTGCTCCTCCCCAAACCGCATCCCCTGCCCCGTCCGGCATGCAGGCATCCCAGCCACTGGCCCTGCTGGACACCGTCCTCGAGCCGTTCAACCATCCGGACTCTCCGGGCGTGGTGGTCGCCGTGGCACAGCACGGCAAGCTGCTGTACCGCCGCGCGGTCGGCATGGCAAGCATCGAGATGGGCGTGGCCAACCGGCCCAGGACGCGCATCCGCATCGCATCCACGAGCAAGCATTTCACGGCGATGGGCATCATGCTGCTGGTCGAGGATGGGCTGGTGGGGCTGGACGACAAGGTCCAGAAGCACCTGCCCGAAATGCCCGACCTCGGGCCTCAGGGTGTCACGGTGCGTCACCTGCTCACCCACACCAGCGGCTGGCGCGGCCACGATGAGCTCTGGGCGCTGGCACACGGCCTGACCTTCACCCACCCCGGCCCCGGCATGCCCGCGATGGCCCGCCAGACCGAGCTGAATTTCGTTCCCGGAACGCAGATGATGTACAGCAATGGCGGCTACCACATGCTCGCCAGGATCATCGAACGCGTGAGCGGCAAGAGCTACAACGACTTCCTGAAGGAACGCTTCTTCGTTCCGCTGGACATGCCCGACACCGAGTCCATCACCACCGACCTCGATGTGTCCCCAGGCCTCGCCCAGCCCTACATGCCCAAGCCGGGCGGTGGCTGGACCCGCGGCCTGTACCCCTGCGAACTCGACGGCGGCGGCTCGCTCGCCTCCACCGTTGACGACATGCTGCGCTGGGTGGCGCATCTTCGCAGCGACGACAAGAAGGTCGGCAAGGCGGAAAGCTGGAGTCTCCTGTCCGCCCCCACCACGCTCGCCTCGGGCGACAAGGTGGAATACGGATTCGGTCTGGCCCGGCATCTGTATCGCGGCGTGGAGATCGTGCACCACGCGGGCGCCGCGCTTGGCACCACGTCGCAGATGCTCACGGTGCCGGCACATGGACTCGACATCGTCATCCTGGCCAACGGTGCACCCGTCAATCCCGCCGGCCTGGCCATCGGAGTGGTCGAGGCGCTGCTCGCGGAACACCTCAAGGAGCGTGCGCCGCGCGCCCAGTCCACGGATTTCCCCTCCCTCATCGGCCAGCGCTACTACGCACGCGAAACGGGCAGCCTGCTGGGCTTTGCCGACGTCGACATGGCGGGCCGGCACATGCTCGGCATGTCGCTGGAAGGCTCGATGGCCATTCCCATGAATCATGTGGGCGACCGCCTCTGGCTGGGTCTCCAGGAGATATCGGCCAGCGACACCGCGCTGGATGCTGCACTCATCGACCCGAAGAGCGCGCCGGATGTGCTGGCCGTGACCGAGGGCGGACAGCCGCGCCGCTTCGAGCGCATCGCCGGGCCTGCCCCCGAGGTGTCCGGCTTCGCGCCCCAGGTGTCGGGCACGTTCTTCAGCGCCGCGATGGATGCCAGCGCCACCATCGAGACACGCAACGAACAGCTGGTCATGCGCGTGCAGGGCCGCTACGGCTTCGTCGAGAGCGTGCTCACCCTGGTGTCGGAGGACGTGGCCCTCCTCACCTCGACCGATCCCGTGCTCGCCAAGCTGGGCAAGATGGTGCTCAGCTTCGACCGCGAAGCAGGCCGCGTCGTCGGCCTGCGCATGAACACGGCGCGTTCGCGCAATCTGCGCTTCGTGCGCCAGGAGTCCAACGCATGAAGTTCTTCACCTGCCTGCTGGCCACCGAAACCAACACCTTCGTGACGGCCCCGACCGGATGGGGCTCCTTCAACGAGTACGGCATCTTCCGCGGCGATGCGGGCACGCGCGACGCCACGGGCTACGGCATGTACGCGGCGGCCATGCGCAAGCGGCTGGCCGAGGAAGGCCATGAACTGGCCGAGAGCCTCCTGGCCTTCGCCCAGCCCTTCGGCCGCACCGTGCGCGAAGTCTACGAAACGCTGCGCGACGAGATCCTGGCGGACCTCGCCAAGGCCGGCCCGGTGGACGGGGTCTTCCTGATCCTGCACGGCGCGATGGTGGCCGATGGTTACGACGACTGCGAGGGCGACCTGATCACCCGCGTGCGCTCTCTCGTGGGGCCTGGCGTGCCGATCGGCGTGGAGCTGGACCTGCACTGCCATTTCACGCACCGGATGATGAGCCAGTCCGACGTGATCATCGCGTACAAGGAGTATCCGCACACCGACGCCCTCGATCGCATGTACGAGCTCATGCGCATCGTCGTCGATGCCGCGGCCGGACGCGTGCGCCCCACCACGGCCGTGCATGACTGCCGCATGGTCGGCCTCTGGCACACCACGCGCGAGCCCATGGCCGGCTTCGTGCGCCGCATGCAGGAATGCGAGCAGCTGCCTGGTGTGCTCTCCGTGTCGCTTGGCCACGGCTTTCCGTGGTCGGACGTGCCGGAGTCGGGCGCGAAGCTGTGGGTGGTGACGGACAACGATCTCGCCCTGGCGGAATCGCTGGCCGACGAGCTGGGCCGCGAGTTCTGGGAGTTGCGCCACGCGACCCGCAACAGCACACCGGAGATCGGCGAAGCGCTGGAGCAGGCGCTGGCCGTGGAAGGCGGCCCCGTGGTGATCGCAGACGTCTCGGACAATCCCGGCGGCGGCGGCCCCGGCGACAGCACGTTCATCCTGCGGGCGGTGCTCGATCGCGGCATCCACGACGTTGCGCTCGGAGGCTTCCACGACCTGGGCGCCGTGCGCCTCTGCCGCGATGCGGGCGTCGGCGCCAGCTTCGAGCTGCGTCTTGGCGGAAAGTGCGGACCGAGCTCCGGTGATCCGATCGACCTGCGCGTCACGGTGAAGGCCGTGGTCGATGAGCACACGCAGACCGGGCTCACACCGGGCACGCGCTCGGCGCTGGGCACGAGCGTGTGGGTACAGGCCGCCAACGGCGTCGACCTGGTGCTCACCAGTGCGCGATCACAGGTGATGGCCACCGACATGTTCACGGGCCTCGGCATCGACCTGCTTGGCAAGAAGATCATCGTCGTGAAGTCGGCGCAGCACTTCTACGGACAGTTCGCGCCCATCGCCAGTCAGGTGCTGTATGCATCCACGCCCGGCGCCCTGAGCGTCGACTTCGCCAACCTGCCATACCGCGTGCGCGATCTGGACTATTGGCCGCGCGTGGAGGAGCCGCAGCGCCCCTCGCGCGCGGTGATGAACGCGCGCTTTCTGCCCGCACCGGGCGAGCTGCACCTGATCGACGGACGCATGATGCACCTGCACAGAAGCGGTCCCAAGGACGTCGATCCCGCCCTGCCCACCGTGGTGATCGAGGCGGGCGGCGGTGCGGCTTCGCCGATCTATGCGCGGCTGCAGCAGGCGCTTGCGGCGAAGTACCAGGTCTGCACCTACGACCGCGCCGGCATGGGCTGGAGCGAGGTGGACGACGCGCCATTCGACGGCGAGCGCAATGCGCGAAGGCTGCACGCCCTGCTCGCCGCCGCCGGCGTGAACGGCCCGATCGTCCTGCTCGGCCACTCGCTCGGCGGGTTGCTGATCCGCGTCTACGCGGGCCTGTACCCCGAGCAGGTGGTCGGCCTGATGATGCTCGACGCCAGCCATCCCGACCAGTTCGCGATCTACGATGATGTTCCCGTCGAGCACATCGCCGCCGAGCGCGAGAACCGGCTCAAGTTCCGCGCCGGAGGCCCCCCACCGGCAGGCCTTCAGCAGATGGAAGCCCTGTTCGCCGACATGCCGCACGTGGTCGAGCAGATGATCGCCACGTACCGCCCGGAATCGGTCGATGCGTCCGTGGCCGAACTTCGGGGCCTGAGCCACGTGGCCCGCCAGGCGGCCGCATCGCCCGATCTCGGGGACCGGCCGCTCTCCGTGCTCTGGGCGCAGCCCCAGCCCGTGCCGTTGCCTCCCGGCATGGAGGGCGTCGCCGAGGTGCAGAAGCGCTGGCCCGGCTATCAGAAGGCCCATGCCGCGCTGTCGACCCGGGGACGGGAGATGCTGGTCGAGGGCTCGGCCCACATGACGCTGGTGTTCATGCCGCCGTTCGTGAGCCAGGTCGCGCATGAGGTCGACCGTTTGATGGAGCAGATAGGAGGCCTGCAGTGAACCTGGCATTGGAAAGCACGGAGCTGACGCTGGCCGACGTGGCCACGCCCGCGCTGGTTCTGGACAGCGCGGTGCTGGAGCGCAACTGCGAGGCCATGGCCCAGCGCGCCGCGCGCCATGGCGTGGCCCTGCGCCCGCACCTGAAGACCTCCAAGTCGGCCGGCGTGGCGCGGCTCGCGACACGCGGCCAGCCCGGCGGCGTCACGGTGTCCACCGTGGCGGAGCTGGACTATTTCGCGTCACAGGGGTTTCTGGATCTCACCTATGCCGTCGGCATCAGCGCCGGCAAGATCGAGGCGCTGGACCGCATCCAGCGCCGGTACGGAGCGCAGATCACGCTGCTCGCCGACCAGGTCGAGGCCGTGCGTGCGGCCGCGGCCCGTGCGGACGCATTGGGCGCACGCTTTGCAATGCTGATCGAAATCGACACCGGCGGCGGCCGCGGCGGCGTCGCGCCCAGCGACCCGGAGTTGCTCACCATCGCCCGCGCAATCCAGCAGAGCGATGCGTTCACTCTGCTGGGGGTGCTGACCCATGCGGGCCACAGCTATCACGCCCCCGGCCTGGAGGCCATTCAACGGATCGCGGAAGACGAGCGCGCCGGCGCGGTGCGCGCGGCGGAGCGCCTGCGCGGCCAGGGCATGGAGGTGAGCGTGGTCAGCGTGGGGTCGACGCCCACGGCGGTCTACGCCACCCGGCTCGATGGCGTCACGGAGATGCGTCCCGGCGTGTACACGTTCTTCGACCTGGACCAGCAGGCCCGAGGTGTCTGCCGCATGGAAGACATCGCCCTGTCGGTGCTGGCCACCGTGATCGGCCACAACCCCCGCTCGGGACGCGTGCTGATCGACGCGGGGGCACTGGCCCTGTCCAAGGACCGCTCCGGCGATGAATTTCGCGACGACCTCGGCTTCGGCCTGGTCTGCCCCATCACGGGCGGTGCGCCGTGGCCCGGGCTGCGCGTGGCCGACGTGCACCAGGAACACGGCCTGCTCGCCACCGATGGCGCGCCGCAGGCCCTGTTCGATGCACTACCCATCGGCAGCCGCGTGCGCATCCTGCCGCATCACGCGTGCATGACGGCCGCCCCCTATGACCGGTACCACGTCGTGCGTGGAACCGATCAACGGGTGAACGCCGTCTGGGGTAAGGCCCGGGGGTGGGTGGAGGGTGCGTGAGATCCGCCTTGAAACCGATCTCGAGCGGCCCACGTCAGGTGCAGATCGACACCACCTGCGCGGGCTGCTTGCTGAGGCTCAGGTAGACATGCCCCACCCCGCTGTCGAAATAGGCGGCCTCATGCTTGTTGAGGTCCACGACCTCGCCGCTTTCGAAAAGAAGGCGCACCTTGCCCGAGAGCACCATCACGAACTCCTGCCCTTCGTGCCGGATGGGCTCCGAGAATTCGTCCATTTCGCGGGCGTTGATCATCGCCACCAGCGGCTGCATCTTCTTGTCGGGAAAGGCACCGCAGAGCACGCTGTACTCATACTGCTCGGTCTCGTAGCGCTGCACGTCGTCAAAGCGGTCCTTCACCACGGTGGGCCGCGCGGCCTTCGGGTCGTCCACCGGGTCGCCCGACATGAACAGGCGGGTCATGTCGATGTCGAGCGCACTGCCCAGTTGCAGCACCTTCTCGTAGCTCAGGGCAATCTGGCCGCGCTCTGCCTTGGAAATGGTCGATACCGCCAGGCCGCTGCGCGCCGCCACCTGCTGCAGCGTGAGATCCCGCTCCTTGCGGGCCTTGCGGATCTTGGCCCCCACCTCGTGCTTGCCGGCATGGGGGCCGCCGACGGCTGAACCACCCGCCGTTCCGGAAAGCACCTGCGCAAAGACTTTATTGACCGTGGTCTTGACAATGGGTTTGGACATGAAGCCCATTTTATTCTGCCGCCAGTCAGGCGCTCGCGTCGCCGTGCCGTGAAACGGGCTGCACCAGCGGCCACCTGGGCCAGCGTATCCGCTGGTAGCTGAGCGTTCCCAGGTCCAGCGTCACCACCCCCGGGGCGCTCACGTAGATGACGTGCGCCGCGACCTTGCTGAACGAGGCATAGAAATGCTGCGAGGACTTCACCACCACGATCTTCCTCTCGCGGAGATCGCAGCCAAGCTGGGTGAAGAGGTCCGTTCCCATGGCCTGCTTGCGGCTGGTCGCCAGCACGATGTCGATGCCGCCCGCGGAGACCAGCGCGCAGTCGCCCATGAAGTCGGGCGTGTTGGACAGGCCGCTCATGACAAGCCCCTCCTTGAGGCACTTCACCTCGCAGTCGAGGTCGAGCGGATCGCCCGAGAGCGGACCGATCTTGCCGCCGATGCGCAGTTTCAACCGGGCGCCCTCGCCGGCATCGAATGCGATGCGCACGGCGATCGGATCCCAGATCGGGCCGATGGCCGCATTGCCGATGCCGCGCTCCAGCATGCGCCGGAGGATGAAGGTCGAATCGCTGGCCGCGCCGCCGCCGGGGTTGTCCGCGCCATCGGAGAGCACGACAGGGCCGCCCTCGAAACCAAGCGCTGCGTCCAGCGCGGCGTCGATGCCCGGCGCGGGCACCGCCAGTTGCTCGCGCATCGCGAAGAGCTCGTCCGCCAGCCCGCGCGCAAGCGACCGCGCCCTCTCCGGCTGGCCGTCGGTGTAGACCAGGACCTTGGTTCCCATGTCCGGCACGTCCCCCCATGCAAAGCCGTGCGCGATCGAGATGGACAGCACGCCCTCCTTGCCCTCCAGCCGCTGGATGCGGTCGACGAAGCTCCGGGCAGGTTCGCGCGTGGTGTGGATCGTGGTGATCATCTCGCAGTCCACCAGCGAGGCGGCCGGACGGATCTTTCCTTCCACCATCTGCGCGCAGAGATCGACCAGCTCCAGGCCGCGCTCCAGGATGTCGTCGTGCGGATACTCCTTGAACGCAACGATCATGTCGGCCTTCTCCACCATGGCGGGCGAGAGGTGGCAATGCGGGTCGATCTCGACACCGATCACCACGTCCTTGCCGACCAGCCTGCGGACATGCTCCAGCACGTCGCCCTCGCAGTCGTCGTAGCCATCGGCCACCATCGCACCATGCAGCCCGAGCAGCACCATGTCCAGGGGCAGGGCCTGGCGCAGGTCCTCCAGCAGCTCGGCGCGCAGTGCCTCGTAGGCCTGCCGCGTGACGATGCCATTGGGCTGCGCACCCGCGACGACCCCCTCGAAGAGCTGCCAGTTCCTTTCCGCACCGCGCAGGCGCGCGGCCCAGAGCGGGCCCGCGTAGATCGTCATGTGGTCGGGATGGGTGCCCGCCGGGTAGTAGCCGAAGTCCCTGAACGAAGCCAGGCCCGTGGGCATGGGTGCGAAGGTGTTGATCTCGGCGGCGAGTGTGGCGGTGAATACGCGCATGTCGATGGATCCCTGGTTGCGATGGTCGGGCGAGGCTCAGCGTCTTGCCAGAGACGCCCTGCCGGGCGACAGCATGTCGGCCGTGAGGCCGAAGCCGGCGATCCGCTCGGGCACGCCCAGCCCCCGGACCAGCGACGCACAGGTCTCGCCCATCGCCGCGGAGGTCTGTATGCCGTACCCGCCCTGCGCGACGAGCCAGAAGAAGCCCGGCGCGGCCGCATCGAACCCGCCCACCAGGTCCCCGTCGGAGACGAAGGAGCGCAGGCCGGCCCAGGTGCGGTCCGGACGGCGGATGGTCAGCGTCGTGGCCTCCTCGATGCGGTGGATGGCAAGGGCGATATCGAATTCCTCCGGCTGCACATCATGCGCGCTGGTCGGATCGGCATTCGCGGGAGAGCCCAGCAACATGCCGGCGTCGGGCTTGATGTACCAGCTTTCGTCGATGGCGTTCACCATCGGCCAATGGGTGGCATTCATGCCCTGCGGCGGCGCGAACACCATGGCCGAGCGGCGGCAGGGCTCCAGCCCCAGTGGCGCCACGCCGGCCAGCGAGGCGATGTGATCGCCCCAGGCACCGGCGGCATTGACGACCACCCGTGCCGAGTAGTTCCGGCCGCCCGCCGTGACCTGCCACACACCGGCCCCGTCGCGGGCCATGCCCGTGACCTCGGCGTCGCAGACCAGCACCCCGCCCGTGCGGCGCATGCTGCGCAGAAAGCCCTGGTGGATGGCATGCACGTCCATGTCGGCCGCGCCGGGCTCGTAGACGGCCGCCGCCACATGCTCCTCGCGCAGGACGGGAATCATCTCGCGCGCCTGTTCGCCCGTGAGCTGCACCACGTCGGTGCCGAGCGGGCACAGCTCCTCCCAGTGCGCCTGAAGCTGTGGAAGGTTTTCCTGGCTGCTGATCGTCATCGCTCCGCGTGGCGTGAGCAATGGGTAGTCCGAAAAGCCCTCGGGCGGGTGGTCGAAGAACTGGCGGCTTGCACGCGTCAGCACACGGACCTGCTCGGTGCCGTAGCTCTCCATGTACAGGGCGGCCGAGCGGCCCGTGGAGTGGTACCCGGGCATCGACTCGCGCTCGAGCATGACCACCTTCCCGTGCGGTGCAAGCCAGTGCGCGAGCGACGCGCCCGCAATGCCGGCGCCGATGATCAGAAAGTCTGCTTCCATTTCAGAGGAGGCATTTGGTGTCATGGTATGTGGTTTTTCTAAAGTCATTTTTTTAAGAAAGAGGGGGACACCTTGCCGCGCAGGTCGAGAGGAGCGGCAAGGCATCCCGCCAATTGTCGCGGCGGGCCGGCCTGCCCGCCGCTCATTCATTCACTCATTCATTCAATCCGGAAGTTGAACTCCTGCCTCGCCACCACTTCCACTTCCGCGGACGTGTTGCACTCATAGCGCATCACGGCGTTTCGCACCGACGAGTAGTAGACCTTGGGCCCGGATACGAAATTGACATCCGAGACCCGCCCGCCCTTGATGTGAATCTGGGCTACGACGATGCCGCTGATGCCATCGTTCAGCGCCTTGCGCGGAATCTCCGGACGCACCTGCCGCGGGCACACCACCGCAATGTCGTCACGCGCCACGGCGGGCGGCGCAGGCGGTGCCGGTGGTGCGGGGGGAGCCGGCGGCGCCGGGGGCGCACGCACGGGCTCCACGCTCTGCACCGCGGTGATGGCCGGGGCCTCGCTCGCCGGTGCAGGCACGGCCGGTGGCGGTACATAGGACTGCTTGGGCGGCGGCGCTGCCACCTTCTGCTCCACGCGCACGATCTTCTTCGGCGGTGGGGGCGGAGGCGGAGGTGGTGGCGGCGGCGGCGGTGGGGTCTTCACCTCGGCGATGATGGTCGCATCCATCGTCTTGGGCTGTGCCTTCTCGGACTTGCGTGCCAGCCCGGCGACGAGCGCCCAGCCCACCAGCAGATGGAAGACCACCATCACGGCAATGCCCACGGGGCCGAAGCGTGACTTGGGTTTGAAGTCGTTTGTCAGGTGATTCATGGTACGAACTGCTCCGAGCCGACGATGCCGAGCTTGGTGAGCCCCGCGCGTTGCACAGACGTCAGCAGGCCGGCCACGACCGCGTACTGGGCCTTGGCATCGGGGCGCAGGTGCACCTCGGGCTGCTCTGCCTGCGCGGCCACCTGCGCGAGGCGCCGCTCCAGGTCTGCCGGGTTGTCCACCACTTCGCTGTTCCACAGCACATGGCTGCGCTCATCCACCTCGAGGCGCAGCACCTCGGGCTTGATCTCGCTGGGCGGAGGGTTTCCGACGGGCATGTTGATCTTCACCGCGTCGAGCTGGATCGGGATCGTGATGATCAGCATGATGAGCAACACCAGCATCACGTCGATGAGCGGCGTGGTGTTGATGTCCATCATGGGCTCCTCGGCCGCCATGCTTTCGCGGCGGCCTGCTTTCTTCCTGGTACGCATGGCTGTACTTCCTCAGTTGCGCGCGGGGGGCTCGGTGATGAAACCCACCTTCGCAATGCCCGCGGACTGGCACGCATAGATGATCTTCCCGACCGGCTCGTACTCGGAGCGCCAGTCACCGCGGATGTGCACCTCTGGCTGGGGCTTCATGGCCGCCACCCTGGTGAGCTTCTGCACCAGCGCGGGAACGTCCTTGACCGGGGTGTCGTACCAATAGAGCTTTCCTCGTGCATCGACGGAAATCACCACGGTCTCCGGTTTGCTTTCGCGCCGTTCGCTGCGCTCCTTTGGAACGTCGACCGGCACGGAGTAGTTCACCACCGGAATGGTGATCAGGAAGATGATGAGCAGCACCAGCATCACGTCGACCAGCGGCGTGGTGTTGATGGCCGATATCGCCTGTTCCTCGTCTCCGCCGGCCGATGCAATGTTCATTCCCATGATTCACCTCCCGTCAAGCGCGGCAGCGCGTTATCGCTTGGCACTGCTGGAGAGGATCAGGGAGTGCAGTTCGCCGCTGAACTCGCGCACGCTGTCCATCACGCCGACGTTGCGGCGCAGCAGCCAGTTGTAGCCCAGCACGGCGGGCACGGCCACGGCGAGACCGATGGCGGTCATGATCAGCGCCTCGCCCACCGGGCCCGCCACCTTGTCGATCGAGGCCTGGCCGGCCGCACCGATCGCCGTCAACGCGTGGTAGATCCCCCAGACCGTGCCGAACAGGCCCACGAACGGCGATGTGGAACCCACGGTGGCCAGCAGGGACATGCCGTTGGAGAGGCGACGGTTCACGCGCTCGGTGGCACGGTGCATGTTCAGGTCCACGAAGTCCGCAAAATCCACCTGGCCGCGCAGGCCGTCATGCTTCTTCGTGGCGTTGAGCGCCGACTCGGCGACAAAGCGGAACGGACTGCCCTCCGCGAGTTGCGCGGCGCCTGCGCTCACGCTGCCGGCCTCCCAGAACGAACCATCGACCGCGCGTGCCTGGCGGCGCATGCGCGACTGCTCGGCGAGCTTGACCACGATGACGTACCAGCTGCTCATGGACATCAGCACCAGGATGGCGAGCACGGCCTTGGCCACCAGATCGCTCTGGTTCCACAGCGACACCACGCCATACGGGCTGTCCGCATGCGACGCCCCGGCGGGTGCAGCAGCCACTGCGGCCGCCGTTGCCGATGCGGCCGTAGCCGCCGCCACCGGCTCGCCCGGCGTGCCATCGGCAGCCGCGGCAGCCGCGGTGGTTGCGGTGGATGCGGTGGCGGCAGCCGGCGCGGCCGAGGTCTGCGCCGTTGCCGCGACGGGAGCGCCGGACAGGCAGGCCGCCAACACGAGGACCAGGGGGGATACACCGGCGAGAAGCCGCTTGGTGAGTTGTGCAAACATGAAAAGGTCTCCTAATTAATCATTCATTCGATGGCAGGCTTCATGCAGCCGCGACGGATCGGTCGAGCATGGCGTCCAGCACGGAGACGATCCTCGCGACGAACTGGGGCATCACTACGATGCTCATGTGCGTGGCCTCGGGGATCTGCTCGATATGCGAACGGCTCGACAGCGCGGCCAGGTCCTTCTGGAACCCAGGCCACTTTTCCTGCGTTTCCCGCAGAGCGTCGGGAGCGCCCGCGGGAACCGGCGTCGCCACCCACAGCACCGCCATCGGGCGATCACCCAGGGCGGGCGAGGCCGCGGTCTGCCTTGCCACGTTCCCGAGGCCCCGGAGTTCATCCAGCACGGCATCGATGACCTCTGGCCTGTAGGTCGCAACCATCTGTTCGATCACCTGGGGCAGGTCCCCGAACATCGCCTGGATCATGGCCAGCTCCGCCGGCGTGGTGCCCTGCGTCTGGAACTGGATGCGCTTCTGCCGCTCGGCCTCCAGCAGCGCCTGCGTCGATGCGACCAGCTCCCAGGACTGATCGGGGTGGCTGGAATCCAGCATCATCACGCCCGCCACCTGGTCGGGATACAGGCCCGCGTAGACGCGGGACAGCATGCCGCCGAGTGAGTGCCCCACCAGGACAATCGGCCCGGTGATACCGGCTGCTTCGAGCAGGGCATGCAGCCTTCTGGCGTTTCTGACGGCGTCGATCGGACCGGCGCTGTCGCGCTCGCTCCATCCAAGGCCGGGACGGTCATAACTCACCACGCTGTATTTCCTGGCAAGCTCATGCTGCAGGCGGCCATAGAGCGCCTGACCCGTGCCCGCGCCCGCCTCGATCACGACGGTGGGCAGGCCCGTGGTGCCCGCCATGGGACCACTGCGCTGAAGATGCAGCCTGATTCCATCAATGGTGTGGAACTCACCCGCTGCACGGGTAGGTGTGTGGGTCATCGCGGGACCTCCTTCCGTGAAATCCGGCGCCTCGAGGCGAGGCCAGTAGTTGAGGTCTCGGGCGCGATAGGGCAGGTTCGCAAAGTCGTAGCTCTTGGCTCCGGGAATGGAGACGTAGAGCACCTTCTTCGATATCGGCGCGAAGGCGGCATGGAAATGCTGCGCTGACTTCACGACGATCAGCTGCTTCGATGCAAGATCGATGCCGAGCCCCGTGAACAGGTCCGGGGAGAAGGTCTGGCTGCGGCGGCTGATGATGACGATGTCCACGCCGTTGGCCGCACGCACCCATGCACTCGTGCCCAGCGGCGTGCGGACTCCGCCCTCCGATTCGAGGCCGGACTGCGTGTAGTCGTGCCGCACACCCATGACCGTGACGGTCAGGTCCACCGGGTCGCCCGAGGCCGGGCCGCACTTGCCGCCAAGGCGCAGTTCGAACGTCGCGCCCACGCCCGCATCGCTGCACAGTTGCACCGCCCCCAGGTCCCAGAACGCGCCGATGGCGACACTCCCGATGCCCTTGTCGATCAGGTTGCGCAGGATGTAGGTGTTGTCGCTGGTGGCACCGCCGCCGGCGTTATCGGCGACATCGGCCAGGGTGACCGGACCGCCCTGCACCTGCGATGCTTGGGCAAGCGCCTGCTCGAGCGCCATGACCGGGGCACCGATCGCCTCGCGCAGGGCCCAGAACTCCTTGCCGAGCTGCTGCGCAACGGTGGCCGCCAGCGCGGGGTTGTTGTCGGTCACCACCCAGAGCTTGGCGCCCGCCTCCGGCACGTCGCCCCATGGAAAGCCGTGGCCCAGCGATACCGACAGCACGCCCGGGATCTTCTCGGCCTCGATCATGCGGCGCACGAATCCCGCCATCGGCTCGCGTGTGGTGTGCCACAGGCCCACCATGCGGCAGTCGTGGACGGCCATCACCGGCTTCACGCTGCCCTCCGCCGCATCGACCACGATGCGCGCCAGCTCCATCATGCGCGCCATGGAGTCGGTATGCGGATACTCCTTGTAGGCGACGATCACGTCGCTGCTCTCGTGCATGAGCCGCGTGTAGTGGCAGTGCAGATCCAGCTCCACGCCGATGGGCACCTCGGGGCCCACGATGGCGCGCACCCTGGAGATCAGGTCGCCCTCGCAATCATCGTAGCCGTCGGCCACCATCGCGCCGTGCAGCGCGAGGATCACGCCGTCGATCTTGCCCGCCCTGCGCAGGTCGTCCAGGATCTCGTCGCGGAGTTCCTCATAGACGCTGCGCACGGTACGGCCCAGCGGCTGGGCGAACGCAAGAAGGCTCTCGACCATCTGATGGCCCTCGGCCGCCAGCATCTCGCGCAGGCGCAGCGGAAACACGCCGTAGCCCCTGGCCGCCCTGGTGCTCGCATCGCCATGGTAGATGCCGTACTCCTCGAAGCTGCCCCGGCCCGTGGGAACGGACACGAAGGTATTCGTCTCGGTCGCCAGGAATGCCGTGAAGAACTTCATTTCCGTTCTCCGATGCGGTGCATGCACACGTTGCGCGAGCGCGCCGTCGACAGGCGCAATCCCGTGGCTGCGCCGGTGGCATCGTCACAGTCCACAAACACCGTGACCCGGCCCAGGCGCGACAGCAGCGCATCGCTCGATACGAGACTCAGGACCCTGTCCGAGAGAATCTCCAGCGTGCCCTCGACGCTGCCATAACGACCGCGCACGGCGGCCTGCAACCGGCCATCGGCCAAGGTGATCTCCGCGGTCGCATCCAGGTCCGCGCCATGGTATGAACCGACCAGCCGGGGCGCCAGTTCTGCTGCGGTGGGTGGTGTCTCAGGCAACAGTTCGTAGCTCACCGCCACACCGGCCTCCTTCACCTCCAGCACGTGCGGCGCCTGCGCCTTCTGCACCGCGGATGCGCTGAACTCCATGTCGCTGATGGCGATCTCCTGCACGCCGACCCAGACCCGGTCCCCCGCGTGGTGCATGGGAACGCCCGGGGCGCTTTGCCAGGAGAGCGTGATCTTTTCCTCGGCCTCGCCGAAGCGGATCAGCCCCCCTTCCTCCTGCGCTGCATAGTTCCTGCCCACGATGGCGGGGAAGGCACTGGCAGACGGGCGGACTTCATGCCTCTCGGGCAGCGCATCCCCCAGCACCAGGTCGACGATCTTCAGCGCGAGAGCGCCGGGATGCAGCGGCGCACCATTCACGAGAATGACGATGTCGAGCCCATGGCTGGGCACGGTGAGCATCTGCGACGTAGCGCCCAGAACAGCCCCCGAGTGATGGATGATGTCCACGCCACGGTAGGGATGGCGCGACAGGCCGAAGCCATAGGCCACCTGCGCACCGGAATCGAGTGTCGTGGGCGCATGCAGCGAAGCCCAGGTCCCGGGCCTGCCCACGATCTTCCTGTCACCACGCAGGTGTGCCAGCCAGCGCAGCATGTCATCCACGGTGGACACCAGCGAGCCACCTCCCTCCAGCTCGCATGGATACACGCCATGCCTCCAGCCTCCACCCACCTTGGGGATGTACCGGTCGGCAAGCCCCCGGACCACGTCATGGTCGGTGGGGACCGACTGCGTATCCGGCATGTCCAGCGGAACGAACAGGCGCCGGGTCAGGAACTCGTTGTAGCCCATACCGCTCACGCGCTCGATGATCTTCGCCAGCATGTGGTAGCCCCCGTTGCTGTAGGCCATGCGCGTGCCCGGCTCGAAGTTCAGCGCGCTCTGGCGCTGCATGGCCGGCATTCCAGTGCCCGGTTCATGGAACACCAGGCCGTTGCTCATCGACCAGAGCTCGTCATACGAGCGCCAGCCCCCCGTGTGCGTCAGCAAGTGCGCGATCGTCGGCCCCTTGTCGCTCAGCATCGGAAACTCCGGCAGGTGCTTCTGCAACGGATCGTCCAGACGCACCAGTCCATCCTCCACGAGCAGCAAGATGCCCATGGCGGTGAAATGCTTGCTGGTCGAGGAGATCCGCACACGCGTGGCCGGCGTGTTCGCCACGCCATGTTCCAGGCTGGCCATGCCGACGGCCTTGCGGTAGATGACCCGGCCATGAAGCGCAACAGCGACGATCGCACCGGGACTGTCTGTGCGGTCGCAGGGCTCGAGCAAGGCGTCCAGCGCTTTCAGGTGCGCGCTGGCCATCGCGGATATTTCTGCCTGGGAGTGGTTCATGGCGTTCAAGACCTTCTGAGATTTCAAGGAGAAAGGGGTGGGTTCACATTGACGTCAGCGACCGAAACACCTTTCAGGAACCCGCGCTCACGGGCCACGGCTTGCGCCGCCACACCATCGGACATCGCTACTGCCAGTCAAATTTATCCAATACGAAAATTATCTCATTGGAAAATTTTGCACCACTCATGGTTTCTACCGATCCCTGCTGGGACGCGGGCGCCTGACTGACGGGTGACGCAGTACCTGCAGGGAAAGCGCCTTGTCAGAAGATGACGTTGGGCTCCGAAGGGGAACTGCGATGAAATGACAACGGGCAGCGAAGCCGAACTTGATTCAGCCGAGCCGATCACCACGCACGGCGTTGCAAGGAATGTGGCTTGTCTTGCCGGGAGCGGCAATGCGAAGTGGGAACTCGCGAGCGCACTTTCGATGATATTGGCCTGTATCGCTGAAGCTCGCGATACTCCGGCCGAATCGCGAAGCAGCTTCTTGATGTGGCCGCTCAGGGTGCCCGGCCGGCTCGATCAGTGATGCAGCGAGGACCGTGCGTCTCTCAACGCTTACCGTCGAGAGAGGAAGGCTCTTCTCTATAGACAGGACCTGCTAGGGCAACGGGCGCCCTCGCCTCC
This sequence comes from Diaphorobacter ruginosibacter, assembly GCF_014395975.1. Lineage (NCBI taxonomy): Bacteria > Pseudomonadati > Pseudomonadota > Betaproteobacteria > Burkholderiales > Comamonadaceae > Diaphorobacter > Diaphorobacter ruginosibacter. Next base: position 229,550 of record NZ_CP060714.1, on the reverse strand, counting down.
TGGAAATAGAACATGTCCATATCAAACCCTGCCTTCGTCAACATGACTCTCGCCTTGTCGACATCGCCAGGATTGACACGCACAGCGATCATGTTTTTCTGGTACGTCACCGAAGCGGAGGTGACGCGGACCGGCGCAGGTGAATCCACCATGTATTCATACAACAGCCGCTCATATACAGCCATCATTTCTTTCAAGCTGTATCTCACGCGAAGCACTCCTATCGTGGGATCGTCCTGGAGGGTCTTGCTGTGTACCACATCAGCAGCAACGGCAACCATCTGATGCGCGGAATTGTGTTCGTCATACTCGATCCACGTGCCCGCATAGTGTTCGCCCAGCTCCTCGATCAGGGCTGGCGTATTGTCCCCCGCCTTGGAACGCACCTGATCGTTTTCCGGAGTCAGATACTTGAGCAGTCCCGCTTTCTCCATGGCCTCCTCGATCGTTCGATAGCCTACAGTACCTGCCGTTATGTGGGCCTTCGAAACCTCCCCTGGATCAGCTGCGCATGCCAGCGAGACAGCACACATGCCGCTGACGGCTGCGATCAACTGAAATCTGGAAACGGCTTTCCTCATGTCGACCTCCGCGCTTCATCATGCTTAGAAGGAGAACTTGCCCGTGCGCTTTTCGCACCTGCAATTTCCGATCCAGCCGGATTGTCGGCCACGATGACGAAGTTCGCAAACCTGGCTCAAAAAGAAAAAGGTCCATCACGCCTTGTCGGAGTGGGCACGAGGCTTTCCAAACGACAGCCCGAGCAGCGCGCGCCCGCCTTGAACTGTCCACCCCAATGCTGAGATGGCCCCTCAGACGCGACGCAAAGGCGAAGACAGTACTCATGTACGGCAAGCCTTTGCAACAAAGTATGAGGGGCCATATCAGCACCTCCACACGAAGACTTTCACCGCAAGCGCCACCCGTTCATTCGCCACGCAAACCTATCCTCCCCGGTATTCCGCGAAAAAAGCGGGCATGCCCGCTTTTCCCGTGTGCCTCTGGCGAACCTCAGAACACCACTTCATCCCATTGCTGCGCGACAAAGGCCGCCCGCTCGCCGGTATGCACTACCGGGTCACGTCGCAGGCCAATGATGATGCCGTCGTGCGCCAGTTGCATCGTCTCCTGCGGATTGCCGTACAGATCGATGGAATGGCCCAATACCGTCGATGCAGCCAGCGTGGACCCCGCCTCCACCTCGGGAACGAACAGCCCTCCTTTTGCGAACGTGAGCCAGCCGCGCTTGGTCACGCGGCGCACGCTCGGCGGCGGCGTGTCGCCCGCTTGCGCGGGCAGTATTCCCAGTTGCGCCGCAAGCCGTGCAAAGCCCTTCTCGGCCTGCGCCACGTTGTGCGCTTCATAGCGGCTGCCGCCGCCCAGTTCCAGCATGAAGGCGGGAATGCCCAATGCAAGGCATTGGTAGTCCAGCGCCCCCGCGATGTTGCCGGGCAGCTCGCCCTTGCCGCCCACATCCATGCGACAGGCCACGTTAGGCTCGAACAGGCTGATCAGGCGCAGCATCTGCGCTTCTGGCAGCGGGCTGTCGGGGTGTACCTTGTAGACCGCATAGACACGCGAATCGAACAGTGCATTCATCGTGTGCAGATTGACCAGAAGGTCTGCCGTGCCCTGGATCTCCTGCATCAGCGCATGGGCCAGCCGCTCCGATATCAGGCCGTGGGCATTGCCCGGATAGGTCTGGTCGAGATCGAGGTCGTCATACGGATTGCGCTTGCGGCGGATGTCGAGCGCATGGGGATTTCCGGTCGGCGTGACGACCACGTTGCCGGTCATGGCCGACGGATCGAGGCTGCGCGCGAAGCGCAGGGCCGCCAGCATGCCGTTGATTTCATCGCCATGCACCTGGCCGTGCAGCCACAGCGTCTTGCCCGGCTTGGCGCCGCGAATCGCCAGGTAAGGCAGCGAGATCTGCATGCCGGAAGACATGCTGCCCACCGGGATGTCGCCCTGGCCGATGGCCGGCGCGGACGGGTCGGAGAGAAAGTCCTTGATGATTCCCATGTCAGTGCCTTCCTGCAATCAGTCGAGTTTCAGGTTCATCGACTTGATGAGCTGTGTCCACTTGGCGGTGTCCTCTTCCACGAACTTGCCGAACGCGGCGCTGTCCATGGCGGGAGGAACCTCCACCATCTGCGTCTTGAACTTCTCGGCCAGGGCCGGGTTGGCCTGGGCCGCCTTCAGCTTGCCGTAGAGCCAGTTCACCGCTTCCGCCGGCGTATCGGCGGGCGCGAAGAATCCATACCAGTTGAGCGCCTCGTAACCGGGAACGCCCGCCTCGGCGATGGTGGGCGTGTCAGGGAGAAGCGAGGAGCGCTTGGCGCTGGTGACCGCCAGCAGCTTGATCTTTCCGGCCTTCACGTTGGGGATGACGGAGGTGTCGAGGAATGCGATGTCGACGCGGCCGCCCATCAGGTCGGTGAGCGCTGGCGAAGACCCCTTGTAGGGAATGTGCCGCGCGTCGATGGCCGCCTTCTGCGCGAACATGGCACCGGAGAGATGCTGGGAGGTTCCCGTTCCGCCGGAGCCATAGGTCAGGTCGCCGGGGTGCTCCTTGCCGTAGCGCACCAGTTCCGCCACCGAATGGAAAGGCGCGTCGGGACGCGTCACCAGCAGCAGCGGCATCTGGACGCCCATCGCCACGGGCTTCAGGTCCTTGGACGGGTTGTACGCAAGCGACTTGTAGGCGCTTGGCGCAATGCTGATGTTGCCGGGACTGCCCATCACGAACTGGTAGCCGTCGGGCTTGGCACGCGCCACCGCGCCCACCCCGATGATGCCGCCCGAGCCGGCCTTGTTGTCGATGATGATGTTGGCACCGCCGTTCTGCGTGATGTCCTGGGCATACAGGCGACCGACCACGTCGACGCCACCGCCCGCAGGAAATGGCACCGTGATGGTGATCGGCCGCTCGGGATAGGCCGCCTGAGCGGCCTGCATGACGCCCGCGCCCAGCACGCTTGCGCTCAACAGAATGGTCTTGATGGAAAGCTTCAACATGAGTTACCCCGCTGCCAGTATGGAATGAAGAAAGGATGGATGCGAGGAGCGAACACGCTCCCCGGATCATTCAGCAAGTTGCGCGCCAGCAAAGGCCTGCGCGAGATCGGCGATGAGATCGTTCGGGTCTTCCAGCCCGATATGCAGGCGAATCACGGGGCCGCGCGCGCTCCAATCCGTCACGCTGCGCGCCTGCGTCATCGCGGCGGGCGTCACCAGGCTTTCATAACCGCCCCATGAGGCACCCAGTCCGAACAGCTGCAACGAATCGATCAGCAGGTCCACCTTGTCTGCCGGCGTATTCACCGGCAGCTCGAAGGAGACCAGGCCGTTGGTGCCATCGCAGTCGCGCAGCCAGATGTGGTAGCCGGGGTGCGTGGGCAATGCGGGGCAGAACACCGTGCGCACCGACGGTTGCTTTCCCAGCCATTCGGCCACCTCGAGCGCGTGCTGTTCATGCACCTTGAGCCGTGCGGACAGCGTGCGCAGGCCACGCAGCACCAGCCATGCATCGTCGGGGCTCACGGTCATGCCGAAGGCATCGCAGCGCTCCGCGAGCGGCTCCCACATCGCCTCGGTCGTGGCCACGGTTCCCATCATCACGTCCGAGTGCCCGGAGAGATACTTGGTGGCGGCCATCACCGATACGTCCGCCCCCAGTGCGAGCGGCCGGTACTGCACGCCGGAGCCCCAGGTGTTGTCGACCGCCACCATCGCACCACGCGCGTGCGCCATCGCACAAAGTGCGGGCAGGTCGCACATCTCGTAGACGAGCGAGCCGGGGCACTCCGCGTAGACCATGCGGGTGTTGGGCTGCATCCTGGCCTCGGCATCGCTGCCGTCGGCGGCGAAGAAGCTGAATTCGATGCCATAGGGGCGCAGAAACTGTTCGGTGATGTGGCGCACCGGCTGATAGGCGCTGTCCGACAGCAGCACGTGGTCGCCGGGCTTGAGGTAGCTGAGCAGCGTCATTCCGATGGCCGCGAGCCCCGTGGGAAGCAGGCGCGTGCGATACGCGCCCTCCAGCTCGCTCACCGCATCCTCCAGCGCAAAGCTGGTGGGCGTGCCGCGCGCACCGTAGCTGAAGATGCGCTCCTTGCCCCGCCGCGCACGCATGTCGCGCTGGTGCGCCGTGTCGTCGAACACCACGGTGCTGGCACGCACGATGGGAGGATTGACCGCGGAGCCGCCCGCGAATGCGGGCGACTTGCCCATGTGCGACAGCCGCGTGGGCAACGCGGTGGCGATCGGCTTGTCGTTCTCTTGTTTCATGATCTCTCTTTCCTGCCGGTGGCTGCATGCATGTCGTTCTCCGATGCCGCAGCCACCCGCAACATCAATCGAGCTTGGCGCCCGACAGCTTCACGACGTCGCTCCAGCGCTTGATGTCCTGCTTGAGCTGCTCGGTGAATTCCGCCGACGTATTGGCCACCACCTGGCTGCCTCCGTCAACGACGAGCTTGGTGACTTCCGGCGTCTTCAGGGTACGCACGATGGATTCGTTCAGATAGGCCACGCGCTCGGGCGGTGTGCCGGCGGGAGCAAAGAAGCCGTACCAGTCCTCGAACGTGGTGTTGGGCATGCCCATTTCCTCCAGCGTCGGCACCTTGCTGAACACGCCCGTGCGCCGGGGACTTGTCACGGCCAGCGCCCGCAACTGGCCGCTGTGGATCATTCCCGCGACCGACGATGTCGAGGTGATGAGCACGTCCACCTGCCGGCCCATCAGATCGTTGATGGCCGGGCCCGCGCCCTTGTAGGGCACGTGCGTCATCGGAACGCCCTTTTCCTTGGACAGCACGACGCCCACCAGATGCGACAGCGTACCGTTGCCCGGCGTGGCGAAGATGACCTTGTCGGGCGTGGCCTTCGACTGCGCGGCCAGATCGGCGAAGCTCTTGAACGGCGAAGATGCCGCCACCACGATCGCCAGGGGCGCTGCATTCACCTGCGTGATCGGGATGAAGTTCTTCAGCGGATCGAATCCCGGTGCGCTGTACAGCGTCGGGTTCACCGCCATGAGCGAGACCTGTCCGGTGAGCAGGGTATAGCCGTCGGGCTTGGCCTCGCTCACCGCCTTGGCGCCAATGTTTCCACCGGCTCCGCCGCGGTTGTCCACGATGGCCGCCTGGCCTGTCGCCTCCGGCAGCTTGGTCGTGACCCAGCGCGTCGTTGCATCGTTGCCGCCGCCTGCGGGAAACGGCGAGATGAAGCGCAGGGGTTGCGATGGAAAGCCATTCACCTTGGCGAGTGGCTCGGCCCAGGCGGCGGTCGCTACGACGGCCGCCATCAAAGTCACGCTGATCGAACGGATGGCACGCATGTTTGTCTCCTTGTATTGATATCTGAAAGCGGCGAGGCGGTAGTGGGGTATCAGCCGGGTGAAACCTCTGCCTCGCCCGTGGCGTGCGGCAGGTGGAACTCGGCGAGCTCCCGGGCATCGAGTTGCTGCACGAGCCCGGTTTCCCATGCCAGGTACTGGCGCGCGGCCTCCTTGTTGCCGTCATGGCGGTCGTGCACGAAGAACAGGTAGTCGATGCAGCTGGCATCGGGTGGAACGTGGGCGGAGCTTTCCTGCGGCTGGCCGGATGCCACCCAGGCCTCCATGCCGCCGGCCAGCAAGGCAGCGCTTGTGCCCAACTCCCTCGACGCCCATTGCGCCACGGCGGGCTCATCGGCAACCAGCACGATGGAGCGTGTCTCGCCCTGCAGGTCCTGCACCAGCCGGGGGCGGATCGACCAGATCGCACCGGGGACATGCCCAGCGCGGTACTTCATGCTCGCGCGCAGGTCGACCACGACGGCTTCGTTGCGAAGCAGGCGTTGACGGAGTTCTTCCGCTGAAATTTCCGGCAGCGAAGGCGCACGCGGTGTCTGCGCTGGCGCGAGATCCAGGCCGCTGTCCAGGCCGCCGATCAGCACGTTCGCGTCGTGCCCCATCTGGCGCAACCAGCTCGCCACCACGGCAGCGCGCACGTTGTCGCTGTCAAAGAGCACCAGCCGCGCGTTGCGCACGCCCACGTACTGGTCGGCCGCCTGCATCAGCTGGCCACCCGGGGTGAGCTGCGCGCCGGGCAGCGTGCGGGCCTTGAACTCTTCGGGTGTCCGCACATCGCACAGGAACAGGGTACGCGACGTGTCCTGCTCCCACTGCTTCACTGTCGCCGCGTCAACAAAGGGCACCTGGAAGCGCTCGGCCAGCCGGGCGGCAGAGGGCTTGAGTGCATCGCTTCCGGAGTCCGGCGCGTAGTGACGGGTCTTGCCGTGGTCGAGCGGCAGGTCGACCAGGTACCAGCCCTGCGTGCCGTTTTCGAGCGCATAGACGGGGTTGGGAATGCCCAGGTTGATCAGCGTCTGCGCGCCCAGGATCGAACGCGTGCGCCCCGCGCAGTTGATGACGATGGGCGTGCTCGCGTCAGGCACCAGGCGATCAATGCGATAGGCCAGTTCGCCATTGGGGCAGCAGATGGCGCCCGGAATGCTCATCTTGTGGAACTCGGAGATCGGGCGACCGTCCAGCACCACCAGCGGCTCGCCGGATGCCTGCTTCGCGGCCAGTTCCTTCGCGGTGATGCGCGGCGTGCCGTAGGCATGCTCCACCAGTTCGCCAAATGTCTTGGATGGCAGGTTCACGCCGGCGAACAGGACATAGCCGGCCTTGCGCCATGCCGCGGTCCCGCCTTCGAGCACGTACACATCGGTATAGCCCAGCGCCTCGAGCGCCGCCGCTGCGCGTTGTGCCACGCCCGCGGTTCCGTCGTCGCCGCCGTCGTAGACCACCACGCGCACCTGCTTGCGCGGCACGAGGCGAAGCACATCCACTTCAAGGCGGCTGAAGGGAAGCGGCGTGGCGTAGAAAAGATGCGATTCGCCGTACTGGCCGTGCTCGCGCACGTCAAAGACGGCGATCTCCCGGCCGTCGTGCAGCCAGTTCTTCAGCGTGGATGGGGAAATGGATTCAGTCATTGCACTGCGTTCGAAAATTTCGGACAAGGCTCCGCCCGCGCGCCCTTGGGGGCGCACTGCTCGAAGCCGGCGTTTCAGGATGGAATCAGCGGGTGGATCAGCGTCGGGTCTGCACTCCGATGCCCATGGTCTGGCAGGTGCCCGCCTGCAGGTCGTAGCTGGTGCGCGACGTCAGCGTCTCCAGGGCACGGCCATACATGTGCAGGTGGCGGATCACCTGCTCTCCCCGGATCTCCACCGAGTGGATGTCGTCGGGCATGAGCGCGATGCCATGGCCCGGCTCAACCACGACCAGATCCACCTCCTTGAGCGTGCCCTTGCCGGGAACGGAACCGTCGTCGGTGCGCTCATAGACGCGGTTGTGCTCGGTGCCTTCCACGGCAGCGATGCAGGCCCAGGTGGTGTGGTTGTGCGGAACGATCTTCTTGCCGGGACGCATGACGTTCAGGTACAGCGCATAGCTCTGGTCCGGGTCCTCGGCGATCAGGTAGCGCGCCTGGTGCTCGCCCTCCTCCGGCGCGGGAAAGTCGGCCTGTGTCCAGAACTCGCGCCTCGCCGCCAGGCCCACGAGCTCGTTCAGCACCTGGTCCAGATGAGGGCGTGTCAACGCGTCGCCCACGGCAGCCTTCATGTTGTCGATCGCTGTGGTGACTGCGGCTGTGCGTTGGGGGGCATTCGTATTCAAAGCGGGCTCCAGGAAATTGTTCAATGCCCTTGAATTTATCAACGCATTTTGGACAGAACAATCCTAGCAATTGATACGAATACTTTAGTAATATTTATATATGGAAAAAACGCTTGAGCTCGAACTGCTGCGCACGTTGGTCACCATTGCCAACCAGCAGAGCTTTGCCGCGACGGCCGTGCACCTGGGCAAGACGCAGTCCGCCATCACGCAGCAGATGCAGCGGCTGGAGGAAAAGATCGGCCATCCGCTCTTCGAGAAACAGGGACGGCAGAAACAGCTGACCGATCATGGGCAGCGGCTGCTGGTCTATGCGCGGCACATGCTGGCGATCCACGACGAGGCTCTGCTGAGCCTGCAGAACCGCCAGATCCAGGGCCTGGTGCGCATCGGTGCGCCGCACGATGTCTCGGACACCATGCTGCCGCTGGTCCTGCAGGAAATCGCACAGAACTTTCCCAGCATGCAGATGGACGTGCACGTGGGGCGCAGCCCGTTTCTCATGGAATCGCTCAAGCAGGGCGAGCTCGACCTGGTGATATCCAACCGCGAAGATCCCTCGCTGGAAGGCTTCGTCCTGCGCTCAAGCCCCACCGTGTGGCTGTGCGGTGCGAACTATGTGCACGATCCCTCCAAGCCGATCCCGCTGGTGCTGGCCGACGGCCCCAGCATCTTCCGCAGGCTGGCCTGCGAGTCCCTGGACGCGATGAACATCGCCTGGACACCACGCCATACCTGCACCAGCCTCGTCGGCATCCTCGCGGCGCTGCGCGCGGGACTCGGCGTCACCTCGCGGGGCGTGGAGCAGCTCGACCCCGGCCTGCGCGTGCTGGGCAAGGGGGACGGGATGCCCGCCCTGCCCGACCTGATCTACCACCTGTATATCCGCAGCCATGTGATCAACCCGGTGACGCGGCAGGTGTTCGAGAACCTCAAATCAAGGATTCTCTTCGCGGGCAGCCTGCGCGAGCGCGCAGTCCACTTCGACGCGGCATCGTCGTAGCACCGGAGCCGCATCAGAAGATGCCAGGCGCGCGCCAGGAGGGCTCGTGTCATTCGCTCACGCTTCAGCGGTGCATGGCGTCGGCTCGATCTGCATTTCCCAGCGGCCTGTTTCACAGAGCTTCTGAATCCGCTGTGTGTGCGGCTCCAGGTCGAGCCCCTGCGATGCCACCCAGGCATCGTCGTAGTAGGTGTCGAGGTACCGGTCGCCACCATCGCATGCCAGGAACACGATGGAGCCCGCCTCCCCTGCCTTTTCCATCTCGCAGGCCAGGCGCAGCGCGCCGTAGAAGTCCGTTCCGGTAGAGCCGCCATAGCGCTTCCCGGTAAGCCGTGCCAGGTAGCGCATCGCAGCGTAGGAGTCGACGGTGCGCACGCGAAGCATGCGGTCAATGACGCCCGGGATGAACGATGGCTCCACCCGGGGCCGGCCGATGCCTTCGACGCCTGAAGACTCCGCATTCGACAGCGTGGCGTCGCCGCTGCGGTGGTAGTCCAGGAACACCGAGTTCTCGGGATCCACGACACACAATTGGGTCGCATGGCCGTGGTAGCGAATGTACCGGCCGATCGTCGCCGAGGTGCCGCCGGTGCCCGCGCCCGTGACGATCCACCGGGGAACCGGATGCAGCTCGTCCTCCAGCTGGCTGAAGATCGATTCGGCAATGTTGTTGTTGCCGCGCCAGTCCGTCGCGCGTTCCGCGTAGGTGAACTGGTCCATGTAGTGGCCCCCGGTCTGGCGCGCAAGCCGGGTCGCCTCGTCATACACCTGGTCGCCGCGATCCACGAAATGGCACTGGCCACCGTAGAACCTGATCAGGTCGACCTTGGCCGGAGAGGTCGAGCGCGGCATGACGGCGATGAACGGCAGGCCGAGCATTCGCGCAAAGTAGGCCTCCGACACGGCGGTGCTGCCGGAGGACGCCTCGATGACCGTGGTTCCTTCGCGGACCCAGCCATTGCACAGCGCATACAGGAACAGGGACCGCGCCAGACGGTGCTTCAGGCTGCCGGTGGGGTGCGTGGATTCGTCCTTGATGTACATCGACACGCATCGGAACCCGGCCAGCTCCAGCGGAATGATGTGCGTATCGGCGGAGCGGCAGAAATCGCGAGAAATGCGTTGAACGGCCGCAGCGGTCCAGGCGTTGGAATGATGGTGCATCGCTTACCCCCTGTTCGCCGGCAGGGCCACGACCGCCTCGATCTCGATCTGCGCCGATCTGGGCAGCGCGGAGACCTCCACCGTGGCGCGTGCCGGATAAGGCGTGGACAGCATCGACGCCATGACCTCGTTGACCTGCGCGAAGCCTTGGAGATCCGTCATATAGATCGTGAGCTTGACGACATCGCCCAGCGTACAGCCGGCACTTTGGGCAATCGCCTCCACGTTGCGAAGTGATGCACGGGCCTGCTCGCCGATGCCTTCCGGCATGTCCACACCGTTGGCGGACAGGGGAAGCTGGCCGGAGACATACAGCAGTCCTGCAGCAGCAATGGCCTGCGAGTAGGGTCCGATGGCCGAGGGGGCGTCGTTCGTCGCAAAGGCCTCGCGCGCTCGGTCTCGCGCTGCGAATGGTGGGTTCTCTGGGTTCATTGTCTTGCGCACCATGAGGATGGTTGGGAGGTCGCACCCCGAAACCGGTGTGCGAAGGTGTGGCATGCATGGCCCCTCAAGCCCGAAGCGTTGCCTTCGAGCGTCAGGGACAGGGCGGGTTCAGCGGCTGGCGTTGACACGCGCAAGCAGGCCGCTGACGGACTCGGCGGGGAGCCGAAGCGCGAAGATCAGGTCGTTGGCGGCCGTAAAGTCTTCACCGACGATGAGTCCGGCCATGGTCGCCGTCGCCTCGGTGGCGGGGGCCGGTATCTGCGCGACATGGCTCAATGCCAGCGTGAACACCAGTCCGTAGGGCATGTCCTCCGAAAGGAACCGTGTCTGCGTATCCGTGGGGCCCGGCGGACCGCCCCGCTTGCGGTGCAGCTCCGATGCGATGTCCGAGAGCTGCTCGGACTCGGTATTGAACGACTGGGCAAAGTGCCGCTCGATGGTGCGCACCTGCAGTCCAAACGCGTTGGCCACGGCTCTGCGCTCGACGTCGAGCTGCTTGATCACGGCTGCCACGCGCGGGGTCATGAAGTGGTACTGGGGCCAGTTCTCGCCACGTTCGATCCGTGTCCAGTTGAACAGCGCCAGGGGACCGTGGGCCACCGGATTTATGTTGGTCAACGCGGTCGCCAGGGCGTTTTCATCGACAGTGAAGCCGTCGCCGAACAGCGATTCGCAGGCCGCCAGCGCAGCGGCCTGGCCGGAGCGCGGCAGGCAGGAGACGCCCAGCGACGTGCGCCGCGTCATGATCTTCACGGCAGCGCCATCGTGCCGGCGTGCCGTGAGCACGGTGGTGCCAAAGCTTGCCACGGAGATCGGAATACCGCGCTCCAGCGCCGCCTCGTAGAGGTAAAGGGCCGACAGCGAGCTCATCGAGCTGACGATGACCAGCTGCCCTGGCTGGAGGTGCGGAATCAGCGCATCCATCACGCTCCTGTGCCAATTCACCGGTACGGCGATGAGCAGCACATCGGCTCCATGGGCCAGCTCCCCTGCGGTATCGGCAACGCCGACACGCACGCTGGCATCGAGCACACCGCTGGCAGCCAGGGGCTTCGAGCGCAGCGCGTCCGCACCGCCTCCGCGAGGCGACCACAGGGACACGGCGTGGCCGCGATGCGCCATCCATGCGGCACTGGCAAGTGCGATGCCACCGGTTCCAACAATTCCTACGTTCATACGCTGCATCACTCGCTCTTGATGTTGCCGTGCTTGACCACGCCGGCCCAGCGCTGCGAATCCTCCGCAATCAGCTGGCCGAATCCCTGGCTGCCGGAGCAGTTCACATCCGCCCCCGCATCCTGCAGGCGCTTCCTGGTCTCGGGGAGCTGGCAGACCTTCAGGGTCTCCTCCGCGAGGCGCGCGACCACCGCCTTGGGCGTCTTGGCCGAGACCATGACACCGACCCAGACCGGAATGGCCAGGCCGGAAAGGCCCGTGGCCTGCTCCACGGTGGGCGTGCCCGGCAGGTTGTGCAGCGGCTCCTTGGTAAACGTTCCGAGGACCCTGGCCTTGCCGCTGAGCACCATGGGCTCGATCGAAGCGGCACTGGTCACGATGGCATCCACGTTGCCGCTGATGAGGTCGATGACGGCAGGAGCCGCCCCGCGATAGGGCACATGCGTCAGCTTCACACCGGCCCCCTGTGCCAGCAGCTCCCCGGTGAGATGGGATACAGTGCCCGTCCCCGTCGATGCATAGGCGAGCTTGCCTGGCTCGGCCTTGGCGGTCTTGAGCAGTTCGGCCAGCGAGCGGAGGCTGCTTTGCGCGCGCACGGCGATAACCATCGGCGTGTCGGCCACCATGGCCACCGGGACCAGGTCTTGTTGCGCCAGATACGGCAGCTTCGGCATGAGATGCGGCGCAATGGAAATGGCACCGCCCGTGGCCAGAAGCAGGGTGGAACCGTCGGCGGGCGCCTTGACCACCGCGTCTGCCGCAATCACGCCGCCGGCGCCACTCTTGTTCTCGACGATCATGGGGGTCGAGAGCCGTGTTGCGAGCTGCGAGGCCAGATAGCGCCCGATGATGTCTTGCGACCCGCCCGGCGCGAACGGCACCAGCAGGCGGATCGGCTTGGACGGCTCCTGCGCGACTGCCGGGTGCAGGGGCACGAGGGCTTGGGCCACCAGAGCCATGGCTGCGCCATATCGCGCAGCGCGGCCATGCAAAACAGAAAAGCGTTTCATTGAAAACCTCACCAGTTGTCTGTGCGGCAATTATTCAAAGGCAGCGCTTTGGAATGAAGCCCTGAAAATGGATGACAGATATCCATTGCCGGGGGGTCTGGGCTGCCTCCGCCGACGGCATGAGCAGCTAAGATCGCCCCACGGTTCCTCTCACGCGCGGAGAACCCGCGCAGAGAAAACTGCCAGCGACTGCTGCCGGATGCTGACCTTGCCTCATTCGCCGTATGAACACTCGAATCCTGCAAACCTTTCTCCTGGTCGCCGAATCCGGCGGCTTGACCAGCGCCGCCAGCATCCTGGGAATCCCCCAGTCCCAGGTCAGCCGGCACATCAAGGAGCTGGAGGAGATCTGCGGAACGCCCTTGCTGTACCGCCATGGCCGGGGTGTCAGCCTGACGCTGGCGGGAGAGCGGCTGCAGGGCACCCTGCGCCCCGCGCTGAGCCAGCTCGAGGAAGCGCTGGGCACCGCGGGTGACCAGGACCGTGAGCCTTCCGGACCCGTGGACATCGCGCTGTCGCCCTCTTTCATGCATGCGGTCGGATTGAGGCTTCTCGATGCCGTCCAGCAGGAGTACCCCAACGTCCAGGTGCGGCTGATCAGCGGCAATTCACGCTACGTGTATGAATGGGTGCTGCATGCACAGGTGGACATCGGGGTGCTGAGTGACATCGGCATGTCGTCGCAACTGCTGCTCGACGAACTGGGCTCCGCCAGGGTGGTGCTCGCGGCGCATCCTGATTTTCCGCTGTCGATGGGGCCGGACTCCCTGCCGATCCTGACGGGCGTACCCCTGCGCCTTCCCAGCCCCGGACAAGGGTTGCGCCGACAGATCGACATCTGGGCCGCCAGGCAGCAACTGTCGCTCACCGCCGCCTACGAAATTGACGATATTGGAATCACCAAGGAAATCATCGCCACGCGGCGCGCCGCGGCGATTGTGTCCAGGCTGTCCATTTACCGCGAGTTGGCAACGGGCACCATGGTGGAACATCTGCTGGGCAATGATTTCCGCGTCCGCTCCGTCATGGCGACCGCGCGCAATCGCCCTGTCACGCCCGCCATGAAAGTGGTGATCAAGGCACTGAAGCGCGTCTCTGCATCGCTGTTCGAGGAGATTGCCGATTGAGCCTTGCCTGTGCGTTTGGTTGAGCGCTTTCCTTGAGCGTTTTGCGATGTCGGGCGGGCAGGCAAAGGCTCCGTCCGACAGGCACCCGGCAGATGCCGTGCTTCGTGCCGTGTACCCGCCGCTCCGGTACTAGTAGGCGACCAGGGAGCCTTCGCGCAAGGTCGGGTTGCGCTGTGCGCGGGTGCTGCGGCGAATCACGTCTCTGCCGATGACCGTCTTGTGGACCTCGCTGGAGCCTTCTCCAATCTGGTTGAGCTTGGCGTCCCTGAAGAACCGCTCCAGCGGAAAGTCCTTCATGTAGCCCCGGCCTCCAGTGAGCTGCAGGGCATCGGTCACGACTTTCATGCAGAGGTCGGTCGCTTGCTGCTTGGCCATGGAGGCATAGACGGCCACATCGGTGTCGCCCCTATCGTACTTCTGGGCCGTCACGGACAACAATGCCCGCGCGGCCTCCACCTGCGAAAACATGTCGGAGAGCATCCACTGTGCTCCCTGGTGCTCGCCCAACGCCTTGCCAAACAGCGTGCGGTCGTTCATGTATGCCGCGGCGATCTCAATGGCACCGATGGAGCGGCCCAACGCCATCGCGGCATGCCCAATACGAGCACGCAACAGTGCATCCTGCGCCAGTTCAAAACCATCCCCCACCTTGCCCAGCAGATTCCCGGCCGGCACACGGACATTCTCGAATCGGAGAGAAGAAATGGGCACCCCGTACCACCCCAGTTTCTCGACCTCCGGGCTGATATCAAATCCTGCGGCGCCTCGGGGCACCAGCACTGCGACAAAGCGCGAGGCGTCCGCCTCCAGTCGCCCGACGACCATGAACCAGTCCGCTGTCGTTCCCCGGGTGATGAACTTCTTGCTACCGTTGACGACGAATTCGCCGCCTTCCTGCCGAATGCTGGTTTTCAGTCCCCGTACATCCGATCCAGCTTCCGGTTCGGTTAATGCAAACGCAGCCTGGAGCTTCCCTGAACGAAGGCCCGGCAGTAGTTGCTCCTTCATTTGAGGAGTTGCCCCGGCGACGATGGCCCTGCACGACAGGTCGGCCCCCGTAATGAGCGAGGCGGACGCACTGCAGACCCGTCCAAGCTCTTCAATGATGCGAATGCGCAGCACCTGTCTGGCATCCGTTCCACCGTACTCATTTGGAAAGGCGGTGGCAATCACGCCCTCCTTGGCGAGCAGATGAAAGTTGTCCCATGCAAACTCATCCTTCTCCGCCACCTTGTGGGCATTGGGACCAATGCGGCTTTCAACCAGGTCGCGCACCTTGTGCAGCATGTCCAGTTCCGGTTGATTCAGGTCGTGCAGAAAGTGTTCGCCAAAGAGTCGGCTCGCAGTGCCTGTGCCTGTGCCTGTCTTGTTCATGTCGTGCCCCTTTCCAATACGGTTAGCTGTTGGCCTGTATGCCCGCGCGTTTGATGACCTCTGTCCAGGTGGACACCTCCTGCTTGAGAAACTCGTCGAAAGCCGCTCCTGATTGCGGTGCGCCTTCCAAAGCCAGGTCCTTGAACCTGGCCTGGATTTCCGGCTGCCTGATGGCAGCGGCGACATCCGTGGACAGCTTGCTGATGATTTGCGGAGGTACCTTGGCCGGGGCAAGCAATGCGATCCATGTGCCCACCTGGAAACCGGGAAGTCCGGCCGCCTCGGCCACGGTCGGTACGTCAGGCAGGGCCGCGGAACGGTGGTGGGTCGTTACGGCCAACGCCCTGAGCTTTCCGGTCCTGATGTGCGGCAGCGCCAGAGAGGTGGACATGGGCATCATGTCGACTCGGCCCGAGAGCAAGTCGGTCATGGCTTCGGGCTGCCCCTTGTAGGGCACATGCGTGAGCTGGATGCGCGCCATCTGGTTCAACAGCTCACCGGTCAGATGCGACGACGTGCCGAGCCCCGAGCTGGCATACGTGAGGCCGCTGTCCTTTTTCTGCGCGAGCCGGACAAGCTCCTGCATGCTTTGGGCCTTGACGCCGGGGTGCACCACGATCACGTTGGGAATGGCTCCAAACCCGGCGATCCCCTTGAAATCTTTCACGGGGTCCCATGCCAGGCTCTTTTGAAAGAGCGGCATCACCGCATGGGAGGGCGACACCATCAAGAGCGTATAGCCGTCTGCGGGTGACTTGGCCACCAGGTCCGTGCCGATGGAGCCGCCTGCGCCCGTACGGTTCTCCACCACGACGGGTTGGCCGTATTGCCGCCCCATCCTTTCCCCGACCACTCGGGCTATGGAATCCACCACACCGCCGGCCGGGTACGGCACGATGATTCGAACCGCCTTGGACGGATAGGAGCCTTGCGCCAGCGCCTGCAGGGGCCTGAGTGCACCGCCTGTCATGAGCGCCGCGGTCATGTTCACTACCGACCTTCTCGTCTTGTCCATGTCTTGTCTCCTTTGTATGGCCTGAATGGCACTAACCCGAACGCAATCCGTGTGAGGCTTCAATCTCATGGGCGCTTTGCTTGAGCAGCGGAAGAACCTCGTCGACGAGCTTCTGCCTCGCGTTCTTGTGCGCATACAACGTGCCATTCATCGAAAGAGCTGGCTCGCCAGGAGCGCCCCTGAGTGGCACTGCTATCGCATACAGCTCGCGGTCCCATGCACCGGAGGAAAGGCAGTAGCCTTGCTCCGCAAACAGCCTGCCATCCGCCTCCAGGCCTTGGCGATGCAGTGCAAACAGCTCCTTGTCCTGCACCTTCAGGTAGTTCAGCAGTGCTTGCTTCTGGGGGCGGGGCAGACCGTGGATGAGTACATGGCCCATGGAGCTGACCAGCAGCGGATAGGTCGATCCGATATCGGGCAGGTATTCGTTGCGCCCATCGGCGCGCACCGAATCCACGTAGACGATGTCGGTGCGGTCGCGTACCCCCAGGTTGACCGTACAGCCGGTCTGTCTCGCTATGTTGACCATGAGGGGCTTGGCCAGCTGACGCGTCTTCATGCTGGCAAGCAGTGGATGCCCCAATGCCAGCACGCCCGAGGCCAGCCGGTATTTCTGCGAATCGGCATCCTTGGACATGTAGCCCAGCAGTCCCAATGTGTAGGTCAGGCGTGAAACGGTCGGCTTGGGCAGGCCTGTGCGGTCTGCAATCTCACGGTTGCTCAGCACTGGGTTGGCAGCAGTGAATGCCCGCAATACTTCCAACCCACGCGCCAGCGTCATGGCGAACTGGCGGTCCGAAGCCAGGTCGTGGGGGCTGATGAGCCCTGGAAGGGTGATGGAAGACACGGTGCGTTGCTTTGCTGAATCTGCGGGCATGGTTGCTCACCTCATGGGTACCGTCAATTAAGTGTTTCGCATATCGAAACAGGCATTCTTCCAGATGCGGATGCTCCGGATACTGGCAGCTTCATTCAAATTCCGGGACCTCCAATGACTGCTGAAATGAAATCGAAGGGAGCCTTGCATGGCGTGCGCATCCTGGACATGGCCACCGTGCTTGCAGCACCAGTGGGGGCAACCCTTTGTGCCGACCACGGGGCCGAGGTCATCAAACTGGAGTTGCCGGATGGAAGCGATGCACTGCGCGGACTTCAGCCCGTCAAGAACGGGAACCCGCTATGGTGGAAAGTGGCCAATCGAGGCAAGAAAGGCATCACCCTGGATGTCCGGAAGCCGCTGGGACGCGAGCTCTTCCTGGAGCTGATTCCCCACTTTGACGTGCTGATCGAGAACTTCCGGACCGGAACGCTGGATCGATGGGGGCTCGACATGGAAACGCTGCACGCCCGCAATCCACGCTTGATCGTGGTTCGCCTGACAGGCTTCGGGCAGACAGGCCCGTACGCCCAGCGCCCCGGATATGCCCGGATCTTCGAGGCCATGAGTGGCTTCACGAATTTGACCGGTGAAAAGGGCGGCACGCCGTTGCACAGCAACTATCCCATCGGCGACTATGTGGCAGGCCTGTTCTGCGCCTTCTCGGTGGCCATGGAAATAGCCCGTTTGCGCGGTGACCCATCCATGACCGGCACGGAGGTCGACCTGTCGGCCACGGAAGCATTGTTCCGGCTGCTCGACCCCCTCGCCGTCGAGTATGAGCAGATGAACTATGTGCGCGGGCCAGAGGGCAACTGTGCCAGCTACACCGCGCCGTCCAACATGTATCGTACCCGTGATGGCGGAAGCCTCTCCCTCGTTGCATCCTCGAACCCGATCTTTGCACGCCTGTGCCAGGCCATCGGCCAGCCGCTCCTGGCGCAGGACCCGCGGTTCAGTACCAATCCGGCACGGGTCGAGCATCTCGGCACACTGGACCAGATCATCTCCAAGTGGTTCAGCGAACACGGCACCGAAGAAGTCGTGCAGGCATTGGAGGCCGCCCAGATTCCATTCAGCAAGACCAACTCCATCGAGGACATCTTGCAGGACCCCCATTTCAAGGCACGGGGCGCGGTGATGCGTCTGCCTGACCCGGACTACGGCTCCATCCCCAGTCCATGCATTGTCCCCCGGGTCGTTGGACAAGTGCTGGATGCACCCGCCACCGGGCCTGCCACAGGACAGCACAACCAGGATGTCTACTCCCGGTTGGGAGTATCGGCCGAGCGGCTGGCTCAGCTGCAGGCTCTTGGCGTTGTGTAGAAGAGGGAGAAGGCCGCGCCGCAGGTAAACGGCGATTGCCAGGGGCGGGCGCGTGCAACGCGCAATGAAGTAAACATGAGAAAAAATTCAGCAAATAATCAACCAGCCCCGATGTGCTTGATTTGCTGATTCATATGGCGCGGCTGGCGGGGATCGAACCCACGACCCTTGGCTTCGGAGGCCAATACTCTATCCACTGAGCTACAGCCGCGTGCTGTGAAAGCGATGATGACGCGGTCAGGGGCAGGATCCTGGCTTCACTGCCTCGCAGAAGCGAGCTGCGAGAGCGGGAAGAAGATCAGGCCCGGTTTGACCGGATCGCCGATTATGGCACGGTTGGGGGTTGCCAGGATCAGCAGGCCCCGTCAGGATCGAGGGGTGATAGATGGCGCTGGAAGCCCAAGCCTGATAAATAGGCATCCACTGACATACAAGCGGTATGTGTCAAAGGGAAACTCCCCTCATTCAGCACCCATCCATGTATGAGACCGACGAACAGTGAGTGCAGGCCCTGGGCCGCCATGTCCGCCGACATGGGCATGTTCACCTGCAGCTCCTGTGCCGCTGCGGCGAGGTCGTGCGCGAATTTGGCGCGGCTGATCTGTGCGGCCTCGATGTGGCGCTCGCGCACGGCAGCGAGTTCGCCCACGTATTCCATCTTGAACATGGCGGTGTCGAAGATCTTGCGGCGACGCTCGTCCAGGCTCACGCTCTCGAACACGTTGTGGATCGAGCGGCGGATACGCTCGAGCGGCGGCAGATCGCCGAACATGTCGTCGCAGATCTCGTCGAAGGGCATGCACACGCGCGCCAGCATGCTGCTGAAGACGTCCACCTTGTCCTTGAAGTGCCAGTACACGGCCCCACGCGTGGCACCGGCACGCTGCGCCACGTCTCCCAGCGAGGTGCGGGATACGCCTTTTTCGAAGAACACCTCTTCTGCCGCATCCAGCAATTTGGTGCGTGTCTCATCTGCTTCTGCTTTGGTTCGCCTTGCCATGTGTCAAGCCTCCTGTCAGCCAGAGGCGGGCTATCGTGTTGATGTGTGAAGGTAAAGTTTTTCGAAGCGCTAATTATACATTTATGCATGTATGTATAATCGCGCATCAATTTCGTGGGATATGGGCGCATTGCGCTCTTTTTCCAGGCGCCGCACGACATACGAGCGCAAGAACTGATCGATATCCTTACTAAAAATGTCTACCGGAAGGACTTTCATGCATCCCGTGTATGAAGCAAACCAGGCGGCCTCGGGCCACCCATCCCTCTTTTTCCGCCGCTCCAAATCGACGGCACTCGTCGTGGCACTGGTCGCGACGCTCGGCCTGTCCGCCTGTGGCGACAAGAAGGGCGATCAGCAGCATGCCGCCCAAGGCCAGCAGAAGCCGCCGGAAGTCGGCGTCGTGACGGTGGCACAGCAGAACGTGCCAATCGTCTCCGACCTGCCCGGCCGGCTGGAAGCCTCCCGCGTGGCGCAGGTGCGTGCGCGTGCAGCGGGCATCGTGCAGAAGCGCCTCTTCAAGGAAGGCTCGGACGTGAAGGCCGGCCAGGTGCTGTTCCAGATCGACAACACGCCCTACAAGGCCAACCTGCAGAGCGCCCAGGCCACGCTGGCCCAGGCCGAGGCCAACCTGGCGCAGGCCGCCTCCACCGTGCGCCGCTACAAGCCGCTGGTGGAAGCCAACGCGATCAGCAAGCAGGAATATGACGTGGCCGTGGCCAACGAGAAGGCAGCCCAGGCGCAGGTCGCCGCAGGCAAGGCTGCCGTGACCAACGCGAACGTGAGCCTGGGCTACGCCACCGTGACCGCGCCGATCTCCGGGCGCATCGGCCGTGCCCTGGTGACCGAGGGCGCACTGGTGGGCCAGGGCGACGCCACGCAGCTCGCGGTGATCCAGCAGATCAACCCGATGTACGTGAACATCACGCAGTCCTCCGCCGACATCCTGCGCATGCGCGAGGCGTTGGCCAACGGCAAGCTGTCCTCCGACGGCAAGTCGGGCGCGCGCGTCTCCGTGTTCACCGACGACGGCCGCAAGCTGACGTCGGACGGCCGCCTGCTGTTCACCGACCTGACCGTGGACGAGACCACCGGGCAGGTGCAGGTGCGCGCCGAAATCCCCAATGCCGACGGAATGATGCTGCCGGGCATGTACGTGCGCGTGCACCTCGAGCAGGCTCAGGTCGACAACGCGATCGTGATCCCCCAGCAGTCGGTGACCCGCAACGAGAAGGGCAACTTCGTGATGGTGGTGGCCGAGGATGGCTCCGTCAGCCCGCGCCCGGTGCAGATCAGCCAGTCGCAGGGTACGGACTGGATCGTCACCTCGGGCCTGAAGCCCGGCGAGAAGGTGATGGTCGACGGACTGGTGAAGGTGGGCATGGGCGCCAAGAAGGTGACGCCGGTGCCATGGACCGGGTCGTCACAGCCACAACAGCCCGCCAGCGCAGCCTCGGCACCCGCTTCCGCCGCGTCGGAGCCTGCTGCAGCCGCCTCTGCCGGCAAGTAATCGGAACGACCTCACATGTCGAAGTTCTTTATCCACAGACCCATCTTTGCATGGGTGATCGCCATTTTCGTGGTGCTGTTCGGTATTGTGTCGATCACACAACTGCCGGTGGCACAGTTTCCGTCCGTGGCACCGCCGACCATCACGGTGACGGCGACCTATCCGGGCGCGACCTCGGAGACCATGACCGATTCGGTCCTGCAGCTGATCGAGCGTGAAATGAACGGCGCGGAAGGCCTGATGTACATGGAGACCAAGGCGCCCGCGGGCGGCCAGGGGACCCTGACCATCACGTTCCAGCCGGGCACCAACCCCGAGCTCGCGCAGGTGGACGTCCAGAACCGTCTCGCACGCGCCCAGCCGCGCCTGCCCTCCGTGGTGCAGGCGCTCGGTGTGCGCGTCGACAAGGCGATGAGCAACTTCCTGATGATCCTGGCGTTCCAGTCCGCGGACGGCACCACATCGGGTGAGGAGGTCGCCGACTACGTCAATCGCAACGTGCTGCCTGAAATCCAGCGTCTCGACGGCGTCGGCAAGGCCCAGCTGTTCGCCTCCGGCCGCGCAATGCGCATCTGGGTCGATCCCGCGAAGCTGCAGGGCTACGGCCTGTCGATTGCCTCGGTGAATGCAGCGATCGCCGCACAGAACCAGCAGATCTCCGGCGGTGCGCTGGGCGATACGCCCTCCATTCCCGGCACGACCATGAGCGCCACCATCGTGGTGCCAGGCCAGCTCTCGACCCCCGAGGAGTTCGGCAATGTGGTGCTGCGCTCCAACGCCAACGGCTCCACCGTGCGCATCAAGGATGTGGCCCGCGTCGAATTGGGCGTGGAAAGCTACGCAACCACCTCGCGCCTGGACGGCAAGCCCGCGGTTGCACTGGCCGTGCAGCTCACGTCCACCGCCAACGCCATGGCCACCGCCAAGCTGGTGAACAACAAGATGGCCGAGCTCGAACCGTTCCTGCCCGCAGGCGTGAAGTGGTCGGCTCCCTATGACACATCGAAGTTCGTGAAGATCTCGATCGAGAAGGTGGTTCACACGCTGCTCGAGGCCATCGTGCTGGTGTTCATCGTGATGCTGATCTTCCTGCAGAACATCCGCTACACGCTGATTCCTACCATCGTGGTGCCGATCGCGCTGCTGGGCACGTTCGCGGTGATGCTGGCCATCGGCCTGACCATCAACATTCTGGCGATGTTCGCGATGGTGCTGGTGATCGGTATCGTGGTGGACGATGCCATCGTGGTCGTGGAAAACGTCGAACGGATCATGTCCGAGGAAGGCATTCCGCCCAAGGAGGCGACGATCAAGGCCATGGGCCAGATCCAGGGTGCCGTGGTCGGTATCACCGTGATCCTGGTGACCGTGTTCGTTCCGCTGGCCCTGTTCAGCGGCGCCACCGGCAACATCTACCGCCAGTTCTCGCTGGTGATGGCGATCTCGATCTTCTTCTCGGGCTTCTTCGCACTGACGCTCACACCCGCGCTCTGCGCGACGATGCTCAAGCCGATTGCCAAGGGCCACGCACACGACAAGAAAACCGGCCTGCTGGGCCCGTTCTACAACTGGTTCAACCGCAACTTCGAGACCGGCGCCAAGCACTATCAACGTGCGGTGACCGGCGTGGTCAAGCGCTCGTTCCAGTCGCTGATCGTGTTTGCCCTCGTGGTCGCGGGCGTGGTGTTCCTGTTCACGCGCATGCCGACATCCTTCCTGCCCGTGGAAGACCAGGGCTACGTGATCTCGCTGATCCAATTGCCGCCGGGTGCCTCACAGGAGCGCACGGGCAAGACAGCGGGCGAGCTGGAAAACTTCGTGCTCAAGCAACCCGAGACCGATCACATCGTGAGCATTCTGGGTTTCAGCTTCACCGGCCAGGGCCAGAACGTGGGTCTCGCATTCACCATCCTCAAAGACTGGTCCGAACGCACCGGCCCGGGGCAGGATGCGAACTCGTTCGCGGGTAAGGCCATGGGCGCGATGATGGCGATCCGCGATGGCTTCATCTACACCCTGGTGCCGCCATCGATTCCGGAACTGGGCAACAGCGACGGTTTCACGTTCCGCCTGCAGGACCGTGGCAACAAGGGCCACGCCGCACTGATTGCAGCCCGCAACGAACTGATCGCCAAGGCCAACCAGAGCCCCATCCTCGCCGGCGTGCGCTTCGACGGTGTGGACGATGCTCCCCAGTGGCAGGTCAACATCAACCGCGACGCGGTGGCCGCCCAGCGCGTGAGCATGGGCGACCTGGCCTCGACGCTGGCGACAGCGCTCGGTTCGTCGAACTCGACCGACTTCCCGAACAAGGGATACATGCAGCGTGTAACCATCCAGGCCGATGCCGGCCGACGCATGCAGCCGGAGGACGTGATGCGCCTGACCGTGCCCAATGCCGAAGGCAAGCTGGTCGAGCTCTCCACCATGGTCACGGCCAAGTGGATCACGGGTCCGATGCAGGTGACGCGCTACAACGGCTACCCGGCCATGAGCATCACCGGCAACGCCAAGCCGCCCTACACCAGCGGCCAGGCGATGACCGAGATGCAGAAGCTCGCCGCCGATCTGCCCGAAGGCTTCGGTTTCGAGTGGACCGGCCAGTCGCTGGACGAAAAGAAGGCAGGCTCCTCGGCCATGTACCTCTACGCGTTCTCGATCCTCGCCGTGTTCCTGTGCCTTGCAGCCCTGTATGAGAGCTGGTCGATCCCGCTGTCGGTGATGCTGGTGGTGCCGCTGGGCGTGCTCGGCGCGCTGCTGGGCATGCTGCTGCGCGGAATGCCCAACGACATCTACTTCCAGGTGGCGCTGATCACCGTGATCGGCCTGTCGGCGAAGAACGCGATTCTGATCGTGGAGTTCGCGAAGGATCTGCATGCGCAGGGCATGAGCGCCTATGACGCGGCGCTCGAAGCCGCCCATCTGCGTTTCCGCCCGATCCTGATGACCTCGCTCGCCTTCATCCTGGGTGTCGTGCCGCTGTACATCGCATCGGGCGCCAGCGCCGCCAGCCAGCAGGCCATCGGCACCGGCGTGTTCTGGGGAATGATCATCGGCACTCCGCTCGCCGTGTTCCTCGTGCCGGTGTTCTTCGTCGTGATCTTCAGGCTCTTTGGCAAGAAGGAAAAGCAGGATATGGCTCCCCCGGGCACGGGCCACGCGCAGATCGCGCCGCAGGGAGGCACTCACCATGAATAACTACAGACTTGTTCCCACCCTGCTGGTTGCCGCGCTGATGGCAACGGGCTGCTCGTTCATTCCGGCGCTGGACAAGCCAGTGATGCCGGTGTCCGAGCAGTACCCGATCGCCACGGCGCAGACCAGTACGCCGGCCGCTGACCTGCCCTGGCAGAACTTCTACACGGACGAGCGCCTGCAGAAGATCATCGGCTTGGCGCTCGAGAACAACCGCGACCTGCGGGTTGCGGTGCTCAACATCGAGCAGGCGCGTGCGCAGTACGACATCCAGGGCTCCAAGCTGTTCCCCGAGGTGGGCGTGAGCGCATCCGCCACGCGCGCGCCGAGCCAGTTGACAGGGCAGTACGCCAACAACTACACAGTCGGCCTGGGCCTTGCGAGCTGGGAGATCGACTTCTGGGGCCGCATCCGCAGCCTCAAGGAGCAGGCGCTCGCGCAATACCTGGCAACCGAGGAAGGCCGCAAGGCCGCGCAGATCAGCCTGATCGCCGCCGTGGCCAGCAGCTGGATCGGCCTGCAGGCCGACGAGGAACTGCTGGAGATCTCGCGCCGGACGCTGCAGACGCGCGAGGAGTCCATCAAGCTGGCCCGCATGCGTTTCGACGCGGGCGCCGCCTCCGAACTGGACTTCCGCCAGGCACAGTCGCTGACCGAGACCGCACGCGCCACGCTCGCGCAGCAGACACGCCAGCGCGACCTGGACATCAACGCGCTGAACCTGCTGGTCGGCTCGCAGGTGCCCCAGGACATGCTGGTAAGCCTCAAGGGCCGCAAGCTCGCCGACCTGCCCGCGCTGGCCGACGTGCCCGCCGGCCTGCCCTCCGATCTGCTGCTGCGCCGTCCGGACATCCGCCAGGCCGAGCAGCAGATGGTGGCGGCCAACGCCAGTATCGGTGCGGCACGCGCACTGTTCTTTCCGAACATCACGCTGACCGCATCGGCCGGCTTTGCCAACCGCGAGGTTTCGGACCTGTTCCAGTCGGGTTCCAAGTACTTCAGCATCGGTCCTTCTCTGTACCTGCCGATCTTCACGGCCGGCCGCAACCAGGCCAACCTGGAAGTGGCCGAGGTGTCCAAGAAGATGGCCGCGGCACAGTACGAGAAGTCGATCCAGACCGCGTTCCGCGAAGTCTCCGACTCGCTGGTCAGCCGCCGCTCGCTCGCCGACCAGCTGCAGGCCCAGCAGGCACAGGTCGAGGCCGTGAGTGCGCAGTTCAAGCTCTCCGACCTGCGCTATCGCAATGGCGTGGCCAGCTACCTGGATCTGCTGGATGCGCAGCGCACGCTGTTCACTGCCGAGCAGGCCGTGGTGCAGGTGCGCCTCGCCCAGCTGCAGAACCAGGTCAACCTGTACAAGGTGCTGGGCGGCGGCTGGAGCCCCGAGGACGACCGGACCGCGTCGGCAGCGCCGGACCAGGCCAAGGCAGAGCAGTAAACAGCGCTGTTCATCCTGACGCTCACGCGTATCCCAAGGGCACTTCGGTGCCCTTTTTTCTTGTGCATTTGTGTTGGTAAATTGACTCAACGCAAGCCAATTCCGCGCCAGCCGTCAACCCGGATCAATGCGCGGTGGCCTTTGAAATGACGCTCTATATAATCATTGGATAACTTTTCGCCTGATAAACACAGAGACTGAGGACCCCATGAGCGACACCCACGAAGAAGCGCACACCGGCCCGATCAAGACCCCGAAGCAATTGCTGGTGACTGTCATTGCGGCATTTGTGATCCCCGTGTTCATCATCATCGGCCTCGTCTACTTCGTCACCTCCAAGGACAAGCCTGCGCCAGGCTCGGGCAATCCCGAGAAGGCACTGGCCGAGCGCATCCAGAAGGTCGGCAGCGTGGAGATCCGTGATGCCAACCGTCCGCTGCGCGGCGGCGAGGAAGTCTTCAAGGTGCAGTGCGCCGCATGCCATGCAACCGGTGCCGCCGGAGCACCCAAGTTCGAGGATGCCGCTGCCTGGGCGCCCCGTCTCAAGCTGGGCCTGGACGCCCTGGTGCACTCCGCGCTGGCCGGCAAGGGCGCCATGGCGCCCCAGGGTGGCGGCGACTTCAACGATATCGAAATCGCCCGAGGCGTGGTCTACATGGCCAATGCAGCAGGCGCCAAGTTCCCCATGCCCGACAAGCCTGCAGAAGGTGCCGGCGCTGCTGCCTCCGCGGCCGCATCCGCAGCTGCGGCCCCCGCAGTGGCTGCAGCTCCCGCGCCTGCGGCCGCCCCTGCTCCGGAACCGGCCCCTGCAGCTCCGGCTCCGGCCCCTGCCGCCAATGCCGACGCCGGCAAGGCCCTCTACGACAAGACCTGCTTCGTCTGCCACGCAGCTGGCGTGGCCGGTGCACCGAAGTTTGGCGACAAGGCGGCCTGGGCCCCTTACGTCGCCACCGGCCTGGACACCATGGTCAAGACCGCCATCACCGGCAAGGGTGCCATGCCTCCCAAGGGCGGTGCGACCGCGTCCGACGAAGAGATCCGTGCCGCCGTGCAGTACATGGTCGATCACTCCAAGTAAGCCGGAGGCCCGGGAATCGGGGTTTCACTTCCAATTGAAGAAACCGCCTCTCGGGGCGGTTTTTTGTTGCCTGGGTCTTTTTTAGGGCGGAGGCCGGGACTGCTCCGCGCGATTCACCGCGCTGCGGTGAAAGCCATACTGCCGCGGAATGTCCGCACGCGCCATCTCCGAGGGCTCACCGATGATGCCGGCCTCGATCGCCGCTGCCGCATCCACCATGTCCTGCGTGTGCACGACGCCCATGCCGGCGGGCAGTTGCAGGTACAGGCTGCCCTCCTCGTCGAGCACCACGGCGCGCAGCGCGGCCGGCTTCTGCGGCAGGCCGGTATGGGTGTGGATGTGCAGCGTGCGGCTCTCGTGCTCGAAGCGCAGGCGCCAGATCCACGGCGTGTTCTCCAGCTCCACGAACACGCGCTGCGGGCCATTCTGGAAGAACCAGTAGCCGTCGTCATCCTCGAGGTAGTTGCGGCCGATGAACTCCAGCAGCTTCTCGTGCTCGATGCGATGCCCGCGGGACTCGGGGAATCCGCCCAGCGCCTGCACCTGGGCATCGCGCAGATACCAGTTGCCGCGCGCATCCAGGCCCAGCCAACCGCTGCATGCCGGCACGTTGGGCCACTTCGCCATGGCCTGTTTGACGATTTCATCCATTCAGCGATTGTCCTCCAGCCAGTCGGCCACGATATCGGGCAACCGGCGTACATGTCCGGGAAATCCACCCTGCGCGAAACCGACGTGTCCGCCCTGCTCCGGCTGCCACAGTGTCACGTGGGCACTCACCTCCGCTGGAAGCGGCAGGCTCTCGGCAGGAATGAACGGATCATTGCGTGCATTGATCACCAGCGCCGGCACGCGCACCTCCCCCAGCACGGGTTTGGCCGAGGCACGCCGCCAATAGTCGTCCGCATCGCGAAAACCGTGCAGCGGGGCCGTGAACACGTCGTCGAAGGTGTGAAGATCACGCGCCGCCACAAGCCGCTCGCGGTCGAACAGCCCGGGAAACTGCGCAAGTTTCGCCAGTCCCTTGGGAATCATGCTGCGCAGGAACATGCGCGCATAGACCTGCCTGTTGAAACCGCGGTCGATGGCCCTGCCGCCCGCCGCAAGATCAAGGGGTGCGCAGATCGTGGCCAGCGCCTTCACGCGCCGCGCGGCATGGCCCCCCATCACGCCAGCCCAACGGGCCAGCGCGTTGCCGCCGAGCGAAACACCGACGGCATACAGCGGCGCGCCCATGGCGCCGGGATGCTCCGCAAAGCGCGCCAGCAGCCAGTCGATCTCCTCGAAGTCGCCCGAATGGTAGGCACGCGGCGCGCGATTGATCTCACCGCTGCAGCCCCGGAAATGCGGCACGGCAAACCGCCATCCACGTTCCGCGGCAACCTCGGCCATGGCCTGCGCGTAATGGCTGGCCGAGGAACCTTCCAGGCCATGGAAGAGCACCAGCAGCGGCGCGTGGGGAACCGGTGGCGTTGCGGCCTGCAGGAAATCGACGTCGATGAAGTCACCATCCGGCGTGGCCCACCGTTCGCGCAGGAAAGCCGGCCTGGCCGCAAGCGTGCTGCGCGCGAGCAATGCGGACCAGATGGTCTGCAGATTGCCGCCGGGAAGCCAGCGCGGAGCGCTGTACTGCAGGCTCACTCGCAAGGTCCGTCAATGCAGCACATGCGCCGACACGGGCTGCGCACTGGCGTCGCCCAGCTTGCCGGCGCTGGCGTGGTGCGCCACGATGCGCCAGCCCTGCGGCGTCTTCTGGTAGACGTTGGTGGCAAAGACCAGCGCCTCGTGCGGCCCGTCCGGCAGTTGCACCTGCACATGCTCGATGACGTTGTGCACGGCGCTCGTGAGCGCCTGGATGCGCACGACCTCCGCTGCACGCACGTTGAGTCCGCCGCGCTCCAGCATCACGGTGAAAACTTCGCGGATGGCGGCCACGCCGACCACACGCGCGCTGCTTCCCGGGTGGAGGCAGAACACGTCGTCGTCATCTGCCCAGCAGGCCATGAGGCGATCCACATCGGCGTTCTGCAGGGCCTCGTAGAAAGCAGCCTCCACCTCGTCGGGGCTGCCGGCCAGAAGTGCTGCGCGCGTCGATGATCGTTTCATGATGTCCCAATCGGCAAGGTTAAATACTGTGATCGTGCCCGATGCGAGGCCTGTGCGCCTACAACCCAGGCTCCATAATTTATGCAAAATGCGTGTCACGCCTCTCGCAGGCCATGCGCTGGTCGCGGCCGCGAGACACATTTCCTGTTTTTACCCCATACGCCCATGACCATCAAACGCCTCCTTGGATTCATCGCGACAGTGGCGACAGCTCTTGCCCTGACCGGTTGCGGCTACAACCAGTTCCAGCAGCTGGACGAGGAAACCAAATCCGCCTGGAGCGAGGTGCTCAACCAGTACCAGCGCCGTGCGGACCTGGTGCCCAACATCGTGGCGTCGGTGAAGGGCGAAGCCAACTTCGAGCAGGAGACACTCACAAAGGTGATCGAGGCGCGCTCGAAGGCCACGTCGATCCAGGCCACGCCCGATCTCGTGAACAATCCCGAGGCATTCAACAAGTTCCAGCAGGCCCAGGGCGAGCTCTCCAGCGCGCTGTCGCGCCTGATGGTGGTCTCCGAGCGCTACCCCGAACTGAAGGCCAACCAGGCCTTCCGCGACCTGCGTGTGACGCTCGAAGGCACCGAAAACCGCATCACCGTGGCCCGCAACCGCTACATCCAGACCGTGCAGCAGTACAACGTGCTCGCGCGCAGCTTCCCCAGCAACCTGACGGCGATGGTCATGGGCTACAAGCCCAAGGCCAATTTCACCGTGCAGAACGAGGCCGAGATCAGCAAGCCACCGGTGGTGGATTTCTCGGCCCCGGCGGCAAGCAAGCCCTGACCGTTGTTGCGCCCTGCTCGGAACATCTCGCGGCAGCCCGCTCCGACCCCGATGCCTCTCCTGCGCACCCTGCGTGCTTTTCTGGCCCTCCTGGTACTGAGCCTGGGCATGGGCGGTGCCTGGGCGCAGCAGTTGCTGCCGATACCCGCGCTCACAGCACATGTGATCGACCAGACAGGCACGCTGGATGCCGCCACCCGGCAGTCCCTCGAGGCGCAGCTGGATGCCATCGAGGTGAAGAATGGCTCGCAGGTCGTGATCCTGATGGTGCCCACCACGGCACCCGAGGACATCGCCTCCTATGCGAACCGCGTCGGCAACACCTGGAAGATCGGCCGCAAGAGCGTCGGTGACGGGCTGATCATTCTTGTCGCCAAGGATGACCGGCGCATGCGCATCGAGGTGGCCAAGACCCTCGAAGGCGCGGTACCCGATCTGGCGGCCGCGCGCATCATCGATGGCGTGATGGCGCCCCGCTTCCGCCAGAACGACTACGCGGGCGGACTGAAAGCGGCGGTGGACCAGGTGGCGGCACGCATCGCCGGCGAGGCACTGCCCCTGCCCGAAGCGCCCCAGACGCAGAATCGCCAGGCCGGTGATGCCAACAGCAACAGCGGCTTCAATTGGGAGGACATGGCGATCTTCCTGTTCGTCGCCGTAATGGTTGCCGGCCCCATCGTTCGCGGCATCTTCGGACGGCCGCTGGGCGGGCTGGTGATGGGCGGGGGTACCGGCTTCCTGGCCTTTGCCGTCACTGCCAGCATGGGCCTGGCTGCCGGTGCGGGCATGCTCGCCCTGCTCTATACGTGGCTCTTCAGCGGCCGTGGGGGCCCCATTTCCCGAGGTGGCGGAGGTTTCCCCGGCGGCTTCGGCGGCGGGGGCGGCGGCTTCGGTGGAGGTGGTGGCTTCGGCGGCGGCGGAGGTGGCGGCGGGTTCAGCTCCGGCGGTGGCGGCGACTTTGGCGGCGGCGGCGCATCGGGCGACTGGTAAAGCAAGACCACACACAGGGCAACCAACCACTTTGCAGCGCATGACCCATCCCACACCGCACTCCCAGGACCGCTCAGGTTTCTTCGCCCGCATCGCGCGGCTGGTGCGGCATCGCTGGGCGGAAGGCGAGCTGCGCCGCGCACTCCCCAGCGAGGTGCTGCAGCGCCTCACGCAGCGCGTGGCAGCGAGCGAGGCCCGCCATACAGGGCAGATCAGCATCTGCGTCGAAGGCGGACTGCCGCTGTCCTATATCTGGCGTGGCGCCAGCGCCCGCGAGCGCGCCATCATGCAGTTCGGCAAGCTGCGCGTATGGGATACCGAGCACAACAATGGCGTGCTGATCTACCTGCTCTCCGCGGAGCACGCCATCGAGATCATCGCCGACCGCGGCATCGCACGGTCGGTGGAGCCCGCCGTCTGGCAGCAGGTGATCGCGCGCATGCGCGAGGAATTCCGGGCAGGCCGATACGAGGACGGCCTCACCGAAGCCCTCTCCCAGGTGAGCGCGGCACTGGTGGCCCAGTACCCGGCATCGGATGCACCTGGCCGACGCCACCCCAATGAACTGCCCAATGCACCCGTGGTGCTGGGAGACTAGCCAGAGAGCCTGACTCCCTCTTCTACAGGGCTTCTTTGGACAGAACATAAAAAAACCGCCTGGAACTCAGGCGGTTTTTTTGAGCATCGCCCCGAGGCGAGCAATCAACGCTTCTGGCGGAACTTGCGCAGTGCGGCGATCTGGGCTGCCATGACGGCCAGCTCGGACTGTGCACGGGCCAGGTCGACTTCGCTCTTGGCGTTCTTCAGCGCTTCCTCGGCGGCTGCGCGGGCTTCCTGTGCCTTCTGGTCGTCCAGATCCTTGCCGCGGATGGCGGTGTCGGACAGAACGGTCACGCGGTCAGGTTGCACTTCCAGAATGCCGCCGGCCACGAAGACGAATTCTTCGTCGCCGTTCGGCAGTTCGATGCGCACGGAACCGGGCTTGATGCGGGTGATCAGCGGGGTGTGCTTGGGCAGAATACCCAGCTCGCCAGCTTCACCGGGCAGCGCAACGAAGCGCGCCTCGCCGGAGAAGACGGACTCCTCGGCGCTCACCACATCGACGTGGATGGTGTTCATGTTGGGCTCCTGGAAAAGGGTGTGAAGGAATGACGGCTGATGCGGCTGGCTGGCAAGACTCCGCTGTGGCAACGGAGCCGGCCAGCCAAAGCGCTATCAGGCGGCCATCTTCTTGGCCTTTTCGAAGGCTTCGTCGATCGTGCCGACCATGTAGAACGCTTGCTCGGGCAGGTGGTCCGCTTCGCCGGCAACAATCATCTTGAAGCCGCGGATGGTTTCCGCCAGAGGCACGTACTTGCCGGGAGCGCCCGTGAACACTTCGGCCACGTGGAACGGCTGCGACAGGAAACGCTGGATCTTACGAGCGCGGGCCACGATGAGCTTGTCTTCGGGGGCCAGTTCGTCCATACCCAGAATCGCGATGATGTCGCGCAGTTCCTTGTAGCGCTGCAGCGTGCCCTGCACCTGACGTGCCACGTTGTAGTGCTCTTCACCCACGACTTGCGGGTCCAGCTGGCGGCTGGTCGAATCGAGCGGATCCACAGCGGGGTAGATACCGAGCGAAGCGATGTCACGCGACAGCACGACGGTAGAGTCCAAGTGAGCGAAGGTCGTTGCGGGCGACGGATCGGTCAAGTCGTCGGCAGGCACGTAAACGGCCTGGATCGAGGTGATCGAGCCCACCTTGGTCGAGGTGATACGCTCTTGCAGACGGCCCATTTCCTCGGCCAGCGTAGGCTGGTAGCCCACGGCGGAAGGCATACGGCCCAGCAGAGCGGACACTTCGGTACCGGCCAGCGTGTAGCGGTAGATGTTGTCCACGAAGAACAGAACGTCCTTGCCTTCGTCACGGAACGATTCGGCGATCGTCAGGCCGGTCAGGGCCACGCGCAGACGGTTTCCTGGCGGCTCGTTCATCTGGCCGTAGACCATGGCCACCTTCGACTCGCCCAGGTTCGCCTGGTTCACGACGCCGGCGTCCGACATTTCGTGATAGAAGTCGTTACCTTCACGGGTACGCTCGCCCACACCAGCAAACACCGACAGACCACCGTGGCCCTTGGCGATGTTGTTGATGAGTTCCATCATGTTCACGGTCTTGCCCACGCCGGCGCCACCGAACAGACCCACCTTGCCGCCCTTGGCGAACGGAGAGATCAGGTCGATCACCTTGATGCCGGTTTCGAGCAGTTCCTGCGATGGCGACAGTTCGTCGTATGCAGGAGCAGCGCGGTGGATCGAGGCGGTGAGGCTCTGGTCGACAGGACCACGTTCGTCGATGGGGTTGCCCAGCACGTCCATGATGCGGCCCAGAGTCCCCTTGCCCACGGGCACGGTGATCGGGTTGCCGGTGTTGGTCACCATCAGGCCGCGCTTGAGGCCGTCGGAAGAACCCAGAGCGATGGTACGCACCACGCCGTCGCCCAGCAGCTGCTGGACTTCGAGAGTCAGCGCAGAGCCTTCGAGCTTCAGGGCGTCATACACCTTGGGCATTTGGTCGCGTGGGAACTCAACGTCCACCACGGCGCCAATACATTGAACAATCTTGCCTTGTACTTGAGCCATTTGATTCGCTCCAGAAATTTAAACTGCCGCGGCACCCGCGACGATCTCCGAAAGTTCTTTCGTGATCGCGGCTTGGCGCGTCTTGTTGTAGACCAGCTTCAGTTCGCTGATGACGTTGCCTGCGTTGTCGGTGGCAGCCTTCATGGCCACCATGCGGGCAGACTGCTCCGACGCCATGTTCTCGGCAACCGCCTGGTACACCAGGGATTCCACATAGCGCACGAGCAGCTCGTCGATCACGGTCTGAGCATCGGGCTCATAGATATAGTCCCAGCCATGCTCGGACTTCTCGGCCTGCATCTTCTCGGAGGACAGGGGCAGAAGCTGCTCCACCACCGATTCCTGCTTCATGGTGTTGATGAACCTGGTGTACGAGAGGTACACAGCGTTGATCTTGCCTTCGGCATATGCGTCCAGCAGCACCTTGACGGGGCCGATGAGCTTTTCCAGATGCGGCGTGTCACCGAGGCCCGTCGCATGCGAGACCACCTTGGCGCCGACGCGGTTCAGGAAGCCCAGGCCCTTGTTGCCGATAGCCACGGCCTGCACGGACACACCAGCACCCTGCAGATCGCGCAGCTTGTTGGTGACGGCGCGAAGCACGTTGGTGTTCATGCCGCCGCACAGTCCCTTGTCAGTCGTCACCACAATGACGCCGGCCACCTTGGAATCGTTCGTCTTCATGAAAGGATGAACGTATTCCGGGTTGGCCTGGCCCAGGTGCGCAGCGATGTTGCGCACCTTTTCACTGTACGGACGAGCAGCGCGCATGCGGTCCTGAGCCTTGCGCATCTTGGCCGCGGCCACCATTTCCATGGCCTTTGTGATCTTCTTGGTGTTTTCCACCGATTTGATCTTGCCGCGTATTTCCTTACCTGCTGCCATGATGGTTCCTCGTCCGGATTAAACGAACGACTTCTTGAACGCAGCGATGGCTTGGGAGAGCTCGGCTTCGTCCTTGCCTTCCTTGTCGAAGGCACGGTTCTTGTCCAGGCGCTCCACCAGCGCAGCGTGGCTGGTCTTGAGGAACTGGTGCAGGCCGTGTTCGAAAGGCAGAACCTTCTTCACATCGATGTCGTCCAGGAAGCCCTTGTTGGCCGCGAACAGCGAGGCTGCCATCATGCTGATGGACAGGGGGCTGTACTGAGGCTGCTTGAGCAGCTCCGTCACGCGGGCACCACGATCGAGCTGCTTGCGGGTCGCTTCGTCCAGATCGGAGGCGAACTGTGCAAACGCAGCGAGTTCACGGTACTGCGCCAGGTCGGTACGGATACCGCCGGACAGGCCCTTGATCAGCTTGGTCTGAGCAGCACCACCCACGCGCGACACCGAGATACCGGCGTTGATGGCGGGACGGATACCGGCGTTGAACAGGCTGGTTTCCAGGAAGATCTGACCGTCGGTGATCGAGATCACGTTGGTCGGAACGAATGCGGACACGTCGCCGGCCTGGGTTTCGATGATCGGCAGAGCCGTCAGCGAACCTGTCTTGCCCTTGACTTCACCCTTGGTGAAGGCTTCCACGTAGTCGGCGTTCACGCGGGCTGCGCGCTCGAGCAGACGGCTGTGGAGATAGAACACGTCGCCAGGGAACGCTTCGCGTCCTGGAGGACGGCGCAGCAGCAGCGACACTTGACGGTATGCAACGGCCTGCTTGGACAGGTCGTCATACACGATCAGCGCGTCTTCGCCGCGGTCGCGGAAGTATTCGCCCATCGTGCAGCCGGAGTAGGCCGACACGTACTGCATGGCAGCGGATTCGGAAGCGGTGGCAGCCACGACGATGGTGTATTCCATCGCGCCGGCCTGCTCGAGAGCACGCACCACGTTCTTGACCGAGGAAGCCTTCTGGCCGATGGCGACGTACACGCAGACAACG
Organism: Diaphorobacter ruginosibacter; assembly: GCF_014395975.1. Classification (NCBI taxonomy): domain Bacteria; kingdom Pseudomonadati; phylum Pseudomonadota; class Betaproteobacteria; order Burkholderiales; family Comamonadaceae; genus Diaphorobacter; species Diaphorobacter ruginosibacter. Next base: position 194,758 of record NZ_CP060714.1, on the reverse strand, counting down.
CCCTGGCCCTTCTGGTTGATGATGGCGTCGATCGCCACGGCGGTCTTGCCGGTCTGGCGGTCGCCGATGATCAGTTCGCGCTGGCCACGGCCGATTGGCACCATGGCGTCAATGGCCTTGGTACCGGTCTGCAGAGGCTGGTCCACGGATTGACGAGCGATAACGCCCGGCGCAACCTTTTCGATCACGTCGGTCATCTTGGCATTGATCGGGCCCTTGCCGTCGATCGGCTGACCCAGGGCGTTCACCACGCGGCCGATGAGTTCGGGGCCCACGGGCACTTCCAGAATACGGCCCGTGCACTTGACGGTGTCGCCTTCGGAGATGTGCTCGTACTCGCCCAGAATCACGGCGCCGACGGAGTCGCGCTCGAGGTTCAGCGCCAGGCCATACGATGGCTGGCCGTCGGAGCCTGCTGGGAATTCCAGCATTTCGCCCTGCATCACGTCGGACAGGCCATGCACGCGCACGATACCGTCAGTCACGGAAACGACCGTGCCCTGGTTACGGATATCAGCACCAGCAGCCAGCCCTTCGATGCGGCTCTTGATCAGTTCTGAAATTTCAGCGGGATTGAGTTGCATGACTCTTTCCTTCAATTTGGGTTAGCCGGGTCCTCGCCGCATCACGCAGTGAGGGCTGCTTTCATTTGTTCCAGTCGTGCCTTGACGGAGGTATCGAGCACCTCGTCGCCGACAACGACACGCACGCCACCGATCAGCGACTCGTCCACCTTCGTGGAGAGCTCCAGCTTGCGGCCAAAGCGCTTTTCGAGCGTCGCACGGAGATCGGCAAGCGCGGCTGCATCGAGCGGGAAGGCCGAATAGACCGTGGCGTCCGCAGAACCCTTGCTGGCATTGACCAGCGAGCGGAACTGGGCGGCGATCTCCGGCAGCACGTCCACGCGACCGTTGTCGATCACGGTCTTGAGGAAATTCGTGGCCATGGCCGGCAGCTGCGTGCGGATGACGGAAGTGAACAAACCGAGCAGTTGCTCGGGAGTCACCTTCGGGTTGTCGGCCAGCGAGCGGACTTGGGGGTCGGCGGCAACCGCCGCCAACTCGTCCGTCCAGGAAGCCGTGGCGGCCAGATCAACGCCTGCAACATCCTTGCAGGCCTTGAACAGCGCCTCAGCGTAAGGGCGGGCAATGGTGGCGAGTTCAGCCATGGTTGCTCCCTTACAGCTCGGTCTTCAGACGGTTCAACAGGTCCGCGTGGACTCCAGCATTGACTTCCTTGCGGAGAATCTGCTCAGCCCCCTTGACGGCCAGCGCCGCCACCTGCTCACGCAGTGCCTCGCGGGCTTGAATCGACTGTTGTTGGGCTTCGGCCTGGGCTGCAGCGACAATCTTGTTGCCTTCTTCTGTAGCGCGTGCTTTCGCCTCTTCAATGATGGCCTGCGCGCGGCGCTCGGCATCGGCCAGGCGCGTGGCAGTTTCGTTGCTGGCGGCTGCCAATTCCTGCTTCACGCGCTGGTCTGCAGCGGCGAGTTCGGTCTTGGCACGGTCAGCAGCAGCGAGACCATCAGCGATTTTCTGGGCTCGCTCATCCAGTGCCTTCGCGATCGGGGGCCACACGAACTTCATCGTGAACAGCGCCAGGATCAGGAAAACAATGGCCTGAACGAACAGGGTCGCATTGATACTCACGGCAACACCTTTCTATCTAGGGCGTTGATCGGAGCTTAGGCCAGAACGAAGGGGTTGGCGAAAGCGAACAGCAGGGCGATAGCAACACCGATCAGGAACGCAGCGTCGATCAGACCGGCCAAGATGAACATCTTGGTTTGCAGTTCGTTGATCAGTTCAGGCTGGCGTGCCGACGATTCCAGGAACTTGCCACCCATCAGTGCAATACCGATCGAAGCGCCGATAGCGCCGAGACCCACGATCAGACCACAAGCCAGAGCGACGAGACCGAGAATGTTTTCCATGATGACTCCTAGGGGGAAAGAAAGAAAAGTTAAGAAAGAAAGGAAAGGAAAGGATCAGTGAGCTTCATGAGCCTGGCCGAGGTAAATCAGCGTCAGCATCATGAAAATGAAGGCCTGCAGGGTGATGATCAGAATGTGGAAGATCGCCCAGATAGAGCCTGCAATGATGTGCCCCACGGGGAGCAACACACCAGAGAGCGACATAGCGGCTGCGCCACCCATCAGGGCAATCAGCATGAACACCAACTCACCAGCGTACATGTTGCCGAACAGTCGCATGCCATGCGACACGGTCTTGGCAACGTATTCAATGATCTGCATGAGCAGATTGACCACGCCGAGGATCACGGCGAAGACAGGATTCTTGCTGGTGCCGAACGGAGCAGTCACCAGTTCGTGCGCCCAGCCGCCCATGCCCTTGATCTTGATGCTGTAGATGAAGCACAGGATCAGCACGGCCGAGGACAGGCCCAGCGTGGTGGAGAGGTCGGCCGTCGGCACGACGCGCAGGTAGGCGTGGTGATCGCCGGTGGCTCCTTGCCACAGCACAGGCAGCAGGTCGACCGGCAGCAGGTCCATCGCGTTCATCAGGAAGATCCAGACGAACACGGTGAGCGCCAGAGGAGCAATGAACTTGCGCGACTGTGCGTTGTGGATGTTGGCCTTGGCCTGGTTGTCGACCATCTCGACCATCATTTCCACTGCGGCCTGGAAGCGACCGGGCACGCCCGACGTCGCCTTGCGGGCTGCAAGCCAGAAGAGGAACAAAAACACGACACCCAGAATCACACTGACTGCAACGGAATCCAGATTCACCACCGAGAAGTCGATGATGGACTTCTGCTTGATGTTTTGGAGATGCTGCAAGTGGTGAACGATGTATTCACTTGCTGTTGGTGCATTTGCGTCTGCGGCCATCGGACAACTCTTCTCTCAATTAATCAATCAGTTCGTGTACGGGGGCGCAACAACAATGCGACCCAGTACGCCTTCATAGTGACAACCATGCCTGCCAGCAAAGCCAGCCAGCTCACTTCCGGCACGATCCGGGGTGCAGCCGCCAGCATGGCCACCGTCAACAAAATCTTGACCAGTTCCCAACCGAAGAGACCGACCATGGCGCCGCCCACGGAACCCCGTCCGCGCGCCACACCTCTGGCAAAGACCAGGGAGGGGATCACCACGGACAACGCTCCGTATGCCACCGAATACGCGACCTGCGCCTTCGAGGACACCAGCCATGCCACCAGCACGGCAACCAAACCCACCAGCACCTGAGCCACGACGATCCTCCAGATGGAGAACGTCCCGTGCCTCTTGCGCCACTCCAGCGCTTCTTGCGCGGTCAGGGGCTTGAAATCGGAATCTTCAACCTCAGTTTCAGTCTCGGGCGTCATGTTTTTCTTCATATGGCGACGTCCCTGTAACAGACCAAAACTTTACAAAGCTCTTGATTATAAATAGAAACCCGGACGGGTCGATAGGGTCCGCCTTGTTTCTTACATTCTCGGGAGGCTGCCGCATGCACTGTCGCCGCGAACCAACGACCGGTCTCACCAGTCAACACGGTGCTTGCCAAACCGCCGCAATCCTGTCTTTACAGGGCGCCCGGCGTGGCACTTGTGATTCTGCACAGAGCCCTTACATGATGGTGACACTCCATTCAACAGCAGCGAGTACACCACCATGACCACAGAGACCACCACGCAAACCCCTGATCCACGCAAGGAATCCCTGATCGAATACCCGTCGAAGTTCCCCATCAAGGTCATGGGCGACGACGTGGAGGGCTTCGTGCATGCGGTCACCCAGGTGGCGGAGCGCTTCGATCCCACGTTCGATGCAGCCACGATCGAATTGCGCAAGAGCTCGGGCGGCAAGTACCTTGGCGTGACGATCACCGTGCTGGCCACCAGCCGCGAGCAGCTGGACGACCTCTACCGCGCGCTCACATCCCACCCCATGGTCAAGGTCGTGCTGTAAGGCCTGGCGTGACCATGCAGGTTCGCCAACTCGGGCGGGTCGACTACGTCGACACCGCCCTTTCCATGCAGCGCTTCACTGAGGCACGCACTCCCGAAACCGCCGATGAGCTCTGGCTGTGCGAGCACGATGCCGTGTTCACACAGGGCATCGCGGGCGATGCCGAGCACCTGCTTGCACCGGGACCGATCCCCATCGTGCAGACCAACCGCGGCGGGCAGGTGACCTACCACGGACCAGGCCAGGTGGTGGCCTATCCGCTCATCGACCTGCGCCGCGCGGGCTACTTCGTGAAGGAGTATGTCTACCGCCTCGAGGAGGCCGCCATCCGCACGCTGGCGCATTTCGGCGTGGTCGGCCATCGCGTCGCCCATGCGCCCGGCGTGTACGTGCGCCTCGATGATCCGCACAGCCATGCCCTGCTCGCCCAACGCCCGCAAAAGGGTCTTGCCAAGGACGATGCGCAGGACTTCACGGGACTTGGGAAAATCGCCGCCCTGGGCATCAAGGTCTCGCGGCACTGCACCTACCATGGCGTGGCGCTCAATGTGAACATGGATCTGGAGCCCTATTCCCGAATCAACCCGTGCGGCTATGCCGGGCTGAGAACGGTCGATCTTTCTACAATGGGCGTCAACATCACCAGTGACGAGGCGGCGGAAGTTCTTGCCGGGCAACTGCAACGCCGCCTTGCACCCTGACACAAAGTCGAGCAGATATGAGCACTCCTGAAGTCGTGCGCGAAGCGCAATCGGCAGAAGCCTACAACCCGCTGGCCAAGCAGAAGGCCGCGGCCAAGCTCTCGCGCATCCCCATCAAGGTCGAGCAGGGCGAAGTCCTGAAGAAGCCCGAGTGGATCCGCGTGAAGGCAGGCAGCCCCACCACGCGCTTCTACGAAATCAAGGACATCCTGCGCGAGAACAAGCTGCACACGGTGTGCGAGGAAGCCTCCTGCCCCAACATCGGCGAATGCTTCGGCAAGGGCACGGCCACGTTCATGATCATGGGCGACAAGTGCACGCGCCGCTGCCCATTCTGCGACGTGGGCCACGGCCGCCCCGACCCGCTCGACGTCAACGAGCCGCTGAACCTGGCCAAGACCATCGCGCAGCTGCGCCTGAAGTACGTGGTGATCACCAGCGTGGACCGCGACGACCTGCGCGACGGCGGCTCGGGCCACTTCGTGGAGTGCATCCGGAACATCCGCGAGCTCTCGCCGCAGACGCAGATCGAGATCCTCGTCCCGGATTTCCGTGGCCGCGACGACCGCGCCCTCGAAATCCTCAAGGCCGCGCCACCCGACGTGATGAACCACAACCTCGAAACCGCACCGCGCCTGTACAAGGAAGCGCGCCCCGGTTCGGACTACCAGTTCTCGCTGAACCTGCTCAAGAAGTTCAAGGCACTGCACCCCAGCGTGCCAACCAAGAGCGGCATCATGGTGGGCCTGGGCGAGACGGACGAGGAGATCCTGCAGGTGATGCGCGACATGCGCGAGCACAACATCGACATGCTCACCATCGGCCAGTACCTCGCCCCGTCCAACAGCCATCTGCCCGTGCGTCGCTACGTGCACCCCGACACCTTCAAGATGTTCGAGGAAGAGGCCTACAAGATGGGCTTCACCCACGCCGCGGTGGGCGCGATGGTGCGTTCGAGCTACCACGCCGACCAGCAGGCGCACGCTGCGGGCGTCTGACCCGTCTCCAGCCTGCCCTTCACAGAAACCGCGCCCGATCGGCGCGGTTTTTTATGGGCAGACGACTGACACACGATGAAGAACGCCCCCTGCATAGGGCGTCATTTCATGGCTTCCGTGGGGCCTGGACCCCCAGGCGACGCGCGAGTCGCTGCAGGTTCGCGCGATCAAGTTGCAGCTCGCGCGCGGATGCCGCCCAGCTCGCGCCGTTGCGTGCAAGGCTTTGTTCGATCAGTTGGCGCTCGTACTGCTCCACGGCTGCGCGCAGGCCGAGCGCTGGCACATCGACCGCCATCGGCGATGCAGGCACGCGCCCCGGAACGTCGCTTTGGATTGCGGCTTGCGCGCCCGAAATGGCCGCAGCACCCGGCTGTTCGTCATCCCACAAGTCCTGAACGCGCAGCGTCAGCATGCGCGGGCGATGAGGGGACACACCGCTTCGCGCTGCACCGGCCGGCGCACGGCTCAATGCCTTGAGCACCGCGCGGCTGATCCGGTGCTCCAGCTCGCGTACGTTGCCCGGCCAGGCATGCTGCAGCAGCGCGGCCTGCGCATCCGCATCCAGCCGCAGGCCGCCCAGAGCAAGCCTCGAACGGTTCTCCTCCAGGAAGAAGCCCGCGATCTGCAGCACATCGCTGTCACGCTCGCGAAGCGCCGGCACATGCAGCGGATAGACGCTCAGGCGGTGGTAGAAATCGGCGCGCATGCGTCCGGCCTCGACCTCCGCCACGAGATCGCGATTCGTCGCAGCGATCACCCGCACGTCGACGTGGTGCCCACGGTCCGAGCCCAGACGCTGCAGTTCGCCGCTTTGCAGCACCCGCAGCAGCTTGGCCTGTACGGCCAGCGACAGCTCGCCGACTTCATCGAGGAACAGCGTCCCCAGATGCGCCTGCTCGAACTTGCCGCGCCGCTCGGAGAGCGCTCCGGTGAACGCGCCGCGCACGTGGCCGAAGAGCTCGCTCTCAACCAGGTTGTCCGGCAGTGCGGCGCAATTGAGGCTCACGAGCGGCCTGCCCGCACGCGCCGAGCGCGCATGCACGGCCTGCGCCACCAGCTCCTTGCCCACACCGGTGTCCCCCGTGATCAGCACGGTGAGGTCGCTTTGCGCCACCAGCGCGATGTCGGCCTTGAGTTTCTGCATGACCGGGCTTTGCCCCACCATGCTGCGCGGCGCCGACTCGGCCTCGCGGGCCGCGCTCCCGCCTCCATCCGCACGGGCCGCGGAGCGCGCCAGCCCGCTCACGCGCTCCGCGGTGGTCACGGTGGCCGCGGCGAGATTGCTGAAGGCCTGGAGCACGGCGAGCGCATGCGGACCGGACAGACGCCCCTGCGTCAGCGAATCGAGCGTGAGCAGCCCCCAGGTGGCCCCTCCCACCTGCAGCACGCAGCCCATGCAGTCGTGCACGTGCAGCGCTCCTTGAGGCGCCTGCACGAGACCATCGTAGGGATCGGGCAGCGTGCTGTCGGGGGCAAAACGCATGGCCTGGCCCGCCGCCATCAACTGCGCGAGCCGTGGATGCTCCGCAATGCGAAAACGCCGGCCAAGCGCATCGGGGACCAGTCCGTCGATCGCCAGCGGTCGCAGCCATTCCCCGTCCTCCAGCCGGAGCAGCGCGGCCGCATCGGCCGGGAGCACGGTCCGTAGCGCCGCGAGCAGTCGGCGCAGGCGCTCTCGCTCGGGAAGCTCCTCTGCCAGATCGGCGACCAGGGGAATCAGTGCATGGAGGGTGGCGGAAATTGTCAATTTGACTCCATAAGCAGTCATAAAGACGCTAATTGATCGATGTCATATTGACCCACATTCTTGCAAACCCTTGTCGCTCAATGGCATTGGCAATGGCACAGGGCTTGCGTTGAGGGGGGCAGCCACTTTTCATGCGTACCCAAGGAGTCCATTTCAGATGTTGACCGAATCCCAGAAAGCCATCGTCCGTTCCACCGTCCCGCTGCTCGAAACCGGAGGCGAGGCCCTGACCACCCACTTCTACCGGATCATGCTGAGCGAGCACCCCGAAGTGCGGCCGCTGTTCAACTCGGCCCACCAGCAGACCGGTGCCCAGCCCCGGGCGCTCGCGCACAGCGTGCTCATGTACGCCAAGCACATCGACCGCCTCGAGGCACTGGGCGACCTCCCTGCACAGATCATCAACAAGCACGTGGCTCTGCAGGTGCAGCCCGGGCACTATCCCATCGTCGGGGCCTGCCTGCTGCGCGCGATCCGCGAGGTGCTGGGGGCGGAGATCGCCACCGATGAAGTGATTGCCGCCTGGGGCGCCGCCTACCAGCAGCTGGCCGACATCCTGATCGGTGCCGAAGCCCAGGCCTACGACCGCAACGCCGGCGTTCCCGGCGGCTGGCGCGGCGAACGCGCATTCATCGTGCAGATGAAGGTCGAGGAAAGCAGCGAGATCACCTCGTTCCACCTCGTGCCCGCGGACGGCGGCGCGGTGATGGCGCATGAGCCGGGCCAGTACCTGGGCCTGCGCCTCATCATCGACGGCGAGGAGCAACGCCGCAACTACTCGATCTCCGCACCAAGCAACGGCCGGAGCCTGCGCATCAGCGTCAAGCGCGAGCCCGGGGGCAAGGCCTCCAACCATCTGCACGATGCGGTGCACGAAGGCGACACGCTGCAGGTGTTCCCGCCCGCCGGCAACTTCACGCTCCGGCAGGGCGACAGGCCACTGGTGCTGATCAGCGGCGGCGTGGGCATCACCCCCACGCTGCCGATGCTGCAGGCGGCACTGCAGGGCGAGCGCGAGGTCACGTTCATCCATTGCGCCCGCGAACGCGGCGTGCATGCGTTCCGCGAGCAGATCGACACGCTGGCCCGGCAACATCCGCAGCTCACGCGCCGCTATTGCTATGACCGCGCCACGCCGGCCGACGCCGTGGATGCCGAGGGCCTGCTGACCGCCGAGCAGCTCGGCGAATGGCTGCCCGCATCACGCGACGCCGACGTGTACTTCCTCGGCCCGCGCGGTTTCATGCGCTCGGTGAAGCAATCGCTCGCGCAGCTGGGCGTGCCGCAGGAGCAGGTGCACTACGAATTCTTCGGACCTGCCGAAGCACTCGCCTGAGAGCGTGTTGGCGACCCGGGCGCGAAGGGGTGCCCGTGGCCCTCAGGCCGGGGCCACGGGTGCCAGCGGTTCGTCCGATGCGAGAATCGACTGCGACCACTCGCACAGCTTGCGGGTGTCCGAGCGCAGGATCTCCTGCTTGACCGCGAGAATCTGCGCGGGGTGCATCGAGAAGGAGCGCAGGCCGAAGCCCAGCAGCAGGCGCGTCATCGTGACATCGCCACCCATCTCGCCGCACACGCAGACCTCCTTGCCGGCCTCGTTGGCCGCGCGGATCACGTCGGCCACCAGGCGCAGCACAGCCGGGTGCATCGGATCGAAGAGGTGGGCCACCGCCTCGTCCGCACGGTCGATCGCCAGCGTGTATTGCACCAGGTCATTGGTGCCGATCGAGACGAAATCGAAGTGCTTCAGGAAGCTGCGGATCATCAGCGCCGCGGCCGGCACCTCGATCATCGCGCCCAGCCGCAGATCGCCATATGCCTCGCCACGCGCATCGAGCTCCGCACGCGCGAGGTCGAGCTGCGCCAGGGTCTGGCGGATCTCGCCGATGCTCGAGAGCATCGGAAAAAGCAGGTTCACCTTGCCATGCAGCGCTGCACGCAGCACCGCGCGCAGCTGCGTGCGGAACATGGACGTGTCGGCCAGGCTCCAGCGGATCGCGCGCAGGCCGAGCGCCGGATTCAGCGAGCCGCCATCCCGATGCCCCTTGTCGAGCGGCTTGTCGTTGCCAATGTCGATGGTGCGCAGCGTGACCGGCAGGCCGCTCATGCGCTCCAGCGCCTCGCGGTAGACGGCATACTGCTCGTCCTCGTCGGGCAGCTTCGCGCCGCGCCCCATGAACAGGAATTCGGTGCGGAACAGGCCTACGCCCACGGCGCCGGCATGCACCGCGCCATCGCAATCGTCGGGGCGCTCGATGTTGGCCATGAGCTCGATCGACTGGCCGTCGAGCGTCACTGCGGGCGTGTGGCGCAGGCGCGAGAGCCTCTCACGCTCCAGCGACACCTGGCGGCGGCGGAAGCTGTACTCCTCCAGCACGATCGAGGACGGGTTGACGATGACGATGCCCGCATCGCCATCGATCACCACCCAGTCGTCCTGCCGCACCAGCAGACTGGAGCTGCGTGCGCCGACGACAGCAGGAATGTCCATGCTGCGCGCAACGATGGCGGTGTGCGATGTCTTGCCGCCGACGTCGGTCACGAAGCCTGCGAACAGGCTGGTCTTGAACTGCAGCATGTCGGCGGGGGAGAGATCGTTGGCGATCAGCACCAGAGGGTCCTCGGTGAGCTCCTCGCCCAGGCCGGGCAGCATGCCCTGCGCACGCTTGGGGCTCGCCGGCGGTGCGACGGGGCTGGCGACACCACGCATGTATCGCAGCACGCGCTCGACCACCTGCTCGAGGTCGGCCTTGCGCTCGCGCAGGTACTCGTCCTCCATCTCGTCGAATTGCCGCGAGACAAGTTCAAGCTGGGTGGTGAGGGCCCATTCCGCGTTGTACAGGCGCTCGGAAATCCAGCGCTTGACGCCGTTCTCCAGCAACTCGTCCTGCAGCAGCATCAGGTGCACGTCCAGCAACGCGGCCAGCTCGTGCGGCACATCGGCAGGCAGCTCTTCCTGCATGCGCCGCAGTTCCTCGACCACGGCGTCGCGCCCTGCCCGCAGGCGCTTGATCTCTGGAACGACCTGCTCCGGCTCGATGAAATAGTGCACCACCTCCATGCGACTGGAGGCAGCGATCACCGCGCGGCCAATGGCAATTCCTGGAGCCACAGCCAATCCATGTATCGCGAATGTCATGGTCGTCGAGTCTCCGTTCTCTGCATCGCCGCACCTGCGCGGCCCTCTGCAGCATCATTTCTTCAATCGAATGGCGCGTCCGCGTGCGTGCAGACCGTCACTCTCCCTCGCCAAACTTGCCGTCGATCAGGGCGACCAGCGCCTCCATCGACTGCTCTTCCTGCTCGCCATCGGTCTCCAGCTCGATCTCGGTGCCGATGCCTGCCGCGAGCATCATGACGCCCATGATGCTCTTGGCGTTCACCCGGCGTTCGCCACGCGTGATCCACACATCGCAAGGGCAGCTGCCGGCCAGCTTGGTCAACTTCGCGGATGCGCGTGCATGCAGTCCCAGCTTATTGCTGATGATGATTTTTTTCTTGATCATGAGATGAACAGGTCATTCGAATCTGATTTTGAGGTGCCGTCGGTGCCACCTGCATCACGCCCTGCGTTCCTCCGACCAGGGCGCGCGACATCAACGACTCCAGTTCCTCCCGCCGATAGCACACCGCCCGCAGCAACATGGGCAGGTTCGCGCCGCACAGCAGCCGCGAGCGTGTTCCGTCCGCGATGCGCTGCGCCACATTGCAGGGGGTCGCGCCGAACACGTCGGTGATCAGCAGCACCTGTCCGGGCTGCTGGTCGAGCAGAGCCTGCGCGGCGGCCTGGGTGGCCTCGGGCGGCTCGTCGGCCGGAACATCGAGTGCCAGCACCTCATCCCGGCATTCGGGGAACACGTGCAGTGCGCATTCGCGCAGCGCGCCGGCCAGGGGTGCATGGGCAATGATGAGGATGTGCGTGTTCATGGCGGAAGGGAATATGGATCACATTATGGCGTCAGGCCAGTCAGCCGATGGTGCGCGCGGGAAAATGGCCGGCGCCGCGCCATGCCCCTTCCCTGGAAGCCTGGGGTTTTCATGGAGCTTGCAAGAGGCCCCGCGCTACTGCAGCGTGATGGACTCCAGGAAGCTGTCGGCCAGGGCATCATTGCGCTTGTCTGCATGCACCACCGCATGCACGAGCTGGATCACCGGCCCGTTGATGCGGGCAAACCAGACGGCATCGACCTGCAGCTTGCGGCCATCGGGCGCCCTGCCCTCCTCCTTCATGCGCACCGATTGCGGCAGATTGAGCGCGCCCTTGCGCACGAAGGGCTGCTCCGAGGGCGCCGTCCCGGGCACCACGGGAGGCAACTGCAGCTGGGAGCGTACCGCGTCATGCCAGAGGGCCAGGGTGGGCGCAATCTTCGCGGGGTCCTTGATCTCCATGTAGGACAGCGCAAACAGCCTGCCATGGGCCTCGCATCCGATCATGCCGATATCGACCTTGCCGGGCCCCATGTCCACGCTGCGCTCGCCCTGGTCGGGCTTGCAGGGCAGGGACACGGTCAGGTGCGCCTTCTCCACCGGCACGTTGCGCCAGTTGTAGGCCGGGCTGCAGGCGGACAGCAGCAGGACGGCCGTCATCGCCGCCGCCAGGGAAGAAAGCCTCTCGAACACCGTGTTTTTCTGCATTGCGCCATTATCGGGGAGCGGCCTTGAAGCCTCCCGGCGTGAACTTTTGCCGCATGGGCGGCTCCAACGCAGGCCAGAGCCCGCTTGCGGCACAATGGCGGCTCAGCAGGAAGCATGAAATGAATCTGAAGAAGTGGCTCGCCACCGCCGTTGTCGTGGCATTCGCGGGTGTGGGTGCGTGGGTGTTCCTCGGCACCGGCACATCGCCTGCACCCCAGTCGACCTTCGTGCTGCTCGACGGCACCACCAAGACCACCGAGCAGATGAAGGGCAAGGTCACCCTGGTCAACTTCTGGGCCACCAGCTGCACCACCTGCGTGGCAGAAATGCCTGAAATCATCGCCACGCACGAGAAGTTCAAGGACAAGGGCTTCGACACCCTCGCCATCGCCATGAGCTACGACCCGCCAGCCTATGTCGTGAATTTCGCCGAGTCGCGCAAGCTGCCCTTCAAGGTGGCCATCGACAACACCGGCGCCAATGCCAAGGCCTGGGGCGACGTGCAGCTCACGCCGTCGACCTTCATCGTGAACAAGCAGGGGCAGATCGTGAAGACCTATGTCGGCGCCCCCGATTTCGCCGAATTGCACAAGCTGATCGAGAAGCTGCTGGCGCAGGCCTGATGGCTCCCGCCTCATTGTGAGGCTCCGAATTGAAGAAGGGCCGGCTTCCTCCAGGAAGCCGGCCCTTTTGCCATTCCTGCGCCGTCGGAGCGTGCTCACGCTCCCGGGCAGGAGTTACTTGTTGCGGTAGGCGTCGTGGCAGGACTTGCAGCTGTTGGCCGTCGCGCCAAAGGCAGCCTTCATGCCTTCGAGCGTACCGGTCTTGGTGGCTGCTGCCAGCTTGGCCGACTCGGCCACCAGCTTGTCGGCATGCTCCTTGAACTTCTCGGGCTCCAGCCAGATCTCCTCCTTCGCCTTGGTCGGTGCGCCCTTTTCGGAGCCCGGGCCGAAACCAGCCCATGGCAGCTTGGCCATGTGGGCCACGATATCGGCGTTTTCCTGGGCCGCCTTGGCGTCGAACGGAATCTTGCCCTGTGCCATGGCGCCCAGGCGCGAGAAATGCTGCCCCATCACGAAGAGCGCACCCTGGCGGTACTTGATGGCGTCCTCGGGCTTGGCGAACTGTGCCGACGCGGGCAGGGACAGCAGCGCGCCGGCGGAGAGTGCGACGGCCGTGGCGAGAGCTTTGATTTGCATGGGGCGACCTTTCTTTTCTGAATTGGAATGGAATGCGAAAGCAATAGCGGGCACACCGACCAGATCAAGCCGCGGGCGCGATGCAGGCTCCCACACCGGCCCTGTTGCCCCCTATCATTGATCATTGTGTACGCTTGCAGCCTGAAACGCACGCTGGTTGTGCCTAATTTCCAACCCTGACCTCCTCACGCCATGCAAAACACATCCGTCCGCATCTGGGATCTACCCACGAGACTGTTTCACTGGGTTCTGGCGATCTGCGTCGTCGCGCTGGTGGTGAGCGCCAAGATGAATGCCATGGACTGGCATTTCCGACTGGGCTACGCCACGCTGGCGCTGCTGCTCTTCCGGCTGGTCTGGGGCCTCATGGGCGGCTACTGGTCGCGGTTTGCCCGCCTGTTCTACACACCGTCGCAGATCGCCGACCATGTCAGCGGGCGGAAGGACCACTCCACGGGCCATTCGCCGCTCGGCGCCCTGTCGGTGATCGCGCTGCTGGCCGTGCTGTGCCTGCAGGTGGCCAGCGGGCTGGCGAGCGACGACGAGATCTCCGTATCGGGGCCGCTCACACGTTTCGTCTCGGGCGAGTGGGTCAGCACGGCCACCTGGTGGCATGCCAGCATCGGCCAGTACCTGATCTACGCGCTGGTGGCCCTGCACGTGTTCGCCATCATCGTCTATGCATTGCGCGGCAAGAAGCTGGTGGGCCCGATGATCACGGGAGACAAGCTGCTGCCCCCCGAAACCCGCTCCTCGCGCGACAGCGTCGCAACGCGCCTCTATGCGCTGGTGCTGCTGGCCTGCGCGCTGGGCGTGGCCTGGTGGGTCTCCACCTTAGGGTCATTCTGAAATCGCATCGGGCGTCCATGCGACTACACTGGGTCATCGCCGTTTTGTGCACCGGGCGTGGTGCGCCGGATGTGGCATCGCATGCAACGTCCGGCCGCTGGCCGCTCCCTGCCCTTGATTGCCCGTGGACGACCAATCGCATTCCATCTCTCTGACCACTCCCACGCAGCCCCACGAAATGGAGCAGGTGCGTGAAATCTTCCGCGAGTACGCGGCCACGCTCGACGTGGATCTGTCGTTCCAGGACTTCGACGAGGAACTGGCCACGCTGCCGGGCGAGTATGCCGCCCCGCGCGGCCAGATCCTGCTGGCCCATGTGGACGGCAATCTGGCGGGCTGCTGCGCGCTCAGGCCGCAGGATTCGGTCGACTACACCAATGCGGCCGAAATGAAGCGCCTGTATGTGCGCAAGGCCTTCCGCGGCTTCGGGCTCGGGCGCCTGCTGGCGGAGGGCACGCTCGATGCGGCGCGCCTTTGCGGCTACGCGTGCGTGCTGCTGGACACGCTCGACGGCATGGAATCGGCGCGCGCCCTGTACGCGGATCTCGGTTTCGAGGAAATCCCCCCGTACTATCACAATCCGGTCGCGGGCTCGCACTACCTCAAGGTCGATATCGATTGATCCCCGGCCTTGCGCGTCGGCGCTGACGGGCTCATCACCAGCCTCAGTGCGAGTGCGATCAAGCCACCGCCGAGCACATGCGCCAGGCCCACGGGTTCGCCGAGCACCAGCCACCCCCAGAACACGCCGAACAGCGGGATCAGGAAGGTCACGGTCAATGCCTTGAGGGGCCCCAGGTCCGCAATCAGCCGGAAGTACAGCACATAGGCCCATGAAGTGCACAGCAGCCCGAGCATCAGCCATGCCAACCACACCGGCGCATCGATGGTTCGCAGATCGATGGGATGCCGTATGGCCTCGATCAGGATGAAAGGCAGCAGCACCAGCACCGCGCCCACCTGGCTGCCAAAGGCCACCAGCCGGCTATCGAGGCCGCCGCGCCGGGCGATCCAGCGCTGGGTGAGAAACCCGGCCAGGCCATAGCAACCGGTGGCCACCAGGCAGAATCCCACGCCGAGCGCCGTTGCAGCATTCATCCCGAGCGGCCCGCCGCCCATGAGCACACCCACTCCCACGAGTCCCGCCAGCACGCCGGCCAGCTTTCTCAGCGTGGCCTGTTCGCCAAAGGCCAGCGCACCGATCAGCACGCCCATGAGAGGCGTCGTGGCGTTCAGGATCGCGCTGTAACCGGCCGGGAGAACGCGCGCCGCAAGCGCGTACATCAGGAAAGGTATGCCGGAGTTGATCACTCCCAGCATCATCGTCGCGGGCAGCTTCCCCTGGAACGCGATCCGCATGCGCATGACCAGCACGAGGGCCAGCAGGCCCGCAGCACCGAGCAGCACGCGGCCGAACGCCGTCGGCAGCGCTCCCAGCACCGGTGCGGTGATGCGCAGCAAAAGAAAGCTGCCGCCCCAGAGTGCGGCGAGCACGAGCAATCGGACGAGGCTGGCGATCGGCATGATGAAGGTTTAGCATGGTTGAATCGATGGCGGATTCTTGCGCTCCATCGCCCGCCATTCAAACGATTTGTTTTGAACTCTCGTTTAGCAACGCTCAATCCAGAATGCAGCTTCCACCGCTTGGATCCATCCGCTTCTTCGAAGCCACGGCACGCCTGCTCAGCGTCAAGCTCGCAGCAGAGGAACTGCATGTGACGCCCGGCGCGGTCACCCAGCAGGTTCACAAGCTCGAGGAGTTTCTCGGTTGTGCCCTGTTCGAGCGACGGTCGCGTGCGCTGTCGCTCACCGAGGCCGGGCGCACCTACTTCGCAGCCTGCCAGGAATCGCTGGGCGTGCTGGATCGAGCCACGTCGAAGATCACCGCCTCGCGCCAGGTCATTCTCGTGAGCTGCACGCCGACTTTCGCCGCACAGTGGCTGGTGCCGAGACTTCAGCAGTTCCTCGGCACCGCCCCCGAAGTGGACGTGCATGTGAGCACCACCCACCGCAAGGTCGATCTTGCGCGGGAGGGCGTGCACTTCGCCGTGCGCCATGGACTGGGCAGCTATCCGGGCCTTGTCTCCCGGCTCCTGCTCGACGACGACTTGATCCCGGTGTGCGGCCCTCGCCTGATCGCGCCAAGGCGCTCGGCCGCGCAGGCCGATATCACCAGCGAGCGGCTGCTGCATGACAGCCGCCGCGACGACTGGCAACTCTGGGCACAGGCAGCCGGCATGCATGAACTCGACGCGAATCAGGGCGTGGTGTTTGTCGACTCCAACGCCACCATCGAAGCCGCCGTCGCCGGACACGGCGTGGCGCTGGTGCGGCGCTCGCTGGTGGAGGCGGAGCTGGCCTCGCGCCGTCTCATCGCGATCAAGGCGCCGCCGCTGCGGGCCACACTGGCCTACTACCTCGTCTACCGGGAACAGACACTGGAGCAGCCGGCCATGCAGAAATTCTTCGACTGGATCACATGGCTTGCGTCAACGCACCGACCACGCGCGGACACGGCCCCATGATGGGCCCGGACACTCCGGAAACGAAAACGGCCACGAAAACTCGTGGCCGTCGCGCTCAGAAAGCAGCTATCGGTATCAAGCGGCAGCCTGTTGCAGCATCGTGCCGGCGTCGCTCACTTCGAACTTGCCAGGGCCTTCCACGTTCAGCGTGACCACCTTGCCGTCCTTGACCAGCATGGAGTAGCGGTTGCTGCGCAGGCCCAGGCCCTTGCCGTTGAGGTCCAGCGTCAGGCCCGTGGCCTTGGCGAATGCGGCATCTCCGTCAGCCAGCATGCGCACCTTGCCGTCGGTCTTCTGGTCACGTGCCCAGGCACCCATCACGAACGCGTCGTTCACGGACAGGCACCAGATTTCGTCCACGCCGGCGGCCTTCAGTTCGGCGGCCTTTTCCACGTAACCGGGCACGTGCTTGGCGGAGCAGGTCGGCGTGAACGCGCCCGGCACCGCGAACACGGCAATGGTCTTGCCGGCGCTGGCCTTCTGCACGTCCACGGCGTTCGGGCCGAGGCTGCAGCCATTGCCTTCAACTTCGGAATACTCCATCAGCGTTGCTGCGGGAAGGGTGTCGCCTACTTTGATCATGACTGGTTGCTCCTGTTGAAATCAATAAACCAGCGGCTTTCGGCATTCGTGCCTCTTCCCCTGCAGGGACGAGGAGAAAAAATCGCCAAGGAACGCCGCCCAAAAAGAAAAACGACCCACATTGTGGGTCGTTTCTCGTGGCCTTGCAGCCGGAGCAGCCTTTAAGGCTTACACCAGGGCAGCCTTTTGCACCAGGCGCGTAGCAACCCAGTTCTTGGTCTTGGAGAGCGGACGGCTTTCCTCGATCTCGATGGTGTCACCCATCTTGTACTCACCCTTTTCGTCGTGCGCGTGGTACTTGCTCGACTTGATCACGATCTTGTCGTAGATCGGGTGCTTCACGCGGCGCTCAACGAGCACCGTCACGGTCTTCTCACGCTTGTCGCTCACCACCTTGCCAATCAAGGTGCGCTTGAGGGATTTTTTAGCTTCCGTCATGTCGGCTCCTGATTACTTGGCGGCTTGCTTTTCAGCAAGAATGGTCTTCGCACGGGCGATGTCACGGCGTGTGGAACGCAGCGTGGAGGTATTGCCCAGTTGTTGCGTAGCCTTTTGCATGCGCAGACCGAAATGAGCCTTTTGCAGGGCCTTCACTTCAGCTTGCAGGCCGGCCACATCTTTTTGGCGGAGTTCAGCAGATTTAGTCATTTCTCATATCTCCTGATCAAGCGCCAATTTGACGAGCAACGAACGTGGTGCGCAGCGGCAGCTTGGCAGCAGCCAGGCGGAACGCTTCGCGAGCCAGCTCTTCAGGCACGCCCACGATTTCGTAGAGCACCTTGCCGGGCTGGATTTCAGCCACGTAGTACTCCGGATTACCCTTACCGTTACCCATACGGACTTCGGCAGGCTTCGTGGAGATTGGCTTGTCGGGGAACACACGGATCCAGATACGGCCACCGCGCTTGACGTGACGAGAGATCGCACGACGAGCGGCTTCGATCTGGCGGGCCGTCAGACGGCCACGGTCCGTGGACTTCAGACCGAAATCGCCGAAGGCAACAGTGTTGCCGCGTGTGGCGATACCGGTGTTGCGGCCTTTGTGTTCCTTGCGGAACTTACGGCGTGCAGGTTGCAGCATCTTTATTCTCCTTTGCCGTCCGCTGCTGTAGCGGGCGCGTCAGTCTTGCGAACGCGCTTAACGGCGGTTGCGTCGGTGCCACCGGCACCAGCGGGCTTGTCGCTACCATCGGCAGGAGCTGTGTTGGTACCGCCAGTACGGCGGCCACCACGGCCTGCGCGGTCGCCATCACGGCGGCCATCACGGCCATCGCGACGCGGGCCACGTGGGCGGCGCTCTTCGTCAGGACGGGGAGTCTCGACGGCCGGCAGGTCGTTACGACCCAGCGTGTCACCCTTGTAGACCCACACCTTCACGCCGATCACACCGTAGGTGGTCTTGGCTTCGGAGGTGCCGTAGTCGATGTCGGCGCGCAGGGTGTGCAGTGGCACACGGCCTTCGCGGTACCACTCGGTACGTGCGATTTCGATACCGTTCAGACGGCCCGACGACATGATCTTGATGCCCTGGGCACCCAGACGCATGGCGTTCTGCATGGCGCGCTTCATGGCACGACGGAACATGATGCGCTTTTCGAGCTGCTGGGTGATCGAGTCGGCGATCAGCTTGGCATCGATTTCAGGCTTGCGCACTTCTTCGATGTTCACTGCAACCGGCACGCCCAGACGAGCAGCGAGTTCCTTCTTCAGGTTCTCGATGTCTTCGCCCTTCTTGCCGATCACGACGCCCGGACGAGCCGAGTAGATCGTGATGCGGGCGTTCTTGGCGGGGCGCTCGATCAGAACGCGCGACACGGCGGCGTTCTTCAGCTTGGCCTTCAGGTACTCACGCACCTTGATGTCTTCGGCCAGCATGCCCGCGAAATCGCGGTTGCTAGCGTACCAACGGCTTGCCCAGTTGCGGCTAACTGCAAGGCGGAAGCCGGTAGGGTTGATTTTCTGTCCCATTTTCTTCCCTTGAGGCTTAGTTACCCACAGTCACGTACACATGGCACGTGGGCTTGCTGATGCGGTTACCGCGGCCCTTGGCGCGAGCGGTGAAGCGCTTGAGTGTTGTGCCTTGCTCAACGTAGATGGTCTTGACGCGGAGTTCGTCAATATCAGCACCGTCGTTGTGTTCGGCGTTGGCGATTGCCGACTCGAGCACCTTCTTGATGATCACAGCAGCTTTTTTCTGTGTGAACTGCAGGGTGTTCAGAGCCTGATCAACCTTCTTGCCACGGATGAGATCCGCTACCAGGCGACCCTTGTCGACCGACAGACGGACGCCCCGAAGGACTGCACGTGTTTCAGACATGGTCGTTCCTTATTTCTTCTGGACTTTCTTGTCCGCAGGGTGACCCTTGAAGGTGCGCGTCAGGGCGAATTCGCCCAGCTTGTGGCCCACCATCTGGTCGGTGACGTAGACCGGCACGTGTTGCTTGCCGTTGTGCACGGCAATGGTCAGACCGATGAAATCGGGCAGAACCATGGAACGACGCGACCAGGTCTTGACTGGCTTCTTGTCCTTGGTGGCGATGGCCTTCTCGACCTTTGCCAGCAAGTGATGGTCAACAAACGGACCCTTTTTGAGAGAACGAGTCATTTGCTACCCCTTACTTCTTACGACGCGACACGATCATCGTCTGTGTGCGCTTGTTGTTACGGGTACGGTAGCCCTTCGTCAGGTTACCCCATGGGTCAACTGCGTGACGGCCTTCGCCGGTACGACCTTCACCACCACCGTGCGGGTGGTCGATCGGGTTCATGGCAGTACCGCGGACGGTCGGACGGATACCCATCCAGCGCTTCACGCCGGCCTTGCCCAGCTGACGCAGGCTGTGTTCTTCGTTGGCGACTTCACCGATCGTGGCGCGGCACTCGATATGGATCTTGCGCACTTCGCCAGAACGCATACGCACCTGGGCGTATGTGCCTTCACGGGCCAGCAGAGTTGCCGAAGCACCTGCGGAACGTGCGATCTGGGCACCGGCACCGGGCTTGAGCTCGATGCAGTGGATGGTCGAACCCACCGGGATGTTGCGGATAGGCAGGGTGTTGCCGACGCGGATCGGGGCTTCCGAACCGGAGATCAGCGTAGCACCGACTTCCACGTTGCGAGGAGCGATGATGTAGCGACGCTCGCCGTCTGCGTAGCACAGCAGAGCGATGTGCGCAGTACGGTTCGGATCGTATTCAACGCGCTCGACCTTGGCGGGGATACCGTCCTTGGTGCGCTTGAAGTCCACCACACGGTAGTGGTGCTTGTGGCCACCGCCCTTGTGACGGGTGGTGATGTGACCGTTGTTGTTACGGCCAGCCTTCTGGTGTTGCGGCTCGAGCAGAGCTGCGAACGGAGCACCCTTGTGCAGGTGATCACGTGTGACCTTGACCGTGCCACGTTGGCCCGGAGTAGTCGGTTTCAGCTTGATAACGGCCATGGTTTACGCAGCCTCCCCGGACAGGTTCAGCTCTTGACCTTCCTTCAGCAGCACGTATGCCTTGCGAACGTTGTCGCGGCGGCCCACGGTCTTGCCAAAGCGCTTGGTCTTGCCCTTCGTGTTCACCACAGAAACGCCCTTGACCTCAACCTTGAACATCAGTTCAACGGCAGCCTTGATTTCAGGCTTGGTCGCGTTCTGCAGCACCTTGAATGTCACAGCGTTGGACTTTTCAGCAACCATGGTGGCCTTTTCGGACACGATGGGAGCGACCAACACTTGCATCAGACGACCTTCGTCGAATGTGCGTTGTGCGGGAGTCGGATTAGTGCGGCTCATGCGAACATCTCCTTGAGCTTGTCGAGGGCACCCTTGGTGACCAGCACCTTCTTGTAGTGCACCAGCGACACGGGATCTGCATAACGCGGCTCGACGACGAACACGTTCTTGAGGTTGCGGGAAGCCAGGTACAGGTTCTCGTCAACTTCATCAGCGATCACCATCACCGATTCCAGGTTCATGGCCTTGAACTTGTCGGCCAGCACCTTGGTCTTGGGAGTGTCGAGCTTGAGGGATTCCACCACTGCCAGGCGGCCATCGCGGGCCAGCTGGGACAGAATGGAAGCCATACCAGCGCGGTACATCTTCTTGTTGATCTTCTGCGTGAAGTTTTCTTCAGGCAGATTCGGGAAAATGCGACCGCCTCCGCGCCACAGTGGCGAGGAAGTCATACCGGCACGTGCGTTACCAGTACCCTTTTGCTTGAAAGGCTTCTTGGTCGAGTGCTTGACCTGCTCGCGGTCCTTCTGGGCGCGAGTGCCTTGACGGCCGTTGGCGCGGAAGGCGACGACGATCTGATGGATCAGGTCTTCGTTGTACTGACGGTCAAACACGGTTTCCGGCACATCGATCTTCGATGCGGCCTGGCCTTGTTCATTCAGGAGTTCGAGCTGCATTAGTTCGCTCCTTTGGAAGCGGCTGCCTTGACGGCGGGACGCACTGTAACGAAGCCACCCTTGGAGCCCGGAACAGCACCCTTGATCAGGAGCAGTTGGCGTGCTTCGTCGATACGAATCACGTCGAGGTTTTGAGTGGTGACGGTTTCGTCGCCCATGTGGCCAGTCATCTTCTTGCCTGGGAACACGCGGCCCGGATCCTGTGCCATCGAGATGGAACCAGGAACGTTGTGCGAACGGCTGTTACCGTGCGATGCGCGTTGCGAGGAGAAGTTGTGACGCTTGATCGTGCCGGCGTAGCCCTTACCGATCGAGGTGCCTTGCACGTCGACCTTCTGGCCCACTGCGAACAGTTCTGCGACGGGCAGAACGGCACCTGCGGCGTACTTGCCTGCAGTTTCAGCGGTCACGCGGAATTCACGGGTCACTTCACCGGCTTCCACACCCGCCTTGGCGAGGTGACCGGCTTGAGGCTTGGTCACACGCGAAGCTTTGCGCGAACCGAATGTCACTTGCAGCGACACATAGCCATCGTTCTCTTGGGTTTTGACCTGGGTCACGCGGTTGTTGGACACATCCACCACCGTGACAGGAATTGCATCCCCGTCATCAGTGAACAGACGCATCATGCCCACCTTGCGGCCCAGCAACCCGAGGGAGTTGCTCAGACTCATTGGTTTTCTCCAGTACTTCCGCCGTTCCGACTTCAATTGGCCAGAACGTTTGCACTCAAGTGCCAAGCACAATGTGCACGAAAGAAGGTTAATAAAACTCCGCCACGGCCTGATGCCACACATCCGGCGTCATGCCAAATGACACACCGGGCCATACTCTCATACTCTACTCCCCGGCAAAAATCTGCCAAGGCGCAAAAAGGCGAAGTCCAAAAGTATAACGCGGACTGCTTTTTCAAGCAAGTCCGCGTTCATTTGGTACGACGCTCTACCTTCGTCGTACCGTTTGCGCAACAACCTGGACGCTTATTGCAGCTTGATTTCCACGTCGACGCCGGCTGGCAGGTCGAGCTTCATCAGAGCGTCAACCGTCTTGTCGGTCGGGTCGACGATGTCCATCAGACGCTGGTGCGTACGGATTTCCAGCTGGTCGCGGCTCGTCTTGTTGACGTGGGGCGAACGCAGGATGTCGAAACGCTTCATGCGGGTCGGCAGGGGCACGGGGCCCTTGACGATCGCGCCGGTGCGCTTGGCGGTGTCAACGATCTCGGCTGCAGACTGGTCGATCAGCTTGTAGTCGAATGCCTTCAGGCGGATACGGATCTTTTGCTTGGACATTTTGTAATTCCTAGTGAGTTCTAAGAATTACGCAATGATCTTGGCAACCACGCCAGCGCCGACGGTACGGCCGCCTTCGCGGATGGCGAAACGCAGACCTTCTTCCATGGCGATCGGGGCGATCAGCTTCACGGTGATGGACACGTTGTCACCAGGCATCACCATTTCCTTGTCTGCGGGCAGCTCGATGGAGCCGGTCACGTCAGTCGTACGGAAATAGAACTGTGGGCGGTAGTTGTTGAAGAAAGGAGTGTGGCGGCCACCTTCGTCCTTCGACAGAACATACACCTCAGCGGTGAAATGCGTGTGCGGCTTGATCGAGCCGGGCTTGCACAGCACCTGGCCGCGCTCGACGTCTTCGCGCTTCGTGCCGCGCAGCAGCAGACCCACGTTGTCGCCAGCTTGACCTTGGTCCAGCAGCTTGCGGAACATTTCCACGCCAGTGACCGTGGTCTTCTGGGTGTCACGGATACCGACGATTTCGATTTCTTCGCCGACCTTGATGATGCCGCGCTCGACACGGCCCGTCACCACGGTACCACGACCGGAGATCGAGAACACGTCTTCCACGGGCATCAGGAAGGCACCGTCCACAGCGCGCTCAGGCGTGGGGATGTAGGTGTCCAGGGCTTCAGCCAGACGCATGATGGCGGGCTCACCCTTGTCGGATTGGTCGCCTTCCAGGGCCAGCTTGGCGGAACCACGGATGATCGGGGTGTCGTCGCCAGGGAAATCGTACTTGTCGAGGAGTTCGCGAACTTCCATCTCGACCAGCTCGAGCAGTTCTTCGTCGTCCACCATGTCGCACTTGTTCAGGAACACGATGATGTAGGGCACGCCCACCTGACGAGCCAGCAGGATGTGCTCGCGGGTCTGGGGCATCGGGCCGTCAGCAGCGGAGCACACCAGGATGGCGCCGTCCATCTGTGCAGCGCCGGTGATCATGTTCTTCACATAGTCGGCGTGACCAGGGCAGTCCACGTGAGCGTAGTGGCGGTTAGCCGTTTCGTACTCGACGTGAGCGGTGTTGATAGTAATGCCGCGGGCCTTTTCTTCCGGAGCCGCGTCGATCTGGTCGTAAGCCTTGGCTTCGCCGCCAAACTTCTTCGACAGAACGGTAGCGATAGCAGCCGTCAGCGTGGTCTTACCGTGGTCAACGTGACCGATGGTACCGACGTTCACGTGCGGCTTGGTCCGTTCGAATTTTTCCTTTGCCATTTCTTTCTCCAAAAAGAGCAATGCGCGTGTTCAGGTTTAACGTCTGCACCCGATTGCTTGATCGCCCCGCACGCAGCAACAGGACGGCACCGGATCGCAGATTGCAAAAATCTTTGCGATGGTTGGAAATGAATGCCGGGACACCCCGGACATTCATTCGTGTGCGCTCAGGCCAGATTACTTGGCGCGAGCAGCAACGATGGCTTCAGCCACGTTCTTCGGAGCTTCAGCGTACTGCTTGAACTCCATCGTGTACGTAGCGCGGCCTTGCGTTTGCGAACGCAGCGACGTTGCGTAGCCGAACATTTCCGACAGCGGCACTTCTGCCTTGA
Source organism: Diaphorobacter ruginosibacter (assembly GCF_014395975.1). Taxonomy (NCBI): domain Bacteria; kingdom Pseudomonadati; phylum Pseudomonadota; class Betaproteobacteria; order Burkholderiales; family Comamonadaceae; genus Diaphorobacter; species Diaphorobacter ruginosibacter. Next base: position 170,368 of record NZ_CP060714.1, on the reverse strand, counting down.
TGGCCTTGCCGCCACCGACCATGTCTTCCATGCCCTGCACCATGCCGCGACGCGACGACAGGTCGCCCATCACGGTACCGGCGTAGTCTTCCGGCGTTTCCACTTCCACGGCCATCATTGGCTCAAGGATGACCGGATTGGCCTTGCGGGCGCCTTCCTTGAAACCGAAGATGGCGGCCATCTTGAACGCCATTTCGTTCGAGTCCACGTCGTGGTACGAACCGAAGGTCAGGCGAACCTTGACGTCCACCACCGGGTAGCCGGCCAGCACGCCTTGCGTGAGCGCCTCTTCCACACCCTTCTGCACCGCAGGGATGTATTCGCGAGGAACCACACCACCCTTGATTTCGTCGACGAACTCGAAGCCCTTGCCAGCTTCCTGCGGCTCGAGCGTCAGAACCACGTGACCGTACTGGCCCTTACCGCCGGACTGACGAACGAACTTGCCGTCCACGTCGGTGACCGTCTTGCGGATGGTTTCGCGGTACGCCACTTGTGGCTTGCCCACGTTGGCTTCCACGTTGAATTCGCGCTTCATGCGGTCAACGATGATTTCCAGGTGCAGCTCGCCCATGCCGGCGATGATGGTCTGACCGGATTCTTCGTCGGTACGCACGCGGAAGGACGGATCTTCTGCAGCCAGACGCGACAGAGCGATACCCATCTTTTCCTGATCGGCCTTGGACTTGGGTTCCACAGCCTGTGCAATCACGGGCTCAGGGAACACCATGCGCTCGAGCACGATCGGCTGATCGACGTCGCACAGCGTTTCGCCGGTCGTCACGTCCTTCAGGCCCACGCAGGCAGCGATGTCGCCGGCGCGGATTTCTTCGACTTCGATACGCTCGTTAGCCATCATCTGCACGATACGGCCGATACGCTCCTTCTTGCCCTTCACGGCGTTGAACACGGTGTCGCCCTTGCTCAGGACGCCCGAATACACGCGCACGAAAGTCAGCTGGCCCACGAACGGGTCGGTCATCAGCTTGAATGCCAGAGCCGAGAACTTTTCGCTGTCATCGGCCTTGCGGGTCAGCTTCTTCTCTTCGTCGTCTGGATCGGTGCCGGCCACGTCAGGGATGTCCACCGGCGAAGGCAGGTAGTCGATCACGGCGTCCAGCATGCGCTGCACACCCTTGTTCTTGAACGCGGTACCGCACAGCATCGGCTGGATTTCGGTCGAGATGGTACGAGTGCGCAGACCGTTCTTGATCTCTTCCTCGGAGAGGTCGCCCTCTTCCAGGTACTTGTTCATCAGCTCTTCGCTGGCTTCGGCAGCAGCCTCCACCATGTTCTCGCGCCACTTCTGGGCGTCAGCCTGCAGTTCGGCCGGGATGTCCTGGTACTCGAACTTCATGCCCTGGGAAGCTTCGTCCCAGATGATGGCCTTCATCTTCAGCAGATCGACCACACCCTTGAAGTTGTCTTCGGCACCGATCGGGATCACCACGGGCACGGGGTTGGCCTTCAGGCGCAGACGCATCTGGTCGTAGACCTTGAAGAAGTTGGCACCGGTACGGTCCATCTTGTTCACGAAGGCCAGACGAGGCACCTTGTACTTGTTGGCCTGACGCCACACAGTTTCAGACTGTGGCTGCACGCCGCCCACGGCGCAGTACACCATGCAGGCACCGTCCAGCACGCGCATGGAACGCTCCACTTCGATCGTGAAGTCCACGTGGCCGGGGGTGTCGATGATGTTGAAGCGGTGCTCGGGGTACGACAGGTCCATGCCCTTCCAGAAGCAGGTCACTGCAGCGGAAGTGATGGTGATGCCGCGCTCTTGCTCCTGCTCCATCCAGTCGGTGGTGGCAGCGCCGTCGTGCACTTCGCCCAGCTTGTGGGTCACGCCGGTATAGAACAGGATACGCTCGGTGGTAGTGGTCTTGCCAGCGTCGATGTGCGCCGAAATACCAATATTGCGATAGCGCTCGATGGGGGTTTTGCGAGCCATGATGAATCCTTGGGTTAGATCGCTATTCTTTGGAACAGCCTACGCATATGCGAGTGGCCATCCGGTCTTCAAGGGGCCTCAATCAACACAAGGCCGCAGCGTGAAATACACACTGGCGGCCTTTATCGTGTCTGGAGATGAACCCCTGATGACTTCCGATCAGTAAATCAGAAGCGGAAGTGGCTGAATGCCTTGTTGGCTTCGGCCATGCGGTGCACTTCGTCACGGCGCTTCATCGCGCCGCCACGGCCTTCCGTTGCCTCGACCAGTTCGTTGGCCAGGCGCTGGGCCATGGACTTTTCACCGCGCTTGCGGGCGGCTTCCTTGATCCAGCGCATCGACAGGGCCAGACGACGCACAGGGCGCACTTCCACAGGAACCTGGTAGTTCGCACCGCCCACGCGGCGGGACTTCACTTCGACCATCGGCTTCACATTGTTGATGGCCGTGACGAACACTTCCAGAGGATCCTTCTCGGGGGACTTCTTGGCGATCAGTTCGAGAGCACCGTAGATGATGCGCTCTGCAACCGCCTTCTTGCCGCCTTCCATGATCACGTTCATGAATTTGGACAGCTCTACATTGCCGAACTTTGGATCCGGCAGAATTTCACGTTTGGGGACTTCGCGACGACGTGGCATTTTTCACCTCAATCTTTGCTTCAGTTGGTACCGTTCCCAGTACCGCGAGAGCCATCTTGAACTCTCACTTACTCGACCCGGACAAAACACTTGTCTTTTGGGTCACTACGTTTGAACGACCCGCCAAGGCCGACAAACACCGAAAATTTGTCTTGCAGAACGACCTATCAGGCCTTCTTCGGACGCTTTGCACCGTACTTGGAACGGGCTTGCTTACGGTCCTTGACGCCTTGCAGGTCAAGCGAACCGCGCACGATGTGGTAACGCACACCTGGCAAGTCCTTCACACGGCCGCCGCGCACCAGCACGACGCTGTGCTCTTGCAGGTTGTGGCCTTCACCGCCGATGTACGAGATGACCTCGAAACCGTTGGTCAGGCGCACCTTGGCAACCTTACGCAGAGCGGAGTTAGGCTTCTTAGGCGTCGTGGTGTACACGCGAGTGCACACGCCACGGCGCTGTGGGCAGTTTTCCATAGCAGGGCTCTTGGATTTGACAACTTCTACCGTGCGGCCCTGACGCACGAGTTGGTTAATGGTTGGCATTAAAAATGTCCCTAAACGTGAATTTGCTTCGTGAAAGCAAAAGGTTTGCTCGCTCCCGGCACCCCCGCAACAAGCTTGCAACGAGGACCAGAACGACAACGTGAATCCCTTCGGAATTTCCGAAAAGCCTTCTAATGTACCAGCTTGCCGTTTTTTAGGCAATCGCTGTTGCAATTTCCCATGCACCGGCCGCCGGCCAGGGCTCTCCCCCAAAGACGAACGCCCGCCAGATGACTGGCGGGCGTCCATTCGATACCTTCCGAAAACGCAGCCTGTTGCTATGCTTTCAGCAGCAATGGCTCACTTGATCCACAGGCGGATGGCATCCCACGCGCGGCCGAAGATGCTGGCCTGGGGCACGTCCTCCAGCGATTCCAGCGGCACCGCGGCCACCTGCTGGTCGCCCAGCATCACCTTGAGCGTACCGATCTTCTGGCCCTTGGTGAAAGGAGCGATCAGCGGCTCCTGGCGCTCGATCTGGGTCGTCACCTTGCCGGCGCTGCCCGAGGGCACGGTGATCACGATGGCTTCCGGGCGGCCGATCTTGAGCGTGTTCTGCGCGCCCTTCCAGATGGCCGGCGTCGCTGCGGGTGCGCCCGCATCGAACAGTTTGACGGCGTCGAACGCCGTGTAGCCCCAGTTCAGCAGCTTCTGCGATTCGTTGGCGCGAGCGGCCTCGGAGCTCGTGCCCAGCACGACGGAGAGCAGGCGGCGCTGGCCCACGTTCGGGAAGTCGCGCTTGGACGTGGCCACCAGGCAGTAGCCTGCGGCGTTCGTGTGGCCGGTCTTCATGCCGTCGACGGTCGGGTCGCGGAACAGCAGCGAGTTGCGGTTGTAGCTGTTGGATTGCGGCGTGCCCGGGTAGCGGTAGTTCTTCGTCGCGTAGTAGTGCATGTACTCCGGGAAGTCCTTCATCAGGCGCTGTGCCAGCAGCGCCATGTCGCGCGCCGTGGTCAGGTGGGTGGCCACGGGCAGCCCTTCCGGATTGTCGAAATGCGTGTTGGTCATGCCGAGCGCCTTCGCCTGCTCGTTCATGAGGCGCACGAAGTTTTCCTCGCTGCCGCCGACACCCTCGGCAAGCGCCATCGAGGCATCGTTGCCGGACTGGATGATCATGCCGCTGAGCAGATCGTCGACCTTCACCTGCATCTTGGGATCGATGAACATGCGCGAGCCGGGCATCTTCCAGGCCTTCACGCTGACGGGCAGGGTCTGCTCCAGCGTGACCTTCTTGGCGCGCAGCGCGTCGAACACCACATAGGCGGTCATCAGCTTGGTGAGCGACGCGGGTTCGATCTGCGCATCTACATCCTTGGAGGCCAGCACCTGGCCCGCGGTCACGTCCACCAGCAGGTAATTGCGCGCGGCGATTTCCGGAGGCTGAGGAACCTGCGCCATCACGAGCGTGGGGGCCAACAGGGCGGCACATGCGAGGGTTCGCATCTGAGACAGAAGTGACTTCATGGAATCGGGCAATCCAGACTGACTTGAGAAACAAAAACAAAAGGGCGATTCGCGCCGCCGCACTGGGCAGCGGCACGCAGGCCGGACGGACGGCAGCGCCTCAGGACACCGCGCCGGAGCGCAGGTGCCTGAGCACCAGCCCCTTGAGCAGCGGCAATTGTCCGTGAAAGAAATGACCGCCACCCGGCACGACAGTAACCGGGAGTATCTGAGGACGCGCCCAGTCCATGACCGAGGACAGCGCCACCGTATCGTCCGCCTCGCCATGAACGATCAACGTGCGCTCGTGAAGTTCCTGCGGAATCGGTGCCACCGTGAATCGGCTGGCGGCGGTTCCGACAAAGACGACCTGCTCGATCGCCCTGCTTGCCGCGAGCCGCTGCAGGGCATGGCTCGCGACGAACGAACCGAACGAGAAGCCCGACAGCGCGATCGGCCCGTCCGGCGCCACCTGCTCGATCACGGCCAGCATGTCGTCGAGCTCGCCCACGCCGTTGTCATGCACGCCCTCGGTACCGCCCACGCCGCGGAAGTTGAAGCGCACGCAGTTCCAGCGGCTTTGCACGAAGGCGCGCGCCAGCGTCTGCACGACCTTGTTGTCCATGGTGCCGCCGAACAGCGGGTGGGGATGTGCAACGATGGCCACGCCGCGCGCAGTCTCCCCGGGGGCGAGCTGCGCCTCGTCACGCAGGGCTTCTATGCTGCCCACGGGGCCGCGGAGGGTCAGGCGTTCGGTTTGAGCGTTCACGTCAATTCCGGGAGTTGGGCCCGGTCCGCGCCAACGGGCCGGGCAAGGGATGGAGAAAAAAGATGGAGGAAGCGTGTGGGAGGGAGCGCAAGACGCTGCCGGGCGGCGCTCACCGGCCCACTTCGGGCGGAGTGAGCAGGCGCTCGACCACCTGGCCATTCTTCAGGTGCGACTCGACGATCTCGTCGATGTCGCTTGCGTCGACATAGGTGTACCAGGTGCCTTCCGGATAGACCACGGCGATCGGGCCGCCGGCGCATCGGTCAAGGCAGCCCGCCTTGTTCACCCGCACCTTGCCCGGTCCGGCCAGGCCCGCCGCCTTCACCGCCGCCTTGCAGCGGGCAAAGGCGTCCTCCGCGCCGTGGTGGGCGCAGCTTTCCTCACCGTTCGTGCGGTCATTCAGACAGAAGAAGATGTGGCGCTGGTAGTAACCGGTCTTGCCTTCCGGTGTCTTGGTGCTGTCGCTCATGCGCGCATTCTAGGCGTCATCATGGCGGCGCGACACCCGGAGCACCACATAGACCAGCGCCGCATAAGGCCAGATCCAGCCCAACCATTGGGCCACGCCATAGAAGCGGATGAAGCGCCCCTGCTCCCAGGCCTGCAGGGTCTGCGCAAAATAGGCGCTCGTGGGAGCCTGGTTGAGCAGGTTCAGGTGCAGCATCAACACCAGCAGCAGCAGGGCCGCGCAGACCCGCCGAGGCACGGCCACCAGCAGCATGGAAAGCGTCAGCCCCAGCCCCAGGCCGATGCGCGTAGGCACGCTCTGCCATTCCCATGCGTGGCTCGGGCCATAGCTCAGCACGAAGGTGAGCGCGGTGACCAGCACGCCCACCGCCGCCGTCGTGACGGTGAAGATCGCACGCCGCCCCATGCCGCGAATGATGCAGTAGCCCAGAAGGCATGGAATCATCAGCCCCAGCATCACGGCGATCAGCTCACGCCCCGGGGACAGCGGCTCCATGATGTCGTCGGTGACGGGCAGCCACTCCAGGAACGGCGTGTCGGAAAGCCATTCGGTGAGCGCCATCTCGAGGCGCTCCCACATCTGCCCCAGTCCGAACGGCACGGCCGACGGGAACAACAGGGCCACGGGCCACATCGCGAGCAACACCAGGCCGCCGCGCGCCTGCGGCACGAACCAGCGGTCGCGAAAGCGGCTCCAGCGGGCGATCGCACCCATTTTTTCGAGCAGCTCCGCCAGCAACGCGCCCAGCAGCGTGCCGGCGGAATTCAGCACCAGATCCATGTTCGACGGCACACGGCGCGGCAGGTAGATCTGCGTGAACTCCATGGTGAGCGACAGCAGCGTCCCCGCGAGAAACGCCACCGGCACCGCGGAGCGCGTCCAGCCTGTCCGAAGCAGCGCCAGCGCCAGCAGGAACCCGAGCGGCGCGTATCCCGCGACGTTGGTGTTGATGTCGAACCAGGTCCAGTAGGGCGGCGGAATCTTCGCGAACAGGAAGACCCGCGGATCGACCCCTTGCGTGCGCCAGCCGTCGAACGGAAACAGGCTTGCAAAGACGATCAGCGCTGCATAGATCAGCGCGAGCGGCCAGGCGGAAGTCTTGTGCATGGACGATGTCTGCGCCTGGGCACAGCCTCAGAAAGGCTTGACCACCACCAGCAGCACCGCAGCCAGCATCATGAACACCGGAATTTCGTTGAACCAGCGAAACCAGACATGCGAGCGGGTCGACCGGCCCTGCTCGATCTTGCGCAGCAGCACGGCGCAGGCATGGTGATAGCCCACCACCAGCAGCACCACGAACAGCTTGGCATGCATCCACCCCTGCCCCCGGCCGATGCCGTAGCCCAGCCAGAGCCATGCACCCAGCAGAACCGCAGGCACGGCGATCATCGTGGTGAAGCGCAGCAGCTTGCGCGCCATGAGCAGCAGCCGGTCGCGCTCGGCCGTGGAGCCTTCCGGAACCATGGCGAGATTCACGAAGATGCGCGGCAGGTAGAACAGCCCCGCAAACCAGCTGGCAATGAACACGATGTGGAAGGCTTTGACCCAGAGCATCACCGCAGTGTAAGCCAGCCCACCCCTCCCACGGCCGGCCTTTTTGTCCCGGGGGAACCACGCCTTCACAAACCAACTCAATTGCCAGAATCTCGATTCGAGGAAAAGATGAATCGCCAGGGCCTGGTCACGGGATTCCAGAAGCTGGCCAAGCTCGGCGACTTGCCGCAAGCCTGCGATGTGGGCGAACGTCGCACTGGTGTCCTCGGCATTACCACCTTCGCCGCAATGTGGAGCACAATTTCGGAATGCATCTCTCCAACCCGACTCCCTTCCCCATCAACCGCCCCCGCCGCCTGCGCCGCGATCCCTTCACCCGCAACCTCGTGCGCGAGAACACGCTCACACCCCATGACCTGATCTATCCGGTCTTCGTGCATGAAGGCACGAACAAGCGGGTGGCCGTGCCGTCGATGCCCGGCGTGGATCGCCTGAGCCTGGACCTGCTGCTGCCCGTGGCCGAGGAATGCGTGAAGCTGGGCATTCCCGTGCTGTCGCTGTTCCCCTCGATCGAGCCCGAGCTCAAGACGCCGGACGGCAAGGAGGCACTCAACCCCGACGGCCTGATTCCGCGCGTGGTGCGCAAGCTGAAGGCGGAATTCCCGGACCTGGGCGTGCTCACCGACGTGGCGCTCGATCCCTACACCAGCCACGGCCAGGACGGTGTGCTGGACGAGACCGGCTACATCATCAACGACGAAACCGTGGAAATCCTGGTCGGCCAGGCCATGGCGCATGCCGACGCCGGCGTGGATATCGTCGCGCCCAGCGACATGATGGACGGCCGCATCGGCGCCATCCGCGAGGCACTCGAGGCCAACGGCCACATCCACACCCGCATCATGGCCTACAGCGCCAAGTACGCCAGCGCCTTCTACGGCCCGTTCCGCGACGCGGTGAACACGCGCGGTGCGCTCGGCAAGGCCGACAAGAACGTCTACCAGATGGACCCGGGCAACTCCGACGAGGCGCTGCGCGAGGTGGCGATCGACCTTGCCGAAGGCGCCGACATGGTGATGGTCAAGCCCGGCATGCCCTACCTCGACATCGTGCGCCGCGTGAAGGACGAATTCCGCGTGCCCACGTTCGCTTACCAGGTCAGCGGGGAGTACGCCATGATCAAGGCCGCGTCCGCCAACGGCTGGCTCGACCATGACAAGGTGATGATGGAGGCCTTGCTGGCATTCAAGCGCGCGGGAGCCGATGGCGTGCTGACCTACTTCGCCATCGACGCCGCGAAGCTTTTGAAGACCCCCTGAGGCGCTGCGCGCCATCTGCCGGGCCCATGCCCCCGTGATCCCTCATGTCGGAGACGCCGTTGGCCGAACCCTCCCCTCCTGTTCCGTTCCGCGTGTTCCATGTGCAGCCGGGCGCTCCGGCGCACGAGCTATTTGAATTGCCCACGGCCGCGCCGGCCGCGGGTTTTTTCTGGGTGGCCTGCACGCGCGCGTTTCTGGGCGACCACCTGCAGCGCGTTCAATCCACGCTGCAGGCCGTCACGGGCCAGCAACTCGTGGACCTGCATGTCTCCGACCTGCTGAACGCCCAGTTGCCCTCACACTACGACTACACCTCGCACTACGACCTGCTGGTGTTCCGGCGGCTGGTCGGGAGCGGACGGCCGCGGCCCAACGGCGCCGTCGATGCCCCGCCCGGCCCTGCTGCCGCGGACGGCGACAAACCCTCGGCCTCGACACCCGCGCCGGCGCTGCGCCGCATCCGCACCGGCGCCGTGGGATTCGCCGTGTTCGATCAGCTGCTGTTTTCCGTGCATCCCGACGAATGCACGGTCCGCGAGGCCTACGCGGCACGCCTGCTCGCTCTGAACACGGCGACGGCGGGCAGTCCCGCGGCGGAGACGGCCAGCATCCCCCAGGAGACCGCACAGCGCGACCAGCGCGCCGGACTGCTCACGGCCGCACGCATGCCCACCAGCCCGGCAGACATCATGCTGCGCGTAGTGAATCTCATCGTCGATGGCTACCTTGATCTGCGCCGTGAGCTCTCGCGCCAGCTCGACCACTGGCAGGTGGAACTGCTGCGCCCACGTGCGCGTGCCATCAACTGGACAGCGCTGCTCGAGTCGCGCCTGGCCCTGCACCAGCTCGACGAGATCTGCGAGGACCAGCGCACCGCCGTGCAGGACTGGATCGACGCCATCGAGGGCTGGCCCCAGCCCGCCACCCCCGCCGGGCTGCGCGAGATCGAACTGCTCAAGGTGCGCAGCCGCGACGTGCTGGAGCATATCGAACGCGTGGTACACCACGTGCGCCGCCTCGAGCAAAGCGCCGAGACGGCGGTGCAGATGCATTTCTCGCTGCAGAGCAACCGCACCAACGACATCATGCGCACGCTCACGGCCCTCACCGCCGTGTTCCTGCCGCTGAATCTGATCGCCGGCATCTTCGGCATGAACTTCGAGTTCATACCGTTCGTGCACCTGAAGGCAGGCTTCTGGTGGGCTCTGGGCACCATGCTGTGCATCGCGCTGGCGCTCACCCTGTTCTTCTGGCGCAAGCGCTACCTGGCGCGCACCGGGCAGGGCTGACGTCAGCCCACGTGCCGCGCGAAGAATGCCTGCGTGCGCTCGTCGGCGAGCTGCGACGCCGCGGCATCGAACGAGCCGCGCTGGTCGCAGTTGAAGCCGTGATCCGCCGCATACAGGAACACCTGGATCTCCGGGTGCGCCTTCTCGAGCGCCTTCACGCTCTCCACGGAAATGTGGGCATCGCGGTCGCCGAAGTGCGCCATCACCGGCACACCGGGCCGGCGGGCCATTTCCGTTTCCGTGGTCACGCCACCGCCGTAGTACGGGACAGAGGCCGAGAGCCCCTGCAACTGCTCTGCGGCGCGCCACGCGAGCAGCCCGCCCCAGCAGAAACCGAAGATGCCCACCCGCTTGCCGCCCGACTCCCTGGCCGCATGGTCGATGGCCGTCTGGATGTCGGGCAGCACGCCCGGTGCGGGCAGGCCTTCGACCCGGGCCTTGAGCGCGACACCTGTCTTCACATCCTCGCCGGTGTAGCCCAGGTCCACGTCCTGCTGCACGCGCGAGAAGGTCGCCGGTGCCACCACCAGGTAACCGCGCGCCGCCCAGCGGTCCGCCACCGAGCGGATGTGCGAATTCACGCCGAAGATCTCCTGCAGGACGACCAGCGCCCCACGTGCCTCGCCCTCGGGCCTTGCGACATACGCGGGGAAGCTGAAACCGTCTGCGGAGGTGAGTTGGACGAACGTGCTCATGGTGCGGGTCTCCAGAAAAGGGAATGTGGATGAAAATGACAAGCGGTGTGAGTCAAGAAAACCACACGGCTGGGGAACAGATCGCGGCAGAACTGAGGTTTTGGCGACAATCCAGTATTCAGAATCTTGGCATAAACGGAGATTTCACTTGGACAAGATCGCACTCATCACTGGCGGCAGTCGTGGTATCGGCGCGGCGACGGCGCTGCTTGCGGCCAGTCAGGGCTGGGCTGTGGCGATCAACTATGTGCGCCATGCCCATGCCGCCGAGGACATCGCTCGCCAGATCCGCGACGCGGGTGGCAAGGCCATCACCATCCAGGGCGACGTGTCCGTCGAGGCCGACGTGATCACCATGTTCGACACGCTCGACCATGAGCTCGGTCCGCTCACCGCGCTGGTGAACAACGCGGGCGTGGTCGATCACGCATCGCGCGTCGACCAGATGCTCGGCGAGCGCCTGCGCCGCATGTTCAGCATCAACGTGCTGGGCAGCTTCTATTGCGCGCGCGAAGCCGTGCGGCGCATGAGCACGCGCCATGGCGGTGCGGGCGGCAGCATCGTGAATGTGTCCAGCGCGGCTTCGCGCCTGGGCTCTCCCCATGAGTATGTGGACTACGCCGCTGCGAAGGGCGCCATCGACGTGATGACCGTCGGCCTGGCCAAGGAGGTGGCCGGCGAAGGCATCCGCGTGAACGCCGTGCGCCCGGGCTTCATCGAGACGGAGATCCACGCCAGCGGCGGCCGTCCGAACCGCGTGCAGGAACTCGCACCCGGCATCCCCATGGGGCGCGGCGGCTCCGCCGAGGAAGTGGCGCAGAGCATCGTGTGGCTGATGTCCGATGCCTCGCCCTACACCACGATGTCGTTCCTTGAGATATCCGGAGGCCGCTGATGGACCTGAAACCGCTCATCTCGCTGCTCGCCATCGTCAACCCGCTGGCGATCGTCCCCTTCTTCATCCACTACACGCAGGGCTTCAGCGACGACCAGAAGCGACAGACCGTGCGCACCGCCGCCATCAGCACCTTTCTCGTGATCTCGGGCTGCGCGCTGCTGGGCCTGCAGGTGCTGGACTTCTTCAACATCTCGCTGCAGAGCTTCCAGGTCGGCGGCGGCATGCTGCTGTTGATCAGCGCGATCAACATGCTCAACGCACGGCCCGCGGAAGACAAGCCCAACAGCGCCACGTTCGAGGCCGGCGCGGAGAAGGCCGCCATGGGCAACAGCATCGCCGTGGTACCGCTCACGATCCCGCTGCTCACGGGACCTGCCGCCATGTCCACGGTGGTGATCTATGCCAACCAGGCACACACGATCTGGCAGCACGTGGTGCTGCTCGGCTATGGCCTCGTGCTGGCGCTGGCGGTCTGGATCTGCTTCTCGCTCGCCGAACCGATCTCGCGCGTGCTCGGCAAGACCGGTATCAACGTGATGACGCGGCTGATGGGCCTGATCCTCGCGGCGCTGGCCGTCGAGGTCATGGCGGTGGGCCTGACCAAGCTGTTCCCGGTCCTGACCACGCGCTACCCACCGCTCTGATTTGCTCTGATTTGCCGCGCTGATCCACTCCATCGCCATGCCCGCCCGCCTGCTGCTTGTCGAAGACGATCCCGCCATTGCGCGCACCGTGATCTACACGCTCGAGCGCGAGGGCCTGCAGGTCAATCACAGCCTGCTGCTGGGCGACGCGCGCTCGCTGCTCGCGCAGGCGCATTTCGATGCGCTGATTCTCGATGTCGGCCTGCCCGACGGCAACGGCCTCGAGTTGCTGCGCGAGCTGCGCCAGCATCCCGCGCGCCAGTCGACGCCGGTGCTGGTGCTCAGCGCCCACGGCGAGGAAATCGACCGTGTGCTGGGGCTGGAGCTGGGCGCCGACGACTACGTCGCCAAGCCGTTCAGCCCGCGCGAGCTCGCCGCGCGCGTGAAAGGCCTGCTGCGCCGCGCATCGCCCGCGCAGGCACCCGTCGCCGCCACGCCGCATGCAGGCCCCTTCCATGACGACACCGTGGGCCAGCGCATGCATTTCAACGGCCAGCCCCTGGCGCTGACGCGCCGCGAGTACCGGTTGCTGTCCACGCTGCTCGCAGGAGCGGGCCGCATCCATTCGCGCGACAGCCTGCTCGCCGCCGCGTGGGGTGACGACAGCGACAGCACCGACCGCACCATCGACACGCACATCAAGACCTTGCGCGCCAAGCTGCGCGCCATCGACGCCGGCTGCGACTGCATCACCACGCACCGCGGCATGGGGTACTGCCTCGACCTGCCCGCCGCCGCGCGGGGCTGAGGAGAAGCCTCATGCGCCTGGGCCTGCGCCTGCTGTTCGCCTTCTTCCTCATCAACGGCATCGCGGCCTTCTTCATCCTGCGCGTGTTCACAGCGGAGATCAAGCCCAGCGTGCGCGAGGTGATGGAAGACATGATGGTGGACACCGCCAACATCCTGGCCGAGCTCGCCAGCGACGAGGTGGCCAGCGGCCGCATGCGCCTTGCCCTCCCCGGCCCCGAGAGCGACAGCACCTTCGCGCGCAGCGTGCGGCGCTATGCCACGCGCCCCATCGATGCGAGCATCTGGGGACTGTCCAAGCAGTCGCTTGACTTCCGCATCTACGTGGTGGACACCTCGGGGCGCGTCATCTTCGACAGCGAAGGCCGCGCCGAGGGCATGGACTATTCGCGCTGGCGCGACGTGGCGCTCACGCTGCGCGGCAAATACGGTGCCCGCGCGTCGCGCGACGTGGAAAGCGACGACTCGAGCGGCGTGATGTACGTGGCCGCGCCCATTTTCTCGGGCGACCGGATCATCGGCGCGCTCACCGTCGCCAAGCCCACACGCACGGTGCAGCGCTTCATCGAGCGTGCCGAGCGCAAGATCATGAAGGGCGGCGTGCTGCTGCTGGCCCTGTCGGCGCTGGTGGGTATCGCGGTCACCCTGTGGATCGTCTGGCACGTGCGAAGGCTGCGCGACTATGCACTCAGCGTGCAGGCCCCGACCGCGCTGCAGAGCACGCCGCCGGCGGTGCCCGAGGTGCCCGGCGAGCTCGGCGACCTGGCGCGCGCCATGGATCGCATGCGCGAGCGGCTCGAGGGCCGCGACTATGTCGAGGGCTATGTACGCGCCCTGACCCACGAACTCAAGAGCCCCGTGGCCGCGATTCGCGGCGCGGGCGAACTGCTGCAGGAAGACCTGCCACCCGCCGACCGCGCCCAGTTCGCCGCGCAGGTGGTGGAGCAGAGCGAGCGCCTGCAGCGCGTGATCGACCGCCTGCTCGAACTCAGCAAGCTCGAGCAGCGCCAGCACGTCGATCCTGCCGCACCCACGTCCCTGCGCCAATGCGCGCAGCAGGCCGTCCTTCAATGCTCCGCGCGCGCGGCCCAGCGCCATGTGCGCCTCGTGCTGCAGGGCGAAGGCGCGAGCGGACCGTGGGAAGCCGATCTCATCACGCTGGCCGTCGGCAACCTGATCGACAACGCGATCGACTTCTCCCCGGAAGGCGGCACGGTGCGCGTCTCGCTGCAAGGCGCCAGCATCACCGTGGACGACGAAGGCCCCGGCGTGCCGGAATATGCGCTGCCGCGCCTGGGCGAGCGATTCTTCACCACGGCACGTCCGGACGGCGCCCGCAGCGGCTCGGGCCTGGGCCTTGCCATCGTGCGGCGCGTGCTGGATCTGCATGACGGCGCCTGGGACATGGCGAACACGCACCCCGGCTTCAGCATCCGGTTGCACCTGAGCAAGAAATAGCACGCCGTGGCGGGCGACAGCGCTGCGCCCCGGGCCCGCGCGCAGCGACTTCACACCCGGACTTCACGCCCGCTTCACAGACTTCATGCGTGCATCACCCATGCACTGAAAACTGCGCTCCATGCATCTTCGATCCTGGAGCACTTCCTTGAAATTCCCCCTTCTCTCCAAACTCTTCGCGCTGGCGCTGGTCATCGCGCTGCTGCTGTTCGGCCTCGGCATGATCGAGAGCGTCGTGAACGACCGGCAGTACTACCGCAACGAGACCGAGCGCAGCGTCGTGCAGAGCCTTGCCGGCACACAGACGCTGGTCGGCCCCCTCATCCACAGTGCGTGCGTGGAAAGCTGGGATGTGGTGAGCGGCACCGGCAAGGACCGCAGCGTGAGCGAGCAGCGCCGCGAGTTCCTGCTCACCACCCTGCCCGAAAACCTGAAGGTGCGCACGCGCGCCGCCATGGAGGAGCGCGCGCGGGGACTGCACAAGGTCAACGCCTACACGCTCAAGGCCCAGGTCACGGCGCAATGGCCCGACATGCAGCAACTGCGCCCGCAGCGCACGATGAAGGATTCACGCATGCAATGCGGCGACCCCATCCTGATGATGGCCGTGGGCGATGCGCGCGGCATCCGCACCGCGCAGATGGAACTCGACGGCAAGAGCATCGCGCTCAAGCCCGGCACGTTCCACCCCATCTACACGCGCGGCCTGCATGCAGCCCTGCCCGAGGCCATCCGCAATGAGAAGGAGGCGCTTGAGGTCTCCCTCGACCTGGAACTCGTCGGCACACGCAGCGTGGCTTTTGTTCCGATCGGCGGCAACAACGACGTGCAGGTGCAAAGCAGTTGGCCGCATCCGTCCTTTGCCGGCCGCTTTCTGCCTTCCGAGCGCGAGGTGAGCGACGAGGGCTTCGATGCCCGCTGGCGCGTGTCGTCCCTCGCCACCACCGCGCAGCAGGATGTGCGCCTGGGTCGCAGGGCATGCACCGGAGACAACGATTTCGAGGATCGTGGCGAACCGAGCCAGGCGTACGAAGCCACCACCTCGGCAGCCGTGGACGTGGCCGCCGCCCTCCCCGCCCACATGGCCAGGCCCGTATCGGGCTGCGCGGACAGCTTCAGCATTGCCTTCGTCGATCCCGTGAATCCCTACCTGCTGGCCAACCGCGCAACCAAATATGGCGTGCTGTTCATCGCCCTCACCTTTGTCGCCGTGGGACTGTTCGAGCTGATGAAGAAGCTGCGCGTGCACCCCGTGCAGTACCTGCTGGTCGGCGCCGCGCTCACGAGCTTCTTCCTGCTGCTGGTCAGCCTGTCGGAGCACCTGTCGTTCGGGCTGTCCTACGCCATCGCTTCGAGCGCCTGCGTGCTGCTGCTCGGCTACTACGCGAGCCACATCCTGGGAAGCGTCAGGCTCGGCATTCCATTCGGCCTCGGTATCGCGACGCTCTACGGCATGCTGTACGTGCTGCTGCAGCTGGAGCAGACCGCACTGGTGGTGGGCTCGGTCGCGCTGTTCCTCGTGCTGGGCGCCATCATGGTCCTCACGCGCAGGGTGAACTGGTATGAGCTCGCCAGCCGCAACGGCCAGCGCACGTCGGGCGCCGAAGGAGCGGTGGCATGAGCACGGGCCCTCACCTTCCCGAGGGCTGCGGACCCGCCCTGACCTTCACCGAGGTGCAGCGGGTACAGCGTTACCAGGACCGCCTGTCGCGGGCGATTGCCGCGCGCGACCGGCAATCCCTGCACCGTGCCAAGCAGCAGGTGCTGGCCGCCGCCTACGCTCCGCGCCGGCGCGCGGTGTCGCCCGCATTGCGCCAGGCGCTGCGCCAGCTGTCCTGGCACATGGCGGCCCTGCTGCTCACACGCGATCGCAGCCGCTAGGCATCCGTGGTCGCGGCAGCCAATTCACCCCGTTCGCCGTGCGCCTCCTCATCCCGCGGCGAGCAGGCACCGCCGCAGCCATGGATGGGCTCGGCGGGCAGGTGGTCGGGCGACAGCACCTCGCCCGTCTCGGGGTTGTATCCCACGCGGCGCAAATGCAGCGCCAGGGCCGCATCCATGAGCTGGGTGTGCTGCACGACCCAGGCCTGCAGTTCACGGCCCATTTCGCGCAACACGAACAGTTCACCGTTTTCGGCGCGCTCCGTTCCCTCGCGCATCACCTGCAGCACCACCTTGTGCTGCACGCTGTGGCAATTGCCCGATGCGAACCGGGTGGCCGCCATCCAGCGGTCTTCCTGCGCGAAGTGGGCGTCGGTATGCGCCACCAGTGCCTTCCAGGCCGCGAGCACCGAGGCGTCGTCCGCCGTCTCGACCGCCTGCAGCAACTCGACGAACTCCTGATGCGTCTGATCCATCAAGGGCAGGTCCAGCGCCATTTCTTCAGACCATTGCAGTGCCACCATGGCTGCTCCTCTTTCTTCCGTCTTGGGTCCGGATAAGCGCGCTGCGGCAATCGGCAGCGCGCACGGACGACTCGACAGATTAGGAGCGTGGCTCTTCCTGCACTTTGATGTATGTCAGTCGCCAAGAGCGAAGCTATCGCCTGCTCATTGCGAGAATCAGATGGTGGCGTAGGGTCCCGTCCCGTCGGGCCAGCGCGTGAGCACGTCATAGCCTGTCTCGGTGACCGCCACCATGTGCTCCCACTGGGCCGACAGCGACTTGTCGTTGGTGATCACCGTCCAGCCGTCGCTGAGCTCGCGCGTGGCGGCCTTGCCGGCATTGAGCATGGGCTCGATCGTGAAGATCATGCCCGGCTCCAGCACCAGGCCGTGGCCCGGGACGCCATAGTGCAGCACCTGCGGCTCGTCGTGATAGACCGTGCCGATGCCGTGCCCGCAATACTCGCGCACGACGCCGAAGCGCTCGCGCTGCGCGACGCTCTGGATCGCAAATCCGACATCGCCCAGCGTCGCGCCAGGCTTCACGGCACGAATGCCGGCCAGCAGCGCCTCATAGGTCGTCTCCACCAGCCGCTTTGCCTGGTTCCCTGGCTGCCCCACGTAATACATCCGGCTCGTGTCGCCGATCCAGCCCCGGGACGTGGTGACGGCCACGTCGACATTGATGATGTCGCCGTCCCTGAGGATCTCTCCCGGCGACGGAATGCCGTGGCACACGACATGGTTGACCGAGGTGCACACGGTCTTGGGGAACCCCCCGTAGCCCACATTGGTCGGCACGCACCCGAGTTCGTTGACGATGAAGTCATGGCACAGCCGGTCGAGATCATCGGTGGAGACCCCTGGCTGCACGTGCGGCGTCAGCATGGCCAGCACACTGGCCGCCAGTCCCCCTGCCTCACGCGAAAGGGCAATCTCATCGGCGCCGCGAATCGGCACCACGCGCTGCTTTCCCCGTCTCACGACCGGCCTCCCTTGACCAGCCGCACAGGTGCTTTCGCCCCCTGCTCGGCACTGCGCGCCTCTTCGAGCAGCAGCGCACAGATGCCCGCGTAGTTGAGCTCTGGATGATGCTCCGCCATCTGTCCCACGCGCAGCCAGTGCTCGGCCTGTGCATTGATGGAGCGACTGAGCGCCGCGCTGGAGAGGCGGATGCAGTCGTGCAATTCGTCGGATATTTTTACGATTCCCATGAGGGGATCATACGATGAATATACGTTTCGTATATTCGCTGTTGGGAACAGCCTTGGGGTGGGGGGTGTCTTTGCCTTGCCTTGCTGTGCCATGCAGAAGTTTCTGCTGGGGTGTTGAGGGCGGAGGCCGGGCGTGCCCCCGCCGGGGGCAGTCCCGGCCTCTGTCCTAAAACGGACCTTGGCAACAAAAAAGCCCCAACCCAAGCGAAAAAAAGACTCCGCAAAAATCAATGCGAGAGATGCAACCCGCACTCCCGATTGTCCTCCCCCTTCGTGGGATCGACATAATCAAAATTGTTGGGCAACCCGTGCTCCACGAGGTATTCATAGAGCTGCTTGGACGACCAATGCAGCAGAGGCGCCACCTTGATGAGCCCATCCGGATTGATGCTCACCGGCTCCATCTGCGCCCGCACCGCCGTATCCGTCGCGCGCAACGCCGTGAACCAGACCTCGGGGGCCGTCTCGCGCAGAGCGCGGGCGAACGGCTCGAGCTTCACTTCCTCGGTGAATGCCGCATGGCGCGGATCGTCCAGCGCCGGCACCGGGCCGTCGACCGCCTCGCGGTGCGCACGGCTGCGGCGCGGCAGGTAGATCGACAGGTTCAAGCCCAGTTGCTTCGTCACCTCATCCGCGAACTGGTAGGTCGCCTCGGTGTTGTAGCCGTTGTCCATCCAGATCACGCGCATGTCGGGCTGCGCGCGTGCGCACATGTGCAGGATCACCGCCTCGAAGGGGCGGAAATTGGTGGTCACGATGCTGGTCTTGCCGAGCCCCACGGCCCAGTCCACGAGACCCTGCGCATCACGGCCCAGGGTTGCGTTGATGTGTGCCAGATCGATGGTCTGTTGCTGTTGCAGTTCTTGATTCGTCGTCATCTTGGTCTTCCTGAATGCCTTCCCGTGCAGGCCGGCTCAATACCCACTCTGCGCAACCCATTGCGCGATCTCGTCGGCCACCTGCGCTGCGGCTTCCGAAAGCGCCTTCGCGCCACCCGCGGCGTCCTGCGACGGGGCCGGGCGCTGCACGACAAAGAGGCGCTGCGCAATGAGTTCGTCACCTGCCTTCAGCGAGGCGACAAGCGAGGCACGCACCCGCACGAGGCCCGTGCTTTCCTTCTCGGAGCTGAACACGTGGCTGAACTCCTCCACCTCCGCGCGCAGGACCGTGGGTGACTTGCCGCCCGTGACCTGCTGGTCGATGTTCTGGTCGCCATAGATCACCGCGCGGCTCTGCAGGCTCAGGCGATCGCGCACGGCCATCTGCATCAGCGTGGCAGGCGTCTGGCTCCAGCGCGCGAGCGTGTAGGGATACAGCACCTGCGGGTTCGCATAGGCCAGCCGGTAGAACAGCGCGGTGCGGCCATCGGGCAGGCCGGCGGTGGCGAAGTCGGCCAGCGCGATCGGTGGCAGCGGCTGGCGTGGCTGTGCCGATGGCGCCGACGGTGCGTTCGCCTGGGCAGCGGTCAGCCCGGGGCCGAAGTCATAGACATCCGCGCGCTGCGGTGGCGTGGGCAGGATGGAGCCGCAGCCTGCCAGCAGGGCCGCCAGCGCCAGCGAGAGCGCCACGCGTGGAGCAGGGAAGAAAGAAAAATAATAATAAGAAGAAGAAAAAGAAGAGGAAGGTGTGGTTGCCATGGACGCTGCACCTTTCAATGCGCAGGGGTGGTTTGTGTGGCCAGCGGCGCCACGAACCCGGGCTCGCCGGGGCCCGCCGCACCGGCGCCGGGTCCGAAGATCAGGGCCTGCGGGTTCTCGTTGATGTTGTCCGCCGTACGGCCCAGGCGCTGCGCGGCGCGGCCGGTCTGATCGGCGGCGTTGTTCAGACGCGGGAGCGTCACGCGGCCGAAGCGGTCGGCTGCGGCGGCAAGCGCCTGGGCACTGACCGCGATCTCCCTGACCGGGCCGCCGTCCTGGCCCAGGCCCTGCACGGTCTTGCCGATGTCGTTGGCGGCGCGTGCCGCGCTGTCACCCGCCATACGCAGCGAAACCATGGTCTTCTGCGCGTCCCTGGCCAGCTCCGGCATCGACGCCAGGGCGGGGTCGAGCTTGGTGGCGACGGTGTTGTCCAGGCGTTTGACCAACGTGTTCACATTGCCTGCCGCCTTGCCGAGCTCGTCGAGCGCCGTGCCGAAGCGTTGCTGGTTGTCGTCGCCCAGCAGCGTGTTCAGGCGACGCGTGGCCTCGTTCACCTGCACGAGGATGTTCGGAATCTGTTCCGCGATCTGGCTGAACTGCGACGACTGCAGCGGCAGGCGCGGAACACCGTCGGCACCGGGCGGCACGGTTTCCAGCGGCGCATCGGCATCATCGAGCTGCACATGCGCGAGGCCCGTCACGCCCTGGTAGCCCAGCGTGGCGAAGGTGGTCCGCGTGACCGGTGCATTCTCGTTCACGGCAATACGGATCAGCACATTGCCCGATGCCTCGGGATCGAAGCCTATCGAAGTGACCTTGCCTACGGCCACGCCCTTGTAGCGCACGGCGGCCTGCGGCTGCAGCCCGGTGACGCTCTCCTTGCTGGACAACTCGTACAGCGTGTAGTCGGTCTTGTCGCGCGAGAGCCAGAGACCGAGGCCCGCGAGCAGCGCCGCAACCACGATCACGAAGATGCCCGCTGCCAGTGCATGTGACTTGTTTTCCATCAGCTCTCCTTGGCCGCAGGTACGGCCACGCGTTCTTCCTCGTGCTCGGCAGGCACCGCCGCCATGGCCCTGCGGCCGCGTTCTCCGAGAAAGAAGTGGTGAATGAAGGGGTGATCGAACCGCACCACCTCGGAAGGCGGTCCTTCGATGATCACGCGCTTTTCCGCCAGCACGGCCACCGTGGTGGACAGCGCGAACAGCGAGTCCAGATCGTGCGTGACCATGATGACGGTGAGACCCAGAGCGGCATGCATTTCCTTGAGCAGTTCGCAGAATTCATCGGAGCCGTTGGGGTCGAGCCCCGCGGTCGGCTCGTCGAGCAACAGCAGCGGCGGGTCCATGATGAGCGCGCGCGCCAGCGCCACGCGCTTGATCATGCCGCCCGAAAGGTCGGCCGGCATGCGGGTCGCCACCTCGGGCTTGAGGCCCACCATCTGCAGCTTGACCATCGCCGCATCGCGCACCAGCGCCGGCGGCAGCGTGCCCTGCTCCTGCAGCGCAAAGCCGATGTTCTCGAGCACGTTGAACGCGGAGAACAGCGCGCCATGCTGGAACAGCATGCCCACGCGGGCGGCCGCGCCCGCCGTGCTGAGCTCCGACGCGGGCCGTCCCAGCACCGTCACCGTTCCGGTGGTCGGCGTGGTCAGCCCGAGGATGTGGCGCAGCAGCACCGTCTTGCCGGTGCCCGAGCCCCCGACCAGCGAGACGATCTCGCCGCGCCGCACCGTGAGGTTCAGGTCCTTGTGCACCGTGAAGGCATCCGCGCCGGAGCCGAAGACGGTGGAGAGATTCCGGATGTCCACCACCACGGGCGCATCCTTGGGCGGCGGCGCGGGTGCCTGCGTGAACGCGGGCCGCGAGACATCCGTTTCCATGTATTGTTGGCGCGTGGCACTCATGGCTCAGAACCCCACGTTCTTGAATGCGATGGCGAACAGCGCATCCACGATGATGACCATGGTGATCGCGCTCACCACCGAAGCGGTCGTGCCCTCGCCCAGGCTCTGGGTGTTGGGCTCCACGCTCAGGCCCCAGTGGCAGCCGATCAGCGCGATGAACACGCCGAACACCACCGACTTGATCATCGCGAGCCACAGGTTGGCGGAGTTGACCGCGGCCGGCAGCGCCTGGACAAAATAGGCGGGCGAGATGTTCATCGCCATGTCGGCGGCCAGCATGCCGCCGGCCAGCGCCGCCAGCGTGGTCCACAGCGCGACGAGCGGCATCGCGATGCCCAGCGCGAGCGCACGCGGCATCACCAGGCGAAAACCGTGCGGAATGCCCATCACGCGCAACGCATCGAGCTCCTCGGTCACGCGCATCACGCCGATCTGGGCGGTGATCGCCGAGCCGGAACGGCCCGCCACCAGGATCGCGCCCAGCATCGGTCCCAGCTCACGGATCAGCGAAATGCCCAGGATGTTGACGATGAACGCCTCGGCCCCGAACTGCCGCAGCTGCAGGGACATCAGGTAGGCCAGCACCACGCCGATCAGGAAGCCCACCAGCGCCGTGATCGGCAACGCGGTGGCGCCCATGCGATAGAGGTGCGCAGAAATGTCGCGCCAGGGCCCCTTGCGGGGCTGCAGGACAAGGCGCAGCAGGTCGAACACCAGTTGCCCGATCAGTTGCACGAGATGCTTGAAATGATCCGCGGCCTTGAACAGGCGCGCGCCGAAGTTGTCGAGCTGCGCGTAGATCCAGGAGGGCCCGGGAGCGGGCTCCTTCACCTGGCTGAACTTGACGAGCTGCGCGAAGATCTCCTGTTGCGCAGGCGTGATCTCGAGGCCCGCCGGCTCGCGCTTGCCCCAATGGTTCCAGAGAATCTGTGCGCCCACATGGTCAAGCCGCGCGATGCCCCGCAGATCCCAGGAGGCGGCAGAGCCGGCACGCTCGAGCTCTGCATGCAGGGTGCGCCAGGCATCGCGGTCCGCAAAGGCCGCAGCCACCCAGTCTCCCTGCGCCTTCACGCTGGAGGCAGTGCCTGAATCGGCTTGTATCGACGGCGGATTCGTATTCTGCATCGCAAAGAAAATGGTGCGGAGCACGCACCCCTCAGGGCGCGCTCCGAAAGGCGGATTCTGCACGCTCGGCCCGGACCGCAGCGCCGTCCGTCGCAATGACCGGAAAGCGCACAAGCCCTATGCAAGGCCCCGGCTCCCGTCCGCCGCGCACATGGCCGCGTTCAGGCGTTGCCTCAGGCACCCATCATTCCACAAAAAGAAAAGGCGCTTGCGCGCCTTCTCTTCCCTCAAGTGTCAGACAAGTGCCTGTCCGACTATGCCACACGCAGTCGTGACTCGTCGATCTGCCCCACGGCCTGCGAAGGGTTGTCCGCGAAATGCCCCATGATGGCTTCGACGCCACTGCCCTCCAGCGCCACGCCCGAGAGCTTCAGGCCCATTTCCACACCGGCGACCATGGCCACCAGGGTCAGGTCGTTGCTGTCGCCCAGGTGGCCCAGCCGGAACATGCGGCCGCGCAGCTTGCCCAGGCCCTGCCCCAGCGAGAGGTCGAAGCGTTCGTAGATCAGCTTGCGCACCGCATCGGCGTCCACACCCTCCGGCATGATCACACCCGTGAGCACGGGGGAGTAAACACTCGCATCCGCACATTGGATCGGCAGGCCCCATGCATTGACCGCGGCGCGCACGCCCGCCGCCCAGCGCTGGTGGCGCGCGAACACCACGTCGAGCCCCTGGCCGAGGATCATGTCGAGCGCCTCCGAAAGCCCGTACAGCAGGTTCGTGTTCGGCGTGTAGGGCCAGTAGCCGCTCTTGTTCACCTCGATGATTTCATCCCATGCCCAGAAGGCCTTGGGAAGCCTGGCGGTCTTCGACACCTCGATCGCCTTCTGCGAGACCGCATTGAAGCTGATGCCCGGTGGCAGCATGAGACCCTTCTGCGAGCCCGACACCGTCACGTCGATGCCCCAGGCATCGTGCTCCAGATTCGCGCAGCCCAGTCCCGAGATCGAATCCACCATCAGCAGCGCCGGATGGCCCGCGGCGTCGATCGCCTTGCGCACCGCCGCGATGTCGGAGGTGACGCCCGTCGACGTTTCGTTGTGCACCACGCACACGGCCTTGATCCGGCGCTCGGTGTCCTTGCGCAGACGCGCCTCGATCATGTCGGCCTGCACGCCACGGCGCCAGCTCGGTGCATGCGGCAGGTGCTTGTCGATGCCTTCGTAGGCCATCACCTCGGGCTGCAGGCCCAGGCGTGTCGCCATCTTGATCCACAGCGATGCGAAATGGCCGGTCTCGTACATCAGCACATGATCGCCCGGGCTCATCACGTTGGTCAGCGCCGCTTCCCACGCGCCCGTGCCGGAGGCGGGATAGATCACCACGGGCTGCCGGGTCTTGAAGATCTGGCCGATCTCGCCGAGCACCTTGCGGCCGAGCGCGCCGAACTCCGGCCCGCGATGATCGATCGTCGGCAGGCTCATTGCACGCAGAATGCGATCGGGCACCGGGCTCGGCCCCGGAATTTGCAGAAAATGGCGACCTGTAGGGTGAAAATCCAGTTGCAGCATGTCGTGTTCCTTTCAGATCACATTTTGAATGCAAAATACAAAAATGGATGATCGATAACCCTTAGTATTGCCTATAACAGCGTAAAAATTGAATTCATTTTTATGATCAACGCGAACCAGACGAGCAGCAAACCCGTGGACGAGATTCCGCGCATGGCCCTTCACGAGCAGGTGGCCCAGCGCCTGCGCACCATGCTGGTGGAAGGCGTGATCGCACCGGGCGCCAAGCTCAACGAGCGTGAAATCTGCGAAGTGCTCAGCGTCTCGCGCACGCCGCTGCGCGAGGCCATCAAGCTGCTGGCCGCCGAGGGCCTGGTGGAACTGCTTCCCAACCGGGGCGCGGTGGCCGCGCGGCTCGACGAGAGCGACATCATCAGCACCTTCGAAGTGCTCGCTACGCTCGAGGGCATGTCGGGGGAGCTGGCCGCCGAGCGCATCACCGAGGACGAGCTCAACGAGATCCGGGCGATGCATTACGAAATGATGGCCTGCTTCACGCGCAAGAACCTCGCGGGCTACTACGACCTGAATGCCCGCATCCATGCGGCCATCAACGCCGCGGCGAAGAACCCGGTGCTCACGCAGGTCTACCGCAGCGTGAACACGCGCGCCCATCCGGTGCGCTTTCACACCAACCACGACGAGAACAAGTGGAAGCTCGCGGCCGCGGAGCATTCCGACATGCTGGACGCCCTGGCGGCACGTGATGGAGAGAAGCTCAAGCGCATCCTGGTGGGGCATCTGGTGAACAAGCGGGACGCCGTTCTGGGACAGTTGCGCGAGGCCCGGCTCGCCGCGGCCGGCAGCGAGAAAACCCGGGGCAAAGGCGCCAGGGCAACGGCGCAGGTCCGGCAGTGAGCAGGCGGCGCCATGCGCCGTCCTGCAGCGGCACCGCCGTAGCCCCAAGTCAACCGCTCAAGCCGCGTCGGCCACGAGCTTGTCCTTCTGCCCCCTGAGCTTTCCCAGCACCGCGCCGATCACCGGCCAGAACAGCAGCACCAGGGCCAGCGTCACGATCGTTCCCGACAGGCCGTTGTGCCAGAACACCGCGATGTTCCCGTTGCTGCCGAGCATGCTCTGGCGGAACGCGTCCTCCATGCGGTCGCCAAGCACCAGCGCCAGCACCATCGGGGCGAGCGGGTAGTCGAGCTTCTTGAACACGTAGCCGACCACGCCGAAGATCAGCATCATCCAGATATCGGACGACGAGCCGTTCACGGTGAACGCGCCGATCGCGCAGACCATCAGGATCATGGGCGCGACGATGGAGAACGGAATGCGCAGGATCGCGGCAAACAGCGGCACGGTCGAGAGCACGATGATCAGCCCCGCCAGATTGCCCATGTACATGCTCGCGATGAGGCCCCAGACGAAATCCTTCTGCTCGGTGAACAGCAGCGGGCCGGGCTGCAGGCCCCAGATCATCAGGCCGCCGAGCAGCACGGCCGCCGTTGCCGAGCCCGGAATGCCCAGCGCCAGCATCGGCAGCAGCGCCGACGTGCCCGCCGCATGCGCGGCCGTCTCGGGTGCGAGCACGCCTTCCGCCTCGCCCTTGCCGAAATGGTCGCCCCTGCGCGAGAACTTCTTGGCCAGGCCGTAGCCCATGAAGCTTGCCGCCACCGCCCCACCGGGCGTCACGCCCATCCAGCAGCCGATGGCGGACGAGCGCAGCATGGTCATCCAGTAGCGCGGCAGCCCGGCCCAGGTCTTGAGCACCACCTTGAGGTCGATGCGCGCCTTCTTGCCCTTGAAGGCAAGGCCTTCCTCGATGGTCATGAGGATCTCGCTGATGCCGAACAGCCCGATCACCACGACGAGGAAGTCGAACCCGCGCAGCAGCTCACCAGAACCGAAAGTCATGCGCAGCTCGCCGGAGATGGTGTCCATGCCGACGGCGGCCAGCAGCAGGCCCACGCCCATCGCCGCGACGATCTTGGCCTTGGCCTCCTTGCCCATGCCGATGAAGCTGCAGAAGGTGAGGAAGAACACCGCGAAGAATTCCGGGGGTCCGAACTCGAGCGCGAACGAGGCCACCAGCGGCGCGAGGAACGTGATGAGCAGCACGCCCGAGATCGCTCCGAGGAACGAGCCCGTGAACGCGAGCGTGAGCGCCTCTCCGGCCTGGCCCTGCTGGGCCATCGGATAGCCGTCGAAGGTGGTGGCGACCGACCACGCCTCGCCGGGAATGTTGAACAGCACCGAGGTGATCGCGCCGCCGAACAGCGCGCCCCAGTAGATGCAGCTGAGCAGGATGATGGCCGACGTCGGGCTCATGCCGAAGGTGAGCGGCAGCAGGATCGCCACGCCGTTCGGTCCTCCGAGGCCCGGCAGCACGCCGACGACGATGCCCAGCAGGATGCCGACGAACATCAGCCCCATGTTGTGCCACGAAAGCACGACGCTGAAGCCGTGCATGAGTGCGCCAAAGTCTTCCATCGTCCATGTCTCCGTTATCTGCAGGCCCGGCCCCGACCTTCTTCACGCCCCCGCTTCACAGGAGACGTCCGGCCATCACACTCAATATCAATACCCCAGCCACGCTTCCAGCGGCCCCTTGGGCAGCGGCACCTTGAACTGGATCTCGAACACCACGAACAGCACAAGGTTGGTGATGGCGCCCGTGGCAATGCCCTTCCACCAGGCATAGCCGCCCGCATAGCGCATGAACGCCGCGATGAACAACGCGGAGGCCACGTAGATGCCGAGTACACCGATCAGCGCGACGTAGATCGTGAGCGGCACCAGCACCTGTGCCACGCCCTTGAGCTGGGACCAGGTAGCGAACAGCTCCTTCGACGGGTGGCGAAGCACATGCCAGGCCACGCACAGCGCCGAGACCAGCACCGCGATGCCGATGCGCATGGGGAAGTAGCCCGCCTGCGGGCCCGTGTCGTCCCACCCGGCGCCTATGCGCTGGTTGTCCCAGATGACGATGGCTGCGAGCGCGAACAGAAGCGCTGCGACGGCCCACTCGACCGAGCGCCTGCTGACGCCCCGCTCCTCCTGGCCGCCAGTGGTTTCATCGAGATGGCTTGATGCGTCCGACATGATTGCTGGGCTCCGCTTGATGGCCTGCTCACTTCTTGCTCATGAAGCCGGCGGTCTTCATGATCTCGGCATGGCGCGCCTCGTCGGTCTTGAGGAACTCGACGAACTTCTGGCCCACCATGAAATCGGGGCGCAGCGCGTTCTTCTCGAGATACTCCTTGAACTCCGGCGTCTCGACCACCTTGGCGAGCAGGTTCTGATAGAACGTGGCCTGGTCGGGCGTCACGCCGCCGGGAAGAAAGAAGCCGCGCAGCATGTTGTAGGTGACATCGAGCCCCTGCTCCTTGCACGTGGGAATGTCGGCCCAGCCCTGCGAATCCGTGACCTTGGCGGTGTAGCCGCTGCGCTTGTCGGAGAACAGGCACAGGGCGCGCACCTGGCCCGCGCGCCACTGCGCGATCGATTCGCTCGGGTTGTTGGGGTTGGAGTCGATGTGCTTGCCCACGAGCTGGGTGCTGGCCTCGCCGCCACCCTTGTAGGGGATGTAGGTGAATTTCGCGCCGCTCCTGAGCTCGACCTCGGCGGTGATGACCTGGTCCTCGCGCTTGGAGCTCGTCCCGCCCATCTTGAACTTGCCGGGGTTCTTCTTCACTTCGGCGAGATAGTCGGCCGATGTCTTGTAGGGCGTCTCGGCGTTCACCCAGAGCACGAACTCGTCCTGCGCGACCATGCCGACCGGGGTGAGGTCCTTCCAGTTGAACGGCAGGCCCGTGGCCATGGGCACGGTGAAGATGCCGGTCGATGCCACCAGGATCTTGTGCGGCTCCTTGGCCGCACTCTTCACATCGAGAATGCCTTCGGCGCCCGAGGCACCCGCCTTGTTCTGGATGACGATCGGTACCTTCACCAGTTCGTGCTTGGTGATGGCCGCCTGGATCACGCGTGCCATCTGGTCGGACGCGCCGCCCGGCGAGAACGGCACGACGAATTCGATCGCCTTGCTCGGCGCCCAGTCGGCATGGGCCGTTCCGGCCAGCGCGAAAAGGGACAGAACGGATATCGCAGCCGCAGACGCGGCACGGACGGGTGTGGTGGCTTGCATGGTGGTTGTCTCCTTCATCTCATGTGTCTCATGTGAATCGGTCTGTGCCGCCCTTGCGGTACGAAAGAGCCTCGGCCCTTCGCATCGATCTGGGCGCTAGTTTTGCATTCAAAAGACAAATATGAATCATGGATTTCCCTGAATACCTCAGGAATACATGAGCAAATAATGCATGCAAAATTGAAAAACTGGTGTTTTCAGGAACGCAGGCCGTCTCAACGCACGACGGCCGCACCCCACAGAGAGCAGAAGGAAGAACTCATGCAAATCGACCCGCAACAACGCCTGGCGCCCGCAGGCACCGTGCTTCCACCCAACGAGGTCTGCCATGCGCTGGAGCAGCGGCTGCGCAAGGAGACGCAGGCCGAGGTGATGTTCGATGCCGCCTCGCGCGGCCGCTATGCGACGGACGCATCGATCTACCAGATCATGCCGGCAGGGGTGATGGTCCCGAAGACCGAGGACGACATCACCACCGCGCTGGCCATCGCACGCGATCTCAAGGTACCCGTGCTGCCGCGCGGCGGGGGCACGAGCCAGTGCGGCCAGACCACCGGCGCCGCGCTGGTGATGGACAACACCAAGCACTTCCGCAAGGTGCTCGACATCGACGTGAAGAACGGCACGGCGACGGTGGAGCCTGGCATCGTGCTCGATCACCTCAACGCGCAGCTCAAGCCCCATGGGCTCTGGTATCCGGTGGACGTGTCCACCAGCGCGCAGGCCACGCTGGGCGGCATGGCGGGCAACAACTCCTGCGGATCGCGCTCGATCCGCTACGGCAACATGGTGCACAACGTGCTCGGCGCGAGCGCCTGGCTGTCGAGCGGCGATCTGCTGAACTTCGGCCCCGTTGCCAGCCTGGGTGCGAAGGAGGCGAAGCTGGCCGGGTTCGTGCGCTCGCTCGCTCGCCAGCACCAGGCGGACATCGAGGCCCGCTGGCCGAAGGTGATGCGCCGGGTGGCGGGGTACAACCTCGACATCTTCCACAACCAGAACGAGCGCCCGTACACCGGCGACGGTTCGGTGAATCTCGCGCACCTGCTGATCGGCTCGGAGGGCACGCTGGCCTATACGAAGAGCCTCACGCTGCAACTGTCGGAGCTGCCGAAATCCAAGGTGCTGGGGGTCGTGAACTTCGAGTCCTTCCATCGCGCGATGGACTCCGCCCAGCACATCGTGAAACTCGGCCCCTGCGCGGTGGAGCTGGTCGACCGCACGATGATCGATCTCGCGCTGAGCAACCCCGCATTCCGCCCTACCATGGAGACCGCGCTGATCAACGGCACGCCCGCCGCGATCCTGCTGGTCGAGTTCGCGGGCGCGAGCAAGGAGGAACTGCGGCCCCGGCTGCGGCAGCTCGTCGAACTGATGGGCGATCTCGGCCTGCCCGGAACCGTCGTCGAGATGCCCGACGATGCGCCGCAGAAGAACCTGTGGGAGGTTCGCAAGGCCGGCCTCAACATCATGATGAGCCTGAAGGGCGACGGCAAGCCGGTGAGCTTCATCGAGGACTGCGCCGTGCCGCTCGAACACCTTGCCGAGTACACCGATGCGCTCACCGAGGTCTTCGCACGGCACGGCACGCGCGGCACCTGGTACGCCCACGCCTCCGTCGGCACGCTGCACGTGCGCCCGATCCTCGACATGCGCATCGACGGTCCGCTGGGCGGCGCGGCCAAGATGCGCGCCATCGGTGAAGAGGCTGCGGAGCTGGTGCGCAAGTACAAGGGCGCCTTCAGCGGCGAACACGGCGACGGGCTGTGCCGTGGCGAGTGGATCGAATGGCAGTTCGGCCCCGCCCTCAACGAGGCGTTCCGAGCCATCAAGCAGCAGATGGACCCGCTCTGCCTGTTCAACCCCGGCAAGATCATCGACACGCCGCGCATGGACGACGGCACGCTGTTCCGCTTCGCACCCGAGAGCAGCGGCAGGCCCTACAGGCGCATCCCGATCACGCCCGCGCTCGACTGGTCCGCATGGAACGTGAACGCCGACCCGGTCACGGAGGAGATCACCGCGCCCGGCACCGGCGGCGATGTGACCGGAGGTTTCGCCAAGGCCGTGGAGATGTGCAACAACAACGGCACCTGCCGCAAGTTCGACGCCGGCACCATGTGCCCGAGCTACCGCGTCACGCGCGACGAGCAGCACCTCACGCGCGGCCGCGCCAACACGCTGCGCCTGGCCCTGTCCGGCCAGTTGGGGCCCGACGCCTTCACCAGCGAGGAAATGCACGACACCATGGATCTGTGCGTGGGCTGCAAGGGCTGCAAGCGCGACTGCCCGACCGGCGTGGACATGGCGAAGATGAAGATCGAATTTCTCTCGCACTACAAGGCCCGGCACGGCCACACGCTCAAGGACCGGCTCATCGCCAGGCTACCTGACTATGCCGCGAAGGCCAGCCAGTTCTCATGGCTCATGAATCTGCGCAACACCCTGCCCGGCGCGGCATGGCTGGGCGAGAAGATGCTCGGCCTGTCCGCCCGCCGCAGCCTGCCCGCATGGCGCAGCGACACGTTCTGGCACATGCAGGACGAGGACCGCGCGCTGTTCTCCGATCTCGAATCCACGCTCGCCGCATCGCGTGCCCACAGGAAGGCCGCGGTGCTGTTCGTCGACACCTTCAACGGCACGTTCGAAACCGAGAACGCCCTGGCGGCAGCGCGCGTGCTCAAGGCGGCGGGCTATGTGCTCCACACCGTCGAGAAAGGCCAAGGCAGCCACCACTGCTGCGGCCGCACCTATCTTGCGGGCGGCATGGTGGATGAGGCACGCGAGCGCGCCGGCGCCCTGATCGACGCGCTGCTCCCCCTCGCGCAGGCCGGCGTCGCGGTGGTCGGCCTGGAGCCCTCGTGCCTGCTCACGCTGCGCGACGAGGCCCTGGTGCTGGGCCTTGGCGACAAGGCCGTCGCCGTGTCGAAACAGGCGCTGCTGTTCGAGGAGTTCATTGCCCGGGAGATCAAGGCCGGGCGCTTCGCGCTGAAGCTGCGTCCCGCCGGCAGGCAGATCCTGCTGCATGGCCATTGCCACCAGAAGGCATTCGGCGCCGTCACGCCGATCATGGACGTGCTCGGGCTCATTCCCGAAACCCGGGCGGAACTGATCGAGACCAGTTGCTGCGGCATGGCCGGCAGCTTTGGCTACGAGGCCAGGCACCACGAGGTCTCGATGCAGATGGCGGAGGCCGCGCTGCTGCCCGCCATCCGCCGGCAGCCCGATGCGATCGTGGTGGCCGACGGCACGAGCTGCCGCCACCAGATCGCCGACGGGGCACAGCGCGAGGCGGTGCATGTGGCGCGGCTGCTGGAGTCGCTCATGCTTTGAGAAAACATCACAAAGCTGCCGGAAGCGGCTGACGGCGTCTGACTCGCGCCACAAAATCAATAGCAGATCAGCGCTTCCCCTCTCGACACCGCCATGCCTTTTTGCACAATGACTGCACGAGACACAAGGCCCGTGCAGGGCAAGGCATCCGGTATCCATGAGCGACAACACCGAATTCGACTACATCATCATCGGCGGCGGCACGGCAGGCGCCCTGCTCTCCAACCGTCTGAGCGCAGACAAGCAAAAGAGCGTGCTGCTCATCGAGGCCGGACGCCGCGACGACTACCACTGGATCCACATTCCCGTGGGCTACCTGTACTGCATCGGCAACCCGCGCACCGACTGGCTCTACAACACCGAGCCCGATCCGGGCCTGAATGGCCGCACGCTGCGCTATCCGCGCGGCAAGACGCTCGGCGGCTGCTCCAGCATCAACGGCATGATCTACATGCGCGGCCAGGCGCGCGACTATGAGCATTGGGCGCAGGTCACGGGTGACGACGCCTGGCGCTGGGACAACGTGCTGTCGGCCTTCCGCCGCCACGAGGACCACTGGCGCCTCGACGATCCCGCCAGGGCCGACGACGCCTTCAAGCGCCTGCACGGCAGCAAGAGCACGGGTGGCTCCGGCGAGTGGCGCGTGGAAAAGCAGCGGCTGCGCTGGGACATCCTCGACGCATTCGCACAGGCCGCCACGCAGGCGGGCGTTCCCGCCACGGACGATTTCAATCGCGGCACGAACGAGGGCGTGGGCTACTTCGAGGTGAACCAGAAATCCGGCTGGCGCTGGAACACGGCCAAGGCGTTCCTGCGTCCCACCTGCTACGGCCGCCCGAACTTCGAGATGTGGACGAACGCACAGGCATCGAAGCTCATCGTCGAGACAGAGGCCAATGGAGTGCAGCGCTGCACCGGCGTGCAGGTGTGGACCGGCCAGGAGATGGTCACCGTGAAGGCGCACCAGGAGGTGATCCTCTGCGCCGGTGCCGTGAATTCGCCGCAGCTGCTGCAGCTCTCGGGCATCGGCCCGGCCGGCCTGCTCAGGCAGCACGGCATCGATGTGGTGCGCGACCTGCCCGGCGTCGGATCCAACCTGCAGGACCATCTGCAGATCCGCGCCGTCTACAAGGTGAAGAACGTGCCCACGCTCAACGTGCTGGCCAGCAGCCTCGTCGGCAAGGCGAAGATCGGCCTCGAGTACGCGTTCATGCGCAGCGGCCCCATGAGCATGGCGCCATCGCAACTCGGCGCATTCACTCGCAGCAGTCCCGAGATGGCGCACCCCAACATCCAGTACCACGTGCAGCCGCTCTCGCTCGATGCGTTCGGCGAGCCGCTGCACAGCTTCCCCGCATTCACGGCCAGCGTGTGCAACCTGAACCCGACCAGCCGCGGCACGGTGACGATCAAGCATGCGGATTTCAAAGCGGCGCCCGCGATCGCGCCCAACTACCTCTCGACCGACGCCGACCGCAAGGTGGCCGCCGACAGCCTGCGGGTGACGCGCCGCATCTGCGCCCAGCCGGCGCTCGCGAAATACTCGCCCGAGGAATGGAAGCCCGGCCCGCAGTACGAGACCGACGAAGACCTGGCGCGTCTTGCGGGCGACATCGCCACCACCATCTTCCATCCCGTGGGCACCACCCGCATGGGCCGGGACGACGACCCGATGGCCGTGCTCGACTCGCACCTGCGCGTGCGCGGCATCGCGGGCCTGCGCGTGGTGGATGCGGGCGCGATGCCGACCATCACGAGCGGCAACACCAACTCGCCCACCCTGATGATGGCGGAGATGGCATCGCAGTGGATCCGCAACGGGCAGTGACCCTGCCGGGTCACCCGTACGGAAAGTACGGGATATGCAGGAACCTCATGGCTTGCTCAACGCACCTGCTGCAACACCATATCGATCCTTGATGCGCCACACGACGATCTGATCACGATCGTCGTTCATTGCCTGTCCCACCGAAGTGCCGTTGCCGTAGGAGGGTGTGAAGCGGTACTCGTCGCGTGGCCCCTGGCATCGCACGGTGCCCTGGGGCGTGCTCTCGAACCAGCATCGAGCCGCACCAGCGTCGTCCGTAGCGCGGCCGTTCTCCACCCTCGTCAAGTTGAGCACGGTGGAGATGTAGCTGCTGAATTCGCCCTCGTTCCACACCAGCCATTGTCCCAGCAAGCTCTCGGCCGCAGGTGCGTCAGCGCCCACACTGAACTTCTGCATGTCCGTCCACTGCTCGCCGGGCAGCCGGATCTGGCCCGTGGTCGGCGACGTGAAGCGAATCTGCGCGTTGCCGTCGCTTCCAGCATCCACGCCGGACTGCGCGCCCCCACCATAGTGTCGGCCTCCTCGTACTTTCATCAGCGGCACGGAGCTTTCACCCTCCACATAGCTTCCTGATCCAATGCGGAACGTCGGGCTCCCATCCGCTTCGTACGCGTACACCTGCACAACCAGCGTGGAGGCCTGCAGATCCAGCGACAGGCCACGTCCAGGCCGGCCGGTGTTCTCCGAGTTGATGATCCACATGCCGGACTGAGGCACGCTATAGCTCTTGGCCGGATCGGCCCAACCCGTGGTCGGTGTGTCGTACTGAGGGCGGGTATTGGGTCCCACATTACCCGCGGCCATCCGCACCCCGACAAGCCTGCGTTTGCCCGCAGAGAACGACCTCGTCACCGAGCCCTCCAGCTGGCGGTCAAATCGCTGGAAGCTCACGTCCGCATAAGAGTCCGGAGCCTGCCAGCCCGTCCGGCAACTGAAGGTGATGCTGCCGTCGACAACGGCGTTCTGGCATGCGCCTTTGTTGGTTCGAAGACCCTGCGCGTCGTCCGTGATGATCAGGGGATAGGCGCTGGTGGGCTTGTTGTGTGCGTCGAGTTCGGCCACGAACCAGTACTCGAGAAAGTCCTTGCGCAAGAACTGGGTGGGCTGCAATCCATCGAACTGGAAACGGGAAATGGCCTTGGCCTGCTCCCCTGGGAACTTGATCGTGCCTCGAGTTGCGTCGGTGAACTGCAGTTCGACTGCCCCCGCCGATCCGGTTTCTGCAGCATCCAGCGCCGGGCCACCGAAATAGCGCCCGCCCTTGTACTCCATCAATTGCCCGCTGAAGCTGTTGCCGTTCATGGCTCCCGCCGTCAGATGGAAGGTGGCCTGTCCCGTGGGCGTGTAGTTGTAGACGGCCATCACCAGCGTGCCATCACGCACCTCGATGCCCATGCCTCGGCCCGGCTGGCCGTTGACCTCATCCGTCACCACCCAGTTGCCGGGGCTGACCGTGAAACCGGAGGCCGCCATCGCCACCGATCCCATCCAGGCCATGCCGAGAAGATATGCCGTGGCAGCTGCTTTCAACTTTCGCATGTGTCCGTCCATCAATGAAGTTGCGGGGACTGTATCAGCGGGCAACATCGACTTCCAGGCGCATGGGACCAGATGGCCCGCGCGAACCGGGGGATCACAAGGCGGCGCGCGCCACTCCGCGCTTTGCCAACAACTGTCAGCGCAATCGTCCCACGTACTTCCGCTCCTCCAGCCGTTGCCGGAGCATGTCGCCTGCGCGCTGGGCGAGCGGGACGCGCTGCCGGGTCTCAGGCTCCTCAAGCCATGCGGCCTCGAGGCGCGCGGCCCATTCGGGAAGCTCCGGCACGCTGTGGCTTTGCGCGTGCGTGCGTGCGAAGGTGATGATCGCCAGCGCATATTCCGGATTGGCTGCCATCCACTCGGTGTCGGTCACGCGTCCGGTGTGACGTCGCAGCAGGACATGCAGGTGCGCGGCGATGGCCAGGCGATCGTTTTCGCTCATGTCGTTTTCTCCCATGATGATCGAACCTCACTGTGCTCACGGTCGCATGCACCAGCCCGCACCCCTGTGGTTCAGGTGCCTGCGCTCTCGCGGTGCAGCGCGATGTCGAGCCCCACATACTCGGCCTCTTCGTCCACGCGCAGACCGATCAGGCTGTCGACCAGCCAGAACAGCAGCGCCGTCGCCACCAGGGTGAAGGCCCCGACGCCGAGCACGCCGATGGCCTGCGTGAGCACGCTGCCGCTGGCTCCCCCGATCTCCGGATCGGCGAACACTCCCGTGAGCAGCGATCCCACGATGCCGCCCACGCCGTGCACACCGAAGACATCGAGCGAATCGTCGGCACCCAGAAGGCGCTTGAGGCTGGTAGCGCCCCAGTAACAGGCCACGCCCGCCAATGCGCCGATGAGAAGCGCGCTGCGCGGTGTGACGAAGCCCGCGGCCGGCGTGATCGCCACCAGCCCGGCGACCAGGCCCGAGCACAGGCCCAGCAGGGAGGTCTTGCCGCGCACCAGGTACTCCGCGAACATCCAGCCCATCGCGCCCGCGCTTGCGGCAATGTGGGTCACGGCCAGCGCCAAGGCCGCACGCCCGTCAGCGGCCAGCGACGAGCCTGCATTGAAGCCGAACCAGCCGATCCACAGCAACGAGGCGCCGATCATCGTGAAGCCCAGGTTGCAGGGCTCGAAAGGTTCGCGGCCGTAACCGCGGCGGTGCCCGAGCATCCAGGCACAGACCAGCCCCGCGATGCCCGCATTCACATGGACCACGGTGCCGCCCGCGAAATCGAGCGCCCCCATGCGCGCGAGCCATCCCCCCGGCTCCCACACCCAATGAGCGATCGGCGCATAGACCAGCAGGCTCCACAGCCCGACGAACACCAGCATCGCACCGAAACGCATGCGTTCCACCCAGGCGCCGACCAGCACCGCCGCAGTGATCACCGCGAAGGCCAGCTGGAACATCGCGAATGCCGCCTCGGGCAGGTGCGGCGCGAGATGGCTGACCGCCACACTGCGGTGCACGGCGCTGAACTCGAGCCCTGCAAACCAGGCGCGCGAGTCCGATCCGATCCAGCCGTTGCCCGGCGTGAACGCCAGCGAATAGCCCAGCGCCAGCCAGAGAATGCTCACCACGGCCGCGATCGCCACCACGCTTGCCATGGTGTTGAGCACATTCTTCCTGCGCACCATTCCGGCATAGAACAGCGCAATGCCCGGAAGGGTCATGAGCAGCACCAGAATGGTGGCCACCATCACCCAGGCGGTGTCGACGGGACTGATTCCGTCGAGCGGAACCACGGATGGACGGCTCATGGAGTCCGCCAGCGCCTGCAGGGGCAGAAGGCCCACAACACAGGCACCGACACATCCCCAGGCCCTGAATTTGCCGCTACAAACCTTGCGCACTGTCATAGTTCCCCGCGTGTCCATGATGACGATCTGCAACCAAAATGCACAAGTCGTGCCAAGGTGTTTTTCATCGCACTGCATCAAAAGGGGCCGCGCCTGCGGATGTACGCTCCAAAATAGGGTGGGGAAATCACCAATGCACTATCGATGTGCAACCATTACAGTCTCCTTACTCGAAAGCGCGCCTCGGCACGCAGCGAGGGGACCGAGGAGACGCCACAATTCGAACACCATCACAATATCCGAGCATCCCCCATAAGATGCCAGTTCACCCAAGCGCCGCACATGCGGCGCTTTTTTTTGCCTGATGTTTTTCAATGGCGGCACCGCACTGGCCGTTGCTGGCAGACAGCGCCAAGAGGCGGTGCTGCTCTCCTCGCAAGGAGCCCGGCAAGCCCATGCGTCAATGAGACAATCGCGGGATGGAATGGATCATCGTTTCGCTGGCCTCGATGCTCGGCGGTTTTGTGGATGCAATCGTGGGCGGAGGCGGGTTGATCCTCGTCCCTGCGCTGTTCGCTACGTTTCCCACGGCGCCGCCCGCGACGCTGCTCGGCACCAACAAGAGTGGCGGGATCTGGGGCACGGCCGTCTCCTCATGGCAGTTCAGCCGCAAGGTGCAGATGCGCTGGCATGCCCTGCTGCCGGCGGCAGGCGCGGCGCTCGCCGGCTCGTTTCTCGGTGCATGGGCCGTCACGCTGATCTCCGGCGAGTTCCTGCGCAAGCTGCTGCCCTTTGTCCTGATCTGCCTGCTGCTGTATACGCTGGCCAAGAAGGACCTGGGCAAGAGCCATGCGCCGCGCTACCAGGGCAGCCGGGAGGTGACCATCGCCTGCGCGATCGGCCTGACCGTGGGGGCCTACGACGGCTTTTTCGGCCCCGGCACCGGCAGCTTCTTCATCTTCCTGTTCGTGCGCCTGCTGGGCTACGACTTCCTGAACGCCTCGGCCTCCGCCAAGCTCATGAATCTCGCGAGCAATGCCTCCGCACTGGTGCTGTTCGGCATGAAGGGGCACATCTGGTGGCACTACGCCATTCCTCTGGCGCTCTTCAACATCATCGGCAGCGTGGCTGGCACCCACCTCGCTCTCAAGCATGGCGCGGGGTTCGTGCGTAGCATCTTCATTCTCGTGGTGAGCGCGTTGATCCTGAAGACGGGCTATGACGCCTTCCTGAGATGAACATCCCAGGGACCAAGCCGCCTATCATTCCATCCGGGACTCAAGGAAGGTCGGGTATCTCTATGCGAGGAATCACTTTGATCGGCGCGCCCACCGATGTGGGGGCCAGCGTGCTCGGAGCCAGCATGGGGCCGGAGGCGCTGCGCATCGCGGGCATCGCCCAGGCATTGCGCGCGCGGGACATGAAGGTGTTCGACTATGGCAACCTGCTCGGCCCGGGCAATCCGCAGGCCCCCGCGGAGGGCGGATTTCGCCACCTCGACGAGGTGACGGCCTGGAACCGCGCCCTGTTCGCCGCCACGCTGGACACCCTGTCCGCAGGCCGGCTGCCACTGATGATGGGCGGCGACCACTGCCTGGCGATCGGCTCGATCAGCGCCGTCGCGCAGCACTGCCGTGCACGGCAGCAGCGCCTGAAGGTGCTCTGGTTCGACGCGCACGCCGACTCCAACACGCCCGCATCGAGCCCGAGCGGCAACCTGCACGGCATGCCTGTCGCCTGCCTGCTGGGCCACGGGCCCGAGCAGCTGACGCATCTGGCCGACACCTCCCCGGTGCTCGCGCCCCGGGAGGTCACGATGATCGGCATCCGCAGCGTCGATCCCGCGGAGCGGCAGTTCGTGAACGAACACGGCATCGACGTCTACGACATGCGCACCATCGACGAGATGGGCATGCGTGCGGTCATGCAGTCCGCGCTGGCGGACGTCGATGCGGGCACCCACCTGCACGTGAGCTTCGACATGGATTTCCTCGATCCCGGCGTGGCACCCGGTGTGGGAACGCCCGTGCGCGGCGGCCCGACCTACCGCGAGACGCAACTGTGCATGGAAATGCTGGCCGACTGCGGCGCGCTGGCCTCGGTGGACCTGGTGGAGCTCAATCCGGCGCTCGACATCCGCAACCAGACCGCCGAGCTGGCCGTCGAATTGCTGGAGAGCCTGTTCGGCAAGTCAACGTTGATGCGCGAAAAGCGTTGATCGTGTGGGATCCCTGCGTCTGCGGGTTAATCCCCGCAGATCGGGATGACCACGGCCAGTCCGTTTTTTTATAATGTGGCTGCTTTATGACACCGCCCCGCTACAAGAGGGGGTCAAACGGTTCCGGCTTGTGATCTGCAATGCCGGATTTTTTTGTACCTGATGCGATCCCGCAGGAATGAGACCTACATGAAGAAAATCTTTGCATCCGTAGCCGCCGCCGTGGCTCTGTGCGCCGCTGTGTCGGTGCAGGCTCGCCCACTGGACGCCATCCAGAAGAGCGGCAGCATCACCCTGGCCTCCGAAGGCCAGTACGCGCCTTTCAATTTCTTCAAGGGAAAACAGCTGACGGGCTATGAAATCGAGGTGGCGGAAGCCGTCGCGAAGAAGATGAACCTGAAGTACGAGTGGAAGGCCGTCGGCTTTGACGCCCTGCTCACCGGCCTCGCGCAGGACCGCTGGGATCTGGTGATCGCATCGCACGGCATCACCGAAGAACGCGCCAAGGCCGTGACCTTCACACACCCCCACTACTGCTCTGGCGGCATCATCGTCTCGATGAATCCCTCCATCAAGACCGCCGCCGACCTGGCAGGCAAGGTGGTGGCCGTGCAGACCGGTACGAGCTACCTCGAGCACGTCAAGCAGGTGCCCGGCGTGAAGGAAGTGAAGAACTTCCCGACCGACGAAGCCGCCCGCAGCGCGCTGGCCTCCAAGCGCGTGGACGCCTGGGTGACCGACCGTTTCGTCGCCAAGGAAATGCTGGCCAAGGCACCGAAGGCCGGCTTCAAGACCGGCGACATGCTGTTCATCGAACAGATCGCCGCCGCCGTCTCCAAGGGCAACACCGGCCTGGCCGACGCCTACAACACCGCCCTGAAGGCACTGATCGCGGATGGCACCATCAAGGCCATCTCCCAGAAGTACTTCCAGGAAGACGTGACCTGCAAGTAACAGGCACGCCCTTTCATTCCACACCAATGACGCCGGAGCCTTACGCTCCGGTCGTTCGTTACGCCTGATTTCCCATGCTTCTAGCCCTCTGGCCCGCGCACTGGAGCCGCAACCAACGCAGCAATGCGACACTGGTTGCGGCTTTGGTGTTGATGGTGCTGGTTCTTGCACTGCTCGGCCAGCTTCTTTCGTTTTTCCCCGAACCCATCGGCTCCAACGCCGAGCTGTTCAAAGAGGGCGCACTGACCACGCTGTACCTGACCATCATCAGCGGCGTCGTCGGACTGATTCTGGGCACGAGCGCAGCGCTCGCCCGCACCTCGCGCAACATCGTGCTGCGCTGGATCGCCAGCATCTACATCTGGGCCATTCGCGGCACACCGCTGCTGGTGCAGATCCTGTTCGTCTACTTTGCCCTGCCGGTGCTCGTGCCGGGCCTGAACCTGCCTGATTTCGCCGCCGCAGTGGTGGCGCTGGGCCTGAACGTCGGCGCGTACAACGCCGAGGCGGTGCGTGCCGGCCTGCTGGCCGTGCCGCGCGGCCAGACCGAGGCGGCGCGTGCGCTCGGCCTGCCCAGGAGCCGCGTGTTCCTGGACGTGGTGTTCCCCCAGGCGTTCAAGATTTCCCTGCCGCCGCTGGTGAGCAACTTCGTCGCGCTGCTCAAGGACTCCTCGCTCGCCTACGCGATCGGCGTGGTCGAGCTCACCAACGTGGGCAACCGCATCCAGTCGGCCACCTTCCAGCCGGTGGAAACGCTGGTGACGGTGGCGATCACCTATCTGATCCTGACCACGCTGGTCACGCAGGTGGCCGCCGCCATCGAGTACCGCTTCGATGTGGAGGGCCGCGCCAAATGAGCCACGCCAACAAGCAGGATACGCAGAAGTGCTACATCGTGGCCGACAAGGTCTGCAAGTCGTTTGGCACCCACCAGGTGCTCAAGGACGTATCGACCTCGTTCAATACCGGTGAAGTGACCGTGATCATCGGCGCCTCGGGCTCCGGCAAGAGCACGCTGCTGCGCGCCATCAACCGGCTCGAGCCGCACGACAGCGGCACGATCACCATCGACGGCGTGCCCGTCACCGACGATGCGAAGACGCTGCAGGCCCAGCGCTGCGAGGTCGGCATGGTGTTCCAGCAGTTCAACCTGTTCGGCAACATGACGGTGCTGGACAACGTGTCGCTCGCGCCGCGCCGCATCCGAGGCCTCTCGCGCGAGCAGGCCCATGCGCGGGCGATGACGCTGCTCACCCGCGTGGGCCTCAAGGACCATGCGAACAAGTACCCCTGGCAGCTCTCGGGCGGGCAGCAACAGCGCGTGGCCATTGCCCGCGCGCTCGCGATGGAGCCCAAGGTGATGCTGTTCGACGAGCCCACCTCGGCACTCGATCCCGAGATGGTCCAGGAGGTGCTCGACGTGATGCGCGAGCTTGCGCGCAACGGCATGACCATGATCATCGTGACCCACGAAATGGGCTTCGCCCGCGAAGTGGCCGACCGCGTGATGTTCTTCGACCAGGGCCGCATTACCGCAGAGGCACCGCCTGCCGAGTTCTTCGGCAACCCGGCGAATGACCGCATCCGTGCCTTTATCGGCAGAATGTCGAATCATTGACAGCGCGGGGCCAACCGGTTTTCCGGCCACCTCCGCAGTCCTGCGAGCGCGGGAAGCCCCAGCCACAATGATGAGATAGCCCCTCAGACGCGACGCAAAGCCGCGACAGTACTCTCGTACGGCAAGGCTTTGGCCGAACCACCCAACAGAATTCCATCCGCTATGCGTTCCGAGCGCCGTGGCCTCGTGGCCCTTTTGATCGTCACCATCGTCTGGGGAACCACCTTCCCGGCGATGAAACTGCTGTCCAGCCATCTGGACGCCCTGCAGATCATCTGGGCGCGCTTTGCGATCGCCCTGTGTGTGCTGCTGCCCATGTGGCGCGGCATGCGCAGCAACGAGCGCCGCTGGGGCCTTGCGCTCGGCGTGCTGCTGTTCATCGCGTTCTGGCTGCAGATCGAGGGCCTGGCCCGCACCTCCAGCAACCGCAATGCCTTCGTCACCGGGCTCAACGTGCTGGTGGTGCCGATTCTCGCGATGCTGGCGCTGGGCCGCCGCTATGGGCTGGCGCTGTGGGTCGCCTGCGGCATGGCGCTGCTGGGCATGACGTTCATGTTCCACGAGAACGAACCCTGGAACCTGGGCGACACGCTCACCCTCGCCAGCACGTTCTTCTACGCCATCTACATCCTGGCGCTCGAGGAATGCGCGCGGCGCACTGCCGGGCAACCGCTGCGCGCCACGCGCATGGCGGCGGCGCAGGCAGCCGTGATGTTCGTGTCGGCCACCATCCTCGTCCTGGTGCGTCATGGTGACGTGCCGAGCGCCCTGGGCCCGCTGTTGCACCTTCCCGCCACATCATGGGCCGCGCTCGTCTACCTCGGCGTGTTCGCGAGCGTGATGGTCGTCACGCTCCAGGCCTGGGGCCAGCAGCGCGTGGACGCCATGCGCAGCGCGATCATCTATGGGCTCGAGCCCGTCTTCGCGGCCACCATGGGCTGGTTCCTGATCGGTGAAACGCTGGGCCTGAACGGCCTGCTGGGCGCGGCGCTGATCGTGGGCGCGCTGATCGTGAGCCAGTTGCAGCCGCCGAAGGAGGTGGTGGCTGCGGCGTGATCCGCCGCGCTCGGTGGGTTGCTCCCGTCAGGGCGCCGGCGGCTCGTTCGCCGTGAGCGAAATATCTGCCGCCTTGCGCGGCGTGCCGATCGGCGCGGTGGCCTGGCCCTTCGAGACGGCGGCCAGATCGGCCTCGCTCGGGTACTGCCCGAGCAGCCAG
Organism: Diaphorobacter ruginosibacter; assembly: GCF_014395975.1. Lineage (NCBI taxonomy): Bacteria > Pseudomonadati > Pseudomonadota > Betaproteobacteria > Burkholderiales > Comamonadaceae > Diaphorobacter > Diaphorobacter ruginosibacter. The sequence goes on along the minus strand of NZ_CP060714.1, from coordinate 127,630 downwards.
TAGTCGAACACCCGGCGCACGATGGGGCCCGCGGCGGCGGCGCCGAAGCCGGCGTTCTCCACGATCACGGCCACCGCGATGCGCGGCTCCTCGAGCGGCGCAAAGGCGGAGAACAGCGAGTGGTCGCGCTTGTGCTCGTCGAGCAGCTTGGCGTTGTAGCGCACGTTCTGGCCCAGGCTCACGGCCTGCGCCGTGCCGGTCTTGCCGCCCGAGGTGTACTGCGCGCTGGCGAACAGCCGCGCGCCCGTGCCGACCTTGTTCACCAGGCCAAGCGACTTGTGGATGATCTCGATGTTCTTCGGCTCATAGCCCAGGGAGACGCCGGGAGGCTGCTGGATGTCGACGATCTTGCCCGTGACCGCGTCCTTGGTGGCCTTGGCGATATGAGGTGTGAAGCGCGTGCCGCCGTTGGCCAGCGTGGCCTCGGCACCCGCCAGTTGCAGGATGGTGAAGTTGTTGTAGCCCTGCCCGATTCCCAGCGACACGGTTTCGCCCGAGTACCAGCGCTTCATCTCGGGGCGCTTGTAGGTGTTGCGCTTCCAATCGGTGCTGGGCAGCGTGCCGCGCACTTCGCCGTTCAGGTCCACGCCGGTGATCTGGCCGAAGCCCAGCGGCTTCATGAAGTCGTGGATCATGTCCACACCCATGTCGACGGCAAGCGAATAGAAATAGGTGTTGCTCGAATACTGGATCGCGCGGTACATGTCCACGCCGCCCAGGCCGCCTTCGTGGCTGCGGAAGGTGCGGCCGCCATAGTTGAAGTAGCCCGGATCGCTGTACACCTGCGTGGGCGAGCGCTTGTTCAGCTGCAGCGCGGCCAGCCCCATGAACGGCTTGTAGGTCGAGCCCGGCGGGTAGGTACCGCGCAGCGCACGGTTGAGCAGCGGCTTGTTGATCGATTCATTGAGCGCCTGCCAGTTCTCCTGGTCAATGCCTTCGACGAACAGGTTCGGATCGAACGTGGGCTTGCTCACCAGCGCGAGGATCTCGCCGTTGCGCGGGTCCATCGCGACGAGCGCCCCGCGCCGGTCGCCGAACATTTCCTCCACCAGGCGCTGCAGCTTGATGTCGACCGACAGCATCACGGTATCGCCCGGCGTCGCGGCGAAGCTCGCGAGGCGGCGCACGGCGTGGCCACCGGCGGAGGTCTCGAGGCGCTCCACGCCGGTGTGGCCGTGCAGGGTCGACTCGTAGGAGGACTCGACGCCGAGCTTGCCGATGTAGTCGGTGCCGCGGTAGTTGGCAGCGTCGTCGGAATCCTCGATGCGCTCCTTCTCGCGCTGGTTGATGCGGCCGATGTAGCCGATCAGGTGGCTGCCGGTCTCGCCCAGGGGGTAGTTGCGGAACAGGCGGGCCTTGATGTCCACGCCGGGGAAGCGGTAGCGCTGGGCCGCAAAGCGGGCGACCTCCTCGTCCGTCAGGCGCGTGCGGATGGGAATGGACTCGAAGCTCTTGGAATCCTCCATGAGCCGCCGGAACTTGCGGCGGTCGCGCGAACTGATGTCCACGATCCGGGACAGCTCCTCGATGGTGTCGTCCAGATTGGAGACCTTGGAGCGCATGATCTCAAGCGTGTAGGCCGAATAGTTGGAGGCCAGCACCACGCCGTTGCGGTCAAGGATCAGGCCCCGGTTGGGCACGATCGGCACGACGGCCGTGCGGTTGCTCTCGGCCTGGTCGGCCAGGTCGTCATGGCGCACCACCTGCAGCACCAGCAGGCGCGAGACGATGAGCAGGAATGCCAGAAAGACCAGGAAGCCGACGACGATCACCCGCAAACGGAAGCGAGAGACGTCGGCCTCTACATTTCGCAATTCAGTCATGGTGTGCGGGCTTCATGGGTGGCCGGTCGGACAAACAGGCAGGCACGGCAAGCATCAGAGCGGCCGGTTCTCGTCCGGATCGGGCGGACGCCGCTGCGGCGCAAGCAGGATCCACGTGGCAATCGGCCACAGAACGGCTTCCAGCGCAGGTGCAATCAGACCTTCGAGGCCTGGCAAAGTTCCCCCGGAGATCAGGCGCAGCAGGAGCTCGATCGCGTGAGCTCCCACGAACAGCGGCACCATCTGCAGCGCCTGCAGCCACACGTTGAACCACAGCATGCGGCGGCTGGACATCTGGGCCGCATACATCAGCAGGCAGTACACCAGCGCATGCTGGCCGAGCAGCGCGGACTGGCTCACATCCATGCACAGCCCGAGGATGAAAGCCACGCTCATGCCCACGCGCTGCGGCTGGTGGATGCCCCAGAACGCAAGCAGCACCATCAGCCAGTCGGGCGTCCAGACCACGCGCCCGAGCGGCAGCAGATTGATGGCCAGCCCCACGACAAAGCTGGCGACGATGAACAGCGGGCTGACGGGGAGCAGCAGCTGCTGGCCCTTGGGCATCATGGGCGGCCTCCATTCTGGGCACGGCCCGGAAGGTCCTTCGTGGCCTTGGCCGGCTTTTCGGCCTTGCCGGATTTCGGCGCCGGTACCTCGGCCTCGACCTCGGCACGCACGCCGTCGGTGAGCGGCTTGAGGACCGAGACGTATTGCGCGCCGCTCATCTGTGCAAGGGGCTGGCAGTAGATGCGCGAGAACGACGAATCGGCGCGCTTTTCCACCTTGATCACCCTGGCCACCGGCAGCCCGGGCTGGTAGACGCCGTCCATGCCGCTGGTACTGAGCAGATCGCCCTCTTGTACATCGGCATTGCTTGGCATGAAGCGCAGCTCCATGCCTCCGCCATGCAGCATCACGGGATCGCCATAGGCCACGCCCCGCGCACCGGTGCGCATGTTCCGCACAGGGATCGCCTGGTCGCGGTCGATCAGCAGCGTCACCTCGCTGGAGAGCGGGAACACCCGCGTGACCTGGCCGAGTACGCCCGAAGCATCGATCACCGGAGAGCCCGGGACGACGCCGGCGATCTGCCCACGATCGATGACCACGCGACGGGTATAGGGGTCTGCGGCATCGTAGACGACCTGCGCGGCCATGCCTTCGGCCTTGACGCGCTCGCGCAGCTCGAGCAACTGGCGCAGCTGGGTGTTCTCCTGCAGCAGCAGGTCGACCTGGTTGGCCTGCTGCGACATGGCCGCCATCCTGCTCTGGGCTTCGTCACGGCCCTTCTGTGCATCCTCGAGCGCCTGGAAGTAGCCCGCGCCGTACTGTGCGAACTCCACCGGCTTGAGCATGGCCCACTGGATCGGCATGAGCACCGTCCCGATCGCGCCACGGATGGGCTCGGTGACATGGAAACGCGCATCCGCCACCATCAAAAACAGCGCCAAGGCGCTGTAGAGAGTCAGGCGTGCGAGGGGCGAGGGGCCGTGCTTGAAAAGAGACGGGGCCTTTCGGTCCAGCGTGCCTAGAGGCATGGCCTACTCCATTGGACTACGCACCCTGCATGCACCACGCTGGCCCGCTCTTTCGGTCACTCGTTGGTGAAGATGCCGCCGTGGCGGTCCATGCGCTCCAGCGCAATGCCGCAACCACGCACCACGCAGGTCAGCGGTTCTTCGGCCACCAGCACCGGCAGGCCGGTTTCCTCGGCCAGCAGGCGGTCGAGGTCGCGCAGCAGCGCACCGCCGCCGGTCAGCATCATGCCGCGCTCGGCGATGTCGGCGCCCAGTTCGGGCGGTGTCTGCTCCAGCGCGTTCTTCACGGCGGAGACGATCTGGTTCAGTGGCTCGGTCAGTGCCTCCAGCACTTCGTTGCTGGAGATGGTGAAGCTGCGCGGCACGCCCTCGGACAGGTTGCGGCCCTTGACTTCCATTTCCTTGACTTCGGAGCCAGGGAATGCGGAGCCGATGTTCTTCTTGATGGCTTCGGCGGTCGGCTCGCCGATCAGCATGCCGTAGTTGCGGCGGATGTAGTTGATGATGGCTTCGTCGAACTTGTCTCCACCCACGCGCACGGAACCCTTGTAGACCATGCCGCCCAGCGAGATCACGCCCACCTCGGTGGTACCGCCGCCGATGTCCACCACCATCGAGCCCGAGGCTTCGGAGACCGGCAGGCCCGCGCCAATACCGGCGGCCATGGGTTCCTCGATCAGGTCGACGCTGGTGGCGCCGGCCGCTTCGGCCGCATCGCGGATCGCGCGGCGCTCCACCTGGGTGGAGCCGCAGGGCACGCAGATGATGATGCGCGGGCTCGGCGTGAGCACCGAGCGCGGATGAACCATCTTGATGAACTGCTTGATCATGTTCTCGGTGATCACGAAGTCCGCGATCACGCCGTCCTTCATGGGACGGATGGCTTCGATGTTGCCTGGAACCTTGCCGAGCATGGCCTTGGCCTCGCGGCCCACTGCCTGGATCACCTTCTTGCCGTGGGGTCCGCCTTCGTGGCGGATGGCGACCACCGAGGGTTCGTCGAGGACGATGCCCTTGTCACGGGCGAAGATCAGGGTGTTGGCGGTGCCCAGATCGATGGCGAGGTCGGTGGAGAAGTACCGACGGAAAGCTCCGAACATTCAAGAATCCTCTCAGGCACGGCAGGCACATCGGCGTGCCGTCGCCGGGAAAAACGGGGTAGATTTTGGCCTTGTTCGCACACTGACCGACAGTGCGGAGGGTATTGCGGCAAAGCCGGCATAATACCGCAACACCTGTGAATAACTGCTGTCAAAACCGCCTGGATTGGGGCTTTACACACAGTTTCCTTGCGGAATTCGCCCCTCGCGACCACGATCCATTGTTTCTGCACCGCGCAAGGCGCCGCCACGCACCGAAATGGGGACGAAACGGCCGCGAAGCAGGGGGAGCAGAGTGCAGCAAATGACGTCGGCCATCTCCGCGATCCAGGCCTCCGGGCCATGATCGTCGCCGGCCCGGCCCCTGGCCGCATGGGGCTTTGACCAAGCCTGCCAGGCGGCCTTGCCCGCACACGCCGGAGGTGCCGGGTTCAAAGGCAGGATAATAGATGGCTTCCCCTTTTGCGCATCCACCGGCCGGCACCCTGCCTGGGCTCTCCGGCGTATCGATGCCCGGGTCGACTTCCTCCCAGAGATTTCTATGGCACTGACACAAGACGACATTGCCCGCATTGCCAATCTGGCACGGCTGGAACTTAACCAAAACGAGAGTGAGCGCATGCTCACTGGACTCAATCAGTTCTTCGAGGTGGTCGAGCAGATGCGCGCCGTGGACACCTCGAGCGTGACGCCGCTGTCGCATCCCGTGGCCGCCATCCAGGAGATCGCGCTGCGCCTGCGCGAGGACGTGGTGAGCGAGCCCGACAACCGCGAGGCCAACCAGAAGAGCGCACCCGCGGTGGAAAAGGGCTATTTCCTCGTCCCCAAGGTCATCGAGTAAGTCCAGAGAACAACAAGAAAAGAGCACACAGCATGAGCACTCCCGCTTCCAGCGATCTGCACGACCTGAGCCTCGCCCAATTGGCGGCCAGGCTCAAGGCCCGCGAGGTTTCCTCCGTCGAGGCCGCACAGCATTTTCTCGCCCGCGCCAAGGCCCACGATGACCTCGGCGCCTATGTCCACATCAACGAGGACGTGACGCTCGCCCAGGCCCGCGCCGCCGACGCCGCCATTGCCGCCGGCAGCAGCGCGCCGCTTGCCGGCGTGCCCATCGCCCACAAGGACCTGTTCGTCACCAAGGACTTCCCGACCACCGCCGCGTCGAAGATGCTCGCGGGCTACCAGTCGCCGTTCGACGCGACCATGGTGAGCCGGCTGGCCGACGCCGGCTGCGTCACCCTGGGCAAGCTCAACATGGACGAGTTCGCCATGGGCTCGGCCAACGAGAACTCCGCCATCGGCAAGGTGCTGAACCCCTGGGACAAGGCCCGCGTTCCGGGCGGCTCCTCGGGCGGCTCGGCGGCTGCGATCGCGGCGCGCCTGGCGCCCGGCGCCACCGGCACCGACACCGGCGGCTCGATCCGCCAGCCCGCGTCGTTCTGCGGCGTCACCGGCATCAAGCCCACCTATGGCCGCGCCAGCCGCTACGGCATGATCGCATTCGCATCGAGCCTCGACCAGGCCGGCCCCATGGCCCGCTCGGCCGAAGACTGCGCGCTGATGCTCTCGGCCATGTGCGGTCCCGATGCGGACCGCGACTCCACGAGCCTCGACACGCCCGCCGAAGACTTCACGCTGCGCCTGAATGACTCGCTCGAAGGCCTGCGCATCGGCATTCCCAAGGAATTCTTCGGCGACGGCCTCGCCGCCGACGTGCGCGCAGCCATCGACGGAGCGCTCAAGGAGTACGAGAAGCTTGGCGCCAGGCTCGTGCCCATCAGCCTGCCGCGCACCGAGCTGTCGATCCCGGTGTACTACATCATCGCGCCGGCCGAAGCCTCGTCCAATCTCTCGCGCTTCGACGGCGTGAAGTTCGGCCACCGCGCCAAGGACTACACCGACCTGCTGGACATGTACAAGAAGACCCGCGCCGAGGGCTTCGGCGACGAGGTCAAGCGCCGCATCATCATCGGCACCTATGTGCTGAGCCATGGCTATTACGATGCCTACTACCTGCAGGCGCAGAAGATCCGCCGCATGATCGCCGACGACTTCCAGGCCGCGTTCAAGGAATGCGACGTGATCGCCGGGCCCGCTGCCCCCACGGTCGCCTGGGCGCTGGGCGGCAAGAGCGACCCGCTCGCCAACTACCTGGCCGACATCTACACCCTGCCCGCCTCGCTCGCCGGCCTGCCCGGCATGAGCGTGCCCGCCGGCTTCGGCGAGGGCGGCATGCCCGTGGGCCTGCAGCTCATCGGCAACTACTTCGGCGAAGCGCGCCTGCTCAATGCAGCCCACCGGCTGCAGCAGGCCACCGACTTCCACCTGCGCCAGCCCGCTGGTTTGAGCCAGTGAACCAGCAGGAGAACAAGAACATGACAGAACAGACCATCAAGCTCATCAACGGCTATGAAGTGGTGATCGGCTTCGAGACGCACACGCAGCTTGCCACCCAGTCCAAGATCTTCAGCCGCGCCAGCACCGCCTTCGGCGCCGAGCCCAACACGCAGGCCTGCCCCGTGGACCTGGCGCTGCCCGGCACGCTGCCGGTGATGAACCGCAAGGCCGTGGAATGCGCGATCAAGCTGGGCCTGGCGCTGGGCTCGCACATCGCGCCCGTGAGCATCTTCGCGCGCAAGAACTACTTCTACCCCGACCTGCCCAAGGGCTACCAGATCAGCCAGTTCGAGATTCCGGTGGTGCAGGGCGGCACGGTGAGCTTCTTCGTCGGCGACGAGAAGAAGACCGTGCGCCTGGTGCGCGCCCATCTGGAGGAGGACGCGGGCAAGTCCGTGCACGATGAATTCATCGGCCAGTCGGGCATCGACCTGAACCGCGCGGGCACGCCACTGCTCGAGATCGTGACCGAGCCCGACATCCGCAGCACCGAGGAGGCCGTGGCCTACGCCAAGGAGCTGCACAAGATCGTCACCTGGATCGGCATCTGCGACGGCAACATGCAGGAGGGCTCGTTCCGCTGCGACGCCAACGTGTCGGTGCGCAAGCCCGGCCAGCCGCTGGGCACGCGCCGCGAGATCAAGAACCTGAACTCGTTCCGGAACATGCAGATCGCCATCGACTACGAGATCCGCTGGCAGATCGAGGAAATCGAGGACGGCCGCACGATCCAGCAGGCCACCGTGCTCTTCAACCCCGACACGGGCGAGACCCGCGCCATGCGCACCAAGGAAGACTCGGCCGACTACCGCTACTTCCCCGATCCCGACCTGCCGCCGCTGCATGTGGCCGCCGACTGGGTGGAGAAGGTGAAGGCGGACATGCCCGAGCTGCCCCGCCAGCGCGCGGACCGCTTCGTCGGCCAGTACGGCCTGCCCGAATACGACGCCACCACGCTCACGCAAAGCCAGGGCATGGCCGACTACTTCGAGGTCGCAGCCAAGGTGTGCGGACAGCCCAAGCTGGCCTCCAACTGGGTGATGGGCGAGATCTCGCGCCGCCTCAACCACGAGGAAATCGCGATCGAGCAGGTGAAGGTGTCCGCCGAGCAACTGGGCGCGCTGATCCAGCGCATCCAGGACGGCACCATCAGCAACAACGCCGCGAAGCAGGTGTTCGAGGTGCTGTGGACCGGCGAGGGCTCGGACGTCGACGCGGTGATCGAGGCCAAGGGCCTCAAGCAGATGAACGACACGGGCGCGCTCGAGAAGATCATCGACGAGGTGATCGCCGCCAACCCCGCCAACGTCGAGCAGTACAGGGCCGGCAAGGACAAGGCGTTCAACGCGCTGGTCGGCCAGGTCATGAAGGCCTCCAAGGGCAAGGCGAACCCGGGGCAGGTCAACGAGCTGCTCAAGGCCAGGCTGGCATGATGGCCGGGCCCCTTCTCCCTCTGGCGGGAGAAGGGGCTCATGTCCATGCCCCACAATGCGCCCATGGCCGAAATCACCTATCGCATCACCGAGGAAGACTACATCGCGGCCCAGCGCCTGTACCGCAGGCGAGCCCGCTCGTGGCAGCGCTATGTGCTGTACGGCATCACGCTGCTGGGACTGGTGATTGCCGCGATTGCGCTGTTTGCGGGTCAACGTCCCAACTGGACCTTCACGGTGGTGGGGCTGGCCTATGCGAGCATGCCCTGGTGGATTCACAAGGTACTCACCGAACCCCTGGCACGCCGCAACTTCCGCAAATACCCGGCGATCCAGCAGCCGCAGACCCTGCGCCTCCTCGAGGCCTCCGAGCCTGGCGGCGACGCGGAAGGGGTCACGGTCTCGGCACCGTCGGGCGAGAGCCGCCTGCAATGGGCGCTCATCACCCGCTGGGTGGACGACGAGCACTACCTGCTGATGTTCCTGCAGCCCCACCTGTACTACATCGTGCCCAAAAGCGCGGATCCGCATGGCGCCGTGATTCCCCGCCTGAAGACCCTGCTTGCACAGCACGTCGGCCCATCGATCTGACAACGTGACGCGGATCTCCTCGCGCTGAGATCGCACAGGCTCTGAGCGGCTGCACGCGAGGGACTTCGGCCAGAGCCTGGCCATCCTCATCCTGCCCTCCCCCTCCGCCTGAAGCCCGCCTGCACGGCATGCCGATGCCCGCGGTGAAATCAGCATGGCATGCGCTATTCAAAAAAAGGAAAACGCTAATGAAATCAATCGATTGGATCAGTTTGCGTTACCTGAAATTTGATTTTTCCGCACCCTGCCTCCATCAATGGCTCGTGCTATCTTGCCCGTGGCAGCTCCGGCGGCCCCACAAATTCGCAGACTTCGAAAACAAAACCTATCACCTCAGGAGATACGCGATGAATACCACGACCCCATCCGATGCGCGCGGCGGCAGCCGGCACGACCGACGGCGTGCGCTCAAGGCCCTGGGCGCCGCAGGCGCCAGCGCCGGACTGCTCGGCTCGCCGCTGCGGGCGCTCGCGGCCGACGCCCCCGCCCCGAAGACCATGACGCTACCCTTCGCCAATGGCGAGCGCGAACTGGTGACCTTCCCGCAGAAACGACCGCTGATTCTGCAAACCAGCCGTCCCCCGCAACTCGAGACACCGTTCGAGGTGTTCAACGACGGGCTGCTCACGCCCAATGACGCGTTCTTCGTGCGCTACCACTGGAGCGGCATTCCCACCGACATCAAGCCCGAGGAGTTCCGCGTGAAGATCTCGGGCCTGGTCGATACGGCGCTCGAACTGTCGCTTGACGAACTCAAGGCCCTGGGCGAGCCCGTCAGCCTGGTCGCAGCGCACCAGTGCTCGGGCAACAGCCGGGGCTTCTTCGAGCCGCGCGCCAATGGCGGCCAGCTCGGCAACGGCGCCATGGGCAATGCCAAGTGGACGGGTGTCCCGCTCAAGCGCGTGCTGGAGAAGGCCGGCGTGAAGAAGGGCGCGGTGCAGGTGAGCTTCAACGGCATGGACAAGCCGCCGGTCGATGGCGGCCCCGACTTCGTCAAGGCGCTCGACATCGACCACGCACTGGATGGCGAGGTGATGCTGGCCTGGGCCATGAACGACAAGGACCTGCCGATGCTCAACGGCTATCCGTTGCGCCTCATCGTGCCCGGCTACTACGGCACCTACTGGGTCAAGCACGTGAATGACATCCAGGTGCTCGACAAGGTGTTCGACGGTTTCTGGATGGCATCCGCCTATCGCATTCCAGCCAATGGATGCGCCTGCACGCCGGCCGGCAAGGGGCCGACGAAGACGGTGCCGATCAACCGTTTCAACACACGCTCGTTCATCACCAGCCTGCAGGACGGGGCCAAGGTCAAGGCCGGCAAGGAAATCGTGCTGCGCGGCATCGCCTTCGACGGCGGCCAGGGCATTGCGGAAGTCTCCGTTTCCATCGACGGCGGCAAGACCTGGACGGTGGCGAAACTGGGCGAGGAACTGAGCCGGTATTCCTTCCGCGAATGGAAGGCGTCGTTCAAGCCGCCGAAGAAGGGCGAGTATGAACTCAAGGTCCGTGCCGTGAACCGCGCGGGCCAGGGCCAGCCGCTCGAGGCACTCTGGAATCCCGCGGGCTACATGCGCAACGTCGTCGAAACCGTCCGTGTGACGGCAGCATGAGGAAGCAGGACACCATGACGAACATGACACCCCACTCCTCCCTGATGTCCATCGCCCGCACCGCAGCCGCCGTGGTTGCGCTGTGCGGAGCGGCACAGCACGCCGGCGCACTCGAGATCGACCTGCCCGCGGAAACCGCAATCTACAAGGAAAGCAGCCTGCCGGGCTACACGCTCACGCTGCAGAACTGCCTGATGTGCCACTCGGCGCAGTATGCGCAATACCAGCCGAAAACATCGCCGCGCAGCTACTGGGAGGCCACGGTCAAGAAGATGAAGCATCCGTTCGGCGCACCGTTCCCCGAGGCCGATATCCCGGCCATGGTGGACTACCTGACCAAGACCTACGGCGCGGAAAGCACTTCGGCCGCCGCCAAATAACCATTGGCGACCTCTGCGCCGCCTGCCAGCCATCTCCTGCACGGGAGATGGCTTTTTCTTTTACGCCCTCCCTGCGCTGATCTCACGGATCTCTCGGCTCCCGTCCGCAGGGCCTTCCTGACAGGCTGAGGGACCTTCATGCACGCGTCACTCGGATTGGCTCAGAGCTTCCCTGCCTGCGCCACATCAACACATGGTCGCGCCCGGCCGGTTAACCGCTTCGCATTGCAACAGCGCTCACCTACATTGGGATCACCCTCAAATTGCGAGTATTTGCGCAATTTGCGAATAGATACGTTTCTTATCGTTTGCATTTTGAAATCACAAAAAGCAATTGAATTAATCTATTAATAGTAGAATTTAAATTCTCGCGACAAGGCTTCATTTCAGAGGCATGTACAGAGCAGGCTCGCACTTGGTCGCGCCTGTTTCCTGTCACGAAAGAATTGCATGGGCCAGCCTACACCACCGAGCAACGTCACCGACTGCACGCGCCCCACCGGGTCGAGCCTGGGCGGGTACGCTCACGATGACATCGACGGTGGCGGCGAGACCCTGCAGCGGATGCACGCGGCACTGGACATGCAGGCGAAGATGCTCGATGCGAGCGTGGATTGCATCAAGCTCCTGAACACCGACGGCACGCTCGCCCACATGAACCTCTCGGGCTGCCGCGCGCTGGGTGTCTCCCCGGAATCCGGCTTCGGCATGAAATGGCTGGAGCTGCTGCCCCCCGAAGTCCACGCTGCGGGCCAGCGCGCCTTCCGGCAGGCACTGCGCGGCAGCAACGCACGTTTTCTCGGCAAGAGCGCCGTACCGGGCAAGACCCCGCAATACTGGGACAACAACCTCACGCCGGTGCTGGACGACGGCGGCAATACCGTGAACATTCTCTGTGTCTCGCGCGACATCACGCTGCAACGCGAGACCGAGGAGCGCCTGCGCAAGGCCAACGGAATCGACGAGCTCACCGAGCTTCCCAATCGCCGCGCATTCCACGACCAGCTGCGATCCCTGTTGCAGCAGGCGGGCACCAGGAAGCAGAGCGCCTTGCTGATGATGATCGATCTCGATCATTTCAAATACCTCAACGACACGCTGGGACACGCCGCCGGCGACCATCTGCTGCAGGTCGTCGCCAGGCGCATCCAGGGCAGCCTGCCCGCGTCAGCCTTCGTGGCCCGGCTGGGCGGTGACGAATTCGCCGTGCTGGTGCAGGACATCAAGGATGACGAGACGCTGCAGCGCACGGTCAACAAGGTGATGGCGCAGCTCGACCCTCCCATCCACCACGCAGGCAAGCGCATCAACGGCAGCATGAGCGCGGGCTGCGCGATCTATCCGCGCGATGCGTCCGATCCCGGCCAGCTTGCGAGCCATGCGGACGTGGCCCTCAATGACATGAAGGCCAGCGGCCGCGGCGGTGCGCGTTTCTACAGCGCCAGCATGTTGCGCCCGCTCGAAGAGACCGCCGCCCAGCTCGAGCAGGCCCGGCGCATCGTGCGCGAGGGCTGGGTACAGCCCTACTACCAGCCCAAGATACGGCTGGCCGATCGCAGGCTGGTGGGGCTCGAGGCGCTGCTGCGCTCGCAGAACCCCGGGCACGCGGGCCTGCAGACGCCTGCCATGGTGCAGGCCGCATTTCGTGATTTCGATCTGTCCACCCGCATGGCAGAGGCGCTACGCGCCCGCGTCTTCTCCGACATCGCAGGGTGGCTGGCGTCAGGCCTTGCCGTGGTGCCTGTCTCGATCAATGCGGCTCCGGTCGAATTCATGCGCGACAACTATGCCGAGAGGCTGCTCAGGCAACTCGAGAAGGCGGGGGTCGATCCGGCGCACATCGAACTCGAGGTGACAGAGCAGACCCTGGACGAGCGCGGCGCCGAATATGTCGCACGCGCACTCAACCTGCTGCGGCAGGAGGGCATCCGGGTGGCGCTCGATGACTTCGGCACCGGCCACTCCTCGCTCACCCGCCTGCGCAACTTCCCGGTGGACTGCCTGAAGATCGATGCGAATTTCGTGGGCAATTTCGGCCAGGACCCGGCCGTCACGGCCGTGGTCAACGCCATCGGGCAGATCGGCTCGGCCCTGTCGCTCGAACTGGTGGCCGAAGGCATCGAAACCGAGCCGCAGTGCCGCGCGCTCGAAGCCGTCGGCTTCAGCATCGGGCAGGGTCACCTGTTCAGCAAGGCCGTTTCTGCGGACGCCATTGCCGCGCTGCTCTCACGTTCCCACGGGGCCGGAGGGGCGGCCATCGCCCATCCCGCGCAGGCAACGGTCATCCAGACGGCCTGAATACCGGACGACCTGCGCGTCAGTTCTTCGCGCCCGACGGACCCGGGTGATCGACGGCCCATAGCAGCTTGAGCTGTACCAATTCGGCGTCGAAGCGTTGCGAGACGCGTCGCTTCTCCTCCTGCTGCGCGGCAATGTAGCGCTGCTGATCCGCCAGTTCCTCTTCGTTGTCCGCGATGCGGCGCTGCAGCTTCGTGGGGGCCTTTTTCGGATCGTTCTGATAGAACTCGAGCTCGGTGTTGATGCTGACGCGGTCGGCCCGCAGCTGCTCGATGCGCTTGTTGGCGAGCACGATCAGGTCGTTGAACGGCTCCATCGCGGCCACACGCTCGGCCTGGTGCGTTGCCTCGTCGGGGTAGCGGGTGATGAGCGCGCGCTCGCGGCGCTTCTGTTCCTGGACCCGCGCCTTCTGCTCGGCGTCGGCACGGCGCTGTGCCTCGACCTCCACGCGTTCGTTCTCGGAAAGCGTCGGCCCCATGCGGCGCCGCTCGGTGCCGGTACGGTCCAGCACGCGCTGCTCGCGGTCGATGCACTCGGGGATGGGGCGGTCTGCCGTCAGGCGGCGGCCATTCTTGTCGACGCAGGTGTAGACGCTTTGGGCAACGGCGCATTGCGCGGCCATCGCCATGCCGACGAAGAAAAGTCCTGGAAGAAAATGCCCTGCCACCGCTTTCAAGCCGTCCCCTTCATGGATTTGGGTAGTGTCTCAGTCGCCGACCCCGTAGCGCACCCGGTAGGCCAGAACCCGTTCGTGGTGGGCCTTCATGTCTTCGCCGCCACCACTTGCCGCGAGATACTGCAATAAGTCTGCCAACTTTGCGATCGTGCAGACCTGCATGCCGAGCTCGCGACGCACGTACTGCACCGCGCTGTGGTCCACGTCGCGGCCGTTCTCGGTTGCCTTCTCCTGGCGATCCAGCGCGATGGCGATGCCGTAGGGCGTGGCGCCTGCGGCCTGGATGAGCGCGATCGACTCGCGCGCCGCCGTTCCGGCCGACATCACGTCATCGATGATCAGCACCCGGCCCTTGAGCGGAGCACCCACCAGCGTGCCGCCCTCGCCATGGTCCTTGGCCTCCTTGCGGTTGTAGGCGAACGGCAGGTTGCGGCCGTGGCGCGCCAGTTCCACGGCGACGGTGGCCGCCAGCGGAATGCCCTTGTAGGCGGGGCCAAAGACCATATCGAACTCCATGCCACTCGCAAGAATCGCTTTTGCATAGAATTCGGCGAGGCGGCCCATCTTGGCACCGTCATCGAACAGCCCCGCATTGAAGAAATAGGGGCTCATCCGCCCGGCCTTGGTTTTGAATTCCCCGAAGCGCAAAACGCCGGATTCCACTGCAAATTGCACGAAATCCAGCGCCAACTGGTCCGTATCTGCCGTCTTCTCGTTCTTGTCCATCATGAATTCATCCTTGTTCAAATTAACCAGCCTCAACCTCAACGGCATCCGCTCGGCAGCCTCCAAAGGCGTGCTGGAATGGCTGGATCAGAGTCGCCCGGATTGTATTTGCGTACAGGAAATCAAGGCGCAGGCGGCCGATATTGCCGATAAATTCGAATCCATTGGCGAGCTCAAGGGCCACTTCCATTTTGCGCAGAAGAAGGGCTATTCGGGCGTGGGCGTGTACACCCGCCATGAGCCCAGCGACGTGGTGATCGGCTATGGCTCGGGCGAATTCGACGCCGAGGGTCGCTATGTCGAGACACGCTTCGACACGCCAGGCCGCAAGCTGTCGATCATCAGCGCCTACTTTCCCAGCGGCTCCTCGGGCGATCTGAGGCAGCAGGCGAAATTCCGCTTTCTTGCGGAATTCCACATGCAGTTGATGAAATTGAAGGCAGAGCGCGATTTCATCCTCTGTGGAGACGTCAACATCGCCCACCAGCAGATCGACCTGAAAAACTGGCGCAGCAACCAGAAGAACAGCGGTTTCCTGCCCGAGGAACGCGAATGGATGACAAAGTTGTTGCACACAACTGACCCGACCGGGGGTCTGGTGGACGTGTATCGTCAGCTTCAGCCCACGGCAACTGACAATTGTTATACATGGTGGAGCAACCGCGGCCAGGCCTATGCCAACAACGTCGGGTGGCGCCTGGACTATCACCTCGCAACGCCCGCCCTGGCCGCGCTCGCGAAAACCGAGGAAATCTACAAGAGCCAGAAGTTCTCGGACCACGCCCCCATCACCGTGGGATACGACTTCAAGCTGTAAAAACGGGGCCGCGATCGAAGATCTGTCGATAATGGATGAGATGAATTCTCATTCTCAGACAGATCGACCCACTTCCGGCACGCTCTCCCGCCGCGGCCTGGTGGCTCTCGGGCCGGCGGCATGGCTGCTGACCGCCTGCGCCGCACCTGGCACGGGCGCGCCCTCCTCCATCGACCTGCGGCAGGCGCCCGCCGTGCGACTGCCGCGGAGCCACCAGCTGGACATGCGCGACGCCGTCAGCGGCCATGTCCGGCGCATCTTCGTGCAGGTGCCGGATTCGCCGGCGCCGGCCGGCGGCTATCCAGCTCTGTATGTGCTCGACGGCAACGCCAGCTTCACGGTCGCCGCGCAACTGGCCCGCAATGCCGGCCTTCGCCCGGCGGCCCTGCGCAAGGACCCGCTGCTGGTGGTGGGCATCGGCTATCCGACCGATGGCGCCATGGACTCCGCCGCGCGCAAGCGCGACTACACGCCGCCGCCCGCGGCCGGCGATGACACGGGCGGTGCCGACTCTTTCCTGGATTTCATCGAACACCAGTTGCAGCCGGCACTGCGAAGCGCATGGAGCCTCGATCCAAGACGCCAGACCCTGTTCGGCCATTCGCTGGGCGGGCTGCTGGCGCTGCATGCGCTCACATCACGCAACGGACTCTTCACGCGCTATGCCGCCGCCAGCCCTTCGCTGTGGTGGAACGGTACGCGCGAGCTGCAGGCGCTTGAGGCGTGGGCGGCTCGCGGCGCGCCCACGGCATCGGCCGACGTGCATCTCCAGTTGCGTGTCGGCGCCCTCGAACGCGCGGGGACGGCCAACGCGGATCCGGCCCGCGCCGCGCGCATGGCCGAGCGCCGCATGAACGAGCATGCACAGGCGCTCGCGGCCCGCCTGTCCAGGCCGGAACTCTCCCACCTCCAGGTGGATTTCGAGGAACTGCCCGGCCTCGACCACGGCGGCACGCTGCTGCCGTCGCTGATCGAGGCCATGGCGCTGGCTCAGCGCGAGGCCATGTAGCGCTGCGCAGCCTCCCATCCAAGGTCGGCCAGCGGACCGGCCTTGCGGCCCGTTTCCACAGCATCGTCCGCGGACGCATTGCCTTCGGCCGCGCGCTGCGCAATGCCGTGCAGGATCGCCGCCATGCGGAACAGGTTGTAGGCGATGTAGAAATCCCAGTGCCCCGCCGCGTCGCGCCCTGTCGCCTCGCCGTACCACTTCACGTACTGCTCCTCGGACGGGATGCCCAGGTCCGCGAGATCGAGCCCTCCGATGCCGCGCCAGAGGTCATGCGGAATGCGCCAGCCCATGCATTGGTACGACAGGTCGGCCAGCGGGTGGCCGAGCGTCGAGAGCTCCCAGTCCAGCACGCCGATCACGCGCGCCTCGGTGGGATGGAAGATCAGATTGTCGAGCCGGTAGTCGCCATGCACCAGCGTGGTCTCGTCGCCTTCCGGCAGATGCCCGGGCAACCAGTCCATGAGCTTGTGCATGGCGTCGTTCACGGGCAGCGTGGATTCCCTGCACTGGCGTGTCCAGCGTGCGATCTGCCGGGCGACATAGTTGCCTTCCCTGCCGTAGTCCTGGAGCCCCGCCGCCTTGTAGTCGACCGCATGCAGCGTGGCGATCACGCGATTCATCTCGCGGTAGATCGCCAGGCGCTCGGCCTGGTCCATGCCCGGCAGGCCCTGGTCCATGAACACGCGGCCCTGCAGGAACTCCATCACGTAGAACGGCGTGCCGATGAGACTGTCGTCCTCGCAATAGTCGAGCATGCGCGGCACCGGCACCCCGGAGCCGGCAAGCGCCTTCATCACCCGGAACTCACGGTCGATCGCGTGGGCCGAGGCGACCAGTGTTCCCGGCGGCTTCTTGCGCAGCACGTACTGGCGGTTCTTGCCCGCATCGATGCGGAACGTGGGATTGGACTGGCCGCCCGCGAGCACGCTCACGCTCAATGCGTCGGCATCCGCGAGGCCCTTGCCGCGCAGGTAGGCTCCCAGCGCGTCCACGGGGAGACTGAGTGCTGCCGCGCTCATAGCCCGCTCACCAGGTGTGCGCCGTCCACGGCCACCGTGGCGCCCGACATCGCCGCGCCCGCATCGGAGGCCAGCAGCAGCAGCGGCCCGTCCAGGTCGGAAAGCTCGCTGAAGCGGCGGCTGGGAATGCGCATGCGCAGCTTTTCACCGAGTTCGCTGGTCAGGAAGTCCCGGTTCAGGTCGGTGATCACATAGCCCGGCAGCAAGGCATTCACGCGGATACCGTAACGCGCGAGCTCGAGCGCCATCGCCTTGGTGGCCTGGATCACTCCGGCCTTGGAGATGGCGTACGGAGCCACGCCGCCGCCCACGCGTTCGCCGAGGATCGAGGCCACGTTCACGATGGCTCCCCCCTTCTTCGCGGCCACCATGCGGCGCGCGCCTTCGGTGGCGACCAGCCAGTTGCCCTTGAGGTTGGTGTCCATCACCTGGTCGAAGTCGTCCTCGGTCTGCTCGAGCAGCGCGCGCGTGACGGTCACGCCCGCGTTGTTGATGACCACGTCGGGCACGCCCCACGCGCCCATCGCATCAAAGCAGTCGCGCACGCTCTGCGCGTGGCTCACATCGAGCGAGAAGGCACGCGCCTGCCCGCCGCCCCGCACGATCTCATCCACCACGGACTGCAGCTTGTCCGCGCGCCGGGCCGCCACAGCCACCTTCGCGCCCTGGGCCGCGAGCATCCTCGCGAAATGGGTGCCGAGGCCGCTCGATGCGCCGGTCACGAGGACCAGCTTGCCCTCAAGGCTGAATTTGTTCATCACGTCGCTGCTCATGCCGGACCCTCCGCCGCCGCTGCGGCCGTTTCAGCCAGATGCACGAGCTTCCTCGCCATGCTCCAGCGGTGCACTTCGCTCGGGCCGTCATAGATGCGGAAGGCACGCATGTCGTTGAAGATGCGCATCACCGGCGTCTCGCCGGTCACGCCCTGCCCGCCCAGCATCTGCACGCTGCGATCCACCACGCGCCATTCGGCCTCGGAGCAGATCACCTTGGCACGGCTCGACTCGTAGTTGCCCTTCTCGCCCTGGTCGAGCAGCCACGCGGTATGCCAGATGTTCAGGCGCGCGGTATGCAGATCCATGTCGTTGTCGGCCAGCATGAAGCCCACGCCTTCGTGCTCCGCCAGCGGCTTGCCGAACGCCTGGCGCCTGCGGGTGTATTCGAGCGCGGTCTCATGCGCGCGGCGCGCCTGGCCAAGCCAGCGCATGCAGTGCGTGAGGCGCGCGGGCGCAAGCCGCACCTGTGCATAGCGGAAGCCCTTGCCGACCTCGCCCAGCACGTCGCTCGCGGGCACGCGCAGGTTGTTGAAGCGCAGCACGCCGTGGCCCCCGGTGAAGCAGGAGTCCATGGCGTCCATGCTGCGCTCGAGCACGATCTCGGGACGGTCCATGTCGGACAGGAACATGGTGGCCGAACCGTCTTCCATGCGCGCCATGATGATCACGTAGTCCGCGCCTTCGGCCCCGGTAATGAACCACTTCACGCCGTTGATGAGGTAGTCGTCGCCGTCCTTCACGGCCGTGGTGGCCAGCATCGAAGGGTCCGCGCCGGCGCCGGGCGACGGCTCGGTCATGGCGAAGCACGAGCGGGTCCGTCCCTCGACCTGCGGACGCAGCCAGCGCTCCTTCTGCGCTTCGGTGGCCACCTCTTCCATCAGGTGGATGTTGCCCTCGTCCGGCGCATGGATGTTCATCGCCGTGGGGCCGAGCCAGGAGTAGCCAGCCTCCTCGAACACCACGGCCTTCTCGATGTGCGTGAGGCCGATGCCGCCCAACGCCTTCGAGGCATGCGGCGTGAGCAGGCCCGCTTCACGGGCGCGGCCGACCAGTTCGCGGCGCAGCTCCTCACTCGGCCCGTGCGCCGACTGCCGCGGATCGCGCTCCAGCGGAATCACCTGCTCGGCGATGAAGCGCCGCGTTCTCTCCTGCAGTTCGCGCAGTTGCGGGGAAAGCGAAAAATCCATGAAGTTCTCCTGCTGACACGGGCGCCCGGCCTGCAAGGCCATACATATCACTCCACACAACTCCAGCGCGGCGCCCAAAATTGTTGAACAATATTGAAGCACGGCGAGAAGACATACAGCTATCCTGTTGGCGACAGCATAGACAGGGCCGGCGGAGCTTTCCTCCGTTTGTCGCCTCTCAGTAAGATACCCGTTACTTTCATCCGCATTGGCCCTATGACACGCACCATGATGACCGAGCAACACGACGACGAAGCGGCACAGCACGGTGCGGAAGGTGTACGCAGCGCCTCCGGCAGCGTCTTCTACGGCATCATGAGCGGGCTGGAAGCGCAGGCCTTCGTCCCCGGGCAGCGGCTGGTGGAGGTCGACCTGGCCGAACAGTACGGCGTGAGCCGCAATTCCGTGCGCGAGGCACTGCAGCGCCTCGCCGCCGAAGGCGTGGTCGAGCTCTCACGCAACCGGGGGGCCGCCATCCGCTCGCTCACCCTGCAGCAGACCCTCGAAGTACTCGACGTCGCCGAGCGCATGACCGGCCTGCTGGCACGCAGCGCGGCACACGGCGTCCAGGAGGGACGCCCGCGCACAGCCATCGAGCAGGCCCTGCGCGAACTCGGTGCCGCCGATGCGGCACAGGACACCGAGGCCTTCGCACGCGGCCGTCGCAGCCTCTACCGCGCGCTGCTCGATGCCAGCGGCAGCCAGGAACTGCGGCGGCTCTTCCCCGCCATCCAGATGCCCATCGTCTATGCACAGCATCGCCCGTCCACGCTGCAGAAGGTCCGCATGCGCGACTACCAGGCCATGTGCGACGCCATCCTCTCGGGCAACGCCCCGGCGGCCGACAAGGCGGCCATGGCGCACGTGCAGAATGTGCGCGAGGCTATTGTGCGCAGGCATGCAGAGACTGCGCAGTAGTTGCCGAATGCGTTGCAGTTGCACTTAACATTCATGCCTGCCCTGGGCTTCCCCAGGCTTCGCTGACGGTTGACTTCGTTCTTTTTGTGATGCATCCCGATTCACGAGCAACTCGTTCATGCGTTTTTTGAAAGCCCTCTAGGAATCCCGCCCGCCCCTATTACGCAGCAACCCCGCCACCGCCGTCTGAAACCGCGGATCCAGCATCGCCGCCACGTTGCAGCGCGACCATTCCGACCGCGCCGACGAATCCAGATGAAAGACGCGCCCCGGCGCCATCTTCACTCCCTGTGGCAGCAGGGCCTCGGCCAGCCGTAGCGAGTCGTCCATGCCGGGAAATTTCACCCACAGGTACAGGGTCTGTGCATTGCGCGCGAACACCGTGCAGCCTTGCTCGTCCAGCCATTGCTGCGCCTGTTCGGTGGCGGCTCCGAGCTTCTGGCGCAGCTTCACCAGATGGCGCTCGTAGCGGCCTTCGCGCAGCATCACGTCGACCATGCGCTCGCAGTACTCCGACCCGCTCACGTGGATCAGCGCCTTCAGGTCGGCCAGGTCGTTGGCGAGCGCCGCGCTGCATGCGATGTAGCCCACGCGCAGCGCCGCCGAGAACGACTTGGAGAAGCTGCCGATGTAGATCGTGCGCTCGAGCTGGTCGAGCGTGGACAGCCGCACCGCCGACGTCGGCTTGAAATCGGCGAACGGATCGTCTTCCACGATCGCGAGGTTGTGCTTCTCTGCCAGTTGCAGCAGGCGATACGCCTTGGCGGCGCTGATGTCCGAGCCCGTGGGGTTGTGCGCCACCGACTGCGTGAAGAAGAGGCGCGGGCGCTCTGCCGCGAGGATGCCCTCCAGCGCCGCCAGGTCGGGCCCGTCGGCCAGGCGCGGCACGCCGATCACGCGCGCGCCCGCGAGCTTGAGCTTGCCGAACAGCAGGTAATAGCCCGGCTCGTCGACCAGCACGGTCGCGCCCGGCGGCACGAAGTAGCGGATCACCAGGTCAAGCGCATCGTTTGCGCCATGCGTGAGCACCAGCTGGTTCGGCGTGACGCCGAGCCCCAGCACGCCCAGCTTGCGCACCAGGCTGTCGCGCAGCGGCGCATAACCGAAGCGGTTGCCATAGCGGAACAACGATCCGAGCCCCGTGCGCACCACCTTCTGGTAGTAACGGTCCATGCGCATGTCGGCCAGCCATCCGATCGGCGGGAAACCGTCACCCACGGCGGCCACTTCGGGCTGCGTGATGAGCTGCTCGCGCGCCAGCCAGACGGTGTCCATCGCGCGCACGAGCTGCCCGCTGTCCTCGTCGGCCACTCTCGCCTTGCGCAACTGCTGCGAGACGTAGAAGCCGGAGCCGCGGCGCGGCTCGATCAGCCCGCGCGAGACCAGCAGGTCGAAGGCCGACACCACGGTGTTCTTGGCATAGCGGTGCAACTGGGCCAGCTCGCGCAGCGAGGGCAGCTTGTCGCCCGGCTGGTACACGCCATCAGCGATCTGCTGGCCGATCAGGTCTGCCAGCTTTTCCGCGATCGGCGCGGAGCGTCTTGTCTCGTTCATGCGGTCTGCCTCTTCTCTTTCTTGTCTGTCTTCTGCGTGCATGGTGGTTTTCGGGGGGCGCACCGGACCACGGCAGGCCCGGATTGTTGCACTGCAGCGAGACTGTTTGCCCAAACTGTACCTTTAATCAAGGGTACAGTTTGAATACAGTTTGTCCAACTGTTTGAATCTGCGCCGATGGGGCGCATTCTTTTTCCGGACCCTTGAACATGGCCATCGACTCCCGCCTTCCCAATTTCCGCGCACTCAATCCCGCCCAGCGCTGGGACCATATCGCCAACGCCTGCAACCTGAGCGCCGAGGAGCGTGCCCTGATCGCCAACCCCGGCGCGCTGCCGCACTCGCTGGCCGACGGCATGATCGAGAACGTGATCGGCACCTTCGAGCTGCCGATCGGCGTGGCGGGCAACTTCCAGATCAACGGCCGTGACGTGCTCGTGCCGCTGGCCGTGGAAGAGCCTTCCATCATTGCCGCCGCGTCGTACATGGCCAAGCTGGCACGCGAGGATGGCGGCTTCCAGACCTCGAGCACCCAGCCGCTGATGCGCGCGCAGGTGCAGATCGTCGGCGTGAACGACCCGTATGGCGCGCGCATCGCGCTGTTCAAGGCCCGCGATGAAATCCTTGCGCTTGCCAACAGCCGCGACAAGGTGCTGATCGGCCTGGGTGGTGGCTGCAAGGACATCGAGGTCCATGTGTTCCCAAGTTCGCCACGCGGCCCGATGGTGGTGATGCACCTGATCGTGGACGTGCGCGACGCCATGGGCGCGAACACCGTCAACACCATGGCCGAATCGGTCTCGCCCCTGGTCGAGAAGCTCACCGGCGGCTCGGTGCGCCTGCGCATCCTGTCCAACCTGGCCGACCTGCGCCTGGCCCGTGCCCGCGTGCGCCTGACACCGGAGACGATGACCACCAAGGAGCGCAGCGGCGCCGAGATCATCGAAGGCATCCTGGACGCCTACACCTTCGCAGCCATCGACCCCTACCGCGCGGCAACGCACAACAAGGGCATCATGAACGGCATCGACCCGGTCATCGTTGCCACCGGCAACGACTGGCGCGCGGTGGAAGCCGGCGCGCATGCCTATGCCAGCCGCAGCGGCCACTACACCTCGCTCACCACCTGGGAGAAGGACAACAGCGGCGCACTGGTCGGCACGATCGAGCTGCCCATGCCCGTGGGCCTGGTCGGCGGCGCCACCAAGACGCACCCGCTGGCCCGCCTGGCACTCAAGATCATGGATGTGAAGTCCGCGCAGGAACTCGGCGAGATCGCCGCGGCCGTCGGCCTGGCCCAGAACCTGGGCGCGCTGCGCGCCCTGGCCACCGAGGGCATCCAGCGCGGCCACATGGCTCTGCACGCACGCAACATCGCACTGGTCGCGGGTGCCGTGGGCGAGGAAGTCGAACAGGTCGCCAAGCGCCTGGCCGCAGAGCATGACGTGCGCACCGATCGCGCGCTCGAAGTGCTGGCCGAACTGCGCGGCGCGAAGTAACCCCATTCCCGCCTTCCCCATGCGCAGCGGTGCATGGGGCGGCCGGTTGGATGCCGGCCTGGCCGCGCCGGGCGCTCGCCCTCGTCCTTCCCTTCTTCATCCGGCGTCCATCCATATCCCACCGCACCCATCGGACCCATCGGACCCATCGCACCCATCGCACAAGGCGCGCGCAGGCCACTGCACGCGCCCGCGTCGGGCATTCCCCGAGCATTCCAAGGAGACACAGGCACCATGACCACCCACCAACAGCCACCCGCCGGCCACGAGCGCTGGCAACTCGCCGAAGTCTGGGGTGACACCGTCGACCTGAAGCACCTGGCAGGAGCCATCGTGATCGGCATCGGCATCAGCGTGACGGGCTACTTTCTTGCCACGCGCTGGCTCGCCACCATCGTCGAATCCAAACAGCTGGCGCAGGCCTACGCCATGCTGGCAGGGCTCGCCGGATGCATTCTGGCGGGGGTGATCTGCGCGCGCATCTTCCCCCCGAAGCGCACGGTGACCGAGCAGGACATCTCCAGCGATCCCGCCTGGCGCGCCGAAGTGCTGGCCGAGCTGGAAAACCAGCCCGGGGGACTCGGCACCATCGACGACCTGCCGCCTGCCGTGGTGAATGAACTCAAGGAGCTCAAGCTCTACGAGCTGTTCGCCGAATCGGGTGCCGCCCCCGCACCTTCCTCCACCCGCGCGCGCCCCGCCAAACACTGACCCCTGAAGAGCCAAGACATGGATTCCCTTCTCATCAACCAGATCGCCGTCGCGGCAGGCATGGGGCTGATCGGCGCCGTGGTGTTCGCGGCCATCGGCCTCGTCTCCGGCACCGACGAAACCACCACGCTCGCACCGCTCACCCTGCTGGTGGTGCTGCTGGGCGTGCCGCCCGCCGGCGTGTTCACCTTCTTCCTCGCCGGCGCCGTCGCCAAGCACATGACGCATGCGGTGCCCACGGCACTGCTCGGCATTCCGGGCGACACGCTGGCCACGCCGCTGCTGCAGGATGCCGACATGCTGCGCAAGCTCGGCGTGCCGCACATCGCTCTGCGCAAGATGGTGTCGGGGGCGATCATCGCCGCCTTCGTCGCAGTGCCGCTGGCCGTGCTGTTCGCCGTGATGCTCGCGCCGTTCGGCCAGGCCATCACCAAGACCGCACCGTGGATCTTCCTGTGCGCCGCCATCCTGATCGCCTATTTCTCCAAGGGCCGCTGGGCCGCCGTCGCGCTGCTCGTGCCCTTCGTGGTCGTGATCATCGCGCTGCAGACGCTCACCGCCAAGTACGACACCAAGCTCAGCATCAGCTACTTCCTCGGCATCGCCATCGGACCGCTGATCGCCGACCTGTTCTCCGTGCTCTCGCCACAGGGCCGCGCACGCATGGCGCGCGACAAGGTGCACCAGTTCAACCTGGCTCCGGACGTGAAGGGCTGGTCGGGTTACTTCCCCAATCCATTCAAGGTGCTGGACAGGAAGCAGACCGGCTGGACACTCACCACCGCCGCCATCTCCAGCGCCACTTTCGTGTTCAGCCCCGTGGCGATGACCGTGGTGCTCGGCGAGCTCGTCGGCTCGCGCGTGAAGCATGCCTACCATCGCCTGACCACGGTGCTCTCCGCGCGCAACGGCGTGACCGAGGCGACCTACATCGCCGAGGCGCTGATTCCGCTGATCGCCTTCGGCCTGCCCTTAAGCCCCGTCGCCGCGGGCCCCGCCGCACCGCTGTTCAACGCGCCGCCGCGCTTCACCGTGGACGCCGCCACCGGACAGACCCACAACCTGCACAACCTGCTGAACCACTGGGAATTCCTCGGCTACGGCCTGCTCGCCGTCGCGCTCGCCGCGATCGTTTCCTATCCGTTCGCGATGAACTATGCGCGCCGCGCGGCCCTGTTCGTCTCGCGCCGCGTCAGCCACGAAGCCATCATCGCCACCTTCGTCGGCCTGATCATCGTGATCAGCGTGTGGGAAGGTGCACTACTCGGCCTGCTGGTCATCCTGACCATGGGCCTGCTGGGCGGACTGCTCTCGCGCAACTTCGGCTTCAACACCGGCGTGCAGTTCATGGGCTACTACACGGCCGTGCTCAGCGTGCCGGCGCTGGTCAAGCTGTTCTGACCGCACAGGCATTCGCCCCTGCCCAAGCCGATCCCGCAGCCCTGCCGGATCGGCTTTTTTATTTTTCGCCGAATACCGGGTTCTATGGGTCGCGTGACGAAGGATCTGTGGTGCTTGGGGTGAGAGTTTTCGTTTGGAGGTGCTGATATGGCCCCTCATACTTTGTTGCAAAGGCTTGCCGTACAGGAGTACTGCCCGCGCCTTTGCGTCGCGTCTGAGGGGCCATCTCAGCATTGGCGTGAACAGTTCAAGGCGGGCGCGCGCTGCGCAGATTGTCGTTTGGGGAGCATCGCTGCAGACCCGGTGAAGCGTGCAATGCGGGACAATCACGGCATGACGACCGCCCCAGCACCCGCACCACAGCAACCGCGCAACCCGCTCCACGGCATCACCCTCGAACGCATGGTGACCGAGCTCGCCGACTATTTCGGCTGGTACGAACTGGGCGAACGCATTCCGGTGCGCTGCTTCACGCACGACCCCAGCGTTTCATCGAGCCTGAAATTCCTGCGCAAGACACCGTGGGCGCGTGAGAAGGTCGAAGGGCTGTACCTGTTCATGCTGCGGGAACAGAAACGGGATGCCGCGCGTTGAGCGCAGGCCAACCCTCTCACCCACAAAGACCCGCCATGCACCAGACGCCTCCCCACTTCACCTATCACCCCAAGGCCTATGAATTGGAGGTGATCGAAGCCATCGACCTGGACTGCGAATGCTGCGGGCAACGCCGTGGCTGGATCTACAGCGGCAACGTCCACTGTATTGCCGACGTGGACAACGTCTGCCCATGGTGCATTGCGGACGGATCGGCCCACCGCAAGTGGGACGCATCGTTCAGCCAGGACATCGAGGGAGTGACCATCGACGGCGACGCGCAGATCGACGGGGCATCGCCGCAAGCGGCGGACGCGGTGATGCACCACACGCCCGGCTACAGCAGCTGGCAGGGCGCCGTGTGGAAAACGCACTGCGGCGACGTCTGTGAGTTCCACGGCGACATCTCGCCGCAGGAACTGGCGTCGCTGCCACCGGACGCAGAAGCCCTGTTCCGGCAGGATCACGGCTGGCTGTTCCGCAACCACCCCACGCTGCACGACCTGGCCGAAAACTACCGCCCCCAGGGCGACCTGAGCCTCTACAAGTTTCTCTGCAGGCACTGCGGCATCGTGCGACTGCATGCCGATCTGTCCTGAGCGGAGTTTCTCCGGCGTTCAGGCGTCGGTTGAACCATCGGATTGCGCCAAAGACAAGTGCGCGTCGCTGGCATCCTTCAGTTGCCGCAAGCGAAACGCGGCCGCTCGCCTTTCAGCGTTCATCCAAGTTCTCCACTTGAAAGCGATCACTTCCCCCTGAGTTACCCAAAAACTGCAGCAGCCCGCCGTTGTAGCCGTCTGCGATCAACCGCCAGAGCATGACCAGTGCCGACGTATGCACCCATTTTCGAGCGCTCCAACGGCCCCATTGCGGCAACCTTGGGCACTGCCCAGGTCGGTGGAGCCGCGAGCAAACGTCCATCCTCCAGAGCAACGAGGATGCGCTCCTTCTCGAAGATCACATCAACGATGGGAGATCCGACAACCGGTGGCATATCCAGGTTCATGCAGCGCCTTTCCTGGACCGGAACTTGCCAATGTAGGGCAGCCCATTGAACAGCTTCGATGGGTCCGCCACCTTGAATGAGGGATCCGCGTACACGAAGGCCGCGTTCGCTTTGTCCATTCCGCGCTCCAGGCAAGCCCGGACAACGATCTCGGCTGCCTGGTCCGTGGCGATGGTGCTCTCATCGACAATGGCACGCACCGACACGGGTTGAGCGAACCAGATGATCTGCATGAGATCGTCGTCGTAGAGAAACTTCATACCGGCATCAACACAAAAGCCGCAACCCGTCACGTCCTCTGCGGCCTCCTCGATGTCTTCGACCTCAAGATCCCAGTAGCCATCAGCGTGGTCAAAGTAGCGCCAGAATGCGTCTTCTGGCAGAGCAGTCATGCCAATCCAGAAATGCAGCGCTTCAAACGGGCGCTCGCTGCGCGGCGGCCCATACTCCTTCACCCAGTCGAAGAGTGTGCCCGGAACCAACCCTTCTCGTTTTTCAAGTGCGGGATAGCCACCCGCCGGCGTGCGATGGAGCGCCTCGTCAACGAGCGCACGCCTGAATTCCTCGCTGTGTTCCTGGCTTTGATTCATCGGTTCCCGATCCAGTCTGAATGGTTTCACCTGCAGCAGTGCAGATGCAAATGGGGGCGCTATGGCATCGAATGGATCTCGTGGGCGCGTGTCAAGGAACGCATCGACGATGCCTTAGCATACGCGTGCATTTTGCCGAACAGCTCTCTTCTCCGAGAGGGAGAACCCCGATCAAACACTCCCGGCATGACCTATGCCGAGATCACGAAACCACGCGTATTGGACACGCCAAACATCCGAGCCATGTCATGCGCCTTGTACACCTCATGCGCCTCACCAGCTTGCTTGGCGTAGCGTTCTTGCAAAGCTCATGCAACCTCGCACCTGCGAAACCAGACAAAGCCACAGTGAGCATCCGCTGGACCGATGTCAATTTCGGTGAAGAGCTTACGGCCATGTTTCCCTGCGATGTCGTTGGGCTCGAGGTCGTCACGACAGGCTATGCACCTCATGAACCTGTGGAGGTGAAAATTGCTTTGGAAAACGATGCGGATGAACCGGAAATCGTTCATCCAGTGGTGGACCATCAAGGCATAGCACGCATGCATTTTCAAGCCAGGGAATGTCGTGAAGACGAAAGCCATCCATCGTCCCACTGAACTTCCCATTTCGAGCGAGCGAAATGGGGGGCCATGCAGTGGCTCACGGCATACCGACATCCCAGCGACCTCGTTCCACATCGCCATCCATTGAATAGCACGGTATCCACTTCCGAGGGCACTCCTGGCTACACTCTGCTTGAAATTCAGCCACGTTCGGTTAGCAAAAATCACTCACCCCATGCTCCAGTACCTCACCGTTCCCGTCACCCAGTTCCAGCAGAACGCCTCCATCGTCTGGTGCGATGCCACCGGGGATGCCGCCATCATCGACCCCGGCGGCGATCTCGGGGTGTTGCTGGAGGAGGTCGGCCGGCTCGGGCTGAACCTCAAGGCACTGTGGCTCACGCACGCACATATCGATCACGCGGGGGGCACGGGCGAGCTCGCGCAGAAGCTCGGCCTGCCGATCATCGGCCCCGAGGAAGGCGACCAGTTCTGGATCGACGGGTTGCCGCAGCAGAGCCAGATGTTCGGGTTCCCGCCGGCCATGTCGTTCACGCCCACGCGCTGGCTGCATGACGGTGACACGGTGCAGATCGGCAACGAGGTGCTGAACGTGCGCCACTGCCCGGGCCACACGCCCGGCCATGTGGTGTTCCATGCGCCGCAGATCGACCGTGCGTTCGTGGGCGACGTGCTGTTCGCGGGCAGCATCGGGCGCACCGACTTCCCCAAGGGCAACCACCAGCAGTTGATCGACTCGATCACGCAGCGCCTGTGGCCGATGGGCGACCAGACCGTGTTCATTCCCGGCCACGGTCCCGAAAGCACCTTCGGGCGCGAGCGCCGCACCAACCCCTACGTCGGCAATACATGAGCTGGCGATCAGTGATGGCTTGCTGACGCTCTACTCGCGGCAGCTCAGTTCACTTGCGCTCGCGCAGCGCGGCCTTGTAGAGCCCGTCGACGCGCGAGACGTTCTCCTGCAACTCCTTGATGCGGTTCGGCCCGCTCGGGTGGGTCGACAGGAACTGCAGGCCCTGTTGCCCCGTGGCCTTGCCCATCTTCTCCCAGAGCGTGATCGACGCCTGGGGATTGAAGCCGGCGCGCGCGGCCAGCTCGAGCCCGACGAGGTCGGCATCGGTCTCGTCCGAACGGCTGAACTTCAGCGTGAGCAGTTGCCCGCCCAGGTTCGCGGCGGCACGGCCCATGTCGCCAAGGCCCAGCAGGGATGCCCCCAGCGAAATGCCGATGTTGGTGGCCTGCGTCTTGGCCAGGCGCGCGCGCGAATGCTCGCGCAAGGCATGCGCCATCTCGTGGCCCATGATCATGGCGATCTCGTCGTCGGTGAGCTTGAGCTGGTCGAGGATGCCGGTGTAGAACGCGATCTTTCCGCCGGGCATGCAGAACGCATTGATCTGCTTGCTGCCGATGAGGTTGACCTCCCAGCGCCAGCCACGCGCGCGCTCGTTCCATGGATAGGTGTAGGGAATCAGCCGCTTCGCGATGCCGCGCAGGCGCACGACTTGCGGGTTGTCGTCGCCACCGAGCGCACGCTGCGCCTTGGCCTGTGCGAGCAGCTGGTCGTACTGCTGCGTGGCGGCGTTCTCCAGCGTTTCGGCGGGCACGAGGTTGCGCAGTGCCGAGGCATTGCCCACGTCGACCTGCGCGAGCGCCGGAGTCGCGGCCGCCGCTGTCGCTGCCAGCAGAAAGGCCCGGCGCGGATTCCAGGGCGCGCCCGCGTGCGGCATTGCGCACAGGCACGAAGGGAAGTCCGCCAGGGGCGTTTGCGATGAGGTGCGGGAATGCTGCTGCGTCATACCTGCAAGTTTAGAGCGTGGAGATCGTCGGCTGAAGAGTGTCCGCATTCTCGCGCTGCTTGTACAGCGGTAGCCACAGCGTGAACTCCGTGCCCCGGGCCGGCGCGGGCTGCCAGTCGCAGTGCGCACCCAGCGCCCTGGCGCGGCTGCGCACGTTGCCCAGGCCGCGGCGGCCGGGCGGTAGCGCCTCGGGCACGGGGGGTATGAAGGGGCGGCCATTGTCCCGCACCCAGACCTGCACGCCGGGCATGCCATTGCGCGCGGCCTCCATGGTCCCGACCGCGATGTCGTCCGCGCCACTGTGCTTGACGATGTTCGTGAGCACCTCCTGCAGGATGCGCAGCACATGCAGCGCGCTCTGCGCATCGAGCCAGGGCAACGGCGGCAGGTCGCTCACCTGCCAGCGCAGTGCCAGACCGGCACCCTCCAGCCGTGGCCCGAGCCGGAAGCGCAGCGCCGCCAGCAACGCCAGCAGGTCGGCATGCACCGGCTCCAGCGAATCGATGGAAAGCTTGAGGTCGTCGATGCACTCGCGCAGCATCTGCGCCACGTCCACCGTGTCGGCGGGGGCCTCCTCCACCAGACGCAGCGCGCTGATCAGCGACGAGCCCACGCCGTCGTGCATCTCGCGCATCAGGCGCTGGCGCTCGTGCAGCAGTGTCTGTTCGCGCTCTGCCAACCGCAGCCGCTCGTGGGCCTGCAGCAGCTCGCGCTCCTGCGCGGCCAGGCGCTCGGCCAGGGTGGCATGGGCGCGCGCGGCCAGGTCCTGTGCGCGGCTGTAGCGCGTGAAGACGATGACCAGGAACAGCATGAACAGGCCCACGCTCACATAGGGCGACAGGTAGACCCCCTCCACGTCGAAGCGGTAGCTCTGCATCGCCATGTCGTGCAGGCCTATGGGCGGCACCATCGCAGCCCACACGGCCAGCATCAGGCTGCTGCGGCTGCGCAGTCGCCACGCACCGACGGCTACGGCGACCAGCAGCGCCAGCACGGCCGGTGCCAGCAGCAGGCGCAAGAGCGGCACCAGCGCGAGGTACGCTGACCACCAGGTCGGCAACGTGAGCACGGCAACGACGCCCAGGTACAGTGGCAGCGCCCGGCCCAGCCGTGGCCAATGCTGGCCCTGCACACGGCACAGGAAGTGGAACATGCACACCAGTGCCGCCAGCAACGCCACCAGCGTCAGCCACGAGAACCAGGCAAAGTCCACGTCCAGCCCCTCGTCGTCCACCAGGAACAGCAGGGCCGCCACCGACTGGCAGGCCGACATCACGAAGAACAGCAGGAACAGGCGCACCTCATCACGCCTGCTGCGCCGGTACTTGAACCACAGCGCCAACGCGAACAGGCTGAGCATCAGGAAACCCGCCCGCCAGTACGACACCAGGCTGGTCTGCCAGAACGTGCGCCAACGCCAGGACGGCAGCAGCTCCTGCGCCGGTCCTGCCCACAGCGACGACAGCATGCCGCCCACACCGGGCAGGCTGGCCATGCGCACATGCACCTGCGCCGGGCCACCCGGCCGGGCCAGCCCCCCCAGGTCGATCCACACCGGGTGGTTGAAACCGTTCCAGAGCCGGTCGCCGTCCCCGCCGCCGGACTGCCAGGCCA
Organism: Diaphorobacter ruginosibacter; assembly: GCF_014395975.1. Taxonomy (NCBI): domain Bacteria; kingdom Pseudomonadati; phylum Pseudomonadota; class Betaproteobacteria; order Burkholderiales; family Comamonadaceae; genus Diaphorobacter; species Diaphorobacter ruginosibacter. The sequence continues at coordinate 95,992 of NZ_CP060714.1, read as the reverse complement.
GCCGTCCCCCCACGTAGACCCCGAGCGTGCCCACCGTCTGCCAGCGCGGGAGGTACAGCCGAACTCCCTCCGCCATGCCGTCCAGCGCCTCGGCGGGCAACTGCATGCGGTACCACAGCACCTCGGGCACATCCACGCGCAGCGACTGGCCGAGCCCGCCCCAGCGCGCTCGGGGCCGGGCATGGGGCAGCGCCACCGGCTGCCAGGGCGTCGCGGCGTCGAGCACCGCGCGGTCGGCCGCGTCCAGCGCCGCCGCATCGAGGGCCTGCGGCGGCATCCAGGCCGTGCTGGGTGAAGGCCAGACCAGCGCCTCGGTCACATGGGTCTGCGCCGCCGCCGGCAGGGCGCAGCCGGCCCACGCGACAACCATCGCAACCAGCGCTTTCAGGAAAAGCGCCATCCGCCAGTTCCGGCCCGAGTTTTCAGCCACCATCCAGCCATCCCTGGCGGGCGCCTTCGCGCACGGCTTCGGCGCGGTTGCCCACCTGCAGCTTGGCATAGATACGGCGCACAAAGGAGCGAACCGTGTGGCGCGACACTTCCAGGGCCCCGGCCACCTCGTCGGTGGTGAAACCGCGCGCCACCAGGCGCAGCACCTCGGCCTCGCGCGCCGACAGCTGGGTTCCTGCATCCGCCTGGGCGGGCATGCCCGGCGCAGTGGGAGCCGCAGCCCGCAGCAGCAGCTTGCGCGCCACCATGGGGTTGATCGGACTGCCGCCCGCGTGCAGGCTGCGGACCTCATGCACCAGCGCCTGCGCACTCAGGTCCTTGAGCAGGTAGCCCATGGCCCCGGCCTCGATGGAGCGCAGCACGTTCTCCTCGTCGCCAAAGATGGTGCTGACCATCACCGCGCAGGCCGGTTGCGCGGTGCGGGCTGCGGCAATCACGTCCAGACCCGAGCCGTCGGGCAGCCCCAGATCGACCAGCAACACATCGAGCGCCGCATCGGGTGTCTGCGAGGCCAGCCGCGCCAGCGCTTCGGCACGGCTCGCAGCCGCCCAGGCCAGGCACAGCCCTTCGGCCGCCGCCACGGCGCGCGCCACGGCCTGGCGACAGGCGGCGTCGTCTTCGACGATGGCCAGGCGGATGGAGCTGGCCGGGTCGGGATCGGATGTTTGCAAGGCGGACATGGCGGCATCTTGCCCACAAATGCGCCGCTCGGCCATGTAGCCGTTTGAGGCTACATACAAATGTTTACTTAACTTATAAGCTGAAGCATGCGCTTCCGACGCCATCCGGACGTCGTACCGCCCCAGTTCAACCCGCGCTGCAGCCTGTCACCTGCCAGTGCACGGAGCTACCAAAATGAAGCACTCCCTCCGCAACCCGCTCCTTGCCGCCTGCCTGGCCGTGCCGCTGCTGGCCCAGGCGCAGGTCTGCTCCAGCCCCAACGCCACCAGCGACTACATCGTGGGCGAGGCGCAGGGCCGCGCCAGCGCCATGCACTGGGCAACGGGGCTGGTCTGGTCGCGCTGCATCGAGGGCGCCACGTTCGACAACGGCCAGTGCAGCGCCCAGTACCCCACGGACAACTTCCAGAAAACCTGGATGGACTGGGCCGACTACGACACCGGCCGCGCAGGGCTGCTGCCCGCGCCCTTCTACAACAACGTCAATTGGGGCCTCAACGCCGCCCTCGGCCCCAACCGCCTGCTCGATGGCACCTGGCGGATGCCCTACGCCACCGAATACAGCGCGCTGATGGCCGGCTGCCCCAGCGGCTGGCCCGACATTGCCACGAACCAGGAGGTGCTTCCCAGCGACCACGGCGGCGGCATCCGCAACACCTTCTGGACTGCCTCGCCCGACCCCACTTCGACCGGTGCGGCCTGGCGGGCCAACCCCGGCAGCGCAAGCGGCGAGATGCTGAGCACCGCTAGCCCCGAAGAAGTCCGCGTGGTGCGCGGCGGCCAGCCGTTCAACGCCCTGTCCAGCCTGACCCTCGCCACGGGGGCGGCGGGCCAGCCGCACGTTTTCGCCCCCATCACGCTCACCAGCCCGCCGGGCACCACCGCCTGGGGCGGCCTGCGCATCAGCAGCGGGCGCTTGAGCGTCAACGCCGGCCCCTGGGTAAGCGAGGCCATCGTCAAGAGCGGCGACAGCATCCGCGTGCGCCTGCTGGCCCCGCCCACCGGCATGGCCTCGACCACGCTCACCCTGCGCAGTGGCCAGACCACCGGCACCAGCGACAACGGCGCCAACGGCGGCCAGGAGGCCACCGTGATGCGCGAGGAAACCACCAACCTCAGCGTGACGGCCACCGGCACCTTCACTCCGCGCATCTGCCGCGCCGCGCCCACCGGCACGGGCGACGGCACGAGCTGGGCGCAGGCCGCCAGCCTGGCCGATGCGCTGGCCGACTTCAGCTGCAGCGAGATCTGGCTGCAACGCACCAACTCCAACGGCGGCCCCTTCTACGCGCCGCCCGGCGGGCGGGGCTTTGTCATCGAGCGCAACGTCAAGCTCTACGGCGGCTTCGTCGGCACCGAAGCCACGCTGGCCGAGCGGCCCCAGCCCGTGTCTCCTGGCACGACGGTGCTGAACCCCGACGGCAACAGCCGCGTGCTGTACCTGGACGGCAGCCTGGGCATCCCACTGAATGACACACTGATCGACGGTGTGATGCTGCTGCGCGGCGCGGCGGCCGGGCCTGGGGCCAACGGCGGCGCGCTGTACTGCAACGGCGCGGGCGCGGGCAGCGTCTGCAGCCCCCGGCTGCACATGGTGTACATCGGCGCCTCGTTCGCCGACGGCCATGGCGGGGCCCTGTTCAACGACGCCAGCCGGGGCGGCATCAGCAGCCCGGTGCTGACAAACGTCCTCATCAGCGGCAACAACGCTGCGGGCAACGGCGGCGCGATCTACAACCGGGGCGAGGGCGGCACCAGCAGCCCCGTGCTGCGCAATGTCCATGTGGAGAACAACCACGCCGAGGGCGGCAGCGGCGGAGCCCTGTACAACCTCGCCAAGGGCAGCGGCGGCGTCAGCAGCCCGGTGATCGAGCAGGCCAGTTTCGACGGCAACGATGCGGGTGGGTACGGCGGCGCCATCCACAGCCTGACGGAGGACGGCGGCACCAGCCACATGGAGGTGCGCAACACCACCTTCTCCACCAACCAGTCCGCCGCCAACACGCCCGGCGGCGCCATCGCCATCGTGGGGGTGGGCGGAGATGCCCGCCTGGACGTTGTGCACGCCACCTTCATGAAGAACACGAGCGGCAGCACCAGCAACGCGCTCTTCACCCAGGGCGGTGCGGTGCGCGTGGGCCAATCCGTTCTATGGGGCGATCCCACCCCGCAGCGTGCCCAGGCCATCACCTTCTCTACCGGCTCCACCACCATCACCGACAGCCTGATCCAGGACGGCTGCGCGGGCGGCAACGTGGCCTTCATCGGCGGCACCGCCACCTGCAACGGCGTGACGCTGGACGCCGATCCCGAGCTGGGCGCGCTCGGCGCCAACGGCATGGATGGCTTCCCCATCCTCTGGGGCTACCTGCCCGAGCTCACCAGCCTGCTGCAGGACGCCGTGACCTGCACACTGCCGACCGACCAGCGCGGCATCGCCCGCCCGCAGGGCGTGGGCGACACGCCATGCGACATCGGCGCGCTGGAGCGGCGGACCCCTGTGGAACTGGCCATCACCGTCACCGGCAGCGGCACGGGCACCGTGACAGGCGCCCCGTTGGCCTGCGCCACCGGCACCTGCAGCTACAACTACCCTGGCGAGGACACCTCGCAACTCGTCACCCTCACCGCCACGCCCGCCGTGGACCACACCTTCACCGGCTGGAGCGGCGACTGCTCCGGCACCGGCACGTGCAGCGTCACCATGGACCGGGCCCGCAGCGTGCAGGCCACGTTCACCAGCCCCACCCGCTACACCATCGGCGGCACCCTCAGCGGACTCGAGTACGAAGGACCGCTGGTGCTGAACAACAATGGCGGCGACGGCATGGCACTTGTCTCGGACGGTCCCTTCACGTTCGGCACACCGCTGGCCCCCGGTGCCGCATATGACGTCACCATCCGCTTCCAGCCGCCGGGCCGAACCTGCGTGGTCCACAACGGCAGCGGCCACGCCAACGCCGACGTGACGGATGTGCAAATTATCTGTCCGCCCATCACCTACACCGTCACCGCCAGCCCGGCATCCCATCTGACCTGCGAACCCAGCGCGGTCCGCCCCTTCTCCACTGCGCAGTGCTACGCCAACCCGCCGCCCGGCCAGATAACGCAGAGCATCAGCGGCTGCGGCGGCCAGCGCGTGGAGAACCGCAACATTTTCTTTACCGGACCTGTCACCAGCGACTGCACCGTCACCGCCACCTTCGCGCCCATGCCCACCCACACCCTGGGCGGCACCGCCACGGGCCTGACCGGCACCGGCCTGCTGCTGCGCAACGACGGCGAAGACCTGCCCGTGACCGCCAGTGGTACCTTCAGCTTCACCCATCCGCTGGCCGATCGCAGCAGCTACGCCGTCACCATCGCCACCCAACCCACGGGCCAGCGCTGCACCATCACCAATGCCAGTGGCAGCAACGTCACCGCCAACGTGAGCAATGTGCAGGTGGCCTGCGCGCCGTACTTCGAGGGAACGACGGTGCCCGCGAGCGGCCCCGGGGGCACCGGCAGCGCAACCTTCACCGGCGGCGGCGGTGGCTGTCGGTTTGACCTGGCCAGCACCCGTTTCGAGGCCGCGCCCACACCGGCACCACCGGGCCACACGCTGCCCCAGGGCGTGCTGCGCATCGGCCTGGTGGACTGCAGCGCCGACCTCGTCGCCATGGAAGTGACCTGGCCCGAGACCGTGGCGGGCTACACCAAGCATGGCCTGGCCACCCGCACCGCGACCGGGGCCAGCTACTTCGCGCCTGCGGGCCTGGCCATCAGTGGCCGCACGGTGCGCTTCACCCTGACCGACGGCCAGCAGGGCGACGACGACTGGACGGTGAATGGCACCATCGCCGACCCCGGCGGTCCCACGGCACCGGTGGACGGTACCGGTGCGGTGCAGCCGGTGCCCACACTGGGAAGCAGCGCTCTGGCCCTGCTGGGCACGCTGCTGGCCTTCCTGGCGCTACCGCTGCTCAGGAGATCGCCGGTCCGCTCCTGACCGGCAGGGACTGTGCGCGCGAAGCCTTGAGCTCCGCGCGCACGACCACCAGCAGGCCCAGCATCACCAGCGCCAGTCCCACCCAGGACTGCAGCGCCTGGTGCTCGCCCACCACCCAGATCGCGAGCACAAAGGCGGCAACGGGCTCGATCAGCGACAGCGTCACGCCCGTCGGCCCCGAGATGCCGCGCAGGCCGCTGGAGAACAGCGCATGCGCAATGCCCGACACCACCACGCCCAGATAGACCGCCACGAGCAGCGACGGCGCACTGAATCGCGGCACGCCAGCGAGCAGGAAGGCCACGGGCACCGCGAACAGGGCCGCGCCGCTGAACACGTAGAAATTCACCAGCTCGGGCGAGGCGCGCGAGACCAGGCGCTTGTTGATCAACGCATAGGCCGCATACGACAGCCCCGCCAGCAGACACAGCACCAGCCCCGCGACCGACAGCGGTGCAGCGCTTGCGCCCTTGCTGAGCGCCATCGCCACGCCGCCCGCGATGCTCACCGCCGTGCCGCACCACCACAGGGGCGACAGCGGTGCACGCAGAAAGACCGCCTGCATGAAGCCCGCCCAGATCGGGCTCGATCCGATCGCCACCGCCGTCCCCACCGCCACGCCCGTGAGCTTCACGCCCGCATAGAAGCAGATGCTGTAGCCGCCGATGCCGATCGCCGCGAGCGCTATGTGGCGCATGTCCATTCCCAGCGACGCCGGACGGGGAAACAGCGGCTGCCCCGCCTGGCGCTGCCTGCGGTGCGCAACACACCAGCGCAGGGCGGCGTAGAAAACCGCCGATACGGCGAGCTGCGCCGCGCCCAGCCAGTAGGGGGACAGCCCGGCACCGCCCAGGCTCTGCGCGGTGCCGGTCGTGCCCCAGAAGATCGCCGCAATGCTGACCAGCGTGATGCCCAGCGCAGGCGAGATCGCATGATGCGGAGTGTGGTTCCTGTTCGTCATGCCGCCATGATGCGGCGCGGCGCGGCAGCGGTTTGTAGAGAAACGCTTGTTGTGCAGCCTGTAAGAGGACCCTATGCCGGCTTGCGCCGCAGATCCCGCGCCCCGACATGGCGATCCCGGCGCAGCGCGAATGCCAGCGCGCTCGCGCTGCGGTAGCCATAGCGCAGCGCCGTGGTTTCGAGCGACTCGCCGCGTGCGAGGGCCACCTCGGCCGCATCAAGCCGCAGGTCGCGCAGCCACTGCTGCGGCGTCTTGCCGGTGAGCTCGAGCCAGCGCAGATGAAAGCGCTGGGCGCTCAGGTGCACGAGCGCTGCCATGCGGCGCGTGTTCCAGTCCTCGTGCAGGTGGCGCGTGACCTGTTCGCGCACATGCGCCAGATCGAGATCGCGGCGTGCGATCACGCGCGGGGCATCCAGCAGATCATCAAGGCGGTTGCCCGCATCGCCGCCGTCCACCGGGGCCTGCTGCGCACCGCGCAGGGCGCCGGGAACCGCAAAGCGCCGTACCTTGTCCACTCCGCTGCGGTCATGCGGCGCGTCGATCACGAGCAGGCGCGCGCCGGGCGAGGCGAGGAACCCGTGCTCCACGCCCGCGGGCACCACCATGCCGCAGGCGGCGTCGACAAACGCCGCGCGGCCATTCACCTCGAGCTCCATGCGGCCTTCGAGCGCGTAGAGGATCTGCGCGTGGTCATGCGCATGCGCCGCATGCTCGCCGCTGTAGTGGCGGATCGAGGCGACGGGCGCAGTCAGCAGAAAAGGCGGATGGGCATGGCGGGCCATGCGGCAAATAGTAGCGCGAACCCTGATGAAGGGTTGCGCCAGCCCGCAGTCCGCATAATGGCGGCTGCCGCTTCCAACCTGGCTTTCCATGTCTTCCGAATCCACCGCAACGCCCACCATCACCTCCGAAGCGCCCTCCAAGTCGTGGCGCGACGCCTGGCTCGTCTACCTGCGGCCCGAGAGCCTGCGCATGCTCTCGCTCGGCTTCGCGGCAGGACTTCCCCTGCTGCTGGTGCTGGGAACGCTGTCGTTTCGCCTGCGCGAGGCGGGGATCGACCGGGGCACCATCGGCCACCTGAGCTGGGTGGGCCTGGCCTATGGCTTCAAGTGGGTCTGGGCGCCCATCGTCGACCGGGTGCCGCTGCCCTGGCTCACCCACGCCATGGGGCGCCGCCGCAGCTGGCTGCTGCTCGCGCAGGTCGGCGTGATGTGCGGGCTCGCGGGCATGGCGCTGTCCAATCCGCAGACCGCCCTCGGGCCCATCGTGGCGTGGGCGCTGGTCACCGCGTTTGCTTCGGCCACGCAGGATATTGCGCTCGATGCCTACCGCATCGAATCCGCGCCCGCCGACGAGCAGGCTGCGCTCGCCGCGAGCTACCAGCTTGGCTACCGGCTGGCCATGATCTGGTCCGGCGCGGGTGTGCTGTGGCTGGCCGCACGCTCGGAAATCGCCGCATTGGCCGGCAATTACCAGGATGCCGCGTGGCGCACGGCCTATCTGGTGATGGCGGCATCGGTGCTGGCCGGCGTGGTGACCGTGCTGCTCTCGCGCGAGGGCAAGGGCCGCGAGCTGCCGCCCGCGCGCAGTGCCGGAGAATGGCTGCAAAGCGCGCTCATCGAGCCCTTTGCCGATTTCTTCCGCCGCTACCGGTGGCATGCCGCGGTGATCCTCGCCCTCATCGCCGTCTATCGCATCAGCGACGTGGTCATGGGCATCATGGCCAATCCGTTTTACGTGGACACGGGCTTCACCAAGGATGAGGTGCTCTCGGTGGTCAAGACCTACGGCATCATCATGACCATCGTCGGCGGCTTCGTCGGTGGCGCGATGTCCATGCGCTTCGGCGTGATGCGCGTGCTGATGCTGGGTGCGATCCTGAGCGCGCTCACCAACCTGATGTTCGCCTGGCTCGCCAGCATCGGCCATAGCGTGCCCGCCCTGATCCTGGTGATCTCGGCCGACAACCTGGCCTCGGGCATCGCATCGGGCGCATTCATCGGCTATCTCTCGAGCCTCACCAACATCAGCTACTCGGCCTCGCAGTACGCCCTGTTCTCGTCGCTGATGCTGCTGCTGCCCAAGTTCGTCGCGGGCTTCTCGGGCGACTTCGTGAATGCCTACGGCTACAGCAATTTCTTCATTTCCACGGCACTGCTGGGCATTCCGGTGCTGCTGCTGGTATGGGCCGCGGGGCACGTGAAGAAAAGCAGTGAGCGCGCAGGTTCGACCACCCCTGCCGTCGATTCGCCGTGACCGTGCCTAGGGACCCTAGCGCTTTACCTTTCTTTACGGAAACAGCGAACGAGAGCAGCACGCCTCATGCACCATTGGCCCGGACACTCTTGCGCATGCAGCGCACGGTGCCCGATTTCGTGATCGCGCAACACAAGACCTCCACGCCATGCCCCACAACCTGCTGATGATCGAAGACGACGCCCGACTGGCCCAGATGGTGAGCGAGTATCTCGGGCAGTCCGGCCTGCACGTCGCGCATTGCGGCGATGGCCAGGGCGGACTGGCGCGGCTGACCGGCCCCGATGCGGCCGAGCTGCCCGACCTCGTGATCCTCGACCTGATGCTGCCCGACATGGACGGCCTCGAGATCTGCCGCCGCATCCGCGCCCTGCCCGCTCCCGCATCGCAGGTGCCCGTGCTCATGCTCACGGCCAAGGGCGACCCGATGGACCGCGTGATCGGCCTCGAGATCGGCGCCGACGACTATCTGCCCAAGCCCTTCGAGCCACGCGAGCTGCTGGCGCGCATCCGCGCCATCCTGCGCCGCCGCGAGACGGGCGTGCAGCCCGCGGCGCAGACCCTGCGTTTCGGCTCGCTCGAGATCGACCGCGATGCCCGCACCGTCACGGTCAACGGGCAGCTGGCCGACCTCACCTCGTACCAGTTCGACCTGCTCGTGACGATCGCCGAGCGGGCGGGCCGCGTGCTCACGCGCGACCAGATCATGGAGGCCGTGCGCGGGCGCGAGCTCGAGGCATTCGACCGCTCCATCGACGTGCACATGGGCCGCATCCGCGCCGCCATCGAGGCCGACCCCAAGAATCCGCGCCGCATCCTGACGGTGCGGGGCGTGGGCTATGTGTTCGCCAAGCAGCAGGATTGACCCCGCATGACGCCGCAGCGCCCGCCAGCCCGAGTAACGCGCCCATGTCCCTGATCAGCCCCTTCTCCCGCCGCCTCTATCTGCGCATCTGGCTCGCGGTGGTCGGTGGCGTGGCGGTGTTCGCGTTCGCGATCGGGATCGCCTGGCGCGTGGCGGCCGAGCACAACGCGCAGAATCAGCAGCCTCCGGCACGCCAGATCACCATCGTGAACAGCGAGGGCCAGCCCATCCTGGAGGGCCTCGCGACGCGCGAGCGGCGCGAGCCTGGCGAACCGTCCGACTTCAGCATCGAGACCGAGTCCGGCGAGAAATTCCAGATGCAGCTCTCCGCGCGCGCACCCCGCCCCGAAGGACGGGGAGGACGCGAGGGAGCGCGCGACGTGTCGTTCTGGCTGCGCCCGCCGTTCGGGTTCATCTGGGTCCTGGCCGCGGTCGGCATGGCCGTGACGATCGGCGTGTTTCCCATCATCCGCAAACTGCTGCAGCGGCTTGAGAACCTGCAGCGCAGCGTCAAGCGCTTCGGCGAGGGCGACCTCAAGGTGCGCGTGCGTGCCCAGGGCCACGACGAAGTGGCCGACCTGGCCCGCCAGTTCAATGCCGCCGCATCGCGCATCGAGACGCTGGTGCAGTCGCACAAGTCGCTGCTGGCCAACGCGTCGCACGAGTTGCGCTCCCCGCTCACGCGCATCCGCATGGGCATGGAGCTGATGCAGGATGGAGCGCCATCGCCCGCCTCGCGCGCCGAGATATTGCGCAACATCGCCGAGCTCGATCAGCTCGTGGACGAGATCCTGCTCGCGAGCCGGCTGGACGCCGGGGCTTCGGACGTCGGCACGATGGAACCGGTCGATCTGCTGGGCCTTGCGGCCGAGGAGTGCGCACGCGTCGATGCCGACCTGAATGCCCACACCCAGGGCCTGCAGGCGGCCGATCTCGACGTGCAGGGCATCGCCAAGCTGCTGCGCCGCGCCGTGCGCAACCTGCTGGAGAACGCCCGCCGGTACAGCCAGGGAGAGATCACGCTGGAACTCGCGCGCGAGGGCAGCCAGGTGGTGATCCGGGTGTGCGATTTCGGCCCCGGCGTCGCGCCCGACCAGCGCGAGCGCATCTTCGAGCCGTTCTACCGGCTGCCGGGCGCAAGCGAGCGTTCGGGCGGCGTGGGTCTGGGTCTCGCCCTGGTGCGCTCGATCGCACAGCGCCACCACGGCAGGGTCACCTGCGAGGATCGCCCCGACGGGCAGAGCGGCGCCTGCTTCGTGCTGCGGCTTCCGGCCGGCGAGTAGGGGCTCCTGCGCTCGCGGCTCACCGGCCCTGGCGGCCTTCGCGGCGCTCGGGCCACAGCCACAGTGACGCCAGGTACAGCGCAGCGCCGATCACCAGCGACAGCGCGGCGCATTCCAGCCCGCGCTCAAATCCGCTGCCCTCGGGCGAATGCACCAGCAGCCACGCCACCAGCGGCGGCCCGGCGATCTGGCCCAGTCCGTACAGGCCCGTGATCATTCCCACGAAGCTGTCGGCCGACGCGGGCCAGCTGCGGCGCGCCTCCTGGATACCGAAGAAGGTGATCGCGTTGAATGGCAGCCCCACCAGCACGCTGCCGATCGCAAAGCCCGCCGTGGTGGGCCACAGCAGCCCCAGGCCGATGCCGGCCGCCTGCATCAGGTAGGCACCCGCGAGCAGGGAGCGGCGCGACCAATGCACCGGCAGCCGCGTGCTCACCAGAATGCCGACCACCGCGCCTGCCCCCGCAATGGGCCAGAACAGGTCCGCCCAGCCCGAGTCGGCCGGCATCACGGTACGCGCGATCACCGGCAGGAACGTGGCCGTGATGATGTAGCCGAAGCCCGCCAATCCGTAGCCCACCGCGTGCACCACGCGCGCCGCCACAGGTTCTGCGGACGACTCTGCGGATAGTCCTGCGGATCGCTCAATCTCAATGGTTCGCTGCCGCTGCGGTGCCCCCGGCGCAGGCGGCTCGCCATGCAGCGCCGCCGGCCCCTGGATCAAAGGCCAGATCAGCACGCACAGCACGAGCGCCAGGGCCGTGAACATCCACCACCCGCTGGACGCGTGCCATTGCGCAGCCACCATGGCGCTTGCGAACAGCCCCGTCAGCAGGATTCCCAGGCCCGGCCCGCAGAAGATCAGGCCCGAAAGGGCAGGCCGCCCGAGCCCCGCCAGCCGCACCATGCACCACGACGAGGTTCCCAGGAAGGTGAGCGCGCTCGCCATGCCCGCAAAGAAGCGCAGCGTGGGCCAGAGCTGCGGCACCGGAAACGCCATGGCAGCCGTCAGCAGCAACGTGGCGATCAGCCCCGTCCAGGTGATGCGCGCCGGATTCCAGACCGCGTACAACTTCGGTGCAACCCACGGCAGCGCCATGCCCATGAATGCGCCCAGCAGGTAGCCCAGGTAATTCGCCGTGGCCAGCCAGCTGCCCTGTGCCAGGTCGAGCACGCCATCGTGCAGCATCATCGGCAGCAGCGGCGTGAAGGCGAAGCGGCCGATGCCCATGGCAACGGCCAGCGACGCCATGCCGGCCAGTGCCACCACCAGGGGATGGACGGAGCCCTGTACGGCCGGGCTGGCGGGCAGCGGAAGGGATTTCATGGCAAGGGACATGGTGAAGGCAGGGCCTTTTGATCTTTTTTTAAGATTAATTGATGTGCAATAATCTCGCAACAAGATTTTTAAGCCCTTTCTTTTTTGACCGGAGCCCGTCATGGATCTGCTCAACCTGGACATCTTCCGCACCGTCGCCGAGGAGCGCAGCGTCACGCGCGCGGCCGAGCGCCTCGGACGCGTGCAATCGAACGTGACCACCCGCGTGCAGCAGCTGGAGGAGCAACTGGGCAGCCCCCTCTTCCTGCGCGAAGGACGGCGCATGGTGCTGACACCGGCGGGCCACACGCTATTGGGCTATGCCGACAGGCTGCTCACGCTGGCCGAAGAGGCGCGGCAGGCCCTCAAGCCCGATGAGGCCAGCGGCCGCCTGCGCGTGGGTGCGATGGAGAGCACCTCCATCACGCGCCTGCCCGTGCCGCTCGCACGGGTGCATGCCGACTGGCCCGACCTTCAGCTCGACCTGCGCACGGCGCCTTCGCGCCAATTGGTGGAGGACGTGCTCGAGCATCGCCTCGACGTCGCGCTGGTCGCCTGGCCGCCGCCGGGCCTGGACGTGGATGACGCAACGATGTCGTACACGCCCATGTACACCGAGTCGCTTCTGATCGCGCTGCCCGCGACCCATCCTCCCGTGACGGCGGGGGCGCCGCTGCAGGTCGACACCATCGCCGTCTTCAAGCGCGGCTGCACCTACCGGCAGATCGGCGAAGACTGGATGAAGCAGGCCAACGGATACGCACCGCACGTGCTGGAGCTCGGCTCCTACCCCGCCATCCTGGCCTGCGTCGCCGCGGGACGATGCGCGGGCATCGTGCCCCAGGCCATGCTGGACCAGATGCGCTCGCCGCCCGCATTGCGCTGGGTGCCCATCGAAGACCGCGTCACCATGCTGGTGACGCGCGAGGGGTACGACACGCCTGCGTTCAACGTCTTTCGCAAGGCGCTGCAGGACGACCTGTGCGCCACGACCCCGCCGGAAGGCGCACCGGAGCGCGCGCCTGAACTGCTGACCACCGAACCCTGACGAACAAGGAGACCTCCATGACCACCGCCTCACTGCTTGCGCAATTGAACATCAAGCACCCGATCATCCAGGGCCCGATGACCGGATCGGACACACCGGCGCTCGCCGCCGCGGTCTCGGGCGCCGGAGCGCTCGGCATGCTGGGCTGCGGCATGCGTTCGCCGGCGGCCATGGCGGAGGCCGCGGAGAAGGTGCGCGCCGCCGCGCCGGGCCGCCCGTTCGGCATGAATCTGTTTGTGCTCAAGACGCCATCACCCGACGAGGCCACCGTGAAGAAGGCCCTGCAGAGGCTGGCGCCTCTCTATGCCGAATTCGGTCTCGAGCCCGGCGTTCCGGCCCAATGGTGCGAGGACTTCGGCGCGCAGTTCGAGACGCTGCTCTCGCTTGCGCCGCCCGTCGCCAGCTTCACCTTCGGCATCCTGAGCCGGGAGCAGGTGGAGCGGCTGCACGCCGCGGGCAGCTTCGTCATCGGCACCGCCACGACCGTGGCGGAGGCCGAGGCATGGGAACGCGTGGGGGCCGACGCGGTCTGCGCAAGCGGCATGGAGGCAGGCGGCCATCGCGGCACGTTCCTGGGGGACTTCCACGCCAGCATGATCGGCACCCTGCCGCTGGTGTCCGAGTGCGCGCAGCGCCTGGGCGTACCCGTGATCGCGGCGGGCGGCATCATGAACGGCCGTGCGATCGCGGCCGCGCAGTCCCTGGGCGCCGCGGCCGTGCAGATGGGCACGGCCTTCCTCGCATGCCCCGAATCCGGCATCGGCCCCGCCTACCGCAACGCCATGGCGACGGCATCGGCCACCGACACGCGCTGCACGCGCATCTTTTCGGGCCGGTATGCACGCGGCATCGTCAATACCATGATGGAGAAGCTCGCCGAATTCGAGCACGACGTGCCCGAGTACCCGGTGCAGAACGCGCTGACCGGCGCGCTGCGCCGCGCTGCCGCGGCCCAGGGCCGTGCGGACTACCTCTCGCTGTGGGCGGGCCAGGGCGTCGCGCTGGCGCGGGCAATCCCGGCCACCGAGCTGGTGGAGACGCTCGCGCGCGAGATCCGGGACGCGGCGCGCGGCTGACGGAATCGGGGTCGGCCAGGCCCGAAGGGCCCGCTCAATCGTTCCACCAGCGCGTCTTCTCGCGCTGGTGCCGGTGCTTGAATCGCACAAACACATTGTCGTTCGCGTCGCGCTGCAGCCGCTCGAACAGCTCCATCACCACCGCGCCCAGCGGGTGCAGGCTGCAGACATCCTCGAGCCGCCAGCGCAGGTTGCGCAGCGTGTCGTCGCTGCCGGGAATGAAGCCGGCGATGCCGTCGAACAGGCCCACGCGGTGCGTCCACAACGCGTCCAGCGACTCCTTGCGGTCCGGCGTGGCGGCATCCACGCCCTTGATGTAGCGCTCCGTCTCCCCGAGCTTGACCGTGTTCACGAGCAGCGGGCCGTTCATGGCCACCGCGCGCAGCAGCGGATCGGTGTCGTGGTCGATGAAGGTATCGCAGGCCGATATCAGCCAGCGCATGTCCAGGCGCGCGACAAGAAAGTCGCGCTCGGCCATCCACATGCGCTTGAATCGCTCGTAGTTGGCCTCCACGTCGGCCTCGCGGCGGATCAGCACGATCAGCATGGCGTGCTGGTACAGCAGCTCGCTCTGCCCGATGAACTCCCGCCGCACCTTGGCCAGGTGCTCGTTCAGGTCGGCGCTGGAGCCATGCGCGTGCACGGGGGTGTCATCGCCCGTGACGATGCGGTTGCGCCAGTCCGCGAAGTCCTGGGAGTCGAGCTGCTGCGTGAAGGCGTCCGCACCAAAACGGCGGCGATGCCGCGTGAAGGAGAACCACTTTTCGAAAGCTGATTTACGACGATGGATCATGTGTGCAGAACCATAGCATGTCTCATGCACGGGGCGTGCCAGCGTTTCCTAGAAAGCGGCCGACGATGCTGTCCGCGCGCACCAGGCCGCGCTGCATGTACAGCTCCATGCGCTTGCGATCGGGCTTGCGCAGCTTCACCATCGGCGGCAGGTGCTCTGCCGCGGGGCGCATCATCAGCTGCACCTTGAGGTTCGCACGATTCCAGCCGGCAGCCACGTGGTACAGGAACGGGCCGTCCTCCGCGCGCTGCAGCGCAAGCCGGTAGCCGCCGCGCGTGCGCATCACGTACTGCAGCGCAAGATGCATGCTCAGATACTCGGGCGAGAAGATGCGCTGGCGCAGCTGGTCGTAGACACCTTCCTCGCGCAGCCGATCGAGGTACTGCGCATTGCTGCCCGGCACCACGCGTGTCGTGAACTCATGCTGAAGGTCCTCGATGAACGGACTGCCGGGCGGTGCCGCCATGAACCAGTTCTCGACCACCGGATAGGCCGCGTCGCTCGTGAACTGTTCGAGATAGAACCCCACATAGTCGCTTTGCGTGCGGGCCTGCGCCTCGATCGCCCAGTCGAGCGATGTGGTGAGGATCGTGCTCGCATCGAGCCAGATGCCGCCATGCCTGCGCAGCAGCTCCACGCGCACCCAGTCTGCGCGCTTGGGCGCGCTCGCCTGGTCGAGCGCCGCCGGAATGCCGTCGAGATACCGCAGGGCGCTTTGCTCGTCGAGGATGCGGATCTCGAACCCCGGGCACATGGCGTGCCAGTTCTCGAAGCAGCGGCGGATCAGCTCGGGCTGCGTCGGCCCCGTCCAGAAGGCCCAGATGATGCGCGGAATGGCGCAGGGCTGGGCACGCGGCACCGCTGCCGAGGCCGGCGCCGTCCGTGCGGCATTCCCCGCGGGAATCTCATACAGCCGGAACGGCGTCTGCACATGGTCGCGTACCGGCTGCCGGAGCAGTGCGTGAAAGCTGTAGATCAGGCGCGCGAGCAGCAGTTCGCCACGATCGCGCATCGGCAGGGCAGGTGTTGCGCTCATGAGCCAATACCTGCCATGGCCGCGGCCTTCAGCCACTGGCGCAGCTTGGCCCTGCGCAGCCACCAGCCACGCGACCCGTAGGCCTTGCACAGCGCATCAGGTGCCAGGGGGGACGACGCCGCAAAGGACTCGCGCACCGTGCGCATCGCACCCTGGCGCTCGGCGGCGGAGCCTTGCATGCCGTCGAGGTAGCGCATCGCACCGATGAAGTTGCGCGCGCTCTGGTGCGCCAGGGCCAGCTGCAGGCGGGCATCGCCCGCGCACCCGCTGCCTTCAAGTGCCGCGCGAAACGCCACCAGCGCACGGGCCTGGTCGATCGCCTTGCCGAGATTGGGGGTCGCCAGGATGCTGGTGGCACGCTGGCGATAGGCCACCCACGGCTGGTCGGCATAGTAGAAGCTTGAGGCGCGCAGCATCATCAGGGGCATGGTCGCCATGTCCTCGAAATACTGCCCCACGGGAAAGCGCAGGTCATCGGCCCACAGCGAGCGGCGCGAGATCTTGGACCATGCGTGCAGCTCGCCCGGCATCAGCACGTCGGCCAGCACGCTGCAGCGATCGGACAGCAGCCCGCGCGCGGCCCCGTCGAAGCTGCTGCGGTGCAGCTCGCCGCGCAGGCGGTGCTTGAGCGTCATGCGTTCGCGCCATACCTGGAAGTCACACAGCACCACGTCCGGCGCATGCGTCCGGGTGATGCCCTGCAGGGCCGACAGGCTGCCGGGAAGCAGCTTGTCGTCGGAGTCGAGGAACCAGAGGTATTCGCCCGTGGCCGCATCGATCATGGAGTTGCGCGCGGCGCTCAGGCCCTGGTTGCGCTCGTGCGCCATCAGGCGCAGTTGCCCCGGCCAGCGCCGGGCAAGCGCCTGCATGAGCGCGGCCGAGCCATCGGTGGAGCAGTCATCGAGCACCAGCACTTCGACGCCGGCCTGCGCGCCGCCCAGCTGCTCGACCTGCGCGATCACCGACGCCAGGCACTCCTCCAGGTAGGGCTCGACATTGAAGACCGGCACCAGCACGCTGAGCCAGTTCATGCCGCCGGCGCGGCCCTGTTCGACATTCGTCATATGCGGGAAAAATCTGCGGTTGCATCTGCTCCGCGGGCCAGTATCTGCCCGAAGAGCGCTTCGTAGCGCGAGATCATGCGCTCCAGTGTGTACAGCGTGTTCGCATCATGGCACCCCTGCGCCGCCAGCCTTTCACCCAGCCCGGGCTCGGTGAGGACGCGCGCCAGCGCATCGGCGAGGGATGCCGGATCCTCGTGCTCCACCAGCAGGCCGTTGTGCTCGTGCGCGATGACCTCCTGCACGCCCGGTGCGCGGGTTCCGATCGCCGTGCAGCCCGCCGCCATGCCTTCGATGAGCGACAGCGGCATGCCCTCCCAATGCGTCGAAAGCAGGCAGATGCGATGCGCCATCAGCAGGCCCGGGACATCCTTGTGGTGCCCGAGGAACTCCACCTGACCGGCGAGCCCCAGTTGCTCGCTGAGCTGGCGCGCCTGCTTCTGTGCGCTGGCCTTGCCGCCGCCGGCCAGCTTCACCGGAGGCGTGAGCCCGCGCTCGCGCAGCAGTGCCATCGCCCGGATCAGGGTGGTGTGGTCCTTCTGGCGGGCAAAGCGCGCCGCCATCACGATGCCGGGGATGCGTTCGCCCCAGGGGTGATCGGCTGCCGTGGCAAATGGCGCGGTGCGGATGCCGTTGGAGATGGCCAGCGTCTTCGCGGGCGGGGTGCCACGCGCGAGCAATGCCTGCCGGACGCCCTCGGACACACCGACGATCGCATCGGTGCGCTGCGAGAGCCACAGCATCTGCCGCGTGCGCGACCAGGTGTAGCGCTCGCGCGAGTTGTGCTCCACGTGCACGAGGTGCGGCACGTGCGCGATCAGCCCCGCGTAGCGCGCCCAGAGGTGATCGCTGAAGCCGTGCGCCACGAGAATGTCGGGCTGGAAGCAGCGGCAGATCTTCACCAGTTGCAGCACGGTCGCGAGATGCGCCCATCCCGCCACCACCTCGACGGGAATGCCTTCCCGGACCAGCGCCTCCACGCGCGCCGGATCGGTGTGGCGCTTGCGGCGCAGCACCAGCAGGGGTTCGAACTGCCCGCCCGCCAGATGCCCGCGCACCAGATCGAGCGCCACCTGCGTGGCACCCGAGAAGCCTCCGGTGACGAAGTGCAGGACCCGCGGCCGGCGACCACCGGTCGGGGCGCCGGCGTCACCCGGGAAAGAACGGGAATCCGTGGAAATTGGCATGGCAGCGAGTGTAAGCGCAGGGTACGCACGGCCTCGAGAGGCCTGTACCAGTTCCCCCATCCCCGCCCCACGCCGTGCAGGTCAGGCGACAGGCCGCGAGCGCTCGAGTCCTTGGAGCATGGACCAGAGGAGGATCAGGCTGAACAGGTAGAACATGATCCCGCTGTTGTGCGCAAAGAAAACCTGCGTCAGCCCGAAGCCCACATACAGCACGGGCACGCACACGCCGCACAGCCGCACGGCGAGCACCATGCGCCGCAAGGCGGGATCGCCGCCCTCGTAGGCGCGCATGCGTTCACCCGTCGGCCAGAACATCCAGATCGGCAGGACGTAGAACCACAGCAGCAGCGCCAGGCCCACGAGGCCGGTCTTCACGAACACGTCGAGCACCTCGTTGTGCACGAACTTGTATTCGATGATCGCGGGCTTGTAGAGGCCCTCTGCCACGCGCTTCTGCTTTTCCTGCGTGTAGCCCGCGACGCCCCAGCCCAGCAATGGCTTTTCCTTGCCCGCATCCCAGGCGAAGCGCCAATGCTCAAGACGCTGCCCGACCGAGGTGTTCGCATCGCGCGTGCGTTCATAGACCCGGATCTCCGAGGTCATCTCGTCCCAGCGGGTGGCAAGCATGTCCCGGTTGAGCACCGACATCAATCCGCCCACGACCATCAGCCCGACGATCACACGCCAGAAAAGACGCGCACGGTAGCGATACAGCAGCGCCAGCCCGAAAGGCATGGCGACGATGAGCGACAGCCAGCCGCCGCGCGAAAGCGACAGCACCGACGCGTCCATGCCGGCCACGATGGCCACAGCCGCGAGCACCTTCTCGCCCACCGACAGCTGCTTGTGGACCGTGGCCACGAACACGGCCAGCAGCACGGCCAGCAGCAGCGCGAGGTTGCCGTACTGGATGGCATTGGTGCGGCCCGTGGCCCGCCACTCGCCCAGGCCGTAGACCTGCCACGCCGCCAGTGCGCCGGCGCCGATGCAGCCCACGACCAGGCCCCAGAAGAAAGCCCGGGGACGCGTGCCGAACACCGCGGCATAGAACAGGCACGGCAGGGCCAGCAGGAACTTGGCGGGCCTGTCCGCCTGCCCCAGGCCTGCCACGGGATCCGCCATGGCCACCCATAGCAGCCCCATGGCGAAGATGCAGGCAGCAAACCACAATGTGAGTGCTTGCTGCTTCTCAAAAGGCCATTTGCGAATGGAAAACAGAGCGCCGATCAGCAGCAGCGCGGCACCATAGGAATAGCCCGAAGGCAGCCACAGCGCCATGCCGGGCACGGCAAAGGCGGCAACAGAGTTCAGTTGCTGTTGCCACGGCAACGTGGCGAGGGGACCGGAAACGAATTTCAAGATAAGGGGACTCTTGTAGAACCGCAGTGAATGCAGAACGCAGTTTGTCCCACAAGCGCGGTCTGCTGCCAAGCGTGCAAACAACAATTCACCGCTCTGGCAACAAATCGCAAGCGCGCGGCCGGATGCGGCCGCGCGCGTTCGAGAGATGACAACCTATCCGCGAGTACGGGCGCTTGCCGGCCGCTCAGTGGCCGGCGCTGACCACTTCACCAGCCTTCAGGCGATACACCGTACCGCAGTACGGGCACTTGCCCTCGCCGGAATGCGCCACGTCGAGATAGACCTTGGGATGGGAATTCCACAGCTTCATGTCCGCCTTGGGGCTGGGGCAGTACACGCCGCCCTGGGCATTCAGGTCCTTGGCCAGGAGTTCAACGATTGCTTGGGACATGAGATCAGACCTTTGTGAGCCAGTGAGCGTATTTCGGATTGCGGCCATTGACGATGTCAAAGAACGCGGTCTGGATCTTCTCGGTCAGCGGGCCGCGGCTGCCGGAGCCGATTTCCACACGGTCGAGTTCGCGGATCGGCGTGATTTCTGCGGCGGTGCCGCTGAAGAAGGCCTCGTCGGCGATGTACACCTCGTCACGGGTGATGCGCTTTTGCACCACTTCGATCCCGAGATCCTTGCAGATGGCGAACACCGTGTTGCGGGTGATACCGTTGAGAGCACCGGCAGAGAGGTCGGGGGTGTAGACGACGCCGTTCTTGATGATGAAGACGTTCTCGCCCGAGCCTTCCGAGACGAAGCCGGACGCGTCGAGCAGCAGCGCTTCGTCGTAGCCGTCGTCGGTGGCTTCCATGTTGGCGAGGATGGAGTTCGTGTAGTTGCTCGATGCCTTCGCCTGCGTCATCGTGATGTTCACGTGGTGGCGCGTGTAGCTCGACGTCTTCACGCGGATGCCGCGCTGCATGCCGTCTTCGCCCAGGTACGCACCCCAGGCCCAGGCCGCCACGATCATGTGGACCTTGTTGCCCTTCGGAGAAACGCCCAGCTTCTCGGAGCCGATCCAGGTCAGCGGACGCAGGTAGCAGGATTCCAGCTTGTTCTCGCGCACCACGGCACACTGCGCCTCGTTCACCTCGTCCTTGGAGAACGGCAGTTGCATGCGCAGGATCTTGGCGCTGTTGAACAGGCGGTCGGTATGGTCCTGCAGGCGGAAAATGGCGGTGCCCTGTTCCGTCTTGTAGGCACGAACGCCTTCAAACGCGCCGCAACCATAGTGCAGCGAATGTGTCAGCACGTGGATCTTGGCATCGCGCCAGTCCAGCATCTGGCCGTCCATCCAGATCTTGCCGTCACGGTCTGCCATCGAGGGAACTACGGGGCTCATGTGAATCCTTATTTCAATTGCTGTTGATCGCAAAACCCGGGATTTTACGATTGAGTGGACGAAATGGCCGCAGACGCCCCCTCGGAGCCGTCTTCCTCGGGATTCCCGGGGCGTGTCAATTCCCACTTGACCACTCGGCCATTGACAAGCTCGACCGTCACGAACGACCGGGTTCCGTCCGTCCAGCGGTAGATCTCGGGGTCCTGGCCCAGCTCCGTGAGGCGTTCGCCGAGCGACTGTGTCATCGCGATCACGTGCAGCAGATTGACGCCGGGACGCAGCTTGGCATTGAGCATGACCGCACTGCCAACATAGCCAATCGGGCGCTTGTTGGCCTTCTGCATCACGTTCATGATGCGCGTGTAGTGCAGCAGCGCCCACATCACCAGCCCGCCCAGCACCGTGATCGGCCCTTGCCAGCCCCAGGCGTTGTAGGACGCAAAAAACAGGCAGACGATACCCAGCGGAATGAGATATTTGCGGAAATTCATGGCGGGCATTGTCTTATGACTTGCCCGCACAGGCCCTGTGGATGCTGCGTAGAGCCCAACCCGTCTGTGTGGGGATGCGAATGCACAGGCCGGCCCCCTCCCATCCACGGGGAGGAAAGCGCGTCACCCCAGGCCGCGCACGATGTTCATGGCCTCTTCCACGCGCTCCACGGCATGGATCTCGAGCCCCTCGATCGGCTTCTTCGGCGCATTGGCCTTCGGGACGACGGCCACGGAGAAGCCGAGCTTGGCCGCCTCCTTCAGGCGCTCCTGCCCCCGGGGGGCCGGGCGTACCTCGCCGGCCAGGCCGACCTCGCCGAAGGCGATGAAGCCCTTGGGCAGGGCCTTGCCGCGCAGGCTCGAGGTGATCGACAGCATGACCGCCAGATCCGCCGCGGGCTCGCTGATGCGCACGCCGCCGACCGCGTTGACGAACACGTCCTGGTCGGCACAGGCCACACCGGCATGGCGGTGCAGCACGGCCAGCAGCATGGCCAGGCGATCACGGTCAAGGCCCACCGAAAGGCGGCGCGGCGCGGGGCCGGACGAGTCGACCAGCGCCTGGATCTCCACCAGCATTGGCCGCGTGCCCTCGAGCGTGACCAGCACGCAGCTGCCCGGCACCGGCTCGCTGTGCTGCGAAAGAAAGATGGCGCTCGGGTTGGTCACGCCCTTGAGGCCGCGCTCGGTCATCGCGAACACCCCGATCTCGTTGACCGCGCCGAAGCGGTTCTTGATCGCGCGGACAAGGCGGAAGCTCGAATGCGTGTCCCCCTCGAAATACAGCACCGTATCGACCATGTGCTCGAGCACGCGCGGGCCGGCCAGTGCTCCCTCCTTGGTGACGTGGCCCACGAGGATCATCGAGATGCCGGTGGATTTGGCGGCGCGCGTGAGGTGCGCCGCACACTCGCGCACCTGCGCGACCGAGCCCGGGGCGCTCGTGAGCTGGTCGGAATACACCGTCTGGATGGAGTCGATCACCACGACGGCGGGCTGCGTGGCCTCGACGGTCGCAAGGATCTTCTCGAGCTGGATCTCCGCCAGCACATTCACCTGGCTGTGGTCGAGCCCGAGCCGGCGCGAGCGCAGCGCCACCTGCGCGCCGCTTTCCTCGCCGGTCACGTACAGCGTCGGCATGCCGGTGCGGTGCAGCGCATCCATGGCCTGCAGCAGGAGCGTGGACTTGCCGATGCCCGGATCGCCGCCGATCAGCACCACGCCGCCCTCGACCACGCCGCCGCCGAGCACGCGGTCGAGCTCCTCGATGCCGCTTGCCGTTCGGGCCACGTCCTGCGCCTCGATGGCGGCCAGCGGCGTGACGGCCTGCGCCTGCGCGAGCCCCGCGTAGCTGGACGCGCTCATGCGGTTCTTGCCCGCTCCGCCATTGCCGCCTTCGACGACGGATTCCACCAGCGTGTTCCATGCGCCGCACGAAGGGCATTTGCCCAGCCAGCGCGGACTGGTGCCGCCACATTCGGTGCAGGTGAAGATTGCCTTGTCTTTGGCCATGGGTGCTGAGGAACTGTGGGGTGGGAAAGGGAAAGGGGAACTACTGTTGAAATATACAGCAGCAGGCAATTCCCCGCACGCAACGCCCTGCGCGCGGCGGCACCGCCATCACCCCGTCATTTCGCCAGCTCGTCGCCCAGGAAGATCCGTGCCAGCCCCTGCGTGACCGCTTCGACGATCTGTTCGCGGCGCAGCGCGATGTGTTCGTCCATGAGCTGCGCCGCAGCCTTCGTGTCGCGCCGCTCGATTGCATCGGCGATCGCGCCATGCTCCTTCTGCGTGGAGTCGCGACCTACCTTTTCCATGTCGATCCAGCGGATGAAGCGCACGCGCTCGTTCAGATTGCCGAGCATGCGCGCAAGCTCCGCGTTGCCCGACATGGCGGCGATGCGGTTGTGAAAGGACTCGTCGAGCTCCACCAGCTCCTGCACTGCCGTGCCCGGCGCGGCCGCGCGGCTCAGCGCAAGGAATTCCTGCATCTCGGCGATCTGCAGGGGGCTCGCCCGCTCGACCGCATAGCGAAGGCACTCGCGCTCCACCGCCATGCGCGCCTCGTACAGGTCCAGCACGTCCTGTACCTGCAGCGGGCGGCGCATATAGCCGCGCGTGCAGGGCTCGAGAAAGCCCTCGGTCACCAGCCGCGCCAGCGCCTCGCGCACGGGCGTGCGGCTCACACCCAGCCTCTGCGCCAGCTCGATCTCGCTGAGCCGCTCCCCGGGCTTGAGCTGGTAGCTGATCGCCATGTCGCGCAGTGTCTGGAACACATCGCTGCCCCGTTCGCGGCGCACCTGCGAGATCGCGTTCGAGCGGGGACTCGAACGCGGCTTGCGCGTCGGCTTGGCTTGCGCGCCGACCTTGCGCTGGATTGTTTTCACCTCTGGCATGTTTTAAGTATACTTAACTGGATTCTTAATTCGATTTCAAGGAGATCCGCAATGAGCACGACGCCCATGAATGGTGCAGACGCCATGGTACGAATGTTGCAACACAACGGCGTGAAGCATATTTTCGGACTTTGCGGCGACACCAGCCTGCCGCTCTACGACGCGATGGCGCGCCTGGACCACGGCATGGACCACATCCTCACACGCGACGAACGCAGCGCGGCCTACATGGCCGACGGCTATGCGCGTGTGACCGGCAAGGTGGGCGTCTGCGAAGGCCCGAGCGGCGGCGGCGCCACCTACCTGCTGCCCGGCCTCGTGGAGGCCAACGAGTCGTCGATCCCCGTGCTCGGCATCACCACCGACGTCTCGGTGGGCGCGCGCGGCAAGTTCCCCCTGACCGAGCTCGATCAGCAGGCGCTGTACCGCCCGCTGACCAAGTGGAACACCACCATCGACCGCGTCGACCAGATCCCGCACGCCATGCGCTCCGCATTCCGCGCGATGACCACGGGCCGCCCGGGTGCGGCGCACATCTGCCTGCCCTACGACCTGCAGAAGCACGAGCTGCCCAACCCGCAGGACGTGTGGGCACAGCCGGGCCACGACCACTATCCGGCCACGCGCAGCGCACCCGATCCGGCAGCCGTCGAAGATGCGGCCGCGCGGCTCGTGGCCGCCAGGGCGCCGGTGCTGATCTGCGGCGGCGGCGTGGTGATCTCGGGCGCCAGCCAGGCGCTGGATGCGCTCGCAAGCCGCCTGAATGCGCCGGTGTGCCTCACGGTGAGCGGCCAGGGCAGCCTGGCCGACACGCACCCGCTCAATGCGGGCGTGGTGGGCACCAATGGCGGCGTCCCCGCCACGCGCGCCGTGGTCGCCCAGGCCGACCTGGTGCTGTTCATCGGTTGCCGCGCGGGCTCCACCACCACCGAACATGGCCAGATGCCGGGCCGTGGCGTGACCATCCTGCACATCGACGTCGATGCGATGACCATCGGCACCAACTACCGCACCGACGTGGCCATGGTGGGCGATGCTCGCCTCGCGCTGGAGGCACTCGACGCGGCGGTGCAGAAGATCATCAATCGGCGCCCGCAGGACACGGCAGACGGCCGCGCGCTCGCGGCCCGGGCGCGCATGGAAAAGCTCGCGTTCTTCGCGCCGCTCGCACAGTCGGGCGAGCTGCCGATCCGCCCCGAGCGCGTGCTGGACACGCTCAACCGGCTGCTGCCCCGCCGGGCGATCGCCGTGGCCGATCCCGGCACGCCCTGCCCCTACTTCTCCGCGTATTTCGACGCCCCGCAGGAAGGCCGGCACTTCATCACCAACCGCGCGCACGGGGCGCTGGGCTACTCGCTGTCGGCGGCGTTCGGTGCGGCCGTGGGCCAGCCGGACTCGATGGTGATCTCGGCGATGGGCGATGGCAGCTTCGGCTTCACCTGCGGCGAGCTCGAGACCGTCGTGCGACGCAATGTGCCGCTCAAGATGATCGTCTTCTCCAACTCCGTCTATGGCTGGATCAAGGCCAGCCAGAAGACCGGTTACGGCGAGCGCTATTTCTCGGTGGACTTCAACCGCACCCAGCATGCGCGCGTCGCGGAAGCGTTCGGCGTGAAGGCCTGGACCGTGCAGGAGCCCTCCGACCTGGAGTCCGCGCTCAAGGCCGCGTTGGCACACGACGGCCCGGCCCTGGTGGACATCCACTCGCAGCCGCTGCAGGACACGGCCGTCCCCGTGAGCCAGTGGATGGGCTGATGCGCCCGGGGCCGCCGGTCGCACCTTCTGCGCCACGGTCTGTGCTGCAATCCGTGCCGAGGCCCGCGCCCCGACCACCGAATCTCGTTTCCGAACCTCACTTTTCAAAGGAGCACCGCATGAGAGGACCTGTTCTGAACCGCCGCCACGCCGTCGCCCTGGGTGCCGCTGCCGCCGCATCCGGCTTCTCCGGGTGGGCCTCGGCCGACGAGGCGCCAATGCGCCTGCAGGTGACCTTCCCGCCCGGCGGCAGCACGGACATCGCCGCCCGCATCATCCAGCCACGCCTGTCCGAAGTGGCGGCACGCCCGGTGATCGTGGAGAACCGTCCCGGCGCAGCCAGCCAGATCGCCACGCAGTACGTTGCCAAGTCCACCCCGGACGGCAATACGCTGCTGGTGAGCTTCGATACGCATGCGATCAACCCGATCGCGAAATCCCGGCTGCCCTACGACACGTTCAAGGACTTCGTCGGCATCACGCTGGCCGTGCGCTTTCCGCTCGTGATCGGTGCGAACGCCCAGGCGGTGCAAGGCAAGGACCTGCGCGACTTCATCAAGGAGGCCAAGGCCAACCCGGGCAGGTTCAGCTACGCATCGACGGGTGTCGGCTCGATGAACCACCTGGTGATGGAGGACATCAAGCGCCGCTCGGGCACGTTCGTACTGCACGTGCCGTTCGGCGGCGGCGGGCCGGCGGTGCAGGCCGTGCTGGGCAATGTCACCACGCTCACGCTGCTGAGCTATGCGGCACTGCGCGGGCAGATCGCAGCCGGCAAGATCCGCCCTCTCGCGGTGACGGGCGCCCACCGCCTGCCCGAGCTGCCCGATGTGCCGACGGTGGCCGAGTGCGGTTTTCCCGGTTTCGAGGCCTACTCATGGATCGGCATCTTCGCGCCATCGGCCACGCCGCCGGCCACGGTGCAGCGCCTGACGCGCGAATTCCAGGCCACGCTGCAGACGCCCGACATCCGCAGCAAGCTCACGCAGGCCGGATTCGAGGTGATCGGCAGCGACGGCCCGGCACTCGACAGGCATACGCACCAGGAGTACGAGCGCTGGCGCAAGTTCGTGCAGGAAACCAGACTCAAGCTGGAGGAGTGAGAAGAGTGAGAGACTCGGGTTCCATGACGCTTTCGCATTCACTTGACCATGTGGTCATCGCCGTCGATGACCTCGCACGCTCCATCGAGCAGTACCGCGCGCTCGGCTTCACGGTCTACCCCGGCGGCGACCACCAGGGACGCAGTTCGCACAACGCGCTCATCGTGCTGGCCGACGGCTCGTACCTCGAGCTCAAGGCCTGGCGTTCCCCCGCACCCGCGGAGCGCTGGTGGACAGTGCTGGAGCGCAGCGGCGAGGGCCTGGTCGACTTCGCCCTGCGCTCAGACGCGCCGGAGGACGAGCGGGCGGCAGCCCGCGCACGCGGGCTGGTCACGCTCAAGGGCCCGGTTCCCGGTGAACGCGTGCGCCCCGACGGCCAGTACCTGCGATGGACCACGGCACGCCACGACACCGCCGACGTGCCCTTTCTGTGCGGCGACATCACGCCGCGCAACCTGCGCGTGCCCGATGCGCCCGAGCTGCTGCACCACGCCAACGGCGCCAGCGGGGTCGAGGAGATCACCGTGGCCGCACACGACCTCGACGTGAGCGTCGCACGCTGGCGCGCGCTGCTGGGCGACGACCTGAAGCTGGCCGCCGCAACGGACGATGCCACACAAGGCCTGCGCAGCGTGCGCATCGCACTGGGTGGCTTCGACGTGGTCCTGCAGGGGCTCGCGCCGCAGGGCGGCAATGCGGCCCTGGCGCAGCACCTTGCAACACGTGGCGAAGGACCGGTCAGCGTGGTGCTGCGCGGCGTCGCGGGCCCGCTGGCGAGCCCCGCGCAGGAGCATGGCTTCACCGGCATGGAGCCATCAGCGCGCGGCTGACGGCGGGACTGAAGCTCGTTCGGGGCCTGTCGCGCGAGATCGCGCAGCACCGTGCCGGGCTTAAAAAAAACCGACGGCAAGGGCCAGTTGCTCGAACTGTACCGGCTGCTGGACGAACTGATCGCACTCGAACGCCAGTGAGCCCATGGCCTGTGCAGGCCGTGCACAAGTCCTGCACGCGCTGGCGTGTTGTGGGCAGGGACATGCCTGCCTAGACTTTCCGGCATCCCTTTTCAACACAGGTCTGCCTCATGTCTCACGCCTCCTCCCCAGCCACCAACGCGCACCCCACGATTCGCGCGATGTCGGGCGCCTCGCCGCTTGCCGAACTGGACGCACGCGGCACCGCGCTGCTGGTCATCGATTTCCAGAACGAATATTTCTCGGGTCGCATGCCGATCCCCGCGGGCGAAGCGGCCCTGCGGAATACGCAGCAGCTCGTCGCCTGGGCCGACAAGCACGCCATTCCCGTGTTCCAGGTCCAGCACGTGGCCCCCGAGGGCTCTGCCCTCTTTGCACTCGGCGGCGCCACCGTGGCCTTTCATCCCCAGATGCAACCACGCGCGGGCGACGTACTGGTGCGCAAGGAGAACGTGAGTGTCTTCGTGGGCACCGACATCCATGCGCAACTGCAGCAGCGCGGCATCCGCACACTGGTGATCGCCGGCCTGATGACCCATGCCTGCGTTGCGGGGGCCGCGCGCGATGCCGCACCGCTCGGCTACCAGGTGATCGTGGCCTCCGACGCGTGCGCCACGCGCGGCATCACGCGATTCGATGGAGAATCGGTGGATCACGAGGCACTGCACCGCGCCGCGCTCGCCGAGATCGAGGACACGTTCGGCGACGTGCTGCGCAGCTCGGACATCCTGGCGCTGCCGCTTCGGATGCCATGAACGGATGAATGCATGAAGAAAGGCGGGCCGGGCCCTGCCGGAGGGAATACATCGTGGACAGACTGCAAGCCATGCGCATGTTCCGGGCCGTCGTCGAATCGCGTGGGTTCAGCGCGGCCGCCGATGAACTGGGCACCACGCACTCCACCGCATCCCGCCAGGTCAAGGAGCTCGAGGCCGCGCTGCGCGTGCAACTGCTCAACCGCAACACGCGCGGCGTGACGCCGACCGAAGCCGGCGAGCACTACTACCGGACCTGCGTGGAGGTGCTCGACCGCATCGGCGAGACGGAGCGCGTCCTCTCCCGCAGCCAGCGCGGCGCGGAACTTCACGGCACACTGCGCATGTCGCTGCCCCATGCGGTCGGCATGCTGGAGCTGCAGGATTGGCTGCCCGCATTCGCCACGGCTCATCCGCACCTTGCCATCGACCTGCAATGCACCGATCGCCTCGTGGACATGCTCGGCGAAGGCATCGACGTGGCGGTGCGCATCAGCGCAGGGCTGCCCGACAGCGCGCTGGCCGCACGCAAGCTCACCGAATCGCCGATGGTGCTGGTCGCCTCGCCGGCCTATGCAGAACGGCATGGCCCGGTGCACAGCGTTGCCCAGTTGCAGGCTCTGCGGCTGATCACCTATTCCGCCGACCGCAGGCCCGTACGCTGGCAGTTTCACGACAAGGCTCAGGGCACCATGCCTTCACATACCCTCCAGGTGGCTCCCGGTGGTGGCCTCAGAACCGACTCGATCGCGTCCGCCCATGCGGCCGCCGTGGCGGGCCTGGGCATCGGCGCGTTCACGTTGCGCACCGTGCAGACGGCAATGGAGCGCGGCCAGCTGGTGCGCGTCTGGCCCGAGGTGCATCTGGGCCTGCTCGGCTACTTCGCGGTGTACCCCTCGACGCGCTTCATCTCGCCTGCGGTGCGTGCGCTGGTGGATCACATGGCCGCGCACTATGGCGATGCCTTCAGGCCCGCACCGCCCCCAGGTAGGTCTCGATGACGCGTGCGTCGTGCAGCAGGTCGCGCGCGGCTCCGCTGAGCACGACGCTTCCCGTTTCCAGCACATAGGCGCGGTCGGCCACGCGCAGCGCCGCCCGCGCATTCTGCTCGACCAGCAGCACCGAGACCCCATGCGCGCGCAGGGAGGCCACCACGTTCAGCACCTCGCGCACGATCAGCGGCGCGAGGCCCAGCGATGGCTCGTCCAGCATCAGCAGGCGGGGCCTTGCCATCAGCGCCCGGCCGATGGCAAGCATCTGCCGCTCGCCTCCCGAGAGGGTCGATGCGAGCTGGGCGCAACGCTCGCCCAGGCGCGGAAAGATCGCGTAGACCTCGTCCATGCGCTGCGACTGGTCACGCTGGCCTTTGCGCCAGAGCGGGAACCCGCCCAGCAGCAGGTTGTCCTTCACGGTCATGTCGCCGAACAGCTCCCGCTTTTCCGGCACCAGGGCAACACGCTCCGCGACCATGCCCTCCACCGTGGCGCGCGCGATGCGCCTGCCATCGAGCTCCATGCCGCCGCGCGCGGGAAGCAAGCCCATGATGGCCGACAGCAGCGTGGTCTTGCCTGCGCCGTTCGGGCCGATCACGGTGACGATCTCGCCGCTGCGCACCTCCAGGTCCACGGGGTGCACGGCCTCCACCGCGCCATAGGAGACGCTGAAGCCGTGCAGCTGCAGCAGCGGTTTGTGCAGCTGCGGTTGCGCCTGCTGCGATGGGTCTGCCTTGGCGTTCACGGCGTCACCTCCACCTCGTGCGGTTCGTTCTCGCCGCCACCCAGATAGGCATCGAGCACGCGTTTGTCGTTCTGGATCTGCTCCGGCGTGCCGCTGGCGATCACGGTGCCGAACTCGAGCACCGTCACCCGGTCGGCCAGGTTCATCACAAAGCCCATGTCGTGCTCCACCACGAGAATGCCGAGGCCTTCCGCGCGCAACTGGCGCAGCAGTTCGGTGAGGGTCTGTTTTTCCAGATGGCGCAGGCCCGCTGCCGGCTCGTCCAGCAGCAGCGCCGAGGGGCCGCTTGCGAGCGCGCGCGCGATCTCCACGATGCGCTGCTGCCCAAGCGCAAGCGATGCGGCAGGCTGGTCTACAAAGGCGCCGAGGCCACAACGCTCGATCTGCCTGCGCGCCTCGGCGAGCACCGCAGCCTCCTCACGGCGGTCGCGCAGCAGCATCGAGGCCACCCAGCCCTTGTGCGCCCGCAGGTGCGCGCCCAGCGCCACGTTCTCGAGCACCGTGCGCGTGCCCAGCAGGCGCACGTGCTGGAAGGTGCGCGACAGGCCCAGACCTGCATAGCGGCGCGATGGCGCGTCGCGCATGGTCTCGCCCATGAAGCGCACGCTGCCCTCGGTGGGCGAGTCGACACCCGAGATCATGTTGAAGAAGGTGCTCTTGCCCGCGCCGTTCGGGCCGATCAGCGCATGCACTTCTCCTGCCGCGAGCGTCATCGCCACCTTGTTGTTGGCGACGAGGCCGCCGAACCTCTTGGTGACGTTGTCCGCCTCCAGCAGCACCGTGCCCGCCGGTGCGGGCTGGCGCTGATCGAGCTGCGCGGCATCGCCAGCTTGCAACCGGGAAGTGGATGGAGCGATCCAGCGCGCGGTGAGCCTTTGCAGCGTGGGCCAGAGCCCCCCCGCAAAGCGCTGCAGCACGAGCACCATCAGCAGGCCGAAGACGATCACCTCGAAGTTGCCGCTGGTGCCGAAGATGGCGGGCAGGATGTCCTGCAGCTTTTCCTTGAGCAGCGTGATGACCGCCGCGCCCAGCACGGCGCCCCACAGGTGGCCCGCGCCGCCCACCACCGCCATGAAGAGGTACTCGATGCCGATGTTGAGATTGAACGGCGCCGGGCTCACAAAGCGCTGCATGTGCGCATAGAGCCAGCCGGAGATCGTCGCGAGCAGGGCGGCCAGCACGAACAGCTTGGTGCGGTAGTGCGCCGTGTTCACGCCCATCGATTCGGCCATGATCTGGCCGCCCTTGAGCGAGCGGATGGCCCGCCCCTCGCGCGAGTCGAGCAGGTTGTGCATGAGCCAGAGCGCGATCAGCAGCACGATCCAGATCACCACGCCCATGCGGCGAGGCGAGTCGAGCAGGAAGCCGCCAAGCGCGAGCGGCGGAATGCCGCGCAGGCCGGTCTGCCCGCCCAGGAATTCCATGTTGCCGAACAGGTAGTACAGGCTGAGCCCCCACGCGATGGTGCACAAAGGCAGATAGTGGCCCTGCAGCTTGCCCGTGATCGAGCCCAGAATCCACGCCACGACGAATGCGATCACAAGCCCGAACAACAGGCCCACCCAGGGCAGCAGCGGTGCGGCGACCCAGGACGACAGCAGTTGCGCGGCCACCGGGGAAGTGCAGATGAAGGCCGTGGCATAGGCGCCCACCCCCACGAATGCGGCCTGGCCAAAGGACGTCATGCCGCCCACGCCGGTGAGCAGCACGAGGCCGACGGCCACCAGCGCGTAGAGCCCGATGTAGCCCATCAGCACCTGCGTGAAATCGGGCAGGAAATTCCAGGACAGCGCGAGCACGGCGATGGCCGCCAGCGTCACGGTGCGCGTGCCGAGCTTCGCGCCACCCTTGCCCGTGGCCCGTGTGCCGAGGGAGCCGGTGTTCATGATTCGTCCTCCTCGACATGGTGGCTGCTGCGCGAGCGCCACCACAGCACCGGAATGATCAGCGTGAAGACCAGCACTTCCTTGTAGGCGCTGGCCCAGAAGGAGGAGAACGCCTCCAGCAGCCCCACGAGCAGGGCACCCGCCAATGCCAGCGGATAGCTCGCCAGCCCCGCGACGATGGCGGCGACGAAACCCTTGAGGCCGATGAGAAACCCTGTGTCGTAGTAGATCGTGGTCAGCGGAGCGATCAGGAGGCCGGACACCGCGCCGATCAACGCTGCCAGCGCGAAGCTCACGTCGCCCGCGAGCGCCGTGGGTACGCCCACGAGCCGCGCGCCCACGCGGTTGATGGCCGTCGCGCGCAGCGCCTTGCCGACCATCGATCCCTCGAAGAACGCGTAGAGCAGCAGCACCAGCAGCAACGCCACGCCCACGACCACCAGCGACTGGCCGGAGATCGACAGGTCGCCTAGCTGGAACTGCGCTTCGGAGAACGCCGGCGTCCGCGACCCCTCTGCCCCGAAGAACAACAGCCCCAGTCCCACCATCACGCCATGCATCGCCACGGACACGATGAGCAACAACAGCACGCTCGCGTCGGCGATGGGACGGTAGACAAGGCGGTACATCAGCGGCCCGAGCGGCGTGACGATGCACAGCGTGGTCAATGCCTGCAGCATCAGCGCGGACGGCTGCACCAGCAGCGCGAGCACCGCGGCCGCCACCGGCACCACCACGCTCCACAGGCATGTGGCGCCCCAGTTCACCGTCTCGCCGCGCCATGTGCGCCATACATCCGCCGCCAGCGACATCAGCGCCACCACCAGCAGCAGCCACAGCGTGGTCGGCACCTTGCCGGTCTGCATCATCGCCATGGTGAGGGCGCCGAACGCGACGAACTCCCCCTGCGGAATGAAGATCACGCGCGTGACCGAAAACACCAGCACCAGCGCCACCGCCATCAGGCCGTAGATGGCGCCATTGACTATGCCGTCCTGCCCCAGCAGCAAGGCAATCTGCAGATCCATGTTCGATCACCCTTGCCGCGATGCGGCGGCATGCAATTTCAAAAGGGCGGAGCGCCCGACGTCCACCGGCGCCGGATCAGGCGGGGTCCCCGCGGTCGGCAGGCCGTGGCCCCTGCCCTGCTCCCAGCGAAGGTCTTGCCTACGGGGTGTATTTCCAGGTTCCGTTCTCGATCTTGACCATCACCACGCCGTGCTGGATGCCGAGGTGATCGGTCGGCGACATGCTGAACACGCCGTGCGCACCCGCGATGCCCTTGACGTTCTCCATGGCATCACGCAGTGCCGTGCGGAAAGCCTCGGTGCCCGGCTGGGCCTTCTTCAGCGCTTCGGGAACGGCGGCGCCCAGCACCTGTGCGGCGTCCCAGAGGTGCGCACCGAAGGTCGCGGCCGAACCCTTGCCGTACTTGGCCTCATACGACTCGACATAGGCGACTGCGGACTTCTTCACCGGATGGCTGTCGGGCAACTGGTGCGCAACCAGCACCGGCCCCGCGGGCAGCAGCGTGCCCTCGACGTCCTTGCCACCCACGCGCAGGAAATCGGCATTCGCGACGCCGTGCGTCTGGTAGTACTTGCCCTTGTAGCCGCGCTCCTTGAGCGTTTTCTCGGGCAGCGCGGCGGGCGTGCCGGAGCCCCCCACCAGCACCGCGTCTGGCTTGGCGGCCATGATCTTCAGTGCCTGGCCGGTCACCGACGTGTCGGTGCGCGAGAAGGCCTCGGTGGCCACGATCTTGATTCCCCGTGCCTCCGCCGCCTTCTTGAATTCCTGCTGCCAGCCTTCGCCATAGGCATCGTTGAAGCCGATGTAGGCCGCCGTCTTCACGCCGCTCTTGGCCATGCTCTCGGCGATGGCCTCGGCCATCATCGCGTCGTTCTGCGGTGTCTTGAAGACCCAGGCCTTCTTGGCGTCCATCGGGCTGATGATGCGTGCCGAGGCACCCAGCGTCACCATCGGTGTCTTGTTCTCCGCCACGACGTCGATCATCGCGAGCGAGTTGGGCGTGGTGCTGGAGCCGATGATCACGTCGGCCTTGCTCTCGCTGATCAGCTTGCGGGTATTGGCAACGGCGGCGGTGGTATCCGAGGCGTCATCCAGGATGATGTAGTTCACCTTCTGGCCGCCGATCGTCGTGGGCAGCAGCGCCACGGTGTTCTTCTCCGGAATGCCGAGGGACGCCGCCGGCCCGGTGGTGGAGACGACGACTCCGACGTTGATGTCGGCCCACACCGCGCTGCATGCGGCAGCCAGCATGGTTGCGACGAATCCCAGTTTTGCCAAGCGATTCATACCAGTCTCCTGATGGATGGATTGCACCCGCGATACCACTGCGATCGTCTCCACCAAGCGCCGAACGGAGCCACTCGCTCCGCCGCGCTTCCGCCCTTCTGCAGTGCACCGAGGAACAGAGAAAGAAGAAAGAATGACTAATAATTTAACTTGTTAAATAATCACTGACTACTTTTTTGCATACTCGTTTTCACTAGCGTCGTGCAGGCTCGCGGGTCTTGCGCACAGTCTCGCACACCCCCGAAAGTTGTGACTTATATTTAACCCGAATGCAGAAGATGCTCGTGCATCCTCACGCCCCTCGGGCCGCGCCGCGAGCCATTCCCTCCTGGAGACAGACAGATGAACCCATCCCTCACCCTTTACTACACACCCGGCACCTGCGCGCTGGCCGTCCGCATTGCGCTGGAAGAAGCCAACG
The DNA here is from genome assembly GCF_014395975.1 of Diaphorobacter ruginosibacter. Lineage (NCBI taxonomy): Bacteria > Pseudomonadati > Pseudomonadota > Betaproteobacteria > Burkholderiales > Comamonadaceae > Diaphorobacter > Diaphorobacter ruginosibacter. The sequence continues at coordinate 61,460 of NZ_CP060714.1, read as the reverse complement.
CGCCCTACCGGCTCGAACGGGTGGACTTCGCATCGCAGCAACAGCGCACGCCCGAATACCTGGCCATCAATCCGAAGGGCCGCGTGCCCGCGCTGGTCACGGAGCAGGGTGTGCTCACCGAAGCGCCCGCCCTGCTCGCCTATGTGGCCCAGCGCTTTGCGGACGCCAGGCTGGCGCCCACCGACCTGTTCGGATTGGCCCGCCTGATGGAATTCAACAGCTACCTGTCCTCGACCGTGCACATCAACCATGCCCACCGCCCGCGCGCCGGCCGCTGGGCCGATGATGCAGAGGCCCAGGCCGCCATGCAGCAGAAGGTTCCCGCCAACATGACCGAGAACTTCTCCTATATCGAGCACCACTATTTGAACGGCCCGTGGGTTCTGGGCGACGACTACAGCGTGTGCGACGCCTATCTGTTCACGATGTCCGGCTGGCTCAAGAGCGATGGCGTGGACATCGCGCAATTCCCCAAGGTGCACGACCACCACAGGCGCATGAGCGAACGCGCCGCAGTCCAGCGCGCGCTGGCCTGATCGCGGCTAGTGGCATGGGCTTGCATTGACACGCCTGGCAGTTGTCTGTCGCCCATGGCCCACAAAAAGAAAAACCGGGGCCTTTCGGCACCGGTTTTCCGCGCATCACCTCTGCCCGAAAGTGCACCGGGCACACGTAATTTATCACTCAAATGGTTGCGGCCGCTTGGTTGTGTCGCTTGAAGGCGGCAAAATAGGCAAAGTCAACTGGGGTTGATCCCCTGTCAGCGTCTTAAGGAAGGCCACAATGTCCCTGTTTTCTACAGGGGTAAATGTCTTGCCGAGCTGGATTTTCCCCATGGTGTCAACCGCCTCGGCCAGCGTGTCGGCCGCTCCATCGTGGAAATAGGGATAGGTCAATTCCACGTTGCGCAGCGTCGGCACCTTGAAGTTGAAGCGCTCCGCGTCATTGCCGGTCACCGCGGAGCGGCCCTCCGCAGGATTGTCTGTCTTGTACGCCTCGACCAGCCCCATCTTCTGGAATGAATTGCCGCCCAGGTTCGGGCCGTTGTGGCATGCAACGCAGCCCGACGCCTTGAACAGCTGGTAACCACGCAGCTCCTGCTCGTTGATCGCCTTCATGTCGCCCTTGAGCCACCGATCAAAGCGTGCATTGGGGGTGACCAGTGTCTCCTCGAACGCGGCGATGGCGGCGGTCACCTCGCTGATACCCAGCCTGTCGTTGCCGAACACCTGCCTGAATTCGGCCACGTATTGCGGAATCGAGCGCAGCATGTCGACGGCCAGATCATGCGTGAACGCCATCTCGCCGGGGTTGGCGATCGGGCCGCCGGCCTGCTCCTTGAGGTCCTTGGCGCGACCGTCCCAGAACTGCGCCAGGTTGAGACTGGAATTCAGCACAGTCGGCGAGTTGATCGGCCCCTTCTGCCACTTGTCGCCGATGGACGTCTTCAGGTTGTCAGCGCCGCCGGTGCTCAGGTTGTGGCAGGAGTTGCACGAGATGAAGCCCGAGCGCGAAAGGCGCGGATCGAACCATAGCTTCTTGCCCAGCTCCACCCTGGCCGGGTCGGCAACCTTGGCCGCCTCGATCGGCTGCACGGGTTCCTGCGCGCGGACGGCGGCAGCCGAAAGCATGGCGGCAGCGGCGGCCGCACCGAGCGCGCCTCGCAACAGGCCTCGGCCGGACAACGGGGATATGTTTTTCATGGGGACTCCATTGCTTGATTTCCAGCGCACCTGCAGATCCGGCAACCACGGAACAGAAGCAAGAGCTCGACGCGCAAGCCGCGTTCTGGCCGTGCCTCATCGAAGCTGCCTCGTGGAAGCGCAGTCCTGATTCGCTGTATTTCAATTTTTCGTGAATCCCCGTCATGCCCCTTTGATGCCAGGCAAGAGCATTGGCATCCGCTGTGAGTCGGCCCAAGCAATAGGGCAAGTCAATGCCAAAGGATCAATGAATCCGAACTTGGCGAACAACGGACTAAAGAAGGACGGAGGCTGCTCAGCGCGAGCGCATCATCTGCACGGCATGCGGCAGGGACTGCGCCTGCGGCAGCCAGTGGTCGAGCGCCCAGCCCAGCGCCACGGCACAGAGCAGCGCACCGAGCAGGGGCTTCCACGTCAGGCGCACGGCCGCCGTGAACCAGCCCGCGCGCTCGGCCCCCATGAGCGCACGTGCCGTGGCCACCGAGAAAGCCAGCTCCACGGCCACGGCCAGAAGCACTTCGGAGCCGAAGTACAGCCAGACCAGCGTACCCGCGCCCAGCACCACGCCCACCGCGACCACGAAGATCGCGACGACGGGCACCACGACGATCGCGCCTTCGTCGGCGCCACCGGCCACCTCCAGCGCGCCGGAGGCCACATCGCCCAGGATGTCGGAGCCGCCGCCCCCGTCGAAGCTGCCCGAGGCACCGCCGCCCGTGAAGTCGCCACCGCCCCCGCTCTGGGGAGAGCCCGCGCCCGACCCTCCATGCCCGCGCGGCATGGCGATGTCGACGACGTCCAGCATGTCGGCAGCATCGATGTCGGCATCCCCACGGTCCTCGCGCAGCAGCACCCATCTGGACCACTCATGGAGCACCAGCAGGTAGACCAGGTAACCGGCACCCAGCGTGACGAGATAGCGCAGCGCAAGCGAGCCGTCGCCCCAGAGCATCAACTGGAAGTGCGAGACGGCCCAGGTGAAAAGCATCATGAAGCCGCCGATCAGCCAGCCGTGCAGCCGAAGCGCGTTGCGCTGCCTGAGCGTCTGGTGGAAATCCTCACGCCGTGGCACGCGCATGCGGCGCCAGTTGGAGGTGCGGGCTTGTGAGCGTGGAGCTGCCATGGTCAGGGGTGATATGGGGGCGAATCCTAGCCCACAACCCGCACACCCGTCCAACGGAGTTTCAGTCCACGACGACGGGCACGCGCGGCGCGAGCGCGCACATGAGCTCATAGCCCACCGTGCCCGCAGCCTGCGCCACCTCGTCGATCGGCAGCACCACGCCGTTCGAGGCCTTGCCCCAGAAGGTCACCTCCGAGCCGATCCCCGTACCGGGCACGCCGGTGATGTCCACGGTGAGCATGTCCATGCTCACGCGCCCGACGAGTTGCGTGCGCACGCCGTTCACCAGTACCGGCGTGCCGGTGCTGCAGTGGCGCGGATAGCCGTCGGCGTATCCGCAACTCGCCACGCCGATGGTCATCGGGCCTTCGGCCACGTAGGTCGATCCGTAGCCGACGGTGTCGCCCTTCTCCAGGTGCTGCACGCCGATCAGCTTGCCCGACAGCGTCATCGTCGGCTCGAGCTCCCAATCGGCGATGGTGCGTTGCGGGTAGTCCGGCGCGCTGCCATACAGCACGATGCCGGCACGCACCCAGTCGCCGCGCACGTCGCTCTCGCTGCCCCGCAGCAGCGTGGCCGCACTGTTGCTGAGGGTGCGCTCGCCGGGCAGGTCCCGCGTGGCCTCCAGGAAGACCTGGAGCTGGTGATGGATGCCGCGCGGCCCGTCGGCGTCGCTGAAATGGGTGATGAAGCCGATTTCGTCGACCTGGGGAAGCGCATTCAGGCGCGCCCAGGCCGCGCGGTAGCGCTCGGGCGTGAAGCCAAGCCGGTTCATGCCCGAGTTCATCTTGAGAAAGACATGGTGCGGATTCTGTGTCTTGTGCGCGGCCAGCCAGTCAATCTGCTGGTCACAGTGCACGGAGTGCCAGATCCCCAGGCGCGAGCAGAGTTCGAGGTCGCGCGGCTCGAACACCCCCTCCAGCAGCAGGATCGGGCCGCGCCAGCCAAGCTGGCGGATGCGCTCGGCCTCTGCCAGGTCGAGCAGCGCGAAGCCGTCGGCCGCGCGCAGGGCGTCGAAAACCCGCTCGATGCCATGGCCGTAGGCATTGGCCTTGACCACCGCCCAGACGTTCGCATCCACCGCGGCACGGCGCGCGCGCGCCAGATTATGTTGCACCGCGGCAGTGTGAATGGTCGCTTGGATGGGACGTGGCATAGGGTGTTTCTACGGAGCCAAAGGTGGTCATTCTGTCATTGCCCTACGGTATCTGCGTGATATAACCGCCCGTCGCACAGCAGACTGTTCGGATATTTCTCTGTGCATCAGTTTCACTGATGTTCCAAGCCGTGGCGTGCCTTCACTGAATTTGCAAGATGAGTTTCACTCGATACAGCCCAGGCGCCACGCGCCCTACCCCCCGGCGCGGCGAACCGGGCACGGCGTGGCAGCGCCCTGCCGGCTGCGGCAATGGGCCGGTGCACGGCATGCGCCGCGGCGCTACCCTGTGAGCACTCACTGTCCAAGACAATGAAGCGCGGTTTCTACACCATCATGTCGGCGCAGTTTTTCAGCTCGCTGGCCGACAATGCCCTGTTCGTGGCCGCCGTCGAACTGCTGCGCACCAGTGGCGCCCCCGAGTGGCAGCGCGCCGCGCTCGTGCCCATGTTCGCGCTGTTCTACGTGGTGCTCGCGCCGTTCGTGGGCGCCTTTGCCGACTCCATGCCCAAGGGCAAGGTCATGTTCATCAGCAACGCGATCAAGGTCGTGGGCTGCCTGATGATGCTGTTCGGCCACCATCCCCTGCTGGCCTATGCGGTCGTGGGCCTCGGCGCGGCCGCCTATTCGCCCGCCAAGTACGGCATCCTCACCGAATTGCTGCCGCCCTCGCAGCTGGTTCGCGCCAACGGCTGGATCGAGGGCCTGACGATCGCCTCGATCATCCTCGGCGTGCTGCTGGGCGGCCAGCTGGTCGGCCCGCACCTCTCGGGCGTGCTGCTCGATTTCGACATGCCCGGCGTCGACCTGGGCATCGAGCTGCCCGCGCAGGCGGCGATCCTCTCGCTCGTGCCGATCTATGCCCTGGCCGCCTGGTTCAACCTGCGCATTCCGCGCACCGGCGTCGAGCTGCGCCCCATGCCGGGCAATCCGCTGGAACTGCTGCCTGATTTCTGGAGCTGCAACAACCGCCTGTGGCAGGACAAGCTGGGCCAGATCTCCCTGGCCACCACCACGCTGTTCTGGGGCGTATCGGGCAATCTGCGCTACATCGTCCTGGCATGGAGTGCCGCGGCGCTCGGCTACAGCACCACCCAGGCGTCGGCGTTGGTGGGCGTGGTGGCCATCGGTACGGCGGCGGGCGCGGTGCTCGCCTCCGTCCGCATGCGCCTCGAAGGCGCGACCAAGGTGATCCCGCTGGGCATCTGCATGGGCCTGCTGGTGATCCTGATGAACGTGATCGACAAGCTCTGGATGGCGGTTCCGTTCCTGATCATCCTGGGCGGCCTGGGCGGCTTCCTCGTGGTTCCCATGAACGCGCTGCTGCAGCACCGGGGCGCCAACCTCATGGGTTCGGGCCGCTCGATCGCCGTGCAGAATTTCAACGAACAGGCCTGCATCCTGGCCCTGGGCGCGTTCTACAGCCTGTCCACCAAGTTCGGGCTGTCGGCCTTCGGCGCCATCACGGTGTTCGGCATCGTCGTGGCCGGCACGATGTGGCTGATCGGACGCTGGCACCGCCGCAATTGCAGCAGGCACCCCGACGAATTGAGGCGCCTGATGGACATCGCAAGGCGGGATTGCCACTGAGGGCACGTCTCGCCCGGGAATCCTGAGCGGACGCGGGCGGCACACCGCCGGTTTTCCGGTCTGCGGAATCCCGTTCCCGCGCGGGCTGTGGCAAGCTCCTGTCGGTGGCCATGCCGTCAAGATGGCCGCTGCACCCCGCCACCTCCCAAACCGCCCCACTGCCAGCCCTCGCCACCATGCATTCGCCGCTTCCGGTCTTCGCCCTGCTCTTCAATGCCTTCGTCTGGGGACTGACGTGGTGGCCGTTCCGGCACATGTTCGATGCGGGGCTGCACCCCCTCTGGGCCACGGCGGTCATGTATGCCATGGTGCTGACGGGGCTGCTGCTCTTTCGCCCGGGCATCCTGCGCCAGATCCGCGACAACCCCGGCCTGTGGGTGCTGGCGCTGAGCTCGGGCCTGAACAACGTGGCGTTCAACTGGGCCATCACCATCGGCGACGTGGTACGGGTCATCCTGCTGTTCTACCTGATGCCCGCCTGGGCCATCCTGCTGGCCTGGAAGGTGCTGGGCGAACGCCCCACGCCCACCGCCATCGCACGGCTGCTGCTGGCATTCTGCGGCGTGTTCCTGGTGATCTGGCCGAAGGACGGCGGCCTCGCGCGGCTCTTTGCCGCACTGTCCCTGGCCGATTGGCTGGCGCTGTTCGGCGGCTTCATGTTCGCATTCACCAACGTGACGCTTCGCCGCATGCACCGCACACCGGGACAGGCGCGCATGTTCTCGATGTTCGGCGGCTGCATGCTGACCGCGCTCGCGGCCGCCTTCGTCGGTGGGCAGTTCGGTCTGGTGCCGCAGTTTCCCGCGCCCAATGCGACCTGGGTGACCACGGCCGTGCTGCTGGCGATGACGCTTGCGGTCGGCAACTGGGCGCTGCAGTATGGCGCGTCGCGGCTGGCCGCCTCGGTCACCGCCGTGGTCATGCTCAGCGAAGTGGCATTCGCCAGCGTCTCCTCGGTGCTGCTGGGCGCCGCGCAACTCGATACGCGCAGCCTGCTCGGCGGTGCGCTGATCCTGATGGCAGCAGCCTGGTCGGCCTGGCCACGCAAGGTGAAGGCGCCACCGGCATCCGCCTCCCACTCCTGAGAGCATGTGGACGATTTCTGCGCGGATGGGAAGGCCGGCCCTCTGCCGCACCCTCGCGCTAAGATCGTGAACACGCCCTGACACAGGATCATCCCATGAGCTCCATCGACGACTTCCAGGCCGCCCGCATCGACGGTTCACCGCTGCGCCTGTCGGACTACCGCGGACAGGTGCTGCTCATCGTGAACACCGCCAGCGCCTGCGGCTTCACGCCGCAGTTCGCCGGATTGCAGGAACTGCACGCGACGTACGGCGCACGCGGCCTGGTGGTGATCGGATTCCCGTGCAACCAGTTCGGCAAGCAGGATGCGGGAAGCAACCAGGAAATCGGTGCGTTCTGCAGCAAGAACTATGGTGTCGACTTCACGATGATGTCCAAGATCGACGTGAACGGACCCCAGGCGATTCCGCTCTACGACTGGCTCAAGCAGCAGGCACCGGGCGTGCTGGGAACCAGGAGCATCAAGTGGAACTTCACCAAGTTCCTGGTCGGCCGCGACGGCCGGGTGATCGCGCGCTATGCGCCGGCTACCCGGCCTGCCGAGCTACGTGCCGACATCGAGACGGCACTCACCTCCTCGCCCTCCTGAGTTTCAATCCAGGCCCCGTTCGCACTGCACGCGGCGCGTGAGGTCGGCGAGCGTCTTGCCCGGTTCGTGGCGAAAGGTCTGCGGCAGGACATCGCAGCGATGCACCCGGTCGATGCGGAACGTACGGAAATCATCGCGCGTCTCGCACCAGGCCGACAGCGTCCACACCTTGCCCCAGTAGAAGCATGCGAGCGGCCGTACGCGCCGCACGCTCTGCTGCTCCTTCAGGTCGAGATAGTCGAGTTCGACCAGATGCTGCGAGTGCGCCGCATGGCGCAGCGCCTTGAGCGTGTCCTGCGTGCGCCGGTCAAGCCCCGAGCCCAGCGAGAACAGCGCCTGCGCCTCGGCGGCCACGCGCGCCGGGGTCGGCAGCACCGAGAGGATCTTGCACAGCGCACTCTCCATCTCGCGGGCCAGCCCGTCGTCGAGCCAGGTCTGCGCCACGCGCGCGGCGATGACCAGCGCATCGGCCTCGGCCTGGGTGAACATCAGCGGCGGCAGCTCGAACCCAGCACCCAGGCGGTACCCCACCCCGGCCTCGCCCTCGATCGGCACCCCCTGGTGCTGCAGATCGGCCACATCGCGGTAGATGGTGCGCAGCGACACTTCGAGCCGTTCCGCGAGGAACGCGGCCGTGGACAGGCGCCGCCCACGGATGAGCTGCACGAGCTTGAAGAGTCGATCTGCGCGACGCATGTCGGTGTGCCGGTGGAGGAGGAGGAAACGCGATGCCGCGATATTACGCGGGCTTCACCCCGTGGTCAGCGGCGCTTGGCGTGCAGGCCGATCGTGTTGCCCTCGGTGTCGCGCACGTGGGCGATGAAGCCGATGTCCTGCGGCAGCTCCACGCACTCGTCCAGCACCTGGCCGCCGGCCTTGCGCGCACGCTCCATGGCGGCCTCGACGCTGGGCTCGCAGTCCAGATAGACCCGCACGCCGCCGTTGTGCGAGGGGGTGAGGCTGCCGTTGCCCACGAGGCAGCCGCCGGTCGCCGGATCGTCGTAGGCAAAGATCGCCATCGGCGTGCCGCCGCACTCGTCCAGGCGCATCTTGCGGCCGAGCATGGCCTCATAGAAGGACTGGGCGCGCGACAGGTCGGTGCAGGGAATCTCGAACCAGTTGATGGCGGATGCGGAACGGATTGCAGACATGAAGGACTCCTGTGTTGAAAAAGTTGAACAGGGCTTCATGGTGCCGACCTGCTGCTGACAGCGTAGTGTCAGCAGAGGGTCAGCAGTGATCGGCAGCGCGGCGGGCAGGCTCGCCAGGGCGCAGGCGGGATCAGCCGCGCAGGCGGCGTGCGCGCTCGAGCTGCTGCGCCACCGTGCGCGCCTGCATGCCGTACATGTCGGCAAAGGCATCGACGCTGGCCGCCCCGCTGGCCTCGTAGGCGCGCAGGATGGCCTCGTCCTTGGCCACGCGGGCGGAGACCTCGGCAAGCGCCTCGTCGAGCAGCGCATTGGTGGCATCGTCACGGCCGCGCACCAGTTCCAGGTAGGCCTCGCGCGTCATGCCGGAACTCTCGAAGGCGATTTCCATGCGGCGGCGCAGCTTCTGCGTGAGATCTTCGCCATCGCGGGGCTTGCGGCGGCGGAAGACCTCCACCAGCGCGTGAAACACATGTTCCGGTGCCATCTGCTCGACCACCTTGCCTTGCAGGTCGTGGCGTGGCTGCCCCTGGGACACCGCCTGCAGGTAGCGCGAAGAACGCGTGTGGATGCTGAGCGCAAGCTTCAGGTCCGCAGGAGTGAACACGCCCGGGTGAGCCGCCTCCAGGTCCTGGAAGATGCCGCGCTTGAGCGGCCTCGGCTGCTCGCCGAAGAGCTGTGGATACAACCCCTGCAGTTGCTGCAGCGCGGGATTCTGGCGGCGCGGCTGCGCGGTGCCGGGATTGCCCGGATGGGTGGCCTTGCCCTGTGCTGCGGGAGCATCGCCCGGCGTACGCGCCACCGCGGCCTGGCCTTCACGCTGGCCTTCGCGACGACCCGCGCCACCGCGCCGGCGGCGGTTGCGTCCGGCCTTCGCACCTTCGGCAGGCGCCGTTTCGGACTGGGGTGTCTGCGTGGCGTCGGCCTGCTGCGGGGCCACGGCCTGCTGTGCCACGGGCGCTGCCTGCTCGGGTGCAGGGGCAGCAGGGTTTTTGGCTTCAGTCACAGGTGAGTTCATGTGCAATCCATCGCCGCCCCACACGGGCGTGCGCCAGTCAAAACCGGCAATCATGCCATTTTCCGGAAGCCCGCAGGCAATTTTTGCCTTCCTCCGCCAGATCGGATCGGGGTTTGGGGTGGTTTGGCGCAACGATCTGCAAGAAAAAGCGATCCGTCCTATGCTGTCGATCCGGGACAGGCCAGCCATGGATACCGATCCGCCACAACAAAGGTCATGCACATGCAGCAGGTGAAAGAGACAACACCCATCATGCAGCCGCACAGCGCGCACTGGGGCGCGTTCAGCGCCCGCTGGGACGGCCACGAACTGGATGTGCGCCCCCACCCGGCGGACCCCGATCCCAACCCCATCATCGACAACCTGCGGGATGCGCTACGCCATCCGATCCGCATCGCGCGGCCGATGGTGCGCAGGGGCTGGCTCGAGAACGGCCCCGGCCCGGACCCACGGCGAGGCCACGACGACTACGTGGAAATGGACTGGAGCGAGGTGCTCGACCGCCTGGCCGCCGAGCTGCGCCGCGTGCAGCAGGCGCATGGCTGCGAGGCGATCTTCGGCGGCTCGTACGGCTGGTCGAGCGCGGGGCGCTTCCACCATGCGCAAAGCCAGGTGCATCGCTTCCTGAACACCGCGCTTGGCGGCTACGTGCGCTCGGTCAACACCTATAGCGCGGGCGCCGCGGCCCCGTTGCTGCCGCACGTGATCGGGCCGATGGAACAGGTGGCGCGGCAGAACGTCACGCTGGAGCAGCTCGCGGAGCATACCGAGGTGGTGCTCTCGTTCGGCGGCATGGCGCTCAAGAATTCACGCGTGGCCTCGGGTGGCGTCAGCCGCCACACGGAACGCCGTGCCATGGAAACCGCCGCCCGGCGCGGCTGTCGCTTCATCAACGTGAGCCCGTTGCGCTCCGACCTGCCGCCCGAGATCCACGCGGAATGGATCGCCCCGGTGCCGATGACCGACACGGCCATGATGCTCGGCCTCGTCCACCAGCTGTGGGCCGACGGTTCGCTTGACCGAGGCTATATCGACCGCTGCTGCGACGGCTGGGACACTTTCGAGGACTACCTCACGGGCAGGAGCGACGGCGTCGCCAAGGACTGCGCCTGGGCGGCACGCATCTGCGACGTGCCCGCGCAGCAGTTGGTCGACCTGGCGCGCTCGCTCGTGGGCAAGCGCGTGCTGGTCACGGTCTCGCATTCGCTGCAGCGTGCCGAACATGGCGAACAGCCCGTATGGATGGGCGCGGTGCTGGCCGCGGCGCTCGGCCAGCTGGGGCTGCCGGGCGGCGGCTACAACTATGCGCTCGGCACGCTCGCGCACTATGGCCGCCGCAACAATGCCACCCCCGTCGCGCCGTTGCCGCAGGGCAGCAACGGCGTGAAGGCCTTCATTCCCGTCGCGCGCATCACCGACATGCTGCTGAATCCCGGCCAGCCGTTCGACTACGACGGCCAGCGCATGAACTATCCGCACATTCGCCTGGCCTACTGGGCGGGAGGCAATCCCTTCCACCACCACCAGGACCTGCGCCGCCTGGCCGACGCCTTCCGCACGCTCGACACCTTCGTCATCAACGAGAGCGTCTGGACCGCCACCGCACGCCATGCCGACATCGTGCTGCCCACCACGCTCACGCTGGAGCGCGACGACATCGGCGCCACGGCCACCGACCCCCTCGTGATTGCGATGAAGCGCGTGGCCGAGCCCTATGGGGAATCACGCGACGACTACGCCATCTTCAGCGATCTGGCGGAGCGCCTGGGCCGGCGAGAGGCGTTCACCGAAGGCCTTGGCGCGCGCGAATGGCTCTCCCGCCTGTACGAGCACACGCGCCGGGGACTCGAGAAGATGCAGCTGCCCGCGCCTACGTTCGAGGAATTCTGGGAGCGCGGCGAACTGCAGATTCCCCAGCTGCCCGACGATGGCGGCATCCTGCGTGCGTTCCGCGACGACCCCGAGAACGCGCCGCTGCCCACGCCCAGCGGCAAGGTGCAGATCAGCTCCCCGCACGTGGCCGCGTTCGGCTATGCCGACTGCCCGGGCCATCCCGCATGGCTGGCGCCCAGGCATGCGCCCACGGCAGAGCATCCGCTGTGGCTCGTGGCCAACCAGCCCTATACCAAGCTGCACAGCCAGCTCGACTTCGGCCGCTACAGCATGGACAACAAGCGCCAGGGCCGCGAGATCTGCCACCTGCATCCCGACACCGCCGCAGCGCGCGGCATCCGCGAGGGCGACATCGTCAGGCTGCACAACGAGCTGGGGGCCGTGCTGGCGAGCGCGCACCTGAACCCCGACATGCGCAAGGACGTGGTGCAGTTGCCCACCGGCGCCTGGTACGACCCGCGGCCCGATGCGGTGCACGGCGTGGTGTGCGTGCACGGCAACCCCAACATCGTGGTGCGCGATCTGGGCACCTCCTCGCTGGGCCAGGGATGCGCGGGTCAGATCAGCACCGTGCAGGTTGAGCGCTTCGATGCGCCGCTGCCGCCGATCCGTGCGTTCGATCCGCCGTTGATCTGAGCTGCAGCAGACGACGCCGGCCTCTCAGCGGCCGGCGCTGCCCTGCAGCGCCTCGTCCAGCGCCTCGATCCAGTGCTTGACGGGAACGCCGGTACCGGATTGCAGGTGGGTGATGCAGCCCACATTGCTCGACAGAATCATCGCGGGCTCTTCGTTCCCGCACGCCTCGTGCAGCGCAGCCAACTTGCGCGCCTTCAGTGTCTTGGACAGCTCGGGCTGAAGAATCGAATAGGTGCCGGCCGAGCCGCAGCACAGGTGCGATTCGGTGCGCGAAGTCAGCATCCTGAACCCGAGCTTGCCCAGATCACGCTCGACGCCGCCGCGCAGCTTCTGCGCATGCTGCAGCGTGCAAGGCGGATGGTAGGCAAGCTTGCCCTGGATGTTGACGCGGCCCTGCAGCTTCTCGGCGAGCTCCGGCAGCATGGCGGGCAGCAGCTCGCACACGTCGCGCGCGATGGCACTGATGCGGCTGGCCTTCTCGGCATATTGCGCGTCGTCCTTGAGCGCATGCGCGTAGTCCTTGACCATGGCGCTGCAACCCGAGGCATTCATGATGATCGCCTCGACCTGGCCCGATGAGACCATGGGCCACCACGCGTCGATGTTGGCGCGCATCTGCACGCGTCCGCCATCCTGGTCGTTCAGGTGGAACTTCACCGCGCCGCAGCACCCGGCGTTGCCTGCGATCACCGTCTGGATGCCGGCCGCGTCGAGCACGCGCGCCGTGGCGTAGTTGATGTTGGGCAGCATGGCCGGCTGCACGCAACCGGCCAGCAGCAGCACCTTGCGGGCGTGCTCGCGCGTGGGCCAGGCGCCATGTTCGGACTTCGGCGGCACCTTGGCCTGGAGGCTCTCGGGCAGCAGGCCGCGCACCGATTGGCCCAGCTTCATCGCGGGGGCAAACAGGGGAGAGGTGATGCCTTCCTTGAGCGCCCAGCGCTTGAGGCGCTCGCCCGTGGAGCGCGGCACCTTCTCGTCGACCACCTGGCGGCCGATGTCGAGCAGGTGGCCGTATTGCACGCCGCTCGGGCAGGTGCTCTCGCAGTTGCGACAGGTGAGGCAGCGGTCCAGGTGCTCCTGCGTGGCGCGCGTGGGCTCCTTGCCCTCCAGCACCTGCTTGATCAGATAGATGCGCCCGCGCGGACCGTCGAGTTCGTCGCCCAGCGTCTGGTAGGTGGGGCAGGTGGCGGTGCAGAAGCCGCAGTGCACGCACTTGCGCAGGATGGCCTCGGCCTCCTTGCCGTGCGGCGTGTTCTTGTACTCGGGAGCTAGCTGGGTTTGCATGGCTTGCTTGTCTGTCTATCGGTTCGTTCTGTCGGTGGGCATGGGCGGGCGGCGTTCCGCCCTCAGCCGCCCGCGCCCATGCGATTCGGCTGAAAGATGCCCGAGGGATCGAAGGACTGCTTCAGCCGCTGGGCAATGCCCGCCAGCGCGGGCTGCGGGTGGGTGGCCGCCGGAGCCAGCGTGGCGCCCTGTGCGGGAGCCGCGAACAGCATGGCGCTGCCGCCCACCGCCTGCGCCGCCGCCTGCAGCGCCGCACCGCATTCGACCGGTGCCTGCACCCAGCGCAGCGCGCCCTGCCATTCGACCAGCGGCGGCTCCGCGCCTTGCGGCAACGGCAGCACCGGGGCGGTCTGAGGAACGGACAATCGCCACAGCGCCTGTTCCGGCCGCCTCGCGCGATCCGCGAACCACGGCAGCGTGTGGTCACGACAGGCATCCCAGCCGGCCGCGGTCTGTTCGCCGGAAAGACGTTCGCCGCCCATGCTGGCGCAGGCCGACTCCACCGCCGCGTTCGCGCCGCGCAGACGCACGAAAAGCTGGCCCCGGCCGGCATCCTGCACCCAGCAGCTGGCGTTCAGCGGCAGGGGCTGGCCGCCCCAGGCATGCAGTTGCTGCAGTGCCGATGCCTGGTCGCATTCAAGGCGCAGCGTGGCCTCCGCAGGAGCCACCGGCAGCACCTTGAGGCTGACCTCGGTGATCACGGCGAGCGTGCCCCACGAGGCCGCCATGAGGCGGGAGACGTCGTAGCCGGCGACGTTCTTCATCACCTGCCCGCCAAAGCGCAGCAGCTCGCCCTTGCCGTTGATGATCTCGATGCCGAGCACATAGTCGCGCACCGCTCCCACGCTCGCGCGGGCCGGGCCTGACAGCCCCGCCGCGACCATGCCGCCCACGGTGCCTCCCGCGGCGAAGCGCGGCGGCTCGAACGGCAGGCACTGGCCGCGCGACGCCAGCAGCGCCTCGAGCTCGGCCAGGGGCGTGCCGGCGCGCACCGTCACCACCAGCTCGCTAGGCTCGTAGTCCACCACACCGCCCAGGGCGCGCATGTCGAGCACGTCCGCCTTGCACAGTGCCACGGCCGGGCCGCCCACGAAGTCCTTGGTGCCGCCGCCACGCACCCGCAGGGCACGGCCATGCTGTGCGCTGTCGCGCACGCGTTCGATGATCTGGGAAAGCGCTGCTGATTCCATGCCGGGATGGTAGCGCCCACACCCGCCAGAACGCCATCCGGGCGTGTGATTTTTTTGAAAAGGCGGCGTGAGCGTTTTGAACGCCTCGCCCGGCCCGAATCAGCGATGGGCCCGGCGCAGGTCCTCGCGCAGCAGGTTGAGCGCCAGATCCAGCTCACGCATCATCACATTGCGACCCGGTTTCTGGAGCGTCTGGCCGAGATGCTGGACGATGTATACCGGCTGGCTCGCCTGCCCGTTCATGCGCAGCACATTCACCGTGACGACGACATCGGTGCGCCGCCTGCCATCGTTGCGCAGCGCGCCGAACTGGATCAGCAACCGGGGGAACTCGCTGCGCTCCGCCTCGGTGAGCAGGTCGGCGTCAGCCACCAGCCGGACCCCCACGCCGCGCAGGTAGACCTCCGCGCGGCGCGCCACCATCGACGGCGTCACGCCGGCGGCACCGGCCTGTTCGTCGAATTCGGGGGGCAGCAGGACCATCGCCTTCACGCCGCGCAGCGCCTGCTCGTCACGTTGCGTGATGTCGGTGGTGGCCAGAGCGACAGGCGAGAACATCACGATCGCCATCACCCACCACGCCATGAAAACCCTGAACAGCACGGATATCCGCATGAGGCACCCCCTGCACAATGCAATGAAAGAAGCGAAACTAGCGTCGCGCCGGATGCCCGCCACTGTATGCGCAGGCGCCATCCATACCCAAAGGATTTATTTCAATGGGGAAAAGGCGGCCCCAAGGTTTTCCCGGTGGCCGTCTCGCTCAGCGCGCGCCGATCTCGCACCAGTTCACGGGCAAGGCCGCCACGCCAGCCTCCCCCACCAGCAGCATGCCCGACTGCGGCAGGCGCTCCAGCTCGTCGGCCGGGCGCCCATGGCGAGCCGATGTCACGAACAGGCGAGGTGCCAGCCCGTCGGGACCCGCAAGGCACGGCATGGTGGGACACTGCACCGGCACGGACAGGTCCGCCAGTAATTCGCCATCCTCGCCAAGGCACAGCACGCGCGCGCCCTCGTACATCGCGCACCAGTAACGGCCCTGTGCATCCACGGTGGCGCCATCCGGGCGCCCCTGGTAGCCGGGCATGCCGGGCTTCCAGCCCGCCGGCTTGGGATCGAACTGCCGGAACACCCGGGGCTCACCGACCGGCTCGTGCTGCGCATTGCAGCGCCACACGCGAATCACATGCGCGGGCGTGTCGCTCCAGTACATGCGTGAACCATCGGGCGACCACGCCAGTCCGTTGGCGGTGGCCACTCCGCCCTGCAACCGGCTCACCCGCGGCCCATCCACGGCATTGCGCAGGTCCACGCAATACAGCCCGGCCACCGGCTGACGCGGCCCGCTTTCGGGCTCATGCACCGTGCCGACCCAGAAGCGACCCAGCGCATCGCACTTGCCGTCATTCGCCCGCTGCGTCGCGGCATCGATCGGCAACCGCGCCAGTGCATGCAATTCACCACCCCACTGCGGCGCGTGGCAGATCCGGTCCCGCAGCGCCACGACCAGCCCCGACGCCTCCCCGTTCACGCGGGCCGGTGCAATGCACCCGGGCTCCGACGGCATCTCCCAACGCTGCACCGCCTCCTCACCCCAGCGCCAGCGCAGCAACGCACGGCCCGCAATATCCACCCAATAGAGCCGTGACTCCTGCGGATGCCAGAACGGAGATTCACCCAGCTGCGCCAGCGAGCCCGGCAGCGCGGACCAGGCCGGGGAAGAAAGAGAGAAAGTCATGGAAGGGGATTATTCCCGTATGCCCCCCATACGCGAACAATCCCTGCCCGGTATTCAGGGAGTAGCGGGCCAATGAAGCGCGCGGAGCATGTGAACGCCCCACCCCAACGGCGAGACGAGTCCGCAGGCTAGGCGCGAAGCTGCAGACATACCTTTTGATAGGCCAAGCTTCGCAACGACGCATGGGGACCCGTATCGCCGCCTCAAAACGATGAGCCCTCGAAGCCAAGGGCTTCGTATGCGGCCATGGAGAACACATTGCGTCAGACCACGCTCGCCGCCGCCCAGAAATAAAAAAAGACCCGCAGGTGCGGGTCCAATGTCGGAGGAGAACCACTCGCTATCCAGACACAAGAAAAAGGGAGGGTGCAATCCAAGCCACCACAGGGACCACCCCTCCGGGCTCACCGGTGATAAGCCGTCTCTCCATGCGAGGTGATATCAAGCCCCTCGCGCTCGGCCTCCTCGCTGACCCGCAGGCCCACGGTCAGGTCGGCCACCTTGTACGCGATGAATGCCACCACGCCGGACCACACGATGGTGAAGATCACGCTCTTGACCTGCACCCACACCTGATGACCCATCGCGAAGTCGGCGGGCTGCACGCCGCCCAGGGCAGGCGCGGCGAACACGCCCGTCAGCACCGCGCCGACGATACCGCCCACACCGTGCACGCCGAAGGCGTCGAACGCATCATCCACCTTGAGCATGCGCTTGAGACCGCCCACGCCCCACAGGCACACCAGGCCGCAGACCAGGCCGATCACGATGGCACCCATGGGACCGACGAAGCCGGCCGCAGGCGTCACGCCCACCAGGCCCGCCACCGCACCCGAGGCGGCACCCAGCATCGAGGCCTTGCCCTTGTGCAGGGCCTCGCCGGCCAGCCAGGACAGTGTCGCTGCGGCCGTGGCAAGCACCGTGTTCACGAATGCCAGGCCGGCGATCGCATTGGCGGCACCTGCCGAGCCGGCATTGAAGCCGAACCAGCCCACCCACAGCAGCGATGCGCCCACCATGGTCAATGTCAGCGAATGCGGCATGAACGCTTCCTTGCCGAAGCCGATGCGCTTGCCCACCATGTAGGCACCCACGAGGCCCGCGACACCGGCGTTGATGTGCACCACGGTACCGCCCGCGAAATCGAGCGCGCCATCGGCTGCCAGCAGGCCGCCGCCCCAGACGATGTGGGCCATGGGCAGGTAGCTGAACGTGAACCACAGGGTCGAGAAGATCAGCACGGCCGTGAACTTGGTACGCTCGGCGAAGGCGCCGACGATCAGCGCCACCGTGATGGCCGCGAACGTTCCCTGGAAGGCGAAGAACACATACTCGGGAATCGTCGTCAGGGCGCCGAAGGACTCGAGGTTCACGCCTTTGAGGAACAGCTTGTCGAAGCCGCCGATGAACTTGCCCTCGCCCGAGAACGCCAGGCTGTAGCCGTAGACGGCCCAGAGCACGGAGATCAGCGAGAAGATCACGAACACCTGCACCAGCACCGACAGCATGTTCTTGGAACGGCCCAGCCCGCCATAGAACAGCGCGAGGCCCGGCACGATCATCAGGATCACGAGCAGCGTGGAGGTCAGCATCCAGGCGGTATCGCCCGAATCGATCTTGGGCGCCGGCGCGGCGGCTGCAGCGGGTGCGGGCGCGGCGGCATCCGCTGCCGGGGCGGCTGGGGCGGCCGCTGGCGCATCGGCCGCG
Organism: Diaphorobacter ruginosibacter; assembly: GCF_014395975.1. Taxonomy (NCBI): domain Bacteria; kingdom Pseudomonadati; phylum Pseudomonadota; class Betaproteobacteria; order Burkholderiales; family Comamonadaceae; genus Diaphorobacter; species Diaphorobacter ruginosibacter. Next base: position 43,599 of record NZ_CP060714.1, on the reverse strand, counting down.
GCTGCGGCGGCGGCCACGGGCTCCGAGGCCGCTGGCGCCTGGGCCAGCACCGCAGTGCCGCCTGTCAGCAGGCTGAGCCCCAGAAGGAATGAAGCAAGCATTTTTTTCATGGCAGAACTTCTTGGTGGTGAATTCATGTTCGGATGGCTGCTCGGCCGCGATGCTCAGAGCGCTTCGTTGCCGGTCTCCCCGGTGCGGATGCGGATCACTTCCTCGAGGGAGGACACGAAGATCTTTCCGTCGCCGATCTTTCCGGTGCGTGCCGCGGCCTCGATGGCTTCGACCGCGCGCTCGACGATCGCGTCATCCAGCGCCGCTTCGATCTTCACCTTGGGCAGGAAATCGACGACGTACTCGGCGCCGCGATACAGCTCGGTGTGACCCTTCTGGCGGCCGAAGCCCTTCACCTCGGTCACCGTGATGCCCTGCACGCCGATGTCGGAGAGCGCCTCGCGCACCTCGTCGAGCTTGAAGGGTTTGATGATGGCAGTCACCATTTTCATTGCTTGGGTCCTCCGAAACGGGCGCTGCGGGCGCCCTCTGAATTGAAATGGATGGGGGTGTAAGGGTGATTACAGGGTCTTGCTGATGGAGACGATCAGGCGGGCCTTGTTGGCGTCACCGAAGTAGCCCTTCTTGGTCGCTCCCTGGATCGCGCCATTGAGCACGAGTCCCCCGCCGAAGTCATACGCCGCGCCCACGCTGTAGTCGACATAGTTGGGCACGCCCAGGTCCTTGATGTCGCCCGCGAAGCGCGTGTAGCCCACGGCGGCCTTGAGCGTCGTGTTCGGTGCGATCTCCTGCGCCAGCGCCACGTTCAGGTAACCGGTGTTGCGCCCGGACAGGCTGGAGTGCTTTGCGCCGGCCCACCCGAAGTAGTCATCCGACACCGTGTGCGAGTACTTCACGGTGACAGGGCCATAGGTGCCCGCACCGTAGAGCTCGGTCGTGTTGCCGTTCGAGTTGCCGGGGTACACGTAGGTCAGCACGCCCACGTCCCAGTCGAGATTGGCGGCCTTGAATTTGTAGCCGCCGTAGAAGTCCATCTCGATGGAATTGCCCGAAAGCCAGTCGACGCTGGAGTTCCAGTTGCCGACATAGAAACCGCTTTCGCCGAACGTGTAGTCGAATCCGCCCTGGATCGCGGGATTCACGGCCTTGACGCGGTTGACGTCCTGGTCCTGCCCGCGGAACTTGTAGTTGCTGGTCAGGGCCACGTTGGCCGTGAGCTGGGCATGCGCCCATACGGGTGCTGCGGCGACCAGTGCGACAAGCAGGGGCTTCAGGGATACGCGATACATGGGGATCCTCCGGAAATGCAAGTGATGAAATCGGCTGTTGACCCTTCAAAGCACGGACCGTGCCATGTCAAGAAATGTGTGTTTCTTCATGCATTGGTCACCGTCCCCATTGATTTCGCGCAGCGGTTGCGATTCATGAATGTCGAGATGCACCGTTTTGGTGCCAGAGTGGCGGGTTTCGCTTTCCAAACTGCGCACCTGGCTGGGGAGAAATGCCGCAATGAGTCTCGCTTTAGTGCAAAGCCGCGCCCTGACGGGCCTCGCGGCCATGCCGGTCACCGTCGAAGTGCATCTGGCCAACGGATTGCCCAGCTTCACATTGGTGGGCCTGGCGGATGTGGAGGTGAAGGAGGCGCGCGAACGGGTGCGCTCCGCGCTGCAGAACGCCGGCCTGGAGTTCCCCGCGAACAAGAAGATCACGGTGAACCTGGCACCCGCCGACCTGCCCAAGGACTCCGGGCGCTTCGACCTGCCGATCGCCCTGGGCATCCTCGCGGCCAGTGGCCAGATCGATGCGGCGCGGTTCGCAGGCTATGAATTCGCGGGGGAACTGTCGCTGTCGGGTGCGCTCCGGCCGGTGCGCGGCGCACTGGCCACCAGCCTGGCGATACGCTCCCAGTCGCGTCACGGGAGCGATCCGCGCCAGGTGCTGCCGCCGGGCAGCGCCGAGGAGGCGGCCCTCGTGCCCAACGCGCAGATCTACCGCGCCGCCCATCTGCTGGACGTGGTGCGTCATTTCCTTCCCCAGGAAGTGCGCGAGCAACTGCCGCAGGAACAGGGCGACCCCGAGAGCGGCCTGCAACTGCTCGCACCGCAGGAGCGCCATGCCCACGCGAGCCTCCCCGATCTGGCCGACGTGAAGGGCCAGGTTGCCGCCAAGCGCGCCCTGGAGATCGCCGCTGCCGGCATGCACTGCCTGCTGCTGGTAGGGCCTCCGGGATCGGGCAAGTCGATGCTGGCCCAGCGCTTTGCGGGCCTGCTTCCCCCCATGTCGGAACAACAGGCCCTCGAGAGCGCAGCCATCGCCAGCCTGGCCGGCCGGTTCCGGCCCGAGGAATGGATGCAGCGGCGCACCAGCCATCCACACCATACCTGCAGCGCGGTGGCCCTGGTCGGAGGGGGCTCGCCCCCGAAGCCCGGCGAGATCTCGCTGGCGCACGAGGGCGTTCTGTTCCTGGACGAATTTCCCGAGTTCTCGCGCAGTGCGCTCGAGGCGCTGCGCGAGCCCCTGGAGACCGGAAGCATCACCATCTCGCGCGCGGCACAGCGCGCGGAGTATCCTGCCCGCTTCACCCTCATTGCCGCGATGAACCCCTGCCCGTGCGGCCATCTCGGCTCGGGACAGCGTGCGTGCCGCTGCTCACCCGAGCAGATTGCGCGCTACCAGGGGAAACTCAGCGGCCCGTTGCTCGATCGCATCGACCTGCATGTCGAGGTGCCCGCGCTGCCCGCCGAGGAGTTGCTGCATGCCGCCCCCGGCGAGAGCACCGCCGCGATCCGCGAGCGCGTCGTGCGTGCGGCCGGACGTGCCATCGCACGCCAGGGCTGCGCCAACCAGCGGCTGCAGGGGCGCGACATCGACACCCATGCCGCGCTTGATCCCGCGGCAACCCAATTCCTGCAGACGGCCTCGGTGCGACTCGGCTGGTCGGCACGCAGCACCCATCGCGCGCTCAAGGTGGCCCGCACGATCGCCGACCTCGCGGATTGCGACAGCGTGCGCGCGGAACACGTCGCCGAGGCGATGCAATACCGGCGCGGGCTGATGGGCGGGGGCCGCAAGTCCTAGATCGTCTTGATGATCCCCGTTGACGTTGACAGTCGCTGCGGTGAACTCACTGCGCCGAGGCAGGCCGCAGCTTCTTCACTTCTTCGTCGCTCGGCTGGTAGTCCTTGCCGTCGGCATAGTGGTAGTTCACGAGCACACCGCGCCCAAGCTTCTGGTCATAGGCGGTCTTGCCGATGTAGGCACCCATGGTGGACTGGTGGTCCTGTGCACGGTAGGTGATGCGGCCGAACGGCGTTTCCACCTCCAGCCCCTTGAAGGCTGCCACCAGCCTGTCGGTATCGGCACTGCCACCGGTCTTGCGCAGTCCCGCCGCGATGGACCGGATGGCGTTGTAGCCGACGATGGTCCCAAGGCGCGGGTAGTCCTTGAACCGTGCCTGGTAGGCCTTGAGGAAGGCCTCGTGCTCCGGTGTCTTGATCGAATACCAGGGATAGCCCGTCGCTGTCCAGCCCACGGGTGCCTCTTTCTTGAGCGGATCGAGATATTCCGGCTCGGCGGTCAGCAAACCCACCACCTCACGCCCCTTGAAAAGCCCCCGCGTGTTGCCTTCACGCACGAACTTGCCGAGATCTGCAGCGAACAGCACATTGAAGATCGCATCGGGCTTGGAGTCGGCCAGGGCTTGCACGACGCTCCCGGCATCCACCTTGCCCAGCGGAGGGGCCTGTTCGGCGACGAATTCGATGTCCGGCTGGCGTTCCTTCATGAGCTTCTTGAAGGTGGCCGCCGCCGACTGTCCGTATTCATAGTTGGGATAGACAATTGCCCAACGCTTCTTTTGGAGCTTGGCCGCCTCGGGAACCAGCATCGCCACCTGCATATAGGTGGAGGCGCGCAGGCGGAAGGTGTAGGGGTTGCCCTCGGCCCAGACGACCTTGTCGGTCAACGTCTCGGAAGCCAGGAAGAAACGCTGCTTCTGCTTTGCATAATCGGTCAACGCGAGGCCAACGTGCGATAAAAAGCTTCCCGTGAGCACGTCGATCTTCTCGCGGGTATACAGTTCCTCGGCCGCGCGCACGGCATCCCCGGGGCTCGCGTTGTCGTCGCGGATGACGAGTTCGAGCTTCTTGCCCGCAATGCCGCCCGCCTGGTTGACCTGCTCGACGGCCAGTTCCATGCCCTTCCTGTAGGGCTCAAGGAACGCCGGCTGGGCCTTGTAGCTGTTGATTTCGCCGATCTTGATGACCTCGGCCGACCAGGAGGAGGTGGCCGCCACGCAGGCCGCCAGCGGCAGGGAGCAGCGCAGGAATGTCCGTGAGAATGTCCGTGGAATAGCCCGCATCGTTATTCACCTTATCACTAATTCATCTCAAGAGATGGCCCTGGAATGTACCCGGAAGTTGGTAATTGCTCGAAAATATCAAATCTTCATGGCGTTGATTGAGTTCAACGGATAGCCAGGCACAGGCGCCAGTCGCCCTCCCCGCCCTCCGGTCCTTCAGCGCTCCCTATGGGCAGGCATTGTTTTTTCCTGCCTTGTTTGTTTTCCGATTTCAACGAACATGAGTGCATTTCTCGAAGAACGTGTCCTGTCCGTTCACCACTGGACGGACCGCCTTTTCTCCTTCACCACCACGCGCGACACCTCGCTGCGATTCTCCAACGGCCACTTCACCATGATCGGCCTGAAGGTGGACGGCAAGAACCTGCTGCGCGCCTACTCCATCGCGAGCCCCAACTACGAGGAACACCTCGAGTTCCTGTCGATCAAGGTGCCCGATGGCCCGCTCACGTCGAAGCTGCAGAACATCCAGGTGGGCGACACCATCATCGTCGGCAAGAAGCCCACGGGCACGCTGCTGATCGACTACCTGCTGCCCGGCAAGAACCTGTACCTGATCGGCACCGGCACGGGCCTGGCCCCGTGGCTGGCGGTGGCGCGCGACCCCGAGTCGTACGAGAAGTTCGAGAAGATCGTGGTCGTGCACGGCGTGCGCCACACCAACGAACTGGCCTACCAGGACATGTTCGAGAAAGAACTGCCCGAGCACGAATTCCTCGGCGAGATCGTCAAGGACAAGCTGGTCTATTACCCCACGGTCACGCGTGAACCGTTCCGCAACCACGGCCGCATCTCCACGCAGATCAACGAAGGCAAGTTCCCGCAGAACATCGGCCTGCCCGACCTGAACCCCGAGACGGATCGCGTGATGCTGTGCGGCAGCCCCGCGATGCTGAACGAGCTCAAGGAACTGCTGGAAAAGCGCGGCTTCAAGGAAGGCAACACCACCACGCCCGGCGATTTTGTCGTCGAGCGTGCGTTCGTGGAGAAGTGATTCGCGGCGGACAGGCCTCCCCTACCAGGGAGGTGCTGTTCAGTAGTTGCGCGTCGTGCGCATGCCCTGCACCACGGCGACCGAACGGCGTGCCTGCGATGCGTGCTGCGCTCCCGGCAGGTTGCCTGGCGATTCGACGGGCGACAACAGCCGCAGGCCATCGTTGCCGCGGTGCATGTCCAGGCCTCCCCAATACGGGCTCGGCTGGCTTGGTTGCACCTGGGCTGCACCTTGCGCCACGCCGGCGGGGCGCGCAGGCCAGGGAGCCGCTGCCGCGGTGGGTGAGGACAATCCCGGCAGCAGCAGCCAGATGCCCGCCAGTGCCACGGCGCAAAGCACCAGCGCAGCCATCGTCGCCCACAGCCATGCCGTGGACCATCCTGCGGACGGTTCCTGGAGCACTTCAGGGGTGGGATTGGGAATGGATTCCATGCAGCCGCGATTCTTGCCAGATTCCTGCGTCCGCGACAGCGTGTAAACACGCATGCGCCGCCGCTCCTGGCAATAGATGAAACATTGGCGCGAAGATTAACTGGTCTACTGCGTCAATCGCATGACAGGTGTTGTAAACACCGTAAGCACACGTATATCGATGTTCCCGCCTCTCCACGGGCTCAACCGGCCTGTCCGGCCGGTTGCACCGCCAGCCCGAAGTCGGTGAGCTTGCCCTGGTGTTCCTCGTCGCGCGCCTTGGCGCAACTGGCCGCGAACAGCAACACCGCGGAGGAGAAATACATCCACATCAGCAGCACGACCAGCGATCCCGCGGCACCGTATGCGGACACCACGGCTGCCGTGGAAAGATAGAAGGCCAGTGCCTGCTTGCCCGCCGTGAACAGGATGGCGCCGACGAACGCGCCGAACACGAGGCAGCGCATGGGCGGTGCCTGCGGCCCGCCGATGCGCATCATGCCGATGAACAGCAGCATCGCGACACCGAAGGCGATCAGTTCGTTGATCGCCTGCAGCAGCAGGCCCGAGCCGAACGGCAGCCACGATCCGGCCCAAGTCGCGATCATCTTGATGGCGGTGGACACCACCAGCGAGATCAGCAGCAGGAAACCGATGGCCAGCACATAGGCCAGCCCCCGCAGGCGCAGCGACGCCATGTTCCACCAGGCCGGCCGGTCCATCCTCTCGGGCTCCTTGCCGTCGTTCCAGAGCTTCTGCAGCGACGATTGCAGCTCGACGAACACGCCCGTTGCTCCCGAAAGCAGCAGCACGAAACCCGCGATCGAGGCGATCCAGCCCTCGGACGGCTTGCGCGCGCTGGTCAGGGCCATGCGGATCACCTCCGCGCCGCGATCACCCACGACGGAACGCACCTGCGCGAGGAGATTGGATTCGAGATAGGCCTGGTCGATCCACCATCCCAGCACGCCCACCAGCACCAGCAGCAGCGGGGCGAGGCTCAGCATTCCGTAGAAGGACATCGCGGCGCTCATGCGCAGCCCTTCGGCGTCGAGCCACAGTTTCACGGCCCGGATCAGCGGCGCGATCACAGCGAGCAGCGGCTTGCATGCATCCAGAAAACGTTGCGTGACGGACAAACTCATGCGGCCATTGTCGCGGCTGCCCGAGAGCGGCTTTGTCAGTCCATGCCGACAACGCCTATACACTCGGCAGTCCACACCATTCACTTCAACGCACCCCCCGCCCGTCACAGGACATTCAATTCATGCGCAAGCGCTGCTCGTTGGTCGGCATGCCCGGCTCCGGAAAATCCACCGTTGGACGCCAACTTGCGCGCCGCCTGAATGTGCCGTTCATCGACCTGGACCAGCGCCTGGAGGAGGTTCTCGGAGCCACCATACGCCAGTATTTCGAAGAGCGCGGGGAAGAGGCCTTCCGCGAACGCGAGGCGCAGTTGCTGGCCGAGCTCACTGCCGCGCCCGGCGACATGATCCTCTCGACCGGCGGCGGGGCCGTGCTGCGCGAGGACAACCGCACGCGCCTGCTGGCCGGCGGCGGCAGCGTGATGTACCTGCGCGCCACGCCCGACGAGATCTACAAGCGCATCCGCCACGACAAGACCCGCCCCCTGCTGCAGGTGGCCAATCCGCTGCAGCGCCTGCGCGAGCTCTACGCCACGCGTGATCCGCTGTACCGCGCAGCGTCGCACTATGTGATCGAGACCGGGCGGCCGACGGTGAACACCCTGGTCAACATGATCGTGATGCAGCTGGAGATGGACCCGCAGGCCTAGCAGGGCCTCGCGGGGACTCTATCCGCCCTGCGCCCCCAAGTGGGCCAGCAGGCTTTGCATCGGAGCCGACAGGCCCGCCCAGTCGCGAAAGCACAGGCACAGGTGGCGCTGGGCCCAATCGTCCGTCAGCGCGATGATCTGGAACGGATTGCGCCGCCGGTAGCGCCGCGCCACGCCGATCGGCACGATGCCGATCCCAATGCCGTGCGACACCATCTCGCACAGCCCCTCGAATGTCTTCATGCGGATGCGCAGCGACAGCTCGCGCCCCGCCGCACCGGCGTGCTGGGCGATATGGTCCTGCAGCGCGTTGCCGCTGGCGAGGCCCACGAACTCTTCGCTCAGCACCGAATGGAAGTCCAGCGTCTGCGTGCCGCGCCGGACCAGGCGGTGCGACATCGGGGCGATCAGCACGAGATGGTCCTTCACCACGGGCTGGATCTGGATGTCGTGCCCGCTGCGCCGGACCACGTCGGAGACGATGCCGGCCTCGATCAGTCCCGCCGCGATTCCGCTCGCGATCTCCGAGCTCGTGCGCTCCTTGAGCTCCACGCGCAGACGCGGGCGCTCTGCAAGCCATGGCGCCAGCTTGCGCGGCAGGTATTCGGTGAGGGCGACGGTGCTGGCATAGAACGCGAGCGTGCCGCGCGCGCCGCTCGCATAGTCGCGCAGTTCGTCACGCATCAGGCTCTGCTGCTGCAGGATCAGGCGCGCGTGGTGGGCCAGCGCTTCGCCGGCCTCGGTGGTGACCACGCCGCGCGGCTTGCGCTCGAGCAACGCCACGCCGGCGTCCTCCTCGATGCTGCGCAGGCGCTCGCTCGCCGACGCCAATGCCAGATGGGCGCGTGCCGCGCCCTGGGTGATGCTGCCTGCATCCACCACGCTGAGAAAGAGTCGCAGATCGGCCAGATCGAGGCGCATGGTGCTGTGCCTTCGGCTGATCCGAAGGATGATGGGAAACAACCGCATTGTGCCAAGCGCCGCGCTCCGGTTCAATCCATCACCATCAGATTCACCCCGCCGGACACCCAAGGAGGCCGCCATGGCACACATGCATTCCACCACCGCCCGCGCAATGGCCGAAGCCGCAGCGCACCCCACGGGGCCGCACCTCGTTCTCGTGGTGCTGTGCATCGTGCTGGCACTCACGCGTGGCGTCTCGCTCCTCGGTGACGCCAACGCCTCCACCGGTACCGCCGCGCCGCTGCACACGCCCGAGCAGGTCTACCAGATGGCCCTGGAAGCCCGCACCGAGCGCGACTACCCGGCCATGCTCGCGCTGCTGCGCGAGGCAGGCAACGCGGGGGACCTGCGCGCGCAGGAACTCCTCGCCAGCACCCTGCTCGCGGGACCGGCGCTGCACGGCGGCGCGGTGGCAGGCGACGCCTGCGAGGCTGCGATGTGGGCGCGCAGGGCCGCCGAGCAAGGCAGCGCCGTCGCCAGGCACCAGCTGATGATGCTCAACGGCCCTCATAATGCGGGGCTCGGCTGCGCACCGACCCACTGATCCACCATGACCTTCTCCCCCCGCAAGCCCACGCTGCACCGCACTCCCTCCCGCCGGCGCGACAACGCCGACCAGCCCCGGGAGCGCGCCGAACGCAGCGGGCCGACGCGGCTGCTCTGCTTCAACAAGCCCTATGGCGTGCTCAGCCAGTTCACGCCGGAAGGCCGCTGGCGCGGGCTGAAGGACTTCATCGACGTGCCCGGCGTATACGTGGCCGGCCGCCTCGATGCCGACAGCGAGGGCCTGCTGCTGCTCACCAACGACGGGCTGCTGCAGGCACATATCTCCAGCCCGAAATTCAAGATGGAGAAGACCTACCTCATCCAGGTGGAGGGCATTCCCGATGACGCCGCGCTGCAGCGCCTGCGCGACGGCGTGACGCTCAACGACGGGCCGACCCTGCCTGCGCGGGCGCGCCGCATCGACGCACCCGGATGGCTGTGGCAGCGCGACCCGCCGATCCGCGTGCGGCAGAACATTCCCGATTGCTGGATCGAGCTCGTCATCCGCGAAGGCCGCAACCGCCAGGTGCGGCGCATGACGGCGGCCATCGGCCATCCCACTCTGCGGCTGATTCGTGCCGCGATCGGTCCCTATTCCATCGAGGGAGTCGAGCCGGGCCAGTGGGTCGATGCAGAGCCGCCTGAAACAGTTTGATCTCAAGGCCTTTGCTGACATCGGCAGGCCATGATGGACGCCTATCGTGCGGCGAGAGCGTGCCCGCCATGACGCACGCATCACCCACAGGAGCCCATCCCATGCCCGACCTCCATCCCGCACCCGGCAACAGCGATCACATACAGGGCGATCTGGCCGCGCCCATTGTCCTGGTCGAATATGGCGACTACCAGTGCCCGTACTGCGCCAAAGCCTATGCGGTGGTGAAAAGGGTGCAGGAGCGCTTCGGCAGGGACGTGTGCTTCGTGTTCCGGAATTTTCCGCTGTCCATGCATCCCCAGGCGCAGAACGCCGCGGTCGTGGCGGAATTTGCCGCGCAGCACGGCAAGTTCTGGGAAGCGCACGACGCGCTGTACGAAAACCAGGCCTCGCTGGGGGCACCGCTGTATGCGCAACTGGTGCAGTCCCTGGGCCTCTCGACTGCGGAGCTGGACAAGGCCCTGCAGACCGATGCCTTCGAGCCGCACATCCGTGCCGACATCGAGAGCGGCCGCAGGAGCGGCGTCAGCGGCACGCCCGCGTTCTACGTGAATGGCGAGAAATTCCAGACGCCCGACGGCTTCAACGATCTGCCGGCGGTGATCGAGGAAATGCTCCGGCCCACGCGTTGACCGGCGGTTCAGCCCCAGCTCAGCCAAATGGCGCCTTCCCCAGCGCCCGCACCACATAGTCCACGAAGCACGTGATGCGCGAAGCCAGCGCCGTGTTGCGGTAGTAGACCGCGCTGATGGGCTGGCGCACATCGAGCGTATGGCGGGGAAAGAGCTGCACGAGGCGGCCGCTCTGCCGGTCGCCCTGGGTCATGAAATCCGAGAGGCAGACGATGCCGAGATCCGCGAGCGCCATGTGGCGCAGCGTCTCCCCGCTCGACGATGCCATCGACGGTGTGATGCGCAGTGCGTCCCCCACCTTGTCCCGCACGGGCCAGTCGTTCAGCGATTCCGGCTGGGTGAAACCCAGGAGCACATGCGCCGCGAGGTCGGTCGGCGTGGCGGGCGTGCCATGGCGCTCGAGATAGGCCGGGCTCGCCAGCACGCGGATGCGGCTGGTGCCCACGGGGCGCGCATGCAGCGTCGAATCCTTGAGCGCGCCGATGCGAAAGGCCACGTCCGTGCGCTTCTCGATCAGGTCGATGATGCCTTCGTTGGAGTTGAGTTCGAGCTGGACATCCGGGAACTCCGCGCGAAATCCCGCTATCAGCGGCACCAGCACGTGCAGCATGAACGGCGTGGCCGCATCCACGCGCAGGCGGCCGACGGGGCGCAGGCGGCGCGCGGCCATCTGCTCCTCGGCCGCATCCACCGAGGCAAGAATGGCGCGCGCATGCTTGAGGAAGTCCGCGCCCTCCTCGGTGAGCTCCAGCCGCCGCGTCGTGCGGCGCAGCAGCGTGGTCTGCAGCTTTTCCTCCAGCCGGCCGAGCGTGCGGCTGGTGGCCGAAATCGTCAGCCCCAGCAGCTCGGAGGCGGCCGTGATCGAGCCCGTGTCGACCACCGCCACGAAAGCCTGCAATTCATCGAGCGTGGTTTTCATATCCGCATCCCATGCAAAGGCATCGGCCGGGGGCCGGGTTCATCGCACAACGATGCAGCATGCAGCGCCGGCTCTCAGCGGGGGGAACCGACATGCGCCGGATAGAGCCGCGCCAGCACATCGCCCAGGCAACGCCCCAGCAGCCGCGCCGCCTCCTCCACCTGGGCTCCGGCCTGCGGGTCATCGGTGGCGCCGCCAGGTACCTCCCCCGCCTCCGCCGGGGCGGCACGAATCGCACCCCACAACGCAAGCCACTCGGCCCGATGACGCTCCATGGCGGCCTGCACCGCCTCGTTCCACGGCACAGGCGCCGAGGGCGCGCTGTAGCGCCCGCGCCCCCGGCCGAAATGCGAGATCACCACGTACTTGAGCAAGGCCTGCGACGCCAGTGCGTTCAGATAGTCGTCCGACAGCCGCAAGCGCTGCGACTCCTGGTCGAGCATCTTGTTCGCGCCCCAGGCTGCGCCCGCGAAAGTGACGGCGCCCACCAGGGCGCCGACCAGCGCACCGGCCCCCAGCGTCATGCCGCCGGCCACCAGATCCGCGCCCAGTCCGGTTGCCGCGCCCGCGGTGAGCGCCCCCCACAGGCCTGCGGCCTGCGGGTCGTTGGGCCTCGAGATGCTCAGGTCGCTCTTGAGCTGCTGCTGTATCCGGCTGGCGGCGTCGCCATCGAGCTGGTGCAGCTGCAACAGTTGCTGTGTCGAGCGCACATCGGCCTGCTGCAGCGTGGAGAACAGGCGCTTCATGGCCTCGCGCATTTCGGGCGACACATCCTCCTGCGCGGGCCGGAGCTTCTGCGAGATCGTGTGGACCGCACGGCCCCAGAGTCCCGACTTTTCCTGCTGGGGCGCTTCCTGCGCACGGGCGCAGGCCACCAGCTGTTCGGCCAGGGCGCGCAGGCTGGCCTCCTCCCGTGCCTGCTGTCGCCGCTCGCGCTCCGCCAGCAGGCGTTCGTAGGCGGGCAGCTTCCCGGGCGGCAACAGGGGCGCGATGCTCTGCAGCATCGTGCGTTCGTGCCACCAGCTGCGGGTGAAGGCATCGAGCACCAGCACATCATGCACCGTGCCGCTGAACGGCTGCACGGCCTCGCGCCAGCGCTGCAGGTCGGCGGCGGTCTGCTCCTGCGTCGTGTCGCTGCCGATCTGGTTGAGCAGAATGATCACCGGCTTGTTCATCCATTGCAGGATGCGCATCTCGGATTCCCAGTACCCCGCATCCGCCGGATCTTCCGCCGCATTCACCAGATACAGCATCACATCCGCATGGTCGCGCGCCGCCACCAGTGCGCGCTGGCTCATGTAGAACGGCTTGTCGCGCCAGCGGTCCCACACATTCGAGAGAAACCAGCCGAGCGGATTGCCCTGCTGCTTCAGGCGCTCGTACAGCCGCACCGAATCGCCGAAGCCGGGTGTATCCCAGAGCCACAATTGATCGCCGTGCGCGTCGCCCTGGAGCAGGTAGCGCTGCGACTGGCTGGTGACATGCGCCGCATCCTGGATCTCGCCCACGTCGTCGGCCAGCAGCGTGCGCGTGAGCGAGGTCTTGCCGATGTTGGTGTGGGAGAGCAGGCACCACTCGATCTGGCGGGATGGGTCGCCGGCGTCGGCAACGGCATGGCTTACCGCAGATCGTGCGATGTCAGGCTCAGGGGCAGGTGCAGTGTCTGGGGCGGGTTCGACCATGCGTGGAATTGAAACAGGGGATGGGTATCGAAGCTACCACTCTAACGCGTTGCCACAGATCGCCCCGGGACCGTGATGTCACGGAGCGGGCGCTCTATGGCACCCACACGGCGCCGAGGCCTGCGCCGCGCAGAAACTCCGACCACAGCTCCCGCCGCTCCTGCACCCGCCTGGGCGCACCGGAGTTGCGCTCGGTGAAGTCCTGCGTCCACAGCCAGACCGCAGCACCGCGGCCCCAGCGCTCGCGGGCGGTCTGCAGCAGTTCGCCGTGAATCTCTGCCTCCGGCGTGGCGGCCATGTTGATCAGCAGGACGGCCGCCGCGTCGTCTCCCTTGCCCGCAATCGCCGCGGCGGACGGCAGCTTTGCGCCATAGGCGAGCGCCGGCTCGATCACCAGATGGGCGCCCGCGCCGTACTGCGTGGCGATCCAGGCCTCGATCGCGGACCTGCGCTCCGTGGTGATGTCGAAGCTGTAGGGCAGCACATGCAAGGTGACCGCCAGGCCGCCAAAGTCGCGCTGCAGGTTCTGGAAATAGGGCTGTGCAAGCGGCAGGCGGACATGGCGATGCAGCCACCATGCGCGCACGCCCTGGTACAGCGCCAGCAGCAGCCGCGGGGCCACCACCAGCACGCCGAGCAGCGCCGTGTAGGCAATGACCCATTGCTCACCCTTGGAGGGGTGGATCATGCGCTCGGCAGGCGCAGGCACGGCGTTGTTGCTCACCCAGCCGCGCAGCGACTCGATCTCCGCCAGGGTCCACGGCGAAGCGGCGAACAGCCATTGCACCGGCGCGAAGATGAAGTTCAGCAGACGCTCCACGCTGGAGGGCGAGAGGAACGTGCTCTCCCAGCCCACCTGGTACTCGTTGGTCAGCCCCGTCATCCACAGCGACGCCAGCGCCCCGACGGCCATCATCGCCGCACCCAGATGCAGCCACAGCAGCCATTGGGCATGGCGCGCCCTGGCGCTGAGCTGCCACCAGTTGCGCTCGAAACCCAGGGCCATCCTGCGCAGGCTCCCGCCGCCACGACCACCAGCCATGGACATGCGCGCACGCAGCCTGTCACGCCAGCCACCGGTGGGCTCCATCGCGGCCGGCGATGCATTGGCCGGCTGCAGGACCACGGGCGCGGCATGCCCCCTGCGCAGCAGCGCCCGCACCGCGCTCACGAGCATGCCGGCGTAGACGAGCAGGTTCCACACGACAATGCCCAGCAGCGACGGCGTGAGCAGGTCGACGCGGTGCGGATCGGTGAAGCGGTGCATGCCGAAGCCGATGGCCAGCGCACCGGCCAACACCGCCAGCGGCACCCAGCGCGCCACGCCCGGGGCATGTTTCCACACCTGGCGGACGTCATCGGGCAGCGATGCCGCCGCGATGATGCGTTGCGCCCGCTGCTCGAGGAATTTCTGGAACTGCTCGCGGCTGGCGGCCCCTCCCGACGTATTCGGGTTGCCGATGGCATGCAGCGTGTCATGCGTGATGGCCGCGCAGCGGGCGGCATCGGGCAACGCGTCGTTGGGCGCGGCGGTTTCGATGGCATGGGCCAGAAGAATGTCGCGGGCAGAGCTCGATTTCATGCATTTGATGTTACCCGCTGAGCTGCGCGGTGCCTTTGCGGACAGAGGCGCCACCTCGCGCCGGGGAACCCTTCGGGATCTGTGGGCAATGCGCGAGGGACGCTTCCCGCCTCGCGCCACGGAGAGGATTGATCCGAGAAAAAACGCCAAACCGTCGGTAACCATCCGCTTCTTTCACCAACGTCCGTCAACTTCGAATCGCACGCCTTTTGCCATCGCTCACCCGATTTTTCGGGTTTTTACTTATGCATTTTTATTATTTGTGAATCACATTCTTAGTGATTCAGAATTTGCATTGAGCATAGTCAAAACACGATGGAACTTCGTCAACTGGAAGCCTTTGCGGCCGTCATGTCCACAGGCAGCGTCACCGCTGCCGGCCGGGTGCTGGGCCGTTCGCAGCCGGCCGTGACGCGCCTGGTGCAGGAGCTGGAGAGCGCGATCGGCTATCCGCTGTTCAGCCGCAACGGCCCGCGCGTGTCGCCCACCGAGCAGGCCTTCCTGTTGTTCGAGGATGTGGAACATGCGCTGCAGAGCCTGCAGCAGATCCGCCATCGTGCCCGTGAGATCGAGCATGGCGTGTCACGCCCGCTGCACGTGCTGGCCACGTCGGCGCTGGCCGCGGGCCTGATCCCCGCCGCGCTCGCCCTGCTGGACCAGCGCGGCGACAAGGCCGCCGCAGCCCAGATCCACCTGCGCAGCGCCTCGCCCGAGCGCGTGGCCCATGGCGTGCTGGCCGGCACGGCGCAGTTGGGCGTGACCAGCCTGCCGCTGGAGCACCGAGGGCTGCAGGTGCACTGGATCGCCGAGGCGCCCTGCGTGGCGGTGCTGCCCGAAGACGACCCGCTCGCGCAGCTTGACGTGGTGCCGCTCGCCGAACTTGCGCAGCGCCGCATGATCACGCTGGCCAATCCGTACCGCCTGATGGGCCGGCTCTCCGAAGCCTTTGCCGCGGCGACCCACGAAGAGCGCACGCGCCAGTTCATCAAGACCAATTCATCCGTCAACGCCATGGCCGCCGTACGCGCCGGACTGGGCGTTTCCGTGCTCGAACCCGTGACCGCGCTGGGGCTGCCGCTCGCCGGAGTCGCCGTGCGCGCGATCGACACCTCCATCCCCTTCCTGTTTGGCGTCGTCTCCCCGCAGACCCTGCCCATGACGCCCGCCATGGAAGGCCTGGTCAACGCGCTTGCGGATGCTGCGCAGGCCCTGGTGCCCGGCTTCGTGCGCCACGACGCCGCCAGGCACACAGAACTGCTCATGCAGCACGCCGTACCGCAGCGTGCCGCATCCCCTCATTTCCCCACCGAACAAGAAGAAGAGATTTTTCAATGACCCCCACCGTTGCGGCACCGCCGCAAGGCCTCGAACAACTCGAGGCGCGCCTGCGCCAGGACCTCGACTGGCTCGACCTGCCCGCCAGGAACTGGCTGCCCGACTCCGAAGTGGACGGCCAGCCCGTGCTTCCCGTCGCCATCATCGGCGGTGGCATGGGCGGCATGGCCACGTCCGCCGCGCTCAAGTTCCTGGGCGTCCAGGCACCCATCTTCGATCGCTCGCCCACCGGCTTCGAAGGCCCCTGGGCGACCACCGCGCGCATGGAGACGCTGCGCTCGCCCAAGACGCTCACCGGCCCCGCGCTCGGACAGCCCGCACTCACCTTCCGCGCCTGGTTCGAATCGCAGTTCGGCACCGAGGCGTGGGAAGCGCTCGACAAGATTCCGCGCCTGCAATGGATGGACTACCTGCGCTGGTACCGCAAGGCGCTCGATCTCGAGATCCACAACGAACACCGGCTGCTGTCCGTGCAGCCGCGCGGCGCTGACGGCGTGGTGCAGCTCGACATGCAGACGCCTGCCGGACCGCGCACGGTACTCGCGCGCCATGTGGTGCTCGCCACCGGCCGCGACGGCCTGGGCGGCGCCTGGGTACCGCCCGTGGCCGACAAGCTGCCGCGCGAGGTGTGGGCGCACTCGTCCGACGAGATGGACTACGCCATGCTCAAGGGCCGGCGCGTGGGCGTGGTGGGTGCGGGCGCATCCGCCATGGACAGCGCTGCCACGGCCCTCGAGCGCGGCGCGGCCAGCGTCGACCTGCTGATCCGCCGCGACGACATCCCGCGCGTCAACAAGGGCAAGGGCGCGGGCAGCCCCGGCCTCACGCATGGCCACCTGACGCTGCCCGACGCCTGGAAATGGAAGATCCGCCACTACATCAACGTGCAACAGGTGCCTCCGCCGCGCGGCAGCACGCTGCGCGTATCGCGCCATGACAACGCGCGCTTCAACCTGGGGACCCGGATCGAGGACCTGCAATGGGTGGACGGCGAGATCCGCGCGCTCACCAACAAGGGCGTGTTCCGCTTCGACTTCCTGATCTTCTCCACAGGCTTTCGCATCGACTGGAGCCAGCGCCCCGAGTTCGCCAGGCTCGCACCCCACGTGCGTGCATGGAAGGACCGCTTCACCCATCCAGAGGGCGAGGACGACCAGGAACTCGCCGACTCCCCGGACCTCGGCCCGGTGTTCGAGCTGCAGGAGAAGACGCCCGGTGAATGCCCGGGCCTCTCGCGCGTGCATGTGTTCTCCTACCCCGCAGCGCTCACGCAGGGCACGATCTCGGGCGACATTCCCGCCGTGAGCGTGGGAGCGCAGCGCATGGCCCAGGGCCTTGCGGGCACGCTGTACGCAGAAGACGTGCAGTGGCACTACGACAACCTGCAGACCTTCGAGGAGCCCGAGGTGTTCGGCGACGAATGGACGCCCGCCGAGCCGCCGTCCCAGGACGGACTGCCGCAGGATGCATCATCATGACCGGCTGGCTGCTGCGACGCCTCGCCCAGGCGGTCCTCGTGGTGCTGCTGATGACGGTGATCGTCTTCGTCGGCCTGCATGCCATCGGCAACCCGGTGGACATCCTGATCGGCCAGGACGTGGACCAGATCGAACGCGCGCGCATCATCGCCGAACTCGGACTGGACCAGCCCCTGTGGCGCCAGTACCTGGCGTTCGTGAACGGCGCGCTGCACGGCAACCTCGGCACGAGCTTCGTCTACAACGTGCCCGCGATCGAGCTGATCCTGCAGCGCCTGCCCGCCACGCTGGAGCTGGCCATCGCGGCGCTGATCCTGGCGACGCTGCTCGGCGTGCCGCTCGGGCTCTACGCGGGCCTCTACCCTGACAGCTGGTTCGCCAAGTCCATCATGGCCGGCAGCATCGTGGGCTTCTCGCTGCCCACGTTCTGGGTGGGCCTCATGCTTATCATGGCCTTCAGCGTCTCCCTGGGCTGGCTGCCGGCCAGCGGCCGCGGCGAGACGGTGCAGGTGCTCGGTGCGCAATGGTCGTTCCTCACAGCCTCCGCCATGAGTTGACAGCCCGCTGTAGTCTTGCTACGAGCGGGCTTTCTTTTTCTGCTTCCAGAGCGGCAATCGCCATCCAATGCTCTGGGTTCTCTCCTAATTCAATAGCAACGTTTCCCGCCAGGATTGGGCTTAGCCGTCCTTGTCGTTTTGCTACGTAAAACGCCTCCGGGGTTACGTTGAACTCGCGCGCCCATTGCGCAGGGCTCTTAATTTCTTGCGCTTTTGCCCAAAGTTCCATGGTTTTTTGCATCTGAGTACCTCTTAGGATAAGTGGGTTTTAGCATTTTTCGCTGGCGAATAAACAAAGAGATTCTTAGGCTAAGAATTTCTTATGAAAATCAGTTACTTTTCAGCGCGCATATCTGGCATCTGTGCTTTGGGTGCGTCGTCTTTTACAAGCTCCCACCTGAATCCATCTGGTGGCGCTCCTTTGTTGTTTGCGACTGGAAAGCGCGGAAGCGCATCGCGTATGCCATCACGAACGGCGGCGCGCGTGATCGAGTACGCAACCCAACAAACCACGATGAACGCGATCACGCTAATGCACAGATCGACGATCAGCGCGCGCATCCACATTTGCTCTATCTGCTCCATCACTTTGGAGTACTGGCTTAAATCCATTTCTTCTCCCTCTGCATTGGCCTGACGTTTCAAACGTTGGCCTTGCGTGCAGGGTCAACGTGTGCAACGTCGCACAGTCTAGGAGAAATCATGATTAAGGTATCGGTAAAGTCGACCGACGTCCGCAACCAAAGCGGCACCTCCAAGCAATCTGGCAAGCCCTACAGCCTCAATTTCCAGAACGTCTATTTCCACCTCGTGGACAAGAACGGCAACCCTGAGCCGTACCCCACGAAGGTCGAAATCATCCTGCCCACCAACTCCGAAGGTGCGGCGCTCTACTACCCAATCGGCGAGTACACCCTCGCGCCTGAATCGGTCTATGTGAGCCGCAACGGTGACATTGCCATGTCGCCGCGTTTGCGCGCGATCAAGTCCGCCCCCGCAGCTGCTGACGTCAAGGGCTGACCATGGCTCAAGCCATGCACGATGCGCGGCTCGCTGCTGCCCATGACGCGCTCCTGGCGCTGTTCATGGAGCAGCGTCAACAAGAGCTCTCATTGATCGACGGTGTGTCTGCGCATTTCCGCATGGAAGGCGAAGAGACCACCGTCGATTTCACGTACACGCGAGGCGGCATGCCTGTGAGCGGGGAGGGCCTCTGATGGTCGCTGCTCTTTTCGTCCGTGCGGACAACCACTATGCGGCGCTCGGCTGTGACTGCTACGACATTGATCGCGATGCCTTGACCTGGCCGGGTGGTGTACCTGGCATCTTCCATCCACCGTGTAGAGCGTGGGGCCAGCTCTCGCACTTTGCAAAGCCGCGGGACGGTGAGCGCGAGCTGGCGCTGTGGTCTATGGCTATGGTGCGCCGCTTTGGCGGTGTTCTGGAACATCCATTCAGTTCCAAGTTGTGGGGCGTATCAGGCTGCGGCACGTTCGGTGTTCGCGATCAGCATGGCGGCGTTTTGGTGCCGGTAATGCAGAGCTGGTTCGGTCATCGTGCCCAGAAAAAGACGTGTCTCTACATCGTCGGCCCGGTGCCAGCTATCGAACCTGGTGAGGTCGCTGCGACCTGCACGGTCGAACGTATGGGTCGTGCGGAGCGTGAACGCACTCCTGCGGCCTTTGCGCAATGGCTGGTTGACCTGGCACATCAGTGCCGTCCGTTGGAGTTGGCATGAGCGCGCTTCAGGCCAAGAACGAGGCACGCATGCAGAGCATGGGTGCATTGCTGTTCGCACGTCAGCAGGCGCGTGCAGCTGAGCAGGCAGCGCGCAGCGCTGCCGGGCTTGTCTCAGTATCAACAACTTGCAGGACTGCAAGTGGATCGTCTCTGATCGTTGGCGGTGAGACCTACACCGGCAAAGATCAGGTGGCTTTGGCATGGACCGATAACGTCATCACCATCGATCCAATCCAAAGCCGCATCACGCGCCTGCGCAAATCGCTGGGCGTGGCTTCCAAGGCCCTGCACAACGCGGGCAGCTTAAAGCAGCAGATGTGGATGCAGACGCTGACCTACCGCGGCGATAACCGCGCGTGGAAGCCTGAGCACATCAGCCGATACCTCGACGCACTGCGCAAGTGGCACTACGCCAAGACCGGCAGCAAGACAGTGCGCTATGCATGGGTTGCTGAATTGCAGGACCGAGGCGTCATTCATTACCACATCGTTGTGTGGCTGGAAGGGGGCCTTACGCCGCCGAAAGGGGATCGCCCATGGTCACGTAAAGACCGGGCCGGTTTGAAGCTCTGGGAGCCTCCTATGTGGCCGCATGGCATGACCCGAAGGGACAAGGCCTATTGCCCGGTCGCGTACCTGATGAAGTACGTCAGCAAGGTGGGCCAAAAAACGATTGGAGGATTTCCGCATGGCGCTCGAATTCATGGCTGTGGAGGCCTGTCTGAAACTGGCCGTGCTTGCCGCCGTTGGGTACTTTGGCCTTCGTATGTGCAGGCTAATGCTTCGGTGCAAGACCGCTTTAGACCTGCGCCGGGAGGCGGTTACGTCAATGCTGAGACAGGAGAGCTTTTGCTCTCTGACTTCGCACCAACGGGCGGCGGTTTTCATAGCTTTATCCGCGTGCGGCGAGGCCCGCGAAGGATCGAACCATGCGGTCCGTTTTCCTGGCTCCCTGAAATCAAGGATGCGCAATGACGCCCGACCAGTTGCAGTACTTCTCTGAAATCCTGACGAGCGGCCTTGTCGCCGTCATGTTTGGCCTGGGCTATCTGGCCGGTGGGGGCGCTGCTGGATGACCTTTTTTCGACGCTATGCGGGTGCTTTGGCCCTGCTGGCAACCATCGTTTTTTGTTCTTTTCTAGCTGGCCTTGCGGTCGGTGTCTCAGTGGGGGTGTCTTATGGCTCAACGAATGGCCGTGTGGGTGATTTTTCTAGCTGTGTGTTATGGGGTGTTCAGGATCTATGTGGGTTGGAAAAACCCCTGGTCCGTGCCGATCCCGGCACCTGCGGTGCTGTCGGTACTGCCTGCCCAGCCTGAAGGCTGTTTGAAGGCGGGATGCTGATGGCCGCGAGTCTTGTCTATTTCATGGCGGCATGGGCCGTTGGTTACGTCATTGGCTTCAAGGTGCGAATGGTGCGGATGGCCTTTCGCGCCGCGTAGTGAAGCGACTTTAGCGTCAAGCGTTGCGCCCCTGCGGGGTATGCGTAGCGTGCCCCGCAGGGGCGCAACGCTTGCCGGTGCAGTTGCACCTTTTTTTCAACTTTTCGGAGGTTCTATGAACACAACTCGTAATGTGATGGTCAAGTACGGTTCTAAGGCTGCTGCCGCCGTTGGTGCTCTGGCTCTGTCTGCTGGCGTCATGGCGCAGGAAACGATTCCGAGTGCTGCCGCTTCTCTCGAGGCGCTCAAGGGCGAGGCCAGCAGCTACGCCACTCCGCTTTTTGCTCTGGCTGTCGTTGCGACCGGCATCATGATTGGCATCAAGTGGATCAAGCGCGGCAAGTCCGCTGCCTAAGCGGCTTTACGCCATGCCTCCTTTCGGGGCATGTGTAAGGCAGTTTGAGGAGTCGTTATGCGAATTGTTTATTGGCGTTGGCTGCTGGCCGTCATGCTGGTGGTCCTTGGTCATTCAGCCATAGCCTCGGTGCCTCCAGGCCAAGGCTATGTGTGCCGTTACGGTACTGGTATGTCGAAAGAGTCTGCATGCGCAGACGCCGCAGCAAATGAGCCACCGTCCGGGGAGAGTGTTGCTTACCGCTTCTACGGCATTTCGGCTTCAGGCTTCTGTCAAATCATGGCTCAGAACAAGGATGGCCGGGATATCAATTTGATGAATGTCCCATGCAGCACCGCCCAAGTCTGCCCTGAAAATTCGGAAAGCGTTGGCGGCGAGTGTGTGTGCAAGTCTGGCTATTCAGAGCAGGGCGGGCAGTGTAAATCCAACCAGTCTGCGGAGTGTGGCGGCAAGGCCGGTACGTTCGACATTGTGAATATCACATCGGGATGGAAGCGTACGCCCAGCGTTGGTGACCCTTCCGAGTCCTGGGTTGTAACTAACCAGCTTCCTTCGGGCGGTCAGTTCAGTGTTTGCAGTCCTAGCACGCCGGGTGGCACCAGTGGTTGTAAGCAAGACATTGACGCCAATGAGCCGTGTGCGGACTGCAAAGGGTGGGTATCGCAAACGCCCGGTAACAATGGCATGTACCGGGTCAGTACTGATTTCAGAGGTCATTACAGCGGGGAAAGCTGCAGCACTTCTGACAGTGAGGTAGCGCCTGATTTGCTCACGCCTGATGACTCGAAAGACCCACCGTGCCCGGGTTATGTCGGTGAGGTCAATGGTGTCAAGGGGTGCTTTGGTAACGCGCAAAAGCCGGTGCCATCTACCGATCCAAACAAGCCGAACAACAACGGCTCAGATAAGGGCAACCCTCCCGCGGGCAATAAGCCGAGTGAGGGGGAGGGGTCTGGTACTGACGGTGCAGGGCGCACGCCTAGTACTGGCACAGGCGGTAGTGCTGGTGGCCCTGGGGGCGCGGCTGGTGGGGGAACCAAGCCAGACGGCACGACGAACAAGCCGGGTGAGGGTAAAGAGCAAGCTGCGTGCGGTGCGCCGGGGCAACCGCCTTGCAAGATCGATGAGACAGGTACGCCCAAGGAGTACAAGGGTGATGGTGGCAAAGGTCTGGATAAGTGGAAGGCCGATATTGAGGCTAATCGCGATCAGATGAAGGAATCTGGTGGTGGAATTTTCGATTCCATGAATGTGCTCTTTTCAGCGCCTCCGTTGGCGTCTTGCACGCCCATACCTCTCCCTGGTGGTGTGGCCTATGAAAAGCAATGTGAGGTTGTCGATACTGGTCGCGCGATCATGGCTTATGTGTGGGCGCTGACGGCTATATGGCTTTGTTTGGGCTGGATCAGGGAGGCCGTTTAAATGCCGATTCTTGCGACTTTCATAGGGTCGATTGCGACCTTTCTCACGGGCTTCTTTTCACGCTGGCTGGGATTCAAAGCTGCGCTGAGCTTGGCGTCCTTCCTTGTGTGGATCACCATCCTAACGACCTTCGTCACGACAGTTTCTGTCTGTTTGAATACGTTGCTTGGCATGGTTCAGGGCGGTGGTGGTGGCGGTGGTAATGGGGCGCTTTGGTCCTATTTCCTGATGGGCGTGGGTATGTTCATTCCTGGCAATGCCGGTGCGATCTTGACGTGCATGGCCTCCGTGTGGATTGGGTGTCAGGTCTACAAGATCAGGAAGACTGGCATTCACAACTACAGCCGCTGATATGACCGATTACGCGTTCGTCGGAAAGAAAGGGACTGGCAAAAGCAAGCACGCTGTCTTGCGCATGCGCGAGACCTATTTCAAGCGAAAAAGGGCTGTGGCCACAAACTTGGATATCGATCTGAAAGCCATGTTTGGTCCGCGATCGAAGGTTACCTATGTGCGCGTGCCAGATAAGCCGACTGAGTTCGATTTACTGGCGGCGGGGCATGGCAACCCGGATTCCTACGATGAAGATAAAAACGGGGCCATGGTGCTTGATGAGTTGGGTACGTGGTTCAACGCGCGCACGTTCAACGATAAGGGGCGGGCCGGAACCCTTGATTTCCTGGCGCATGCTCGTAAGCATGGCTGGGACTGCTACTACATCATGCAGGACGTCTCCCAGGTCGATAAGCAGCTACGGGACTCGTTTATTGAACAGACCGTGCGACATGTGCGCTATGACAAGGTGCGCATTCCTTTCGTCGGCACGTTGATCGGGATGCTGCTTGGCGATCGATTCGGCTATCTGCCGCGTTTTCATCAAGCGGTTTTCCGGATTGGCACGAATCCGCAAGACTTGGTGAGCGATCGACTTTGGTTCAAGGGCCAGGACATTGAGCCTTGCTACGACACGCGGCAGGTGTTCCGCTTGGACTACCCATACGGCACACATTCAGTGCTTTCGCCATGGCATGTTGAAGGGCGCTTCCTGGCGGGCGATGAGGTCCCATGGTGG
Source organism: Diaphorobacter ruginosibacter (assembly GCF_014395975.1). Lineage (NCBI taxonomy): Bacteria > Pseudomonadati > Pseudomonadota > Betaproteobacteria > Burkholderiales > Comamonadaceae > Diaphorobacter > Diaphorobacter ruginosibacter. The sequence goes on along the minus strand of NZ_CP060714.1, from coordinate 19,648 downwards.
AGAAAGCTGCTCGCTATCTTGTTCAAGGCCAAGCCGCAACATGTCAAGCCGTTAGCACCGCTGGTGCCTGACCTTCAGTTGGCGCGAGTCGTTAAGCTGGCTCGAGCGCTGCCACCAGATCAATCGCTTCAACTGGTGGCACGCTATCAGCGCATGAGGCTGTCTGCATGAGGGGCGCTGTGGGGTATGGGGCATCGCCCCATGTCAGCGAAGCGGAGACGTCGCGGCTCTTGCAATTCGATGCGTACATCCGCGAGGCACGGTATCTGGCAATGCGTGGCGCTCATTCGTGCTTGATAAACGTCGGCTGTTTGCGCGCTAGCGCCGTTGCGCTGCTGCTCATCATCCTGGTATCGCTTCCAGTGGCGGCCCAGGTGCCGAATGGATGCTTGCGCATGGCAGATGAATGCCGGTGCTACACCGGACGCGGCCGGCCGGTGGCGGTCGAGGTGGACCACTGCGAGGCAATAACCGATGGAAGCCCGGCATTCACGCTCGCCGGTGGCAAGCTGAAGGATCATGTATCGCCAGTGCCCAAGCGTGATGAGAGGATCAGCTACAGCATGGACAACAAGCCGCCCGGGCTGCGTCAATTGAACCAATTGGCATTGCGTGTTCAGCGCGATTTCAAGCGATAGTCAGCTCTCCATATATGGGAGGATAAATGGAGATTGGTTATGCACGCGTGTCTACCTCTGAACAAAACACAGATGCTCAGGTAGAAGCATTCAGGAGAGCGGGAATAGAGCATATTGTTGAAGAACGTCGGTCTGCAATAAAGGAACGACCGGAACTTGCCAAGCTGCTGAAGCGCCTAAAAAAAGGTGACGTATTGGTGGTCTATAAATTGGACCGTCTAGCGCGCAGTGTTTCGCATTTCGTGCGGGTTTTTGAAGATCTGCAACGACGGGGAATTGGGTTTCGATCATTGACGCAATCTATCGAAACCGATACGCCGCACGGTCGAATGTTTGTGCATATGCTGAGCGCATTTGCCGAGTTTGAACGGGAAATGATCCTAGAGCGAAGTGCAGCGGGTATCGCAGCAGCGAAGGCCCGTGGTGTGAAGTTTGGTCGCAAGCGATCTTTGACGCCTGTCAAGGAGGCTCACCTTGTGCGTTTGTATGGAACTGGTTATTACACGATGGACGCCCTAGCCCATCATTTCGGTGTCCATACTTCGAGCGTCAAACGTGCTATCTACCGGGTAACGAAACCGGGTCACAGCAGCTTGGAATAAAAAAAGGACCGGAAAAACCGGTCCCTTTCTATGGTTCGAAAACCACGGTAAGCGGCCTCAAGCACATGCTGCTTCCCGCGATCAACCTGTCCCTGTTCAAGATATCGCTCGTGATCCGCCTCACGCGTGCCGGCGTGCGCGAGGTGCTTCCGCTCGACTTCGTGAAGTTCGCGCGCGCCAAGGGCCTGTCGCCACTGCGCGTGATCGTCGTGCACGTGCTGCGCAACACCATGATCCCGCTGGTCACCGTGCTCGGCCTCGAGCTGGGATCGACCATCGCGTTCGCCGTCGTCACCGAGAGCATCTTCTCGTGGCCCGGCGCGGGCAAGCTGATCCTGGACAGCATCAACGCGCTCGACCGGCCCGTGATCGTGTCCTACCTCGTCGTCGTGGTGTGCCTGTTCGTCACGCTCAATCTCATCGTGGACATCCTCTACAAGGTGCTTGATCCACGCGTACGTCTGGAAGCTGCGGCATGAGCCAGTCCACCACCCCGCCCACACCGCCCGCCACGCCCGCCCGGCCCTCCAGGCAGGAGTCGCCCTGGCGCGAGCATGCGCGCGACTTCTTCGCGTCGAGGCTCGCGGTGTTCGGTCTCGTCGTGGCCGCGCTGCTGATCCTGGCCGCGCTGTTCGCGCCGTGGATCACGCCGCAGAACCCCTACGACCTGATGCAGCTGGACGTCATGGATGCCCGCCTGCATCCGGGCGCCATGAACGGACTCGATACCTTCCGCTACGTGCTCGGCACCGACGGCCAGGGCCGCGACCTGTACTCGGCCATTCTCTACGGCCTGCGCATCAGTCTCATCGTCGGCGTCGGCTCCGCGCTGATCGCGGGCGTCATCGGCACGCTGCTCGGGCTGCTCGCGGCCTATGCGGGCGGCCGCACCGATGCCGTCATCATGCGCATCGTCGACCTGATCCTCTCGTTCCCGTCGATCCTCGTCGCGATGATGATCCTCGCATGGCTGGGCAAGGGCGTGGGCAACGTCGTGCTCACGCTCGTGATCCTCGAGTGGGCCTACTACGCCCGCACCGCACGCGGCCAGGCCCTGGTCGAGCGCCGCAAGGAATATGTCGAGGCGGCGCAATGCCAGGACATCCCGAACTGGCGCATCATGGTCAAGCACATCCTGCCGAACTGCCTGCCGCCACTGATCGTCATCGGCACGCTGCAGATCGCCCGCGCCATCACGCTCGAGGCCACGCTGAGCTTCCTGGGCCTGGGCGTCCCCGTGACCGAACCCTCGCTCGGGCTGCTGATCTCCAACGGCTACCAGTACATGCTCTCGGGCGAGTACTGGATCAGCTTCTACCCCGGCATTGCACTGCTCATCACCATCGTCGCGATCAATCTCGTGGGCGATCGCCTGCGCGACGTGCTCAACCCGAGGAACGTGGGATGAGACGACCCTCCAAAGTTACGGCCCCGCCGGGGGCAGTCCCGGCCGGGAACAACCAACCCACGGCAGCCACCTCAAAAAGCCTCGCCAGTTGCCTCACAACGCAGCTGACGCCCGATGCCACGAATCACTGACATGAACGCCACTTCCCACACTTCGGTGCCGACCCTCGAAGTGCGCCACCTGCGCACCGAGTTCGACACCCGCGCCGGGGTCCTGCCGGCGGTGAACGACGTATCGTTTCGCATCGGACGCGGCCGCATCCTGGGCCTCGTCGGCGAGTCGGGCTCGGGCAAGTCGGTGACCGGCTTCTCGATCATGGGCCTCGTCGACGCCCCGGGCCGCGTGACCGGCGGCGAGATCCTGTTCCAGGGCCGCGACCTCACCCGCATGTCGCCGCGCGAGCTGCGCGGCCTGCAGGGCAATCGCATCGCGATGATCTTCCAGGATCCGATGATGACGCTGAACCCGGTGCTGCGCGTGGACACCCAGATGATCGAGGCCGTCCTGGCCCACGCAAAGGTCAGCAAGGCCGAGGCCCGCGAGCGCGCACGCGAGACGCTCGGGATGATGGGCATCCCCAGTCCCGAGGAACGCCTGCTGGCCTATCCGCACCAGCTCTCGGGAGGCATGCGCCAGCGCGTGGCGATCGCGATCGCCATGCTGCACCGGCCCGACCTGATCATTGCCGACGAGCCCACCACGGCGCTCGATGTGACGATCCAGGCGCAGATCCTGTCCGAGGTCCAGAAGCTCGCGCAGCAGCATGGCACGTCGCTCATCTGGATCACCCACGACCTTTCGGTGGTGGCCGGCCTCGCCGACGAGGTCGCCGTGATGTATGCGGGGCGCATCGTCGAGCATGGCAAGGTGGACGACGTGCTCGACCATCCGCTGCACCCCTACACAGCGGGCCTCATCGGCAGCCTGCCGGGCAACAACAGACGTGGCCAGCGGCTCCGGCAGATTCCCGGCATGACGCCCAGCCTGCTGCACCTGCCGCCCGGCTGCGCGTTCGCCGCCCGCTGCACACGCGCCGGCAGCGCATGCGCGGCGCAGCCCGAGCTGACCGCCCCCCTGCCAGGCCGCGAGGTTCGCTGCTTCTACCCCACCCTCGAAGGAGCACAGGCATGAGCCTCGGGCACGATACCCACAATTTGCCCGCCACACCGGGCACATCCGCCCCGCCTCCGGTAGTCGACCTCCGGGGCGTGAGCAAGCGCTTTGGCGAACAGAAGCCGGGCCTGCTCGGCCGCGCGCTGCAGGGCATCGGGCTGGAAAAACCGGCGCCGATCACGCGTGCTGTCGACAAGGTCGACCTCGTCGTGAAGCCCGGCGAGGTCGTCGGCCTCGTGGGCGAATCTGGCTGCGGCAAGTCGACGCTCGGGCGCATCGGCTCGGGCCTGCTCGCGCCATCGGACGGCGAGGTGCTGATCAACGGTCGCCACTTCGCCGGCATGACGCCCGAGGAAAAACATGCCGCGCGCCTGTCGGTGCAGATGATTTTCCAGAACCCCTATGCGAGCCTGAATCCGCGCCTGCGCGTCGACGAGATCGTGGGCGAGGCGGCGCGCATCCATGGACTCGTGGACCGCGCGGGATTTGACGACTACGTGTGCGCACAGCTTGAGCGCGCGGGCCTGGATCCCGCGCTTCGCAGCCGCTATCCGCACCAGTTCAGCGGCGGCCAGCGCCAGCGCATCGGCATTGCGCGCGCACTGGCCGTGCAGCCCTCGATGCTGGTGTGCGACGAGGCGGTCGCGGCGCTCGACGTGTCCATCCAGGCGCAGATCCTGAACCTGTTCATGGACCTGCGCGAGCAGCTCAACCTCACCTACCTGTTCATCAGCCACGACCTCGGCGTGGTGGAGCATCTCTCCGACCGCGTGGTGGTGATGTACCTGGGCCGCGTGATCGAGTCCGCGCCGGTGGATGAACTGTTCTCGCACCCCAACCACCCCTACACGCAGGCGTTGCTGGCCGAGGTGCCCAACATGAGCGCGCGCCACAAGACCTACACCGCCATCCAGGGCGAGATCCCGAGCCCGCTCCATCCACCGTCAGGCTGCCATTTCCACCCGCGATGTCCGCACGCCATGCCGCGCTGCACGGTGGAGGCGCCGCAACTCAAGGGCATCGCCATCCACCACCTGAGTGCCTGCCATCTCAACGATGGCGCCTCCGCGTAGAACAGAACCATCCTTCCTTCATTCATTCAGTCATTCAAGTCCTTCCTCAATACAAGGAGCCCGTCATGAACAAGAAAATCATTCTCTCCACCCTCACGGCCGCGCTGCTGTCGGCCGGCATGGCCGCGCACGCCGACAACCTGAGCATCGGCTTCGCCGATCCGCTGTCCTCGCTCGACCCCCAGTTGAACAACCACGCGGGCGACCGCTCGGTGGCGCTGCATTTCTGGGACCTGCTCGTCGAGAACAAGTGGAACAAGCTCCAGCCCGGCCTCGCCGAGAGCTGGAAGAACATCGATCCCAAGACCTGGGAGTTCAAGCTGCGCAAGGACGTGAAGTGGCAGGACGGCCAGCCGTTCACCGCCGATGACCTGATCTATTCCTACACCCGCGCCAAGGCCGTGCCGGGCAGCGTGGCGACGTATGGCGGCTACCTGCGCACCATCGAATCGATGACCGCCAAGGATCCGCACACGCTGATTGTCAAGACCAACACGCCCAACCCCGACCTGCCGCTGAACCTGGCGTCGGTGCACGTGGTCAGCAAGCATGTGGGCGAGAAGTCCAGCACCGAAGACTACAACTCCGGCAAGGCGATGGTTGGCACCGGCCCGTACAAGTTCGTGTCGTACACGCCGGGCGACCGCGTGATCATGGAGCGCAACGACGCCTACTGGGGACAGAAGCAGATCTGGGAGAAGGTCACCTACCGCTACATCAACAACGCAGCCGGCCGCACCGCCGCGCTGCTGGCCGGTGACGTGGACGTGATCGACAAGGTCTCGGTGTCGGATCTGGCCAAGCTCAAGAGCGCCGCCAACGTGAGCGTGTACCCGTACGACGGCCTGCGCGTCATGCTGCTGCAGCCGAGCTTCAACCCCGCCCCCAACCAGTACATCACCGACAACGCCGGCAAGCCGCTCGCGAAGAACCCGCTGCTTGACCAGCGCGTGCGCCAGGCGCTGAACCTGGCGATCAACCGCGACGCCATCACCAAGCGCATCCTGCAGGACGCGGCCACCGAGGCCAACCAGTGGATGCCCAAGGACACCTTCGGCTACAACCCCGAGATCAAGAACATTCCGTTCGACGCCGCCAAGGCCAAGAAGCTGCTGGCCGACGCCGGCTTCCCCGAAGGCTTCAAGCTGACCATGCACGTGCCGAACGACCGCTATCCGCAAGGCCCGGAGACCGCACAGGCCGTCGCACAGTTCTGGACCCGCATCGGCGTGAAGACCCAGGTGGAGGTCGTGCCATGGGCCGTGTACTCGGGCCGCGCCAACAAGAACGAGTATGCCGTGAGCATGCTCGCCTGGGGCAACGGCACGGGCGAGGCCAGCTATGCGCTGGTGAACATCCTGGCCACCGTCGACGCCAAGAAGGGCCTGGGCGCCTCGAACTGGGGCCACTACAGCAATGCGGCCGTGGACAAGGCACTGGCCGACTCCACATCGGAGTTCGACCCTGCCAAGCGCGAAGCCATCCTGCGCCAGTCGGCCAGGCTGGTGTCCGATGACGCGGGCATCATCCCGCTGTACCACTACAAGAACATCTGGGCCACCAAGAAGGGCCTGAAGGTCACGCCGATGACCAGCGACCGCACCGCCGCCATGATGGTCACCAAGGTGGCCAAGTAATGGGCACGCTGCAGGTCACCGTGACGCCCGCCGAAGGGCTGATCGACGAGCCGCGGCGCATCACGGTGACGGGCGCGCGGCCCGGCGAGACCGTCGTGATCGATACGCGAACGCTGCGCAGCGGCGTGGCCTGGCAGAGCCAGGCCCGCTTTCTCGCCGACGGAAACGGTGTTATCGATCTCGAGCGAGATGCCCCGCAGGATGGCGGCAGCTACGCCGGCGTGGACGGCATGGGCCTGATCTGGTCGCAGTCGCCCGTCGGCTCGGCGAGCCGTGAGAACTTCAACAGCCCGGTGACCGATGCCCTGGTCACGGACGTCACCGCGCGTGCCGGTGCGGCCAATGCCGGAGCAACGCTCACGCAGCACCTGGCCGCCCGGGGTGTGACGCGGCGCGAGGTGCGCGAGGACGGGCTCGTCGGCACGCTGTACCTGCCCGCAGGCGCCGGCCCGCATCCGGCGGTGATGATCCTGAACGGCTCCGGTGGTGGCATCAACGAGCCGCGCGCGGCACTGTATGCCTCGCACGGCTTCGCCGCATTTGCACTGGCGTACTTCAAGGCGCCCGGTCTGTCCGACTACATCTCCAACACGCCCCTCGAGTATTTCCAGAAGGGCCTGCAATGGATCCGCAGGAACGTGCGGCCGGCCAACGACTTCGTCGCCGTGAGCGGGCAGTCGCGCGGCGGCGAACTGGTGCTGCTGCTGGGCGCCACCTTCCCCCGGGAGGTGAACGCCGTGGTGGCCTACGTGCCAAGCGCCTTCGTGCACAGTGGCCAGAACGCCAGCGACCCGAAGATCGGCCGCGAAGGCCCGACCTGGCTGCTGGACGGCAAGCCGCTCACCCACCTGTGGGAAGGCAATCGCACGGCCAGCTGGAAGCCGTTCGACGAAGGACCGTCGCCGCACCGCCATGACCGCGCCATGCGCACCGCGCTCGGAGACCCCGAGGCCCTGGCGCGCGCACGCATCCACGTGGAAGACATCGCGGGGCCGGTGATGCTGCTGTCGGGAACGGATGACGGCTCCTGGCCGTCCGACACCTACTCCCGCATCGTGCGCGACAGGCTCGCCGAGGTGAAGCACCCCCACGACGTGCAATGGCTGAACTACGAGAACGCGGGACACACCATCCTGTTCCCCTACGTGCCGACCACGCAGCATGTCTATGCGCACCCGGTATCGGGCAAGGTCAGCACGAGCGGCGGCAACCCGCGCGATAACGCGCGTGCCGATGCGCAGTCCTGGCCCGGCGTGCTGCGCTTCCTGCGCAATGCGGTCCAGGCACATGCCGCCGGACATTGAACGACAACGACACATCAAGGAGCATCTGCATGGCAGAACAAGCGACTGAATACCGCGCGGCCGACGATCTGGTCGACCGCATCGTCGGCCTGAGGCCGGGACAGCGCACCTACGAGGTGCGCCATCAGCGCGAGAAGGTGGCCGCCGCGACGCAAGGCAGCTACGAGGCGCTTTTCTCCCATGCGCTCGACGGCGACATCTCGCTCACCGAGCGTCTGCTGGTGGCGCTCTATGCGTGCCGCCTCACGCCCTCGACCGAGCTGGCAACGCACTACCGCGAGCGCCTGCTGGCCGTGGGCTGCGACGCAGCACTCATCGAGATGGCCGATCGCGGCGAGCCCGGCGACTTCACCAATCCGCGCATGGCCGCCATGCTGCAGTTCACCCGCACGCTGGTCGAGGACCCCGTGGAGGGCGACAAGACCGCGCTGCTGGCGCTGCCTGCCGCGGGCATCAGCACGCCTGCCGTGGTGGCGCTGTCGCAACTGATCGCATTCCTGTCGTACCAGGTCCGCCTGGTCGCCGGTCTCAAGGCAATGAAGGCATCTGAAGAGGAGGCCCGCGCATGAACAAGCCCACAGCATCCACGCCCGCCGCATTCACCCCCGCCCGGCTGATCCAGTCGCACGGTTTCACCAACGCCTCGCTCGAGTGGGATGCGTGGCTTCCGGTGGTCGACCTGGGCCATGCCACGCCCGCCCAGGTCGCGGTGCTGGAGGAGAGCCATCCCAAGGCCAAGACCAGCGACTACTACCTGTTCCTCGTGCACCAGCCCGAGATCCTGCGCCAGCGCTCGGCGGCGTTCAACGCCATCATGTACGCCCCGGGAGGCCTCTCGCGCGCGGAGCGCGAACTGGGCGCCACCGTGGTCTCGCGCATCAACGGCTGCGTGTACTGCGCCTCGGTGCATGCCCAGCGTTTCGAACAGCTGGCCAAGCGCGCCGACGTGATCGAGCAGGTGTTCGACGAGCCCCGCACCGCCGGCACCACGCCACGCGAGAAGGCCATCGGGGCGTTCTCGGTGAAGATCACCGAGCAGCCCGCCGCGCTCGATGCCGGCGACATCGGCGCGCTCAAGGCCCAGGGCCTGAACGAGGGCGAGATCCTCGATCTGCTGCACTCCGACGCGATCTTTGCCTGGGCCAACCGGCTGATGCTGAATCTGGGCGAGCCGGTTTTTCCGGCTGACGGACAGTAATCCGTCGATGCCCATCCTGCGGCCCGCCCATGCGGGCCGCTTTCATTGGTGCAGCCCCTCGCACAGGGGCAGTGCCCGCCCGCACCGCTTTGGGCCGCCCGTGACGCCGCCACCAATCCTCATGGTTAGCCCTTACAGGAAATCCCGCTGTTGGCATGGTTCTGGCTTGTCTACATTCTTGTATTCAAGACAAGTCGTGCTTGCATACAAGATTCCAAACCACAGCAGGAAAGAGGCGCAACATGGGACGTTTTGCCAAATCACTTTTCGGGCAGGTGCTGATCGCACTGGCCATCGGGATTCTCGTCGGGCTGTTCTCGCCCGATTTCGCCGTCAAGCTCAAGCCGCTGGGCGATGGCTTCATCAAGCTGATCAAGATGATCATTCCCGTGCTGGTGTTCTGCGTGGTGGTGCACGGCATCGCGGGCGCGGGCGACCTCAAGCGCGTGGGACGCGTGGGCGTGAAGGCGCTGGTGTATTTCGAAGTGCTCACCACGATCGCGCTGGTCATGGGCCTGGTGCTGGCATTCGTCTTCCAGCCGGGACACGGCATGAACGTCGACGTGAAGACGCTCGACGCCTCTGCCATGAGCACCTACGCGAGCAATGCCGACAAGCTCACGTCCGGAGGTTTCGTCGACTTTCTCATGAAGCTGATCCCCAACACCGTGGTGCAGGCGTTCGCCACCGGCGACGTGCTCCAGGTGCTGCTGTTCGCGGTGCTGTTCGGCTGTGCGCTGTCCATGCTCGGTGAGCGCGGCAAACCCGTTGCCGCCGTGGTGGATGCCACTTCGCTGGTGCTGTTCAAGATCATGGGCATCATCATCAAGCTCGCACCGCTCGGTGTCCTGGGTGCGATCGCCTTCACCGTGGGCAAGTACGGCATCGGATCGCTCAAGCAGCTCGGCATGCTGGTGCTGCTGTTCTACGCCGCCGTGGCGATCTTCGTGTTCGTGGTGCTGGGCTTCGTGATGCGCGTCTCGGGCTTCAGTCTCATCAAGCTGCTGCGCTACCTGCGCGAGGAGCTGATGGTGGTGTTCGCGACCACCTCGTCCGACAGCGTGCTGCCGCAGATCATGAGCAAGCTGCGCAACATGGGCATCCGCGATTCGACGGTCGGCCTGGTGATTCCCACCGGTTACTCCTTCAACCTGGATGCGTTCTCCATCTACATCACGCTGGCGGCCGTGTTCATCGCACAGGCCACCAACACACCGATCACGATGACCGACCTGCTGACGATCCTGGCGATCTCGCTGGTCACCTCCAAGGGCGCGCACGGCGTGCCGGGCTCCGCCATCGTGGTGCTGGCCGCCACGCTGCATGCGATTCCCGCCATCCCCACGATCGGCCTGGTACTGGTGCTGTCCATCGACTGGTTCATCGGCATCGCACGCGCCCTGGGCAACCTGATCGGCAACTGCGTGGCCACCGTCGCCGTGGCCGCCTGGGAAGGTGATATCGACCGGGAGCGCGCGCACGCGGTGCTCGACGGCCGGATGCCACCCGTGGAAGAAACGCTCGCGGAAACCGGTACAGTCGCCATGAATCACTGAGACGATCCCAGCCCACCTGCCATGACGACACCCGCCTCTCCCCTCCATATCGCCGAACGCATCGTGGAAGCCGTGCTGGCGCAGAAGCTCGCGCCGGGCGACCGGCTGGGCGAGCAGGAGCTGGCGGACAATTTCGCCGTCAGCCGTACCGTGGTGCGTGAGGCCATGGTGCAGTTGCAGGCGCGGGGCTTCGTGCAGGTCCAGCCCCGCAAGGGCTGGTTCATCGTGCAGCCTTCCGCCGATGAGGCACGCGATGCGTTCTCGGCGCGCCGCATCATCGAGGCCGGCATCCTGCAGGAGGCGGGCAAGCCGCTGCAGAAGGTGATCGGCAACCTGCGAAAGCACATCGCCCACGAGAAGGACGCCATCGAGGAGGCCGACGCCGCCACGCGCGCCTTCCTGCTGGCGGATTTCCACGTCTGCCTGGCCGAGCAGATGGGCCACAAGCTGCTGGCCGACACGCTGCGCGACCTGACGGCGCGCACCACGCTGGCCGCGACGCTGTACCAATCCACGCACAGCGCAAGCCAGTCGTGCGCCGAGCACGAGGGCATCGTGCAGGCCCTGGAGGACGGGGACACCGAAACCGCCAAGCAGCTGCTGATCGAGCACATCGGCACGGTGGAGCGCTCGCTGGAATTCGAGCCCGAGGCCCCCGGAGAGGCGCAGGCAGCGGACCGGCTGCGGGCCGCGCTCGCACCGGTCGGCCGCATGGGCGGCTGAGCGCGGTACGGCCGCCACCCGCAACGGGGCCGCGCCCGCAGTTGACGGCCCGGCGCTATGGTATGAACGGGGGGTGCATGCCATCTGAACCCTTTTTCATTCCATTCCTGTTTCCGGAGACAAACGCAATGACACGTCAGCTCGACGCTTCCCTGATGCCCGACGCCAACGGCTTTTTCGGCCCCTACGGCGGCCAGCTCGTTCCGCCGCACCTCAAGCAGGCGATGGATGACATTGCAGCGGCCTACGACAAGATCGTGCAGCGCCAGGATTTCCAGGACGAGCTCGCACAGCTGTTCGCCGACTATGTGGGCCGTCCCAGCCCCATCTTCCACGCCAGGCGGCTGTCGCAGCAGCTCGGCGGGGCGCAGATCCACCTGAAGCGCGAGGACCTGAACCACACCGGCGCGCACAAGATCAACCACTGCCTGGGCGAGGCGCTGCTCGCCAAGTTCATGGGCAAGACCAAGGTGATCGCCGAAACCGGTGCGGGCCAGCATGGCGTGGCGCTCGCGACGGCCTGCGCGCTGGTGGGCATTCCGTGCGAGATCCACATGGGCCAGGTCGACATCGAGAAGGAACATCCCAACGTCACCAAGATGCGCATCCTCGGCTGCAACCTGGTGGCGGTCACGCGCGGCCAGGCCACCCTGAAGGATGCCGTGGACAGCGCGTTCGAGGAATATCTGAAGGACCCCGTCAACACCATCTACGCCATCGGTTCCGTGGTCGGCCCGCATCCCTTCCCGAAGATGGTGCGCGACTTCCAGTCCATCGTCGGCCGCGAAGCACGTGAGCAGTTCCAGAAGAAGCACGGCAAGCTGCCGGACTATGTGAGCGCCTGCGTGGGCGGCGGATCCAATGCCATGGGCATCTTCACCGCCTTCCTGGACGATGAAGGCGTGAAGCTCGTGGGCGTGGAGCCCGCTGGCGAGGGCATCGACAAGCCGGGCAAGCATGCGGCGACACTGTCGGTCGGCAAGCCCGGCGAGATCCACGGCATGAAGTGCTACGTGCTCGAGAACGCCGACGGCACGCCCGCGGCCGTGCACTCGATCGCCTCGGGCCTGGACTATCCTGGCGTGGGCCCGCAGCACAGCTACCTGAAGGACATCGGCCGCGTGCAGTACGAGGCGGTGGACGACGCCGAATGCCTGAATGCCTTCATGACCCTCTCGCGCGTGGAGGGCATCATCCCCGCCCTGGAAAGCTCCCACGCCGTGGCCTGGGCCATGCGCATGGCGCCCACGCTCGGCAAGGACACGAACATCCTGGTCAATCTCTCGGGACGCGGCGACAAGGACGCGGACTACGTGGCGAAGAGGCTCGGCATCTGAGTCGGCATAGGCGTCGGCATCTGGGCCCGAATCTGAGCCCGGACACGCGCTGAACAAGGAGCCTCGTGCTCCTTTTCCTTTCCTGCCCGCCGGCTCCTGCTGTATATCCGCACATCCCCAGAACACGGTAGCACTTTTTGTTACCGCGGCAATGCTTCGATCCAGTCGTTGCCGCGCCCCCGGTGGCATGCCTACACTCGTTTCTCCCCGACGCGAGAGGAGGCCATCATGCGAAGGAAACGCAAGCCGCAGCCGGTGCATGTCTACCTGGGACTGCTGGTGTTCGTCGTCTGCTGGATCGCCTCCGGCACGGCCCACGCCTGGCAGCCGGAAATCGGCGAGAAGCCCAACACCATGGAGCAGCTGGAACTGGTGACGGGCCAGCCCGTCCGGCTCTCGGACTACGCGGGCAAGCCGCTGGTGATCTACTTCGGCGCCGACTGGTGCGCACCGTGCGTCGCCAACGGCCGTCCCGCCGTGCTCGATGCGTTCTCCAGGTACAAGGGCCGGGGCCTGCAGGTCCTGTTCGTCGACCTGGACGATCCGTTCAAGTTCCGCGGCAAGAAGCTCGTGGAATCGCAACAGCTGGGACTGCCGATCGCCATGCGTTCCCTGCCCGCGCCAGGCCAGGAAAAGATGCGCAATTTCGATTTCGGCAGCTTCGGGAAGATCCAGGTCGTTCCCACGGCCATCATCCTGGACGACAGCGGCAAGGTGGTCGGCAAGATCGAGCAGGGAACCCGGCTGCGTGCGGAACTGGACGGCGCCGTCCAGCCCCTGCTGCGCTGAGACCCGGCGGCAGAACCACACCCGGACCGGGCGGCTGGGTGGTTCCATCCAGCCCCGGTGTTGCTGCGCGCCGACGCCCGGTGCATTCCACATCCCATCCGGCTCCGCACTGTGCAACACTGCACAGCGCTCGCGGTGATCGACACGCAACCGTCGCACGGCCATCACGCAACAGTCACACAGCCGTCACATGCGCGAAAGAGCATTGCGGGCAGCCGGCCGATGCCGCCTGTTTTTCCATGAAACGGTCGGCCTTCACAAAATCAACCACCACTCAGCCGAACCATCCATGTCCTCTTCCCTTCGCCTCTCCTCGCGCCGCCTTGCCCGTCGCCTGCCCGCACCGGCCCTGATCGCGGTCTCCATCCTGGCAGCCGCCGCGCTGAGCGCATGCGGTGGCGGGGATGATGACGACTCCTCCAAGTACCTCACGCTGGATGGCACGCCGCCCCAGATCATTGCGCACCGCGGCCTCTCGGGCTACTACCCCGAGCAGACCCGCATGGCCTACGAAAAGGCCGCCGATGCGGGAGCCGACATGCTCGAGCTCGACATGCACCTCACGCGCGACTGCCAGCTCGTTGCACGCCACAACGCATGGCTGGGCGACAACACCAACGTCGAGGAAGTTGCCAAGACCAATGCCGTCGTGGCCGGCCGTAAGCGCACGACACCCGGCGTTCTGGTGGACGTGAAGTACCCCGCCATCGCCGCCAACGGCCCGGCACAGTACCTGTCCGACCAGATCGACCCGAACGACCCCAAGGCCGTGCTCAAGCCGCTCGTCGTCGATGGCGAGAACCACATCAACGACTGGTCGATCAGCGACTTCACCATGCAGGAGCTGCGCGACTGGATTGCCGGCAAGGTTCTCGACAACGCCAGCGAGCGCCCCACCGAATGGAACGGCAAGCTGCCCATCATCAGCGCGCAGGACGTGATCGACATCGCGGTCGCCAAGGGCAAGGAGCAAAAGCGCACCATCCCGGTCTATGCCGAAACCAAGAACCCCTACTGGAACAACCAGCAGGCCATCGCCAACGGCTGCGGCAAGCCCGGCAGCTCGCCCCTGGAAGACGCGGTGATCGCGCTGCTCGAGAAGAACAAGCTCAACAGCAAGGATGCGCCCATCTACATCCAGAGCTTCGACCCCGCCAGCCTCAAGTACCTGCGCAAGGCCGGCATGAAGGCCAAGGGCGTCCAGTTGATCGACGGCAACGACATCAACTACAAGGACGGCTCGATGGTCTTCATCACGAACGATGAATGGACCTTCATCAGCGGCCGTCCCTACAGCTGGACCCTGGCCGGCGACGCGCGCACCTTCGCGGAAATGCTGAAGCCTGCAGGCCTCGCGGAAATCAAGACCTACGCCGACGGCATCGGCCCCTGGAAGCCGGAACTGCTCGCCCACTCCGTCGTGCCCTACAAGGAGGGCGCGGGCCTGAAGGACGTGAACACCCTCAAGGACACCGGCGTCATCGCCAACGCCCACAAGGCCGGCCTGGTGGTACACAGCTTCACCTTCCGCAACGAACCCGGCCGCCTCGCAGGCATCTACAAGGGCGACCCCGTCGCCGAGTTCCTGGCCTACTTCCGCCTGGGCATCGACGGCGTGTTCACCGACTTCGCCAACACGGGCGTGCAGGCGCGCGCAGCGTATGACAAGGAAATCGGGGTGAAGTAAGCGTTTCTGCGGGCGGAGAATCAGTCAGCCGTCAGCTTGCTGATTCAGCATCCGTCCTCATTCATTCCTGCAAGGGAGCTGGAGTCCGGGACTCGGCTCCCTTTTCTTTTTTCTTCGAGTGACCTGATGGGCTGCGGCTTTGGGATGATGTTTGGCGGTTATCCACGGCTGCAACTTTTGGTTTTCGTCGATCTTCAGTCGCGGCTTCGTCCCAGGCGCCTTGCCGCCTCCAACAACCCGTTGAATATTGCCTCCGCGACCTCCTGAGGAAACCCCTCCGGCAGCTTGCCACGCACCCGTTGCACGACGGTGGGCGTCATTTCCACGATCTCATCGATCACTGCATCCACCGGCATGCCCTGCCGGGAAACGATGCCATATCGCTCCCCCACCGCCACCCAATGCCGACGCACGATCTTGTTCATGTGCCAGTGGGCATTCTTGGAGCGCGCGGCCATGGCCATTCGGGCCTTGTGTGGAGAGAGCTTTCCCGGACCTGCCCCAAGAATCGGGTAGGCCGAGAGCACGTCATAGAGTGGCGTGAGCTCAAACCGGCCCTCGGGTCTCAGGAAGATGCTGAAATTCTTGGCGTGGCCATCCGTTGCACAGAGCATCCAGAACAGCAGTTGGGCCGTGAAGAACTGGAGACGGTCCTGGTCCCGATTCATGGAGCCGTCCAGCAGCGCCATGATGCGATCCACGCCGGGACCGCCGTCGCTTTCGTATTTGAGGATGGGTGGCATGCCCATGGCTTGGCACATGTCCTCCTGCGGCAGTCTGAGCAGTTCGCTGTCGTTCCACACGCGCCTGTCAAAGCGCTCCACAGATAGGACCTTCTGGTCTTCGAATTGCAGCACTTCGCAGCGCGCCACCGGCAGTCCATACGCGGCCAGCAGTTCGGAACACAGCCATTCGTTTTCCACCGAATGCCGCATGTCGAATTGCATGTTGCCGATCAGGCCCAGCGGCAGCTTGAAGATATGCGTCGTCGGCGTGGCTCCAAGCGGCCTGCACCATTGACCCTGCCAGCGCAGGAACGCGGTTTTCTCCTGCGCGCCGGCAATCGAGATCCGAAACTTTTCATCGTCGCGGGCGCTGTCTCCAAACAACCCGGGGTCGATCGTCGCGCGGATGAGGCGGGCCATTTCGGCTTCGTCCAGGGCCTCGCGGTGCACGCCCTGTTCCTCGGGCGGCATGTCGCCTGCTGGCAAGATCTGCAGGGCACCCACGCAGTCGCGCCCAATCTCGCTCAGCAGCGAATAGGCGTCGATGGAACGCACCCTGTAGCGGCGAGCGATACGTTCCAGGATGTACTCGTTGTCCGGCAGCAGATTCTGAAAATAGAACCGTACCGCGTCGCCCTTGTGTGGACGGTTGCCAGGCGTGAAGGGCAGCGAAAGTGACAACGGTCTGCGCAAGACCGGGTCATTCACCCATTCGGCGTCGTACTGCAACACGTCGCCGCCGGCCTCTATGCTCCAGGTGCCGACAAACCGACCGTTCATCCACAGGCCGAGCGCCTTTTTGCCCCGGCCATGCATGCGTGTGTTGGCCATGGTGCAGTTCTCCCCTCTACCAGCGGGGACGCGACTCATTGACCATGTGGCCCGGTTGCGCGAGTGGGGCCGCTTGGCTTGTTCGGGCGCGCAACACCAAGTCCACGCCCAGAATACCCATCAGCTTCATGAGGCGCTCCGCGCTCACGGTTTCGGCATTGCGCTCCATTGCGGAGACCGTCTGCTGCGTCACGCCAAGGCGCAGCGCCACATCCGCCTGCGTCAGCTTGGCGTTCTTGCGGAAGGCCTTGAGCAACTGCGGCAGTTGCTCCGTGGTGCGTACAGTGAACTCGTCCATGCTCACTCCTTGGGGGATCCAGGGAATTCGGAATACACACTATATGCTGTAAACACGAATTACAAACCAACTTATGTATTTTAAAAATACACCTTTTGATTTGTATTAAGAATTTACAGCATTTAAGTTGTATTTACCCCAGATTCGGCGCCAGCCTGCGCCGCAGTTCCTCGACATCCATCCCGCGCCTCTCGGCCATGTCCTCCACCTGGTCTTCCCCGATCTGGCCCACGTTGAAGTAGGTGGAATCGGGGTGGCCGATGTAGAAGCCGCTCACGCTCGAAGCCGGGAACATGGCCAGGCTGTCGGTGAGCTGCATGCCGATCTCGTTGGCGTCGAGCACCTTGAACAGGTCGATCTTGGCCGTGTGGTCCGGGCAGGCGGGGTAGCCGGGAGCGGGGCGGATGCCCTTGTATTGCTCCTTGATGAGCTCGGCGTTGCTCAGGCGCTCATCGGGTGCATAGCCCCAGAGGTCCTTGCGCACGCGCTCGTGCAGGCATTCGGCGAAGGCCTCGGCCAGGCGGTCGGCCAGGGCCTTGAACATGATGCCCGAGTAGTCGTCGAGCGCGTCCTGGAACTCCTTGTCCTTCTTCTCCGCGCCGATGCCCGCCGTCACGGCGAACAGGCCCGCGTAGTCCCCTATGCCGGATTCCTTCGTGGCCACGAAATCCGAGAGGCAGCGGCTCGGGCGCATCACGCCCTCGATTTCCTGCTTCTCGGTCTGCTGGCGCATGCCGTACCAGGTCATCAGCACCCGGCTGCGGGACTCGTCGGTGTAGAACTCGATATCGTCGCCCACGCGGTTCGCCGGGAACAGGCCCATGACGCCGTTGGCCTGCAGCCAGCGGCCCTCGATGATCTTCTTGAGCATCGCCTGCGCGTCAGCGAGCACCTTGCGTGCCTCGGTGCCGACGATCTCGTCGTCAAGGATCGCGGGGTACGGGCCGGCCAGGTCCCAGGTCTGGAAGAACGGGCCCCAGTCGATGTACTCGGCGATTTCGGCGAGATCGAAGTTCCTGAACACGCGGCGGCCCATGGCGCGCGGGGTGACGGGCGGGTGCGCGGCGAAATCGACCACCGTCGCATTCGCGCGGGCCTGCGCCAGCGTCCACAGGGGCACCTTCTTGCGGTTGGCGTGCTGCGTGCGCACCTTGTCGTAGTCGGCCTGCACCTCGGCCAGGTAGTTGTCCTTCTGCTCGCCCAGCAGACTCTGCGCCACGCTCACGCTGCGCGATGCATCGGGCACATAGACCACCGGGCCTTCGTACTTGGGCGCGATCTTCACGGCCGTGTGCACGCGCGAGCAGGTCGCTCCGCCGATCAGGAGAGGAATCTTCTTGATGCGGAAGTAGTCGTCCTTGTCCATCTCGCCCGCAACGTACTGCATCTCCTCGAGGCTTGGCGTGATCAGGCCCGAGAGGCCGATGATGTCCGCGCCCTCGGCCTTGGCGCGCGCGAGGATCTCATGGCAGGGCACCATCACGCCCATGTTGATGACCTCGAAGTTATTGCACTGGAGCACCACGGTGACGATGTTCTTGCCGATGTCGTGCACATCCCCCTTCACGGTGGCGATCACGATCTTGCCCTTGCTGGACACGTCCATGCCAGCGGCTTCCTGCTGGCGCTTTTCTTCCTCGATGTAGGGCACGAGGTGCGCCACCGCCTGCTTCATCACGCGGGCGGACTTCACCACCTGCGGCAGGAACATCTTGCCCGCGCCGAACAGGTCGCCGACGATGTTCATGCCGTCCATGAGCGGGCCTTCGATCACGTGCAGCGGACGACCGCCATTCCTGACGACGATCTGCTGGTAGGCCTCCTCCGTGTCTTCGACGATGAAGTCGGTAATGCCGTGCACCAGGGCGTGCGAGAGACGCTCGCCGACCGATTTCGGATGTTCCGGCGTGCCGCGCCATTCGAGCTTCCTGCTGTCGTCCTTGGCCGCGCCCTTGGCCTGGTCGGCGATCTCCAGCAGGCGCTCGGCCGCGTCGGGGCGGCGGTTGAGCACCACGTCTTCCACGCGCTCGCGCAGCGTGGGCTCCAGATCGTCATACACGCCGACCATGCCGGCGTTGACGATGCCCATGTCCATGCCCGCCTTGATCGCGTGGTACAGGAACACGGTGTGGATGGCCTCGCGCACCGGGTCGTTGCCGCGGAACGAGAAGCTGACGTTGGACACGCCGCCGGACACCTTCGCGCCCGGCAGGTGCTGCTTGATCCAGCGGGTGGCTTCGATGAAGTCGACGCCGTAGTTGTTGTGCTCCTCGATGCCCGTCGCCACCGCGAAGATGTTCGGATCGAAGATGATGTCCTCGGGCGCGAAGCCCACTTCGTCGACCAGCACGCGGTAGGCGCGCTCGCAGATCTCGGTCTTGCGCTCGTAGGTGTCGGCCTGGCCCTTCTCGTCGAAGGCCATCACCACGGCGGCCGCGCCGTAGCGCTTGATGAGCTTGGCCTGCTGCTTGAACTGCTCGACGCCTTCCTTCATGGAGATCGAGTTGACGATGCCCTTGCCCTGCAGGCAGCGCAGGCCCGCCTCGATGACCTCCCACTTGGAGGAGTCGACCATCACCGGCACCTTGGCGATATCGGGCTCGGAGGCGATGAGGTTCAGGAAACGCACCATCGCGGCCTTGCTGTCCAGCATGGCCTCGTCCATGTTCACGTCGATGACCTGGGCGCCGTTCTCCACCTGCTGGCGCGCAACCGCCAGGGCTTCCTCG